>CAKUKU010000026.1 GCA_934663775.1 uncultured Ellagibacter sp. | reverse complement strand
TATACGCCATCACATACAAATGAGACAAAAAATGCCGCGTGATGAGGGTAAAATGCCGAGCATATTCGACGAGAAAGGAACCACGCATGTCGTTTTTGGAAACCATGCTCGCCCGCGCGAAGGCGGACAAGCAGACGATCGTGCTGCCCGAAGGCAGTGACGAGCGAACGCTCGAGGCGGCGGAGAAGCTCGTCGCACACGACGCCTGCAACGTGATCGTCCTCGGCAACGAAGAGGAACTCAAGGCAGGTGGGCGGGCGCTTGAAGGGGTGCACATAGTCAACCCGAAAACGTCCGATCTGCGCGAGAAGTTCGCAACGCGCCTCTATGAACTGCGCAAACACAAAGGGATGACGCCAGAAGACGCGCTCGACAAGATTTCCGAGGAGATGTATTTCGGCGCGATGATGGTGAAGTGCGGCGAGGCCGACGGCATGGTTTCGGGCGCCCGCCACGCCACCGCCGACGTGCTCAGGCCCTGCCTGCAGATCTTGAAGACCGCGCCCGGCGTGAAACTCGCAAGCTCGTTTTTCGTGATGGTGGTACCGAACTGCGAATACGGGCAGGACGGCACGTTCATCTTCAGCGACTGCGGCCTTGAGGTGCAGCCCGATGACGAGGCGCTCGCGCATATCGCCGTGAACTCCGCGCGCTCCTGGAAGACGCTCATGGGAACCGATCCCACGGTCGCTATGCTCTCGCACTCCACAAAGGGCTCAGCGCGAAATGACGATGCGAACAAGGTCGCACGCGCGGTGGAAATCGCCCACGAGCTCGACCCGAGCCTCGAGCTTGACGGCGAGCTGCAGCTTGACGCCGCGATCGTGCCTTCCGTGGGCGAGTCGAAGGCGCCCGGATCGCGTGTCGCGGGGCATGCGAACGTGCTCGTCTTCCCCGACCTCGATGCGGGAAACATCGGCTACAAGCTCGTGCAGCGCCTTGCGAAGGCGGAAGCTTACGGCCCGATCACCCAAGGTCTCGCCGCCCCCGTTAACGACCTTTCGCGCGGCTGCTCCGCCGACGACATCGTGGGTGTGGCCGCCATCACCTGCGTGCAGGCGCAGGCCTTGAAGGGCTAGGCCAGCTGATTCGGTCAAGTATCCAACGACCTGGCAGCCGCCAGGCAAAACGAAGCGGGGCTCAAGTTTCACGACTTGAGCCCCGCTTCGTTTCATGCGTATACGCAGGTTGGCAGGAAAGCCTACAGCTCTTGCCCCATCTGCTCTTCTTCCACGATGCGGAAGGTGTCGAGCGCGATCATGTATTCCTCGTTGGTGGGGATGATAATGATCTTCACGGCCGAGTTGTCGGCGGAAATCTCGCGCTCAAAGCCGCGCTGGCGATTCTTCTGCTCGTCCAAGATGATGCCGAGGGGCTGCAGGCCGGCGAAGATCATACGGCGCATCTTCTCGCAGTTCTCCCCCACGCCCGCGGTGAGCACGATGGCGTCGACGCCGCCCATGACGGCAATGTAGGCGCCGATGTATTTCTTCACGGAATTCGAGTACATGTCGTAAGCGAGCTGCGCGCGCTCGTTGCCTCCCTCGGAAGCGTCGCGCACGCTGCGCAGGTCGTTGCTCACGCCCGAAATGCCGAGCAGGCCCGACTTCTTGTTCATGATGTCGTTGATCTCGGAGGTCGAAAGATTCTCGTGCTCCATGAGAAACGGCACGATGGCGGGATCGATCGAGCCACAACGCGTGCCCATCATAAGGCCGTCGAGCGGTGTTAAACCCATTGTAGTGTCCACGGCGACGCCGTGGTCGATGGCGCTCATGGAGCAGCCGTTGCCCAGATGGCAGGTGATGAGCTTCAAGTCCTCAAGCGGCTCGTCGAGCACGACCGCTGCGCGCTCGGAAATGTATCGATGCGACGTGCCGTGTGCGCCGTACTTGCGGATGGCGTACTTCTCGTAGTATTCGTACGGAAGCGGGTACATGTAGGCCTTCGGCGGCAGCGTTTGGAAGAACGATGTGTCGAACACGGCCACCATGGGGATGTTCGGCATGTGCTTCTGGCAGGCGTGAATGCCCATGAGCGCCGCCTTGTTGTGAAGCGGAGCGAGCTCGGCGAGCTCGGCGATCTTCTCGATGACGTCATCGGTGATGAGGACCGACCTGTCGAAGTACTTGCCGCCCTGAACGATGCGATGGCCGATTGCGTCGATCTCGTCGAGCGAGGAGATGGGCGCGTCGTCACCCTCGGTTAAGGACTCGAGCACGAGCGCCATGGCGGCGTCGTGGTCGGCCATCTGCGCGTCGATGACGACTTCGTTCTCGTCGATGCCGTGCTTATGGAAGGCGTTCGCCGAGCCTACGCGCTCGCAGATGCCCTTCGCGATGACGGTGCGGCTTTCGACATGGACCAACTGGTATTTCAAAGAGGACGAGCCAGCATTGATGACAAGGACCTTCAACAGCCTACCTCCTACAACGTTACGTTTAAGTAAATTGTAGGCGTACGAGGGAAAACGCAGGCGGGCATCGACCCCGAATTCGGCAAGCGGTGAGCAAGCAAGAGCTCAGCTGCGACGAAATCGGGTCAGGTGCGGCGAGCGGGCCTTAAGAAAGCGTCGTGTCGCGAACGTCGTCGTCTGCGGGCTTTTCCAGCTCGCCCATGAGCACGTCGATGCGCTGCTGGGCGCCGTCGATGCGCTGCTTAAGCGATGCGATGAGCTTCACGCCGCGCTCGTAGGCGCAAACGCTCTGCTCGAGCTCGAGAGAATTGCTCTCGAGTACGCCGACGATTCGATCGAGCTCCGCCATCGCCTCGCGAAACGTGAGCTCCTCGATCGGTTTCTCTTCCACCATGCGAATCTCTCCTTCGTCGTTCGTCATTGAGTAGGTTCCTTATATTCAATCGCCGCCGGAAGGCACCGCGGCATCCACCGTGCATGAAAGCGTGCCGTCGGACACCTGCACGGCGATCTTCGAGCCCAAGGGCGCCTGCGCGACGTTTTTCACCACCGAGCCCGTCTCGGTGCGGGCAATCGCGTAGCCGCGCGCGATCACGGCGAGCGGCGAGAGGTCGTTGAGGCGGGAAGCGGCGAGCCCGACTTCGTGCGCAAAGGGCGCGACCAGGCCCTTCCCGCGAGAGGCCAACCGATCGGCGAGCGATTCGAGCCGCGCTGCATCACGGGCAGCCACGTGCGTCCCCGCCGCCTGCATTCGCGCGATGAGAGATGAAAGCTGCGCGCGGTTGCGCTCCGTGTTCGCCGGCAGCGCGCGGGCAAGGCGCGCCGCGAGAGCGCAGACCGCCTCGCCTTCGCGAGCAACGCGCGCAGGCTCGACGCGAACGAGCCTCTCGGACAGATAGTCGATGGTCTGCATGTCGGTGCCGAGCAGGTAAGTGGAATCCTTGAACACGGGTCGCGTCGCGACGCGATCGACCGCAATGCGGGATCGGTCGAGCCTGCGTGAGAGCCCGTCGCGAATGGCCTGCGCCCGCGAGATGAGACCCGCCGAAAGCTCGGCCGAGGAGGGCGATACCGCCTCGGCGGCACCCGTCGGGGTAGACGCGCGGACGTCGGCCACCAAGTCGGCGATGGTCGTGTCGGGCTCGTGTCCAATCCCCGTCACGACGGGCACGGGGCAGGCGGCGATGGCGCGCGCGAGCCCCTCGTCGTTGAAGGGCATAAGGTCCTCATACGACCCGCCTCCGCGCACGAGAAGGACCGCCTCGGCCCCTGCGGCGGCCACGCATTCGATGCCGCGAACGAGTTCCTGCGGCGCACGCACGCCCTCGACGGGAACACCGGCAACGAGCACGCGTGCAAGCGGCCAACGGCGACGCAACGTGCGCAAAACGTCGTGCACCGCATCGCCGCGAGGCGATGTGACCAGCCCCGCGACCTGGATATTCGCAGGAACAGAGCGCTTTCGTGTATCGGAAGTAAGCCCTTCGGCGGAAAGCTTGCGAGCCAAGTTCGCCACCTGCACGCGCAGGTTCCCCTCGCCCGCCAGGCTGATCGAGAAGACATCGAAATTCATACGGCCCTTCGGGGCGTAGAGCGTGAAACGCCCCGTCAACTCGACGAGCGCACCAACGGAAAGATTCACCCCGTGTGCGCGATAGCGATTGAGCCACATCATGCAGGGAAGCGATGCCTTCTGGTCTTTCACCGTGAAGTAAACAGCCTTGTAGCCCGCCTTGTTCGACACCTCGGACACCTCGCCGACAAGCTTCACGGTGACGTCTTCGAGGGCCCCTTTGGCAAGCGCCATCGCCCCCGACACGGAAAGCGGCTCGGGCTCAGGACGAGCGCCTTCGCCCGATGATTCGACCGAGTACCGCGCACCCGACCTCGCGCGCCCGAACGCGAAGCCCTCCGATGCGCCGTACGCACCCTCGCGCGATTCTCGCGAAGCGCTGCGTGCGCGCTTAAGGCTTTCCTCCCAGCGCTCCATGGGCGCTAGTCCTCGCTGCGCTGGCCCAAAAGCCACAGAAGCTGCAGGATAGAGGTGAGTGCCGCGGCGACGTAGGTGAGCGCGCAGGCGCGTAGCACGTTGAAGGCGCCCTTGCGCTCGGCCGCGACGATGCCCGCTCCCGAAAGGTAATCCATCGCGCGATGCGACGCGTTGAACTCGACGGGGAGCGTGACCACCTGGAACAGCACGACGACCGCGTACATGACGATCGCAAGCGCCTGCAACCCCGCAAGCTGCATGACGATGCCGATCATGAGCAGGAATACCCACGCGTTCGATGCGAGGTTCACGGCGGGCACAAGTGCGCCGCGGACTTTCATGGGCGCATAGCCCTGCGCATACTGGCATGCATGCCCCGCCTCATGGCACGCCGTGGCGAGCGCGGTGACGCTCGTGCCGTGGAAGGCCTCGGGGTCGAGCGTGATGGAATTGTCGCGCGGATCGAAATGATCCTGATTCGCGCCACCCTGCCTGATCGCGACGTTGGTGATGCCGTGATCGGCCAGCATGCGCTGAGCCATCTGCGCGCCGGTCATGCCGAACGAGGACCTCACGCGCGTGTACTTCGAAATCTGGTTGTTCACATACCATTGGGCGCCCATGCCGATCACCATGGTGACGACGATGAGGCCCAGATAGCTTCCACTCATAAACATCGGTGTAGACTCACTCCTTAGCAAAGGGGCAGACAAAGTTCGCCTTTTTACGAACAATTGTACACTTTAACGTATCGAAAGGGGCTTCGCTGCCGCCGATGGCGCCTTTACGCGAAACGTTCGCAAACCGTAAGAAGCACCGCAGCGGCGAAGCGCCCGTGCGGCCGCCGTTCGACTCGGAATACGCACCCGCAGCAGACCGGGTCGCACGTACCCGCAACCGCGCCGTGCGCCCCCGAGCGCTCCCGAGCGCTTCCGCAGCCGCACCCTGCACAGGTGGGCGCTATCCCAAGCGCTCGACGATAAGTTCGCCTTTGACCAGGCTCAACGCGATGCGCCCTTCCAGCAAATCGACAAGCTCGTCGCCCACGAGCGCACGTCGCCACCCGCGCATGAGGTCGATGCCCTCGAAGTGACCGCGAGCGAGCGCCGTCAAGTCGCTGTGGCTCGCAAGCGTCTGCATGGCAACGCCGTTCTCCTTCGCACGCAGACGAACAAGCGCGCACATAAGGTCGAGCGACGCGTCGACGTTGCGCTCGCTTCGCGAGGGTTTGTCGAGCTCGGGCCATTCGTTTTTCGGACGCGACGTCGCCTTGTTCATGCGAGCGAGCACCTCGCGCGCGTCGCGCACGGGGAGCTTCTCGCGAACGCCGCGCACCATGTAGAGGTCATCGATCGTGCGGGCATCGCGCCGGCACGCCTCGACGATCTGCTCGTCGGAAACGAGCCACTTGCGCGGCATATCGCGCTTTCTGGCCTCCTCCTCGCGCCAAGCGGCGAACTCGCGCGCCGCGGCGAGCTGCCGCCCGTTGAGCTGCGCCACGCGCTTTAAGCGCCGATAGCGCAGCATCGGGTCCTCGCTGTACTTCTCGGGGTTCATCATCTCCTCGAAGTCGGGGGCAAGCCAACCGAGGCGCCCCTTCGACTCGAGCTTGCCCTTCATCTTGCGATACAGCCGTGGAAGGTAAATCACGTCGTCGGCGGCGTAGTCGATCTGCGAGTCGGAGAGCGGCCGGCGCGACCAGTCGGTGAACGAGTCGGTCTTTTTCAGCGTCACGCCGCATTCGGCGTGGACGAGCGCGCCGTAGCCGATCTGCTGCGTATGCCCCAAAAGCGCCGCCGCAACCTGGGTGTCGAACAGCGGGCGCGGCATGGAGCCCACCTCTCGCAGGAGAATCTCTATGTCCTGCCCACCGGCATGGAACAGCTTCATCGTGCGCTCGTCTTCCAAAAGCGGCTCGAGCACCCCTAGGTCGTCGACCGTAAGCGGGTCGACGATCGCGACCTCGTCATCGGTCGCCATCTGCAAAAGGCAGAGTTTCGGGTAGTAAGTTTTCTCTCGGAGAAATTCGGTATCGATGGCGAGCACCTCGGCGCCCATGGCACGTTCGACGAACGCCTCGAGGCTCGCTTGGTCGGCTAGGTACAAAATGGTTTCCTTACTTATCTAGCACGCCTGAATCGCGCATTGTTTTACAATTCCCATAATAGCAATCGAAGGGGTATCTGTGAAACTGCTCGTGCTGAACAACCTGGCGTCTGGCTACAGAGAAGGCGCCATCTACGATTTCGTGCGGTCGTTCGCCGCAGACGGCGACGAGGTGTGCCTGCGCTCGACCGACGGCACGACCAAACTCGAAAGCATGCTCGCCGACGCGCGCGACTTCGACGCGGTCATCGCGAGCGGCGGCGACGGCACGGTCACGGCAACGGCGCACTGCCTTGCAGGCTTGGGGATCCCCGTCATGCCATTCCCCGCGGGGACGGCGAACCTGCTCACCTTGAACCTTGCCTCCCCCAACGAGCCGCACGCACTCGCGAAGATGCTGCGCGCGGGGATAATGCTCGACTTCGACTTAGCCGACATCAACTTCACGGACGAAGGCGGCGCAAGCGAGCGAAAGGGCTTCGGCATCATGGCGGGCGCCGGCTACGATGCGGCCATCATGAAGGGCGCCCAGCCGTCCAAACGCCTGCTCGGCCCGATGGCGTACTTCTCCGCTGCCATCGCGAACCCCCTGCCGCCCGTCTCCAAGATCCGCCTCACCTTAGACGGCGAGACCGTCGAATCGGAGGGGCTCGGCATCCTGGTGGTGAATTTCTCGAAAATCCAGTTCGACATCTCAGTCACGAACAAGAACAATCCGCGTGACGGGCTGCTCGACGTCGTGGTGCTAAAGGCCGAAAACGCGTTCGGCCTCGTCCCCGCGCTACTCGCGCGCGCCATCGACCACGACAATTTCAAGGACAGCCCGGAAACCATCGAGACGTTTCAAGCGAAGGAGGTCCACGTCGAGGCTGATCCGCCGATGCAGATCCAATACGACGGCGAGGTCGCTCCGGCAACCACGCCCTTCACAGCGCGAGTGCTTCCCGGAGCCGCACGCTTTGTCGTCTGCGAGGAATGCCTCGAACTGTTCGGGGCCGAGGGCGAAGAAAAGCTCGCTCCCTGGGCCGACGGCGAAGCGTAGAGCAGAGGCCTGCCCTGCTGGCGACGAGCGCGGGACCAATCGGGAAGTTTTACGCTGGTCAAAATGAAAAAAAGCCCCTCTGAAGAGGGGCTTTCGTTTTGATGGTGTCGGAGGCGGGATTTGAACCCGCACACCCGTTAAGTGGGCACTAGCACCTCAAGCTAGCGTGTCTGCCGTTCCACCACTCCGACGAGTTGTTCGTCTGTGTCAGACGCAACATTGGATATGTTACCAGAATCGCCTTCGAGCGCAAGAGGGTATTTCAACTTTTTTGAAAATCCCTCCGAAGCCCAAGCCCGCAGGCAATGCGCTGCCATGCGCGTTGCGCTATTCCCCTTCTCGCCTGGAGGAGTCGCCCAACTCAACGACCTGCGCCTCGTTGATGCGCTCCGCCTGTATCTGCGCTTCAGGTTCAGGCTCGCTCAAAGCCCCCGAGCCGCCGGCAAGGGATTGCTTCCACTTCGCGAAATTCGACGCCCAGCGCATCTGGATGAGCTCGAGCACGAAGGCGAACACCATAGCGAAGTACACCATGAGCTTCTCCATATGCATGTCGAGAACCTCGATGCCAGAGTTGATGCCGAGCGAGTCGAGCACGAGCAGCACGCCGATAACCGAGATGAAGCAAAGCGCGAGGATCTTCATCTCCGTGTGCTTGTTGATGAAGTCGGAAATCGGATCGATGAACACCATCATCATGATGACGGCGATCACGACCGCCAAAATCATGACGATAAGGTAGTTCGCCAAGCCCACCGCCGTGATCACGGAGTCGATGGAAAATACGACGTCCATGACCATGATGGTCGCAATCGCCTGCACAAGCCCGATCTGGTGTTTCGCCTTGTGCTCCTCGGAATGCGACGCCTTCTCCTCGGTGAGCGCAAGCACGTCGCGAAGCTCGTCGATGCCCTTGTAGATAAGATACGCGCCGCCGAGCAGCAGCACGATATCGCGCACCGAAAAGCCGTGGGCGAAAAACCCGAGGTCAATCGTGAAGAGCGGGGCAACCATGTGCACGAGATAGCTCGCGAAGCATAGGAAGATGCAACGGGAAACCATCGCGCCAGCAAGGCCGAGCTTGCGGCCGATGTGTTGTTTCTCCTCCGGCAGGCGGTTCGAGGTGATCGAGATGAACACGATGTTGTCCACACCGAGCACGATTTCCAAAAAGATAAGCGTCACCAGGCTAATCCACGCCTCGGGACTTGCAAAGATGGAAAGGTCCACTGTCGTCGTCTCCTTTTCAGTTCCGTCTTGCCGGTTCAGCGCGCAGGGTCATAAAAAAAGACTCATGGCGCACCGACTGCGTCGATGCGCCATGAGTCTCGCTATTTCAGACACGCCAGATCCGCCTTGCGGCGAACCACGATGTTGAACGTGCCGCGCGTATGTCGCGCCAGCTACTCCCCCACGGGCAGTGGGTATCCTACCATGGAGCTATGAACGGGCAATGCTATAATCGGCGAAATGCACAAACCATCCAGGAGCAAAGCATGACAATCGATAAGTTCGAAGATGCGCCCTATCGCAACCACGAGCCCGAGTTCACCGACGTCGAAGGTTCCGTGAAGTACATCGATGGCTCGAGCCTTGCGCGACCGTTCGAGCTTCCGCGCAAGTCGTACGCCCTAGCCGGGGTCTTCATCGTTGTTGCGGCCCTCATCGGCGCCTTCATGCTCGCGAAGTACTTCGACGGTGTCTACGGCGCGCCCGCTCGAGCGGAGCAGACGGTCGCGGACAACCTCGCGCGCGACGTGAGCTACGACATCCCCAACCTTACGACGTTCATGGAAAGCAGCGACGACACGATCAAGCAGTCGCTCATCGACGCCGGGTACACCACCTACGAGACCACCAAGGAAGTGCAATACCCCGACGGCGGTTTCAACATCGTAAAGCTGCCGAGCGACGTTTCCCTCGCGGAAGCGGGCGTCATGTACGCAAGCGGCGTCTCGAGCCTATCCGCTACCGACGCCTCGCGCCTGCTGAAGGGGTCGTGGACGCTTACGGTTAACCGTACGGGAACAACCGATATGCGGCTGAAGTTCGCCGACTTCTCCTCCGGCAGCGTCGATGCCGCCATTCAAAGCGCGATAAAGGCAGGAGGGCTCACCGAGGCCGCCGTGATCGACGCGGGGACCGACGATGCGGGCAACACCTACCAATCCGGCACGATCGACGCGAACGGGACGACGTACAAGTGGCGCGTCTCCGCTATCCCGCTATCAAGCGTGTACAAGATCAACGGACTCCTCGATACCGCGATTTACGTCGGCATCCGCATGACGAAGTAGGCACCCCGCACCGCGACCCCATACCCAGTAGACGGCAGGTCGCAAGGGCTAGAATCTTCGCTTGGCCAACTTTTTCAAAAAAATTGGAAATAGGGGTTGGCAAGACGGCTGGTTCTGGTAAACTATCGTCTTGTTGACGCGCCAAACGGAAACGTTGAGCGGAAACATATCATGGGCGGTTAGCTCAGGGGGAGAGCACTACCTTGACACGGTAGGGGTCACAAGTTCAAATCTTGTATCGCCCACCATGAATCCAAGAGCCAGGCAAAGCGCCTGGCTCTTTTGCTATTCGAGGTAGTAAGCCCCATAGGCTTGAGCGGCCTGATATGGGCTTGGACATCCTAGGCGCCGCTTTCCTATTAGCCACCCACCCCCCATCGAGTCTTGACTCTTCCAACATACCGAAGGAGCCAACGATAGCGGAGATAATCCTGGCAGATGAGATTGCCCGAGCATTCCTTTGCCCAGATCGGGAACATAGCTCGCGAAAGTCTTTCGAGACCGTTTAGTACACGTTGAATGCCGAATCCTGGTACGAAAACCGAGGTATCCCACGAAGAATGCTCGACCTGCAACCACCTGCAGAAAGAGCAAGCCTGCTACCTAGGGTTTCTTGCTGATGGAATCCGCCAATCCGCGGCGAACCGCCAAACTGAAGCATTTCCAGTGGGATACCTCGGTTTTCGCGCCAGAATCTCCCCTTTTCACTGCACTTTATGAGTTGGCCCCAATGTCGCAACCATATTACAAGGCAAGAGGCTAGCAAAGGCCACGCTCGGTAACGGCAATGCATAATAAGCGAGATACTATCCCGGACGCTAGTAACGAACCCTGAGAAGCCCTCAGGGACACCAAAGGACGCCCAAGGTTTAGAACAAGGTCGTTCTGGATTCACGCTTGGAGAAGCCCTCCCCGAAGGACATGCTTAAAAGTACAGAACAGATATCTTCGATTCGGGCTACTTCCAGCAAATAGAAAACGACCCAGTCGGATGACCAGGTCGTTTGAGTTTCTGGAGCGGACAACGGGGTTCGAACCCGCGACCCCCACCTTGGCAAGGTGGTGCTCTACCAGCTGAGCCATGTCCGCG
>CAKUKU010000025.1 GCA_934663775.1 uncultured Ellagibacter sp. | reverse complement strand
TCGACCTGCTCGACAGCCATCTTGCGGCAGAGCTCGCGGACCTTCTCGGTGGGCAGCTGGTTGAACTTCTCGGTGCCGAGCATGGTCTCGACCTTGTGCTCGATCGGCTGGCCGTGGCAGTCCCAGCCAGGCACATAGGGAGTGCGGAAGCCGCGCATCGCCTTGTAGCGGTTGATCATGTCCTTGGAAATCTTGTTCTGAGCATGGCCTAGATGAATGGGGCCGTTCGCGTACGGAGGGCCGTCGTGCAGGACGAAGGGCTTAGCGTCCTTGTTCTTCTCCTGCAGCTTCTCGTAGACGTGATCCTCTTCCCACTCCGCGAGGCGCTTGGGCTCGTTTTTCGGGAGATTGCCCCTCATCGCGAAGTCGGTCGTGGGCAGGTTCATCGTGTTCTTGTAATTGCTCGCCATAAAAGCGGCCCAGCCTTTCCCGATCGATTCCTATGCAAAGCACGCCGAGGCGCGCCATCTGTCAAACTAGGAGATTATACGGCAACGGGATGCTCGCAAAACGAACGCAACGCCCGACTTCCCAAAAACACGACAGACGGCAGGGGCTTCTGACGATCTGTTAGATCGCGACCATCCCAGAATGACTCCTTTTATGCGGCGGAGGCGGAATCGATAAGGCGAGCGGGTCGCTCCCCCGCAAAAGCGGGCGTCTTGCCCGGCAATGATCGAGGCGAGATACGGCGACCGAAATCGCTAGACTTAACAGGAGTGCTTGTCTTCTAAAGCTCGACGCCGAGCTGGCTACAGGACCACACCACCTGGCCGATGATTCGAAGGGACTCGTCGCTTTTGCTGAAGTCGATGACGTATGGAGCGAACGTCGGGTCGGTGGAGTCGGGCTGAAGTTCCACACCGTTGTGCAGCAAGTGAATTCGCTTGACGGTCGCGTCGCCGCCGTTTACGCATACAGCGAACACGCGTCCATCGCAGCTTGCGTCGAACGTCTTCACCGGATTCACGAGCGCCAGGTAGCCGTTCAAGATACAACGGCTCATGGAATCGCCGTTTACCTTTAGGAGGAACGCTTTGGGATAGCGCTTCGCGACCGCCACGGGAATGTCGACATATTCTTGAACGGGAAGCATTTCAAGCGGTTGACCTGCTGATATGCTACCATACAGTGGAGCTGTGCAGGGAATTGGGGCATCCGTCGAAAGTATCGCGCGCTTGGCAAAACCTCGCTCGGCGCTGAGGATATCGTCGACAGTCAGCTCCATATGAGGCAGCGCGTCGATGAGGCGCTCGACGTTTGACATGCGCGGCAAGCTCTTCCCGCATTCCCAGGCAGACACGGTCGTCTGACTGGTGTCGGCCGCCTCGGCGAGCTGAATTTGGGACAGCCCAGCTTTGAGCCGAATCGCGTTGATATTGTCGCCGATGTAGTTGCCGCCCATGATGCCTCGCTTCGCGCCCTTGATGGCATATAGCCCTCGCCCGATGGCTCAAATGCTAGCAAATTATCTTAATATCTCTGATTGACCTGCTGCGAATACCCGTTAAACTTATTAGGGAGATTATTAAATCGCGGTTTTGGAAGGGCACCCGGTGGACAGTTGGCTCAAGCAAGCACGGGAGGCATCGGGCATGACCGTCGAGCAGTGCGCGCTCGTCCTGCACCGGTCCGCCGATGCCTATCTCGAGCTTGAGCAAAGCCCTGGACTGTTGCGTTTGGTGGAAGTTGGCGCACTCATCCGCGCATTCGGCGGAGAAGGCAAACAAGTGATTCGAGCCGCGCTGCGAGAGCTGTGAATCTCGACGCCGCACTTCAAGCACCCGACGCCGGTTCGAGAACGAGCGGTAGAAAATCCGAGTTGTCCCTCGACGAGGCGAACGCCGCCGCGCGCGATCATTCCAAGTAGGCGCCCGTCTGCCGCTCCCAGAGGCGCGCGTATTCCCCGCCGCGCGCCACAAGATCGGCGTGCGGGCCATCCTCCACGATACGCCCATCGTCGAGCACCACGATCCGATCGAGGCTCGCCACCGTCGAGAGGCGGTGCGCGACCACGATGCACGTTCGCCCGCGCATGAGCGTGGAAAGCGCGTCTTGCACAAGCCGCTCGCTTTCGGAATCGAGCGCGCTTGTGGCCTCGTCGAGCACGAGCACCGGGCAATCAGCCAGCATCGCCCGCGCAATCGACACGCGTTGGCGCTGGCCGCCCGAGAGCTTCACGCCGCGCTCGCCCGTGACCGTGTCGAAACCCTCCGGCAGCCGCTCGATGAACTCGAGCGCGTTCGCCAGCCGCGCCGCCTCGCGAATCTCGTCCATCGTGGCGTCGGGGCGCCCGTAGGCGATGTTTTCGGCAATCGATCGGTGGAACAAGAGCGACTCCTGCGGCACGTAGGCGATCTGGCGGCGAAGCGATTGCTGCGTGCAGCGAGCGATATCCTGGCCGTCGATGAGGATGTGCCCCTCCTGGATATCGGACAATCGCAGCAAAAGCTTGGTGAGCGTGGTCTTTCCCGCCCCGCTCATGCCGACAAGACCAACACGTTCACCTGCGGAAATATGTAAGTTGAAATCCTCGAACACGCACGTTCTCGCACCGCCGTCGCTATACCAGAACCCGATGTCGCAAAAGTCGATCGCGCCCTCGCGCACGCGCAGGTCGGGCGCACCCGGAAGGTCGGCCACAAGCCGCGGCTCATCGAGGACCTGCGTCATGCCGCTCGCATCACCGAACGCGCGGTTCATGCGCTGCAAGCCGTTGTTGATGAAGTTGAACTGGTTCGTCACCGTGTAGGTGTAGGTGAACATCAAGACGAGCGTGCCCGGCGTGATTCCATACCAGGCGTTTCCCCCGATGATGAAAACCGTGACCGCACTCATGATGACGACCGCGATGCACGCCGTGACGATTCCGCGCGCGAGCGAGGCGCGCATGCGGCGGTTGTCACGCGCGACGACGCAGCGGTTTGCCTCATCGAAAAGCGCGCGCTCGTAATCCTCGCGCCCGTAGGTTTTCACCGCAAGGATGTTCGCGACCGAGTCGGACAGCTCGCCGGAAAGCTGGTTTTGCGCGCTCGCCGCCTCCTCGTTCAGCCCGAGAATCCGCTTGTACATGAAATAGGACACGCAGCCGTAAATCGCGAGCAGAGCCATCAGCACCGCGACATAGACGGGCACGCGCGGAATGAGCACGGCGCACGTGAATGCGATCGAGCACATCACCGGCAGAAACGGGAACGACAGCGTTTCCAGGATAAGCTGATAGGCGCTCATGAACTTCGACGTCTGGCTCACGAGCGTGCCGCCGAAGCGGTTCGAATGAAACGACATCGACTGGTTGCAAAGCGCATCGAAGCTCATCGTAGCCAGGTCGTAGGATGCTGCGATCTGCAGGCGGTACATGCAATAGTCTTGCATCTTGCTCGCCGCCTGGCCCGCAACATTCACCGCCACGAGCGCGGCCGCGAACGGCCCGAACACGGCGAACACCTCGTCTGCCGCCACGGGGTTTTGGCTCACCTGGTCGACCACCATGCTCATAAGGTACGGATTTGCGTACGACAGCAGGGCCACGTACGCGAGCGTGGCCGCGACAAGCCCCACGAACAGACCCAGGTGCCTGCGCGTGACAAGCCAGTAGTAATGGAGCGTGCGACGGGTGGTCGCAGGCATTGCGGGGGTGGACATGACCTGTTAGTTGCGGCTTTCCGCCATGTAGAACAGCGCCATCGTGCCAGGGCCCGAATGCGCGCCGATGACAGGGTCGACGTAATTGATGACGACGTCGCGCACGCCGAAGCGCTCGCGAACCTTTTCCGCCACGTATTCCGCATCCTCAATGCAGTCGCCGTGCGTGATGAACACCATCTGGTCGGAAACCGGCGGGATGGCAGACTTCTCCATGTGGTCGACGAGCGCATTCAACGACTTCTTGCGGCCGCGCACCTTCTCCATCGGGATGAGATGGCCCGCATCGTCGACGTGCAGCACGGGCTTGACGTTCAGAAGCGTGCCCGCCCAGGCGCTCGTCTTCGAAACACGACCGCCACGCCAGAGAAACATCAAGTCGTCGACGGTGAACCAATGCGCCAGGTTGAGTTTGTGCCCCTCGACCCAATCGCGCAGCTCCTCGATCGAGAGACCCTCGCGCGCCTTCTGCACGGCATGCCACACGAGCAGGCCCTCGCCGCCCGATGCGGCAAGCGTGTCGACGGAGAAAATCTTGCGATCGGGGAATTCGACGGCAAGCTGGCTGCACAGAAGCGAGATGGCTTCGAAAGTGCCCGAAAGGCCGCTCGAAAAGCCCAGGTAGAGCACGTCGCGCCCAGCTTCCAAAAGCCCGCGAAAAAGCGCTTCGGAATCGGCCAAGTTAGGAAGTGAAGTCGTGATGACCTTACCCTCGCGCATCATCGTATAAAACTGCTGCAAGTCGGTGACCTGGCCCTTCAGGTAGCTTTGATGCTGCTCGCCATCGACCATGAACGTCAGCGGAAGCACATGGAGACCGAACTCGTCGATCATTTCCTCTTTCAGGTTGCAACTCGAATCGGTGACGATCTCGAAATCCATGGCGTTCCTTTCTCATCGGATATTCACGCGCCATCCAAAAGACGACACGTTTTCAGTACGGGCAGAAGTATACGGCATCAAGGCGATATGGAAAACGACGCAGACGAAGGCGCGCTCGAGCAAGCCTTCGAAGGAGCGCCTACTTGTAATCGTCGGGGTTCTTCGCACCCGTGCCCGTCGTGTTCTTGGCGTTGCGCAGCTCGTGCCCGAAACGCACAGCGCCCTCCCCGAAGCGGTCGCGCAGGGCGTCGGTCGCATCCAAAAGCCCGCGCCTCTTCGCATCGTCGGCGATGACGGGCGCCGCGTCGATAACCGAGGGCGCCTCGCGCACGACGTCGAAGAGCGTCTCCTGCACGAAGTCGCCCTCGTCGAAGCCGCTCATTCCCACGCCGAGCAAGCGCACGGGAACGCCCTCGCGCCACACCTCGTCGACCATGCGGTAGAGCAGCGGGGTAAAGGCGAGCTCGTCGTCGCTCGGGACGGGAAGGCGCTTTTGCACCGAGCGCACGGTGCGGTCGCCGAAGCGCAGCTTGAGCGAGAGCGTGCGCCCGGCAAGGCCCTTCTTGCGCAGACGGCGCCCCACCTTCGCCGCCATCGTGGCGATCGCGGCCTCCACGTCAACGCGGGTGGTGAGGTCGCTCGCGAACGTCATCTCGTTCGACACCGACTTCGCGGACTCTCCCCCTTCGACCGGGATCATGTCCCCGCCGCGCGCCCGCGTGCGCATCATGAGCGAATTCTTACCGAAGATGCGCCGCAGAAGCGACTCGTCGGCGCGCGCCATCTCGCCGAGCGTCCGGACGCCGTGACCTACCAGCTCGCGCTCGGCGACGGCTCCCACCCCGCTTAAACGTCGCACGGGCAAAGGGGCGAGAAAGCCCTCCTCGCGCCCCGGGTAGACTACGGTAAGCCCACGAGGTTTATCCATGTCAGAGGCAATTTTCGCGATGGTCTTCGACGTGCCGACCCCCACCGAGCACGTCACGCCAAGCGCCTCCACACGCGACTGGATGCGGCGGGCGATGCTCACGGGGTGCTCGGTGTTCACCTGCGTGGGAGTGACGTCCATGAACGCCTCATCGATGCTCACCTGCTGCACGAGCGGCGTTTCATCGCGCAGGATGTCCATGATGGCGTTGGACATCTCGCGATAGCGATCGAAGTGCCCATGCGTCCAGATGGCGTCGGGGCACAGCCGCCGCGCAACCGATGAGGGCTGGGCGCTGTGGACGCCATATGCGCGAGCCTCGTAGGAGGCGGTGGAAACGACCCCGTGCTTGTCGGCATCGCCGCCGACGACGACGGGCTTGCCTCGCCAGGCGGGGTGGTCGAGCTGCTCCACCGATGCGAAAAAGGCGTCGAGGTCCACAAGCAGGATCGCAGGGCCCTCCCACGGCCGCAAGAGAGAGCCGGCAACGTCGCGTTCCATCGATACCTACCTGCGGCGATTAGCCCGCTCGAGCAGGCCGAGGCCGAGAAGGGTCAAATCGGGCTCCACCGTAACCTCATGGCGGCACAAAGCCGAAAGCGCGCCCGCATCGCTTCCCGACATGACGACGTCGCCAACGTAGCCGAGCTCCTCCCAGATCATGTCGATGAGCCCGTCGATGCGCGCGACCTCGCCTAAGACCGCGCCCGACTGCACGGCGGCGCGAGTGTTGCGACCCACGGTCGACGCGGGAGCGGCAAGCTCCACCATGGAAAGCTTTGCCGCGGCAGACGAGAGCGCCTGCAGGGAAAGGCGCAGGCCGGGAGCGATGATTCCCCCCGAAAACGAGCCGTCGCGGTCGAGCACCTCGAAGTTCGTGGTCGTGCCGAAGTCGATGACGATGAGCGGATAGCCGAACAGCTCCTTGGCGGCGACCATGTCGGCAATGCGATCGGACCCGACCTCGCCCGGGTCGTCGAAGCGCATGCGAAGCCCGGTCTTAAGCCCCGGCCCCACCACGAGCGGGCGGCACCCGACGACTGCACGCGCGGCGCGCACCCAGACGTCGGTGAGCGAGGGCACGACCGACGACACGATGGCATGGGAAATCTCGCCATCGCGGTGGCCGCGAGCGATGCCGCGAATCTCGAAGAACTCGCGCAGCATAGCGTGCGCCTCGTCGGCGGTGAGCACGGGGAGCGTCGTCGCGCACCAAGTGTGCGCGAGCTCCTCGCCGTCGAAGACCCCGAAGCGCGTGAAGGTGTTCCCCACGTCGACGGCGAGTGAGAAGCGATCCAGCGACCTTTCCCGTTGTACCATGATGCGACAACCCCTTTTCTAATCCACGAAGAGCGCGTTGAGTTTCTGCTCGATTCGGCGCGTGCGCGCAGCTTCCTCCCCTTCATCGAGGGCGAACCCGCGCTCGCAGGGACGCAGGCACGAACCCTCGTGCGCACCTGAAGGTAGGCCCGAAAGAGGGACTTCCGTCTTCTCGCCCGAATCGCACACGAGGACGGCAATGCCCTCCTCAATGCGGTCGATGACGTAAATCGCGTCGTCCACGCCTCCCCTTCCCATTTAAAGAACCCAGCCGATCATTCGAGCGGGTTCAGCAACCCAATTTCAAAATTGCGAAGGTCGATACCGAGGGATTCCGCCTTTTGGCAAAGCTCGTGACCGCTCATGCGCTCGATGTCGGAGAGGTCGAGAACAGCCGCAGGGAAACCGTTGAACATTGCGGTGCCGAAGTAGTCAGTCATGTAGTCGCGGAGCTTGTCGACATCGATGGTGGCCATGCGCGCCCTCTTTCCCGAATCTACGCCTTGCTGGCTGCGGCTGCCCTCCAGATACACCGTTTCCGAAGTCATAGACTCCTCGGCGATGGCTGATCGAGCGATCATGCCCCTCGGTTATAGTCGCTAGGCGCCTTTATGACGCACGATATAGGAGGGGTCGACGCGCTGCAAATCGTCGAAGTCGTCTATCTCCAAGATGTCGTCGGGGCTGCATTCGCGCACGTGAACGGCGTAATCGCCCGCGCACCGTACGATGGCCACATCATCCCAGAAAATCTGCTTCGCGTCCTCGCGCTCGAACACCTCGGGGATGTCGCGGGCAAGCCGCGCGCCATCGGCGGCCGTCCAGAAGGAAAGCCCGACCATCTGCCAGCAAGGGGCATCTTTGCCCTTCGCCAGGTTTTCGATAACGCCATCCCCGTTCGCATCGAAACACCAGTCGTCGGTCTTCTCGACAGGAAAGCCCAGGTAGTTCGACTGAAATTGATACTTGCTCACAAGCGCTGGATTCGTCAGGAACAAATCGCTCTCGAACACGTAGGCGCGTTCGAAGTGCTCGCAGGCGGCCACCGCCGACGAGATGTTGTTCGTCTCGCCGTAAAGCGGGTTGTCGATGAAACGGAGATTGGGGTACTTATGCAGAAGCTGATCGAACTCCTCGGCAAGATATCCGCGCACGATGTAGATCTCGTCAATGCCGGCCGCCATGACCGCGTCGATCAGGCGGTCAATGATACGCACCCCATGGACGCGAGCAAGCGGCTTGGGAGTGTTCACGGTGACAGGGAGAAGCCTGCTGCCGAAGCCTGCTGCCAAAAGCACGGCGCGGCGCGCGCGATAAGGCTCGAGTGCAGCAAGGCCCCGCGGCGTGGGCGCATCCCCCGCAAGCAGACCCCGCTCGCGTAATCGGGCGCATGCCGCATCGTGCGCGGCGGGATCGATCGACTCGGGGTGCGCGGTATGGCGCGTCTTCGCCTCAGCCTGGGCAAGAGCGACGAACTCGTCGTGCGCGAGCGCGCCCGCGCCCGATGCGGACATGCCGACTTCCTCGGCCATCGCGAGCGCGGCGTCGGCGTAGTCCTTCGCCGAGCGATACCACACGTAGAGCCACTCTCCCACCGGCGCGCTCTTCGATTCGCGGTGCATCGCCCACACATACCAGTACCACCCAACGATCGCCGTGCATGCGATCAGGTGAAACACCTCATCACGCGTGCCTTCGCGCCCGAAGTACAGAGGAATCGCCTCCTTTGCGCGCGCAACGTCGAAGCCCGACCCCTGCGCGACGAAGTTGCCGAAGTCGCAGCCGTAGTCGCCCATCGCGGCGTATTCCCAATCGATGAGGCACATCTCGTCGCCATGCACGAGGATGTTCGGCCCATAAAAATCGTTGTGGCACAAAACAGGCGCACCCGCACCCGCGCGCATGAGGGGGACGAGTCGCTCGATCTTCGCCTTAATCTCGGAGAAGTCGGAAGGAAACGACCAGCCCTCGCTTGCAAGCAGACCCTCGACCTTGGTCGCCTCGTCGAAGAAGTCGAAGCTCCACGGCGACTGTGCGCCGCTTTCGTGCAGGCGGCGCACGAGCCCGAGCGCACGGGCGACTTGGCCTTCGTCGGCGTAGTCGAACGGCGTGCAATCGGGCACGAAACGCGAGATCTTCCAGCCGCGCTCGGGGTCCTCGTAGATGAACGAGGAGTCAAGCCCCAGTTCAGATGCCACTTTGAGCGCATAGGTCTCCGCTTGGCGGTTGATGATCTCGTCGGTGCCGGCGCCCGGATGGCGGTAGACGAACGCGCGCCCCTTGCATTCGAAGTAGAACGACAGGTTCGTGAGGCCCTTCTTTATGGGGTTTACCCCCGCGATGTCGGCGCGCGCGCAATCGAGCGTCGCGCAGATGTTGTCGAGCACGTCGGACGCGACGTTCTCGATGAACAGCGGGTCGAAATCCTGCACCTGATAGAGGGAGTCGAATTCGCGGATCTCGCCCGCGTCGTAGGGCCGCATGTACATGCGAAGCTCGTCGGTGTGATCTAAGAAGATGTCGTCCCACAGCTTTCCGCGCGTTTCGCCAAGATTGTACTCTTCGGCCAAAAAGCGCATGAAATCGCAGGTGAAGTCGCGCGTCCAGTAGGCATGGCCCATGATAACCCACGAATGGGACCCGCCGGGGTGCGCGCCTGTGATCCGCATATCGCGGCCCTGGGTCTCAAGGCAGTACTCGTCGGTGTCGCCCTCTTCGAACACCGCGGCATAATAGGAATCGTAGACGTAGCGCTCGAAGGGGTTGTGCATGAAGTAGTCATCCGACGAGCAAATGTAGGTGTTGCCGATAATGTTTCGCACCTGAAACAACGTCGCATGGTTGTTGCGCGAGATATAGTCGGTGTTGACGACGATCTTCACGCCGAAACGGTCTTCCAGATAGAAGAACTCCTCTTTCTTGAAGCCGACGACGACCGTGATGTCGTCGATCCCCGCTTCCTTGAGCTGGCTGATCTGCCGCTCGATGAGCACTTCCCCACGCACCTTGAGCACGCCTTTCGGGCGCTCGTAGGAAAGCGGCGCCATGCGCGATGAAAGCCCCGCCGCCATGATGACGGCGTTGCGCACCTTGTAAGGCGCCAAAGCGTCCTCGCCTTCCACCGTGAGCTTGCCACGAGCAACAAGTCCCCGCCCGACGAGGGATTTCATGACGGCGTTCACCGTGCCGAGCGACATGTCGCGCTCAGAGGCGATCGCGCGCTGGGTGGTTCCGGGGTTCTCCTTCAAAGCGAGCACCACGTCGAATTCCGAACGGGAGAGCATGGGCGCATCCTTCCAGGTTGCAAACAGCAAAACGCGCAGGGGCCGGTAAGGTACCTGCGCAAGATAGCAATTATCTATACCTATTCATTCGTTGTAAGCATAGAAGAAGCGTTCAAGATTATCAAGATGCCGTAAAGAAATGAACAAGGAAGCGCAAAATCATCACGAGGCCCATCCACGAGGAAAGCCGCCTGAAGGCGGCTTTCGCGGGCATGCGAATAGGGCAGCACTAGTTGAACTTGAAGATCTTCTGCGCGATGTGGTAGCCCGAGATGCCGAGGCTGCGCCCCACCCCGCCAGGCAGGTTCGTGCCGACGTTGAGCGCGCTACGACGAACGTGCCAGTAGGCGCCGGGGTTGTGCTCCTTCAAGTATTCCCAAATGGCATGGCGTTTCTCGTCTGCCTCAAGCGTTCCGATCATGCGGCAGAAGATCGAGCAGATGCACATCATCATGGACAGGTAGTTCAACATATAGCGGCGAAGCTTCGGCTCCACGACATCGTCGGGCAGCTGCACCGCGTCGATCATGAAGCGCGTGATGCGAAGTTGCTGGTCGATGCGGCTCATCATGACGCTCTCGTTCACGCTTTGATCCTCGCGCCCGATGAAGTAACGGTACATGTCCACGTCGAGGTAACGCATGGTGTCGACGAACGGCAACGGCACGTACACGAAGATGTTGTCAACGTAGAAGCAGTGCTCGGGAAGCTTCAGGCCGGTTTCGCGAAGAAGCTCGGTGCGATAGATGGCCGAATGCATGAGCAGGTACTGGCTCTGGCGGAAATGCTTCACGTCCTTCCAGCCGAACTCCGCGTCGGTCGGGAACACGTTGAAGTAGCCCATCACCGTGCGCGTGCCCTCGTGCACCTTCTCGTAGACGTAATTGCCGATGACGAGGTCGGTTGCATGATCCCGGTCAAGCTGCGAGCGAAGATAGGCCATGACCTGGCGCATCGCGTTCTCATCGAGCCAGTCGTCGGAGTCGACGACCTTGAAGTACAGGCCTTCGGCAGCAGCGAGACCGGTGTTCACGGCAGCACCGTGGCCCCCGTTTTCCTGATGGATGGCACGGATGATGCCCGGGTGGGCCTCCTGCCAGGCGTCGGCCTTCTGGGGCGTGTCGTCTTTGGTCGAGCCGTCGTCGACGATGATGATCTCGACGTCGTCACCGCAGGCCAAAAGCGACTCGATGCATTTGTCCATGTAGGCGGCGGAGTTGTAGCACGGCACCGCGAACGAGATGGTCTTCATGAAAGCTACTCCTCAACCAGCTTGTCGGAAAGCTCGAGCGCGAGGCTGATGATCTTGTCCATATTGTAGTAGCGGTACTCGGCCAAGCGCCCGAGCGGATAGAAGTTAGGAAGCTTAGCGGTCAGCGCGCGATAGCGCTCGTAGTGCGCGCGGTTCTCGTCGGAGAGGATGGCGTAGTATGGGGTCTGCGTCGCGGGGTCCTCGTAGGCGCGCGAGTACTCCTTCATGATGGTGGTCTTGTCCGACTTTTGGCCGGTCAGGTACTTGAACTCCGTGATGCGCGTGTAGTCCTCAGTGACCGTGAAGTTCACCGTGCCGCACGGCAGGACATGCTCTTTGTCGAAGGTTTCGTATACGAAGTCGAGGCTGCGATACGGCAGACGCCCGAAACGCGCGAGGAAAAGCTCGTCGAGCGGGCCGGTGTAGACGATGGGGCCCTCGAACTTCTTGCCGCGGAGCTTGATCGCGGAAAGCGGCGCGTCCTCAGCGTCGCTTTCGAACTCGAGTTCGAACACGCTTTCCGCCTCGGTGTTCAGGCAGACCTGGATATTGTCGTGGTCGAGCATCTCCTCGAAGAGCTTGGTGTAGCCGAAGACGGGCATGCCCTGATAGGCGTCCTGGAAGTAACGGTTGTCACGCGAAATGAACACCGGCACGCGCGCCGTCACCGACGGGTCGACCTCCTCGGGTTTGAGCCCCCACTGCTTCTGCGTGTAGTACAGAAACACGTTCTTGTACACGAAATCGGCGATCTCGGCAAGCTCGGGATCGTCCTGTTCGCGCAGCTCGTTGATGGTCACCTTGCGCTCGTCGCCGAAGGTGTCGATGAGCTTCTCGATGTAATGAGCAGCTTTCTCCTCGCCGAACGCGATCTCCATCGAGTTCTTGTTGAACGGCACCGGCATGTAGGTTCCGTACCAATCGGCCAGAACGCGGTGCTGATACCCCAGAAAACCGGAGAAGCGGCGCGCGTAGTCGAAGGCGCGCTTGTCGTTGGAATGGAAGATATGCGGGCCGTACTTGTGCACGAGGATGCCCGCCTCGTCCTTCTCGTCGTACATGTTGCCGCCGATGTGCGGGCGCTTCTCGATGATGAGCACGCGTTTGCCGCCGCGCTCCGCGAGCTCGCGCGCCACGACGCCGCCGGCGAACCCGCTGCCGACGATGACCGCGTCGACCTCATCGATGTTGACTTCGTTGAACTGCGTGTATTGAACGCCCATGTGAGCTTTGCCTTTCGTTCGCGTATGAAGATTTCGGGCGGTAGTAATCGGCGCCCGACCGATAGGCATCGGCGCACGCTGCGCATGCGGCCGCAACCGTATCCTCGATATTCTACCGATAACATCCTACCCTATACGCCATCACATACAAATGAGACAAAAAATGCCGCGTGATGAGGGTAAAATGCCGAGCATATTCGACGAGAAAG
>CAKUKU010000024.1 GCA_934663775.1 uncultured Ellagibacter sp. | reverse complement strand
CCGTCGGGGACTCGAACCCCGGACCTTGGGATTAAGAGTCCCCTGCTCTACCAACTAAGCTAACGGTCCAAGTAAACGTATGTAAAAGTGCATCTTTGAGATGGTGGACCGTCGGGGACTCGAACCCCGGACCTTGGGATTAAGAGTCCCCTGCTCTACCAACTAAGCTAACGGTCCAAGTAAACATATGTCAAAGATACGTGCGCGCGCTGGGGTGGGTGAAGGGATTCGAACCCTCGACCTCCAGAGCCACAATCTGGCGCCCTAACCAACTAGGCCACACCCACCGTGGCGCAAGTTGATATAATACGGGAAGGACACCCTTTGCGCAAGAGGTAATTTCAAAAGATTTCACCGTTTACCCGAAAAGCGCCATGTAGCCAGGCATTTTACCACGAAAGAAGCTCGTAGCCGTCGTCGGTCACCACAAGCTGCACTTCCCATTGCGCCGAGGGCTTGCCGTCCGCCGTGCGCACCGTCCAGCCGTTAGGGTCGGACATGTCGATCTCGCGCGCTCCCGCGTTGATCATCGGCTCGATGGTGAAGCACATGCCCGGCACAAGCACCGGGCCCGTCCCCGCTTCGGCGACATGGCTCACGAACGGGTCCTCGTGGAACTCAAGCCCAATGCCGTGGCCGCCAAACTCCTCGACGACCGAAAAGCCGTTCGCATGCGCGTGCGCGGAAACGGCCGCCCCCACATCACCCAGATGCCCCCACGGCTTCACGGCGGCAAGGCCCGCTTCGAGCGCCTCCTTCGTGACGCGCACGAGCTTTTCCTTCTCCTCGTCGACCGCGCCGATCATGAACATGCGCGAGGAATCGGAGAAGTAGCCGTCCAGAATGGTCGAGCAGTCCACGTTCACGATGTCGCCCTCTTTGAGCACATCGCGCTCGGACGGGATGCCGTGGCACACTACCTCGTTGATGGACGTGCACACGCTATTGGGATAGCCCTCGTAGTTGAGGTCGGCCGGCGTGCCGCCGTGCTCAACGGTGTAGTCGTAGATCCACTTGTCGATCTCGGCGGTGTTCACGCCCGCCTTGATGTGCTCGGCCACGTAATCGAGCACGCCGATGTTGATGGCGGCAGACTTCTTGATGCCCTCGATGTCGGCCGCCGTCTTCAGAAGCGAACGGTAAGGAACCTCTTCGCCCTGCTCGTAGAGTTCCTGCAGGCGCTCGTCCAGGTCGAGATGGCACTTCTTGTATTTCTTGCCGCTGCCGCACCAGCATTCGTCGTTGCGGCCGGGGCTCTTCATTCCGTCGAACATTTCTTGCCTTTCTTCGGGGCGCCGCGCTCGGGCGCCGTTTTGTGTCGCTCCCTATTGTAGCGCTCGGCAAACACCGATGACGAAGGACTTTTGCGGCAACCCTCGAGTTCCTGCAACAATTCATCGCTCTCAACCGTGTTAGAGGTAAGACCGGTCGCAAGCGAAGCAACATAAGCCGTGGCGCCCTATGCGGCTATCATCAAAGAAGCAGGGGAAGGAGACGATTGAAAAGGACAGTGAACAATACCCTTGAGCAGACAATCGAGGCTTGGGGTGCCATGGTCTACCGCATTGCGTTTGCGTATTGCGGCAACGCGCACGACGCAAACGATGTGTTCCAGAACACATTCCTGAAACGACACCTTCACAGCGGCACCTTCACCGACGCCGATCACGAAAAGGCATGGCTCATTCGCGTGGCAATCAACTGTTCGAATGACATCCTGCGACAACGAGAAAATCGTTTGGCTGAACCGCTCGAAAGCCCCGCTGCAGAAGCCAAGGCAGCGTCAGACTCGCTGCAGCAATTTGAATCGGAAAGCGGAACGGCAGCGCAGGACGTAATGCTCGAACGTGCACTTGCGGCGCTGTCGCCGAAACAACGAGCCGTGGTGCACCTGTTCTACTACGAGGGATACTCAACAACCGAGATCGCCGAAATCATCGGGGACGCACCCGCCACCGTACGCTCCCATCTACATCGTGCCCGCAAAGCACTGCGCATCGAACTGGAGGACACGCAATGAACGAACACGACTTTTTCACCCGCTACGCCGAACTCATGAAAAGCATAGAGCCCAACGAGGAACTCGTCGCCGCGACGCTCGCCCGCGCGAAGGAGCAGACCACGCACTCCGGGCGCAAGACACGATTCCGCAAGCCATACAAGCCATATGCAATTGCCGCCTGCTTCGTGGCGGGAGCGTTAATCGTCGGCGGCGTCGGATACGCTGCCGCGGCAGCGGGAGGAGCCATCCCTTCGCCGCAGTCAGCAACGCAGACAGCCGCTCACGGCTTCACCGTTCGCGCCTGGGCGAGCGATGGCGAGACCATTCTCCCTTCCGAAGACGGGCAGATTGTCTTCGACCGCACGCACTCCCAATGGACGCAATCCGGCGAAGCCGAAGGGTACTTCACCGGATGCACGTTCACCGTAGAAGGCGAGGGCATCTCCCGTGTGCAGGCGAGCATATCGGCGGGCGAGCTGTACCGACAAGACGTCACGACGATTTCCCAGACCAGCGACCCAGTCGCCTTCAATCGCGCCGTCGATTGGAACGACCGCTTTCGAGGACTCAACGGCACGCTTTCGAGCTGCGACTCGGTTGTCGTCGTGAAGTGGGACGCCGAGGAAGGCGGAGACCTGAACGGCGAGGAACCGCGAAGCGACCAGGAAATCCAAGCCGCCCTGTTAAAGCGTTACGGATCGGTAATCGACCTCGCACTTGCAGACGCGCCTGGCATCGAAGACGGCACGACGTGCTTCGGCCTGTTCAACCCGGATGCCGAGGGTGACCCCTTATCGCTTTTCGACGGCGCCACGCTCACCATAACGGCCACTTTCGAAGACGGAAGCACATCAACCCAGGTCATCACCTTGCACGAAGCGATGTTTCGTGTGGACCCGCTCTATGCCGACAACCCGACCTATTTCAACATGACGTCCGAGATGACAAGCCGCGAAGTCAAGGAAGCAGATCCCGAGACGCGCATGGTCACCCCACTTGCCAACGACGATGGAACGTACTCGATCGCATCGGTGTTCGGAGAGGTCGTTTCGGATACGAACGATTCGTTCCCCAACGCCAGCATGCAAGCAAACGAGTTCGCAAGCACACTCATGCCAAACGGCGTTGACGAGAACGCAGACATCGTCGATGAAACCGAGCCCTTAGGCATAAACGCAAGTGAACTGGATGTGCTGGGACCCGATGACACCGTTGCCGCTCAGAATATCGCGATCTCGACCGATGAGCACGGCAATTACCGGGTTAACCTTATCGATTGCGGCTCGACCGTGATTCACGCACCTGAGGTGACGTTCGGCGACGCACCGCCGCTCGGACGCGCGAAAAACGAGTTCTTCTACCTGCAAGGATTCGGCGGCGACTCTGCCTATGCGGACAAATGGCTCGAGCAACGCTTTGGCATGACGTTCAACGACGACGGAACACTTGCCACAGACGGGTTCACCTTCGCAACGATCACGGTCGATGTCGAGAACACCGGCGACGCCGATGAAGACTTCGTCGGAGGATGCGAAAACCTTGCTACCCTCGTGGTAATCGACGACGAGGGCAACGTGTCTCGCATCTCGCGCACGTCATACGAACTCGCCTGCGAGGTGGCGGCGCCGTCACGAGCCGACGATTATGTTGGAACAATCTATAGCGCTCCCGCAAACAGCCATGTGACCTGCACGTTTGCTTATGCGATACCCTCGCACTTCGCGACGGACGGAAACGTGTATGTCATGGTGAGCGGCAAGCTCTTCCCCGTTAACGCGTAAAGAGCGCGAGGGAACTGGCTGCGGAAGGAATATACTTGGCTTCATGAAGAAGCGGGCGGCGGATCGCTTGGGGCCCTCGGGGTCCTGGGGCTCTTCGGGGTCCTCGGGTCCTCGGGATCCTGGGAGTCATCGGACCCGCCGCCCTGCGTTTCCGTATGTGGGGAGACTTGCATGAGAATCGCTGTGAGCGCGTGCCTTTTGGGCGAGGCGTGCCGCTACGACGGGCGCTCGAAGCCGTGCGTGCGCGTGCAGGAGCTCGCCGCACTCGGACACGAGCTTGTGCCCGTCTGCCCCGAAGTGGCGGGAGGGCTTCCCACGCCGCGCACGCCGTGCGAGATTATACGGGCTCCATGGATGGAGAGCGAGAAAGCGCGCACGGCGGACAGCAGCGCACCAATCCTCCCCGCAAGCGAGGCCACCCGCGAAAATGAGGGGCACGCAAGCTGGGCGGAGCGCGAGCGCGGGCGCGGCGACTCTGCATCGTGCGGCCGCGAAACAAACGAAGCAGGCGGGGGTCCTTGGACGATCCTCGACGCGAGCGGCACCGATCGCACGGCCGCCTACACCCGCGGCGCGCAGGCCGAGCTTGCGCGCGCAAAAGAAGCAGGCTGTAAGCTGGCCATCCTCAAGGCGAAGAGTCCCTCATGCGGATCGGGGGAAGTCTACGACGGCACGTTTTCTGGCACGATCGCACCCGGTTGGGGCATCGCTGCCTGGGCCTTCTGGAAAGCCGGCATCCCCGTCGTCGACGAGCGCGCCGACTTCAGCCGCCTATCCCGAATGTAGCCCGGCCAGCGGGATTAGCGAGGCCAGCGCCCCCTTGCCCACTCCTATTCCACCGGGCTCAGCAGGTCGACCAAATCGTCGCGGGAAAGCGAGGCAAGCGACACGCCAGACGCGCCGACCACCTGGTCGGCCAAATCGCTTTTCGCCTCCTGAAGTGCGAGGATGCGCTCCTCGATCGTCCCCTTCGCGATTACGCGCTCGACGCTCACCACGTGCGTCTGCCCGATGCGGTGCGCGCGGTCGGTCGCCTGATCCTGCGCCGCCGCATTCCACCAGGGGTCAGCATGGATGACGACCGACGCGCCCGTGAGGTTGAGCCCCGTGCCGCCCGCCTTGAGCGAAATCAGGAACACGGGCGTGTCGTCGGCGTTGAAGCGGTTCACAAGCTCCAGCCGCTCCTCTTTAGGCGTGGCGCCCGTGATCGTGAAGAAGCGCACGCCGGCCGCGTCGAGCTTGTCGGCGATAAGCGATAAGAAGCTTGTGAACTGGGAGAACACGAGCGCCTTCTCGCCGCCGCCCATCGCGGAGTCCACCAGATCGCAGATCGCGTCGAGCTTCGCCGCAGGGCCCTTGTAGTTCTCGTAGAGCAGGCGCGGGTCGCAGCACAGCTGGCGCAGGCGCGTGAGCTCGGCCAAGATCTGCACCTTGCTCTTGTTGAACTCCGCATCCGACATGCCGCTCTTGCGCCCGCCGTCCTTGGCAGCCTTGTCGTTCTTCTGGCGCGTAAGTTCCTCACGAAGGCGCTGCTCATGTGCGGAGTACAGCTTCAGCTGCTCGCCGGTCATGGGCGCGTACACCACGCTTTCGAGCTTCTCGGGCAAGTCAGAAAGCACCTGCGTCTTCAGGCGTCGCAGCATGAACGGACCCACGAGCGCCTGCAACCTGCGCGCGACGTCCTCGTCGCCACCGACGATCGGCAGCTCGAAGCGCTCGCGGAAGCGCGCATAGGGGCCGAGAAGCCCCGGCATCAGGAAATCGAAGATGCTCCAGAGCTCCGAGAGACGGTTCTCCATCGGAGTGCCCGTGAGCGCGAAACGATGCTCAGCCTCGACGCGCTTCACCGCGCGCGTGACGAGCGCCGCCGGGTTCTTCACGTATTGCGCCTCGTCGAGCGCGCACAGGAAGAAGCGCTCCCCCACCCAGTCGTGGATGTCGATGCGAAGCAGGTCGTAGGAGGTCACAAGCACGTCGCACGGGTCGGTGGCGGCAGAGCCGTCGACCGCGGGAAGCGAGAGCGCCCTGATGCGGCGGCGCTCAGCCTTCGGGCCCGCGACGGCGCGAACCGTGAGCTCGGGCGCGAAGCGGGCGAATTCCTGCAGCCAGTTGTACACGAGCGACGCCGGACACACGATAAGGCTCGGCCCCACGCGGCGCGCCTCGTCGCAGCGGGCGAGCAGAAGCGAGATGAGCTGCAGCGACTTGCCCAGGCCCATCTCATCGGCGAGGATGCCGCCGAACCCTGCATCGCAGCGAGCGGAAAGCCAGCGGAAGCCTTCTTCCTGATAGGGGCGCAGCACACTCGAAAGCTGCTTAGGCGGCGTGTAGCTTTGCTCGTCGACCGAGCGGAAGTTGTCCACGTAGCTCTTAAAAGAGCGATCGCGGTCGAGGTCTTTCTCCTCGTCGAGGTAAAACGCTCGATAGCTCGGCAGCTCGACCTTGCCGCTCGCGAGTTCCTTTAGAGAGATTCCCAGGTCAGACGCGATGCGATCGAGCTCGGCCAAGTCCATGTCCTCAAGCGAGAGGTACGCGCCGCCCTTGAGCTTGTGGTAGTGCTTGCGCTTGCGGTAGCTCGACAGCAGCGCGGCGAGCTCGTCGGATTCCAAATCACCCGCGCTCACCGTCAGGTCGATCAGGTTGCCCGCAAGCGACACCCCCATGGAGATGCGCGGCTTACCGTCGCGGATGAGGCGGTCGAAGGCGGGCGTCGTGAACACCTCGCCCGCCGCGCGGAACTCGGGCAGGCCGCCGAAGAGCAGGTTGCCCACCGCATCGTCGTCGGCGTTCGGGATGATCGGGTCCCCCAGGCCGAAGTAGCGCTCAACAAGCATCGTCGCCCGCGCCTCAAGGCGAGCGTCGCGCAAGGGACCCGGATCTTCGTGCACCGAGCCGTCGCGGTGAAGGGCAATCCCGCGCGCGGCTGCGGCAGCGCGGGCGCGCGCGACGGGCGCGGACGCGCGCGAAGCATCGACGAGATGGGCGTCTTCGCCCGCCAAAACGTAGCGGAAGTCGCCGTAGGTCGCCACGGCCTCCACGCGAACGCCCGCGCGCACCTTGTCTAAGTAGAACGAAAGCGAGCCGGGCACGGGGCGAAAACGCTCCACCTCGGGCGGTATCTTCAGCGATAGCGCCTTTTCAACCTGGGGCAACACGGCAGAGCAAAACAGCGGCATATCCTCTGTCGCAACGAACAGGCGCACGTCGGGGCTCTCGTAGACCGTGCGCAAAAAATCCGCACACCGCGAGAACTCGGGCGAGCAGCGGTACACGACATCGCCCATCCACACGTACATGCGCCCGCCCTGCGCAGCGATCACGCAGTCGCGCCCCCGCTCGATGCAATAGCCGTCCTCGCCCGACTTCTCGAGCGCAAGCTCGATTTCGGGATCCTCGTGCACGATGCGAGTCTCAGTGACCGATCGCGTGCCGATGTCGGTGCCACGAATGACGAACGGGGCCCCGTCGAGCGCATCGAGCAATTCGACCGCCTCCGCCTGCGAAAGATCCAGATCGCGGCCCACCTCGGGCGAGGAGGAGATACCCCATCGACTCGCGTGCATGTTTCGTTCCCTAAGCGATACGGCGCGGTCGAGAAACTCCGCCACGCGACGCGCGCGCTCGGTAAGAAGCGCCGGGGTATGCGTGAAGGCGAGCTTCTTGCCGTAGGCAAACCGTTCCCCTGCTCGCATACGGGAAACGAAGTCGGAGATGCTCTTCATGACGTAGGAAGAGGTGGGGCTTGCCACCTTGAAGCTCGCCGACCAGAGGCGAAACCCGTAGGTCAGCGTGCATTCGATGTCGATAGAGCCCTCAAGGTCGCCGTCAGCCGCCGCCTGCTCGCCACGGCGCATGAGCTCGGCGATGCAGCTCGAGGTCGCCACGCGACGCGTCGGCGTGAAGCCCATGAACTTCTCGGGCGCGCGGGCGAAGGAGAGCGCGAGCGCGGCGCAGTGCTTGCAGAGCCCGTCGTATTCCATGACTGCGGGGCACGTGCACGACCAGTCCTCGATCGCGTCTTCGTCCGAGGACAGATACACCGTCGTCCGATAGTGGTCATCCCACCCACTTGAGCTTGCGACCTGGGCAGACAGCACGGTCTCCCCCACCTCGTAGCGCACGCGCTTCGTCAAGATGTTGCGATCGCTCGCGGCGATTCGCTGCGCGCGCTCGAAGGTGCGGCCGTAGCAGCATTTGGAAATATCGCGTTCGGTAACCACGTTTCTCCTTTTTCCGTACCCGCTAGTGTAGCACGGCGACGCAAACGCGCGAGAGCGCCGTCGCCCTCGGAGCGGTACAATCGCAAAGAAGGGAAAGGAGGCCCCTTGGCCATCAAAGGCGACATCGCGGCGTATGAGCCCGCAAACGAGCAGGAAGAGGTCGACAAGCAGGCGATCCTATCGGTGCTCGACACCTGCGAAAACGCGTTTTCCCGCGACGCGCTTGCGCATATGACATGCTCAATCTGGGTCGTGAGTCCCGATTGTACGCAGACGCTGCTCGTCTACCACAACATCTACAATTCTTGGTCGTGGATCGGCGGACACGCCGACGGCGAGCGCAATCTCGCGGCCGTGGCGCTTCGCGAGCTGCAGGAGGAAACGGGCGTCTCGCACGCGCGCATGGTGGCGCTTCCCGCGGGGAATATCTACTCGCTTGAGGTGCTCACCGTCGACGGGCACGAGAAGCGCGGGCGCTACGTCGGGTCGCATTTGCACCTGAACGTGACGTATCTCGCCGTGGCGTCCCCCGACGAGGCCGTCCGCATAAAGCCCGACGAGAACAGCGGCGTGAAGTGGGTGCCCACCGAAGATGCCATAGCGCTTTCCACCGAGCCGTGGATCCGCGAGCGAATCTACCGCAAGCTCATCGACAAGCTGGAAAACCCCGACGTGCGCGCGGCGATCGAAAGGGCGGCGCGCGACCTCGACTCGGCGCCCCAAACCGTCTAGTGCGCTTCCGCCCAGGTGGGGGCACTCGAAACGTCGGCGATAAGGGGAACCTTGAGCTCGACGACGCCTTCCATCACCTCGCGCACCATGGCCGAAAGCGCCTCAACCTCGCCTTGGGGCACGCTGAAGTCCAGCTCGTCGTGCACCTGAATGAGCAGCTTCGCGGCGAAGCCCTCTTCCCGCAGCCTGCGCGACACCTCGATCATCGCGAGCTTGATGATGTCGGCAGCCGAGCCCTGCATGGGATGGTTCATCGCCGTGCGCTCGCCGAACCCGCGCAGGTTCGCGTTGCCCGCATGGAGCTCGGGAATGTGGCGCTTGCGGCCGAACATCGTCTCTGCGTACCCGCGCTCGCGCGCCTGCTCGACCGTAGCGTCCAGGTACGCGCGCACGCCGGGATAGGCCTCGAAGTAGCGGTCGATCATGTCCTTAGCCTCGCCGAACGGTACGCCAAGGCTCTGAGAGAGGCCGAACGCCTGCTGCCCGTAGACGATGCCGAAGTTCACCGCCTTCGCGCGGGAGCGAAGCTCGGGCGTCACTTCCTCGACGGGGATGCCGAACACGCGGCTCGCCGTCGAGGCGTGGAAATCGGCGCCGCTGTTGAACGCCGCGACCAGGTGCTCGTCGCCCGACAGGTGCGCGAGCAGGCGAAGCTCGATCTGCGAGTAATCCGCCGAGAGGAACAGCGAGCCCTCCTCAAGCGGCACGAAGCACTCGCGGATATGCCGCCCGAACTCGGTGCGCACGGGGATGTTCTGCAAATTAGGGTCTGACGAGGACAAACGGCCTGTCGTCGTCACCGTCTCGTTGAACGAGGAATGGACGCGCCCGTCGGTTGCGCGCATGCGGGGCAGCGCGTCGATGTAGGTCGACTTGATCTTGGCAAGCTCGCGGTAGCGCAAGACGAGCGCGGGCAGCTCGTGAACCTCGGCGAGCTCCTTGAGCACCTTCGCGTCGGTGGAATATCCGCGCTGCGTCTTCTTCTTCGGCGGCAGGCCCAAAACCTCAAACAAGATATGGCCGAGCTGTTTGGGCGAGTCGACGTTGAACTCCTCGCCGGCGAGCTCGATGATCCGCGCGCGCAAGCCGTCGATGTCGCCCTGCGTGCGCTCGCCGATCTCGTCGAGATGCGCCACATCGATCGCGGCGCCCGTGCGCTCCATCGCGGCGAGCACAGGCACGAGCGGCAGGTCAATCTCGGCGTACGTGCGCATCGACCCGTCGTCTTCAAGCGCCTGGGAAAGCGGCTCTTCGAGCGAGCGCGCCGCCGCAGCGAGCACGCAGGCGCGTTCCTCGTCGGTCTTCACCTCGGGAAGAGCGCCCCCCAGATACTCTTCGGCGAGCGAGGCGAGCGTGTAGTCGGAAACGGACGAGTTCATCACGTAGCCCGCAAGCCCCACGTCGAACACTTCCGCCGCGAACAGCTCCTCGTCGGTGATGAGCGCCGCCTCGGCCGTGTCGGCTGGATACACCCGGTGCAGCATCTCCTTCGCGTCGAGCGCGGCAAAGCGCCCCTGCGCTACGACCTGGCCAAGCACCGAAAGCGCCTCGTCGCCTTCAAAGACGGCCGCGCCCTTCGAGGTGGAAAACGCCGAAACCGCGCCCGTATCGAACAGCGACGCCTGCTCGGGCTCGACGAAGGCAACGCCTACGCGCTCCCCTTCCGCAATCGCGCCCTTGACGGCGGCAAGCGCGTCGGCCCCGTGCAGGACGGGCTCCCACGAAAGCGCAGCGCGCTCGGCAGGCGCCTTCTCCCCCACCAGCGCGAGCACATGCGCCAGATGCGCGTTGAAGCGGACGTTCTTGAAGGCGGCCGTCACGCGCGCGACGTCGAACGAGGGGAAGGACGCACCTTCCAAATCAAGTTCGAAGTCGACATCGCGCGAGATGGTGGCGACCTTGCGGCTCGCGAACGCCTGGTCGCGGTTGGTTTCGATCTTCTCCTTCTGCTTGCCTTTGAGCTCACCGGTATGCTCGTAGATGCCCTCGAGATTTCCGTAGGCACCGAGCAATTTTGCGGCCGTCTTGTCGCCCACGCCGGGCACGCCGGGGATGTAGTCGGACGCGTCGCCCTTAAGCCCGAGGAAATCGGGGAACTGGGCGGGTGTGACGCCGTAGCGCTCGAAGACCTCGTCGGGGCCGTAGATTGCGACGTCGGTGATGCCCTTCTTGGTCGTGACGACGTGGGTGAGCTCGCTCACGAGCTGGTAGACGTCCTTGTCGCCCGAAACGAGCAGCGTGCGATACCCGAGCGCCTCGTCGCGCGCGGACACGGTGCCCAAGATGTCGTCGCCTTCCCAGCCCGTCACGCGCACGACTGGGATGTTCATCGCCTCGAGCAAGCCTTCCATCAGGGGAAACTGTGCTTTGAGCTCAGCGTCCATCGGCGGGCGCTGCGCCTTGTACTGCTCAATCGCCTCCATCCGCCACTTCGGGCGCCCCGCATCGAAGGCGCACACGATGGCATCCGGATGCGCCATCTCGATGAACTTCAGCAGCATGGCGATGAAGCCGAAGCACGCGTTGGTCGGCGTGCCGTCGGGCGCGCTCATCGTCGGCGGAACAGCGTGGTAGGCACGGTGCATGAGCGAGTTGCCGTCGATGACGGCCACGATTTTCGACATAGATGACCCTCCCGAGTCGCGGTGTTCTCGGCAAATCAGTGTAGCACGGAATCGGCCGGGGCCGCGTCTTCTCCAACGCCTCTGCGTGTGTCGCGGGTGTTGCGGGCCTCACGTGCCTCGCGGGCCCCACGTGCGTTGCGGGTGTCGCGGGTGTCGCGGGCCGCGCGCCTCTCAGGCCTCGCGGGTCTCGCGCGCCTCATGCGCGTTGCGGGCTTCGCGGGCAGGCGGCTGCTCCTCCCGCTCCTTCCCGCACGGGCGGCGCAAGGGTTCCTCCCCGCAAGCAAGCAGCCTCCACTGGCCTTCCCGATGCCCGCCCTGTACGAAAATGACGATAAGTTGTGAAGGAATAGTGAAGTTGGCCTGATAATCAACTTTACTGTCCCAATAATGTCCCATTCGAAGCGAAATCGAACAGAGTTATTCTCCATTATTATGCGTTTTGTGGTGTCGTACACAATTCCTTCGCAACTTATCGTCAATTTTGTACACGCCCTTGTACACCCCGACCTGGACCCTCCATCGCGGCGAAAATGGCTTGCGCACGCCATTTTCGCACACGCTCCGAAACGCCCAGCATCCCCCGTCGCACGCCGCCGTCTTTAACCGCCATTTCGCGCGCTCCCAAACGCCCGACCTCCCCGTCGCACCGAGACCGACTTGCGTCCGCCATTTTCGTGCGCACCTCAAATGCCTGCCCCTCCACCGCACGTAGCCGACGAGCGTTTGCCCGCGCGCACTTCATGGGGTAATGTGTGTTCCCACTATTTGTCACGAGAGGGAGCCTGATTCCATGTTCAAGATCAACCACGCCATTTTGCACGTTTTCGATTTCGTCTCATGCGTGAACGTGTTTTCGCAGGAAGAGCTGGACCTCTCGGACAAGAACGTGAAATCCTACGTGCAGCGCGTCGCGAAGCATGCGCTGGGCAACATCGACAACAAGCGCGGCGAGTTCGAGGCCGAAAGCGGTTTCAAAAACGAGCTTTGCGCCTACCTGAACGGGGAAAGCAACTTTACCGACCTCTCGCTCATAATCGCCGAATTCTTAGGAAGCGAACTCGGCCGCATGGAGCAGCCGGCCTCGTGCGATTTGCTCGTCGTCGACTTCGAGGACTCGCCGCGCGCCCCGAAGCTCTCTGCGGAAGACCTCGCGGAGATGTCCGAAGAAGAAGCCACAGCTGCCCAAGCCGAGCTCGATGCAGCGTTCGCTGGGAGAAGCGCCCGCTACTTCGGGCTGCTGCTCCTCGAGAGCAAGCCGGCGTTCATGCACGAAGTGGGCAAAGCCGAAGACGGCGCGGCGGTTAACCGCATCGAGCGCCACCACGCCATCCTGCCGAGCCCCTCGCAGAAGATTTCCTCGTTTGCCCTGGTGGACGTACGCACCATGTCGGTGCAATTCGTCGACAAGGCGCGCGAGATTGCCGGCGAGGAGCGCTACCTCATCCCGCAGGGCCTGCTGCAGTGCACGATGGAAGCGTCGAGCAAAGAGCTCATCGACACGACGATGCGCCTGGTCGAGGAGGTTGCCAACGAGTACGGAGCCAACGCGGCGGTCGCCACGGCGAAGGCGAAGGCGTACGTCGCCGAGAACGCCGAGGACTCCGACGAGGTGCCCTTCGACGAGTTCGTCGAAGAAGTGTTCGAAGACGAGGGGCCGCGCCGCAGCTTCGTCGAAGCGGCGCAGAAGGAAAACCTTCCCGAGCACGCGCCCGTCGAGCGCGCGGTCGCCAAGCGCGTCACGCGCAACCACAAGATCCGCACCGACACAGGCATCGAAATCACCTTCCCGGCGGAGTACGCGCAGAATCCCGAGTTCATCGAGTTCACCAGCACGTCAAACGG
>CAKUKU010000023.1 GCA_934663775.1 uncultured Ellagibacter sp. | reverse complement strand
TATCCCATATTCGATTGTCAAAGTTCTATCTAAAAATGTCTCGGAAAGCCCTTGACATCATTTAGCTGGTCTTTCTATCCAAAAAGCCGCAGGTCAATCAATGCGTTGCAGGCGCGGGAAGCCACCTTACGCCGAAATCACGAAGTCGTAGAGCGCCCAACTTGCCAGCAGCATGATCACATCGTAGCCGCACGCAAGCGCCATCGAGGGCAAGAACACGTCCCATGCGCCCGCTGAGCCCGCGATCATCGCCGTGGTGGCAGACGCGCAGGCGTACAGAAGCGGGAAGATGATCGGCACGAACAGCACCGCGAGCATGACATCGCGCCCGCGCGTGTTCACCGTGATCGTGGAAAGCAGCGTGCCGACGCCGGCGATGCCCACCGTGCCCGCCAAAAGCGGCAGCAGCGCATAGGGCGCCGTGTCGGCGAGCGGGGTTCCCATGAGGAAGAAAAACGCGAACAGCGGCACGGCGATCACCTCGACCACCAGCAGAAACAGCACGTTCGAGGTGGCCTTCGCCAGAAACACGACGGCGCGATCGAGCGGCACGAGCAGGATGCCCTCCATGCAACCCTGCTCCTTCTCGTGCGCAAACGAGCGACCGAGGCCCAAAAGCGAGGTGAACACGATGAGCGCCCACAGAAGGCCGCCCGCGATGGCGAGCACGTCGGACGCCTGCGCCGACTGCCCGAGCGACGCGCCGTAGACGATGAGCACCAAAAGCGCGTAGATGCCCATGGACGTGAGCAGCTCCTTGGTGCGGAACTCCTGCTGCAAGTCTTTCGCAAGCAGGGTCTTGTACTGGGAAAACATCGAGGGCTTGCGCAACGCAACCGCGCGGGTGCGACTCGACGTCGCCTGGGTCTTCCCCGCGGGCACCGCCTGGGCCGTCCCCGCGCTTGCGTCCCTGGCGGTCGCCGGGGTTACAGCCGACCCCGCAGCCTCACCCTTCATCTTGCGCGCCATTTAGGCCACCCCCATCCCAACGGTCTTGCGATAGAGCGCCTCGAAGTCGTCGAGGTCGAGGTTCTCCTTGTCGTCGAAGGCGACCACGCGGCCGCGCGCAAGCACGAGCGCATGCGTGCACATGGAGAAGCCCTTGCGCAGGTCGTGGCTCACCATGACGAACGTGCGCCCCTCGCGGTTGCGGGCGATGAGCTCATCGAAGATCTCCACCGCATGCGGGTCGAGACCCGAGTACGGCTCGTCTAGGAACACAACGTCGGGGTCGTGGATCAGGGCGCGCGCGATGGAGAGCCGTTGCGTCATACCGCGCGAGAACGTGCGCACAGTATCGAGGCGCCGATGCTTCAGCTCCACCGCCTCAAGCATCTCTTCCACGCGGGCAGGCACGTCGACCACGCCGTAGAGCTGGGCATATAACGTAAGGTTCTGCTCGGCGGACAGGTCGGAGTAGAGCATGGGCGCGTGCGAGATGAGCCCGATGTGCTCGCGCACGAGATCGGGCTCCTCCTTCAAATCGATACCCATGAGCTGCGCGCTTCCCGACGAGGGGCGCGAGAGCGTGGAAAGCATGCGCAGAAGGGTCGTCTTCCCCGCGCCGTTCGGACCGAAGATGGAAAGAAACGCGCCCGCGGGCACCTCGATCGACACGTTGTCGACCGCCTTGCGCGTGCCGAACACCTTCGAGAGATGCTTCGTCTTGATTGCGGGAACGTCTCTTTCTGCCATGAGGGGGTTACGCCTCCGTGTCGCTCGTCTGCTTCTTCGCGGCGACCTTGCCCGCGCGCTTCGCGCCGCGCCCGCCGAAGGTCGCCACGGCAACGCCCACCATAAGCAGGCCGAAACCGATCCACACCTCGCTCACGAGCGGGTTCACGCGAACGTCCATCGAGAACGCGCCGTCGTCGTTGACCCCACGATACACCACGAAGAGGTCCTCCGTCGGCAGCGAAAGGACGCTCGCAACGAGTTTTTGTTGCTGGGTGGACGACACGACCTGCACCGCGGGTGACACTTGCCCCAGGTAGGCGTCGCCTTTGTACACGTCGAACACGACGGTGTAGACGATGTCGTCCTTGTTGTCGGCCATCTCAACCGAATTTGACGCATAGGTGAGCGTGAAGTCCTGCACGGTCATGGCCTCGCCCGCCGTGTCGGTCGCCTCGTCGTAGGGCACGTAGTCGTTCACCTCGGTGACGTACATCGACGAGCCAATGAGGCCCACCAAGATCACGGCCATCGCGAAGTGCGACAGAAAACCACCCAGGCGCGAGGCGTTGCGGCTCAAAAGCCCACCGAGCGCCGCAAGCGCACCCACATCGTGAGCCTTCCCGTACGAGCGGACGGCACGCACGAGCACGAACAGCGAGTTGAACAGAAGCAGGCTCGCAACCAAAAAGCCCACGGCTGCCAAGCCGTTGTAGTAGGCCGCGGGGCCCTCGCTCGCGAGACCCTCCGCGTTCGTGTCGCCGACGGCGATGACGGCGTCATAGCTCGGCACAAGGTAGGTCGCCCAGTACACCATGAGCACCACGAACAACACAAGCGCGCAGATGGCGGGCACGCGCGCCGTGCGCAAAAACTCGCGCGGGTCGGTCTTTCCCCAGGCGAGCAGCGGGCATACCGCCAAGATCGCCAAATACACGATGCCGAGCGGGCGCGCGATGGCGTTGTACGTGCCCGCGGAAACCTGCTCGCCGCCGAAGGGCAGCACGCTCGGCAGCGCGGAGGACACGGTGAGGTAGGCCAAAAGCACGGCGAACACGACCATGATCACGTTGTTGAAATAGTACGCAGCTTCCTTCGACGCCATGCTCTCCATATCGTCGGCGCTTGTGGCGCCAAAGCTCTTCCACCTGATGGCAAGCCCAATAGCGCCTGCGAACACCGAGCACACGATGAGCGCGCCGAACAGCACGAGCGACACAGGATCGCCCTCGAAGGCGTGCACGGATTGCACCAGGCCCGAACGAGAAATGAAGGTTCCTACGATTACGAAGGCGAACGTGATGCACGCGCACATGATACTCCAGCGTTTGAAGGCGCCGCGCTGGCGATACACCGTGAAGCTGTGAATGAGCGCCACGCCCACGATCCACGACAGGAGGCTCGCATTCTCCACAGCGTCCCAGCCCCAGTAGCCGCCCCAGCCAAGCACCACGTAGGCCCACACGGCGCCAAGCCCGATGCCGATCCCTAAGAACAACCAGGAGAAGAGGGCATAGCGCTCGGCGCGCACGACCCATTCCTTCGACGGGTCGTTCACCACGAGCGCCGCGATCGCGTAGGCGAAGGGCACGGTCAGGCCCGCGTAGCCAACGAACAGCGTGGGCGGGTGGATGGCCATCGCCCAATGCTCGAGCAGCGTGTTCATGCCGAGCAGCGATGCCGCAGTGGTAAGCTCGCCGTCCTTGCCATAGTACTTGTCGGGCGTCACCGTGAAGGGCATGTTGCTCTCCGAGAACAGCATCACGCCGACGAACGCCGCGAGCACCGCCATGAGTACGAAAAGCGCCATGGAGTCGAGCTTGCGCGGGTTCTTCAAATCGCGCGCCGCAACGACCGACGAGAATACGGAAATAAGCCATGCCCAGAACAGAAGCGACCCTTCGCGGCCGGCCCACAAACCCGACAGCTTGTAGAGCCACGCCAGGTCGCCCGAGGCGTTGCTGTGCTGGTTGAGCACGTATTCGATGGAGTAATCGCCCGCAAAGAAGCAGTACACGAGCACGCCGCAGCACACGGTGAGCGCCGCCGTCGCGAGGAAGACCGCGACATGGCCCGCCCAGGTGAGCGTGTCGCTTGCATCCGTTGCGCGTTTGCGCCCGAGCAGGAAGCCCGCAAGCAGGCACACGACCGCGACCGCCGTTGCGGCGAAGGCGACCAAAAGCGCGATAAGGCCGATCGTCGACATGGGAACCTATCCTTCCAGGGCAACTTCCGTCGCGGTGAACAGACCCTCCTTGGAAAGGGAACCCGTCACGACGAGGGAAGCACCGTCGGTGACATCATCGGAGAGCGCGCCGTCGAAGCGCACGGAGACGCTCTGCGCGCCCGAGGCGTCTTGCAGCACGAAGCGCTGGTTGGAACCTGCCGGGGAAAGCGAGCCCACGGCAAGCGTGCCCGCCACCTTCACCGGCTTGTCGAGCACCTTCTCTCCGTAGCCCAAAAGCTTCGAGACGGTGAGCGCGTCGGAGGCGTTTTCGTACTTCGAGGGGCATTTCGTCACGAGCTGCGAGGCGCGCAACGTGCCGTCAGGCTGCACCTTGCCCGTGCAGATGGCGACTACGTCGTTGCCGAACGTGGCGGACACGCCTCCGTCGTAGATGACGTGCAGCTTCTGCGCGGCGTCGCCGTCGGGGTCGTAGATGTCGAAGGTGAGGACGTTGCCCTCGGTCGAAAACGAGTTCTCGACCACGTTGCCCGTCACCTGCAGCGTCTTGTCGGAGCCTGCATAGGTGCCGGAAGCCGCCTCGGCGAGCGTGACCGTCTTCGCGGAGCTCGATCCGCCCACGACGGCGAGCACCACGATGAGCACGATCACGATAATCCCCGTTACCACCGCCATGCGGCGTTTCGTCTTCGAGTTCATACGACCCTTCCCCCCGATTTCCGGTTTCGACCAGCCTACCATACGTGTTTTCGCGAGAAACCGCCATCACCCAAAGTGGGTATTTTTGCCACGAGCAGCCGCCCATCGCCCGCATCACACGTGCCCGACACGCAATCGGCCGACAAAGCGCTCGCCTTGCCGGCCGATTGAAGCCTCACCCGCCGCAGGCGCGGACACACCGCCGCGAGCTTTCATCTTTTACGGAGCCGCTATGCGCGAGCTGCCACTTCCTGCGCCTCGTCGTAGGTGAGCCACCCATCGGGCACCGGCGCTTCGTCGTGGCACTGCGTGCAGGCGTTCACCGATGCGCGGTGCGCCTTGTGGCAGTCGGAGCAGTCGCGCTGGCCGTGCATCTCGCGATGAGGGTTGTACGTGCCCATGTCGGCCGTGAGCTTCACCAAATCGGTGCGCGAGATGTTGTGGCATTTCTCGTTCAGGCAGAACGAGTCCGGCGCAGTGCCGAGCCATGCCGTGAGCTCGGGCGTGCCGCGCTCGCCGAGCACGAGGCCGTATGCCTCGTTGTGGAACAGCGGCATGTTTCCAGTCGACCACCCCTCAACTTCCGCAAGCTGCTGGCTGATCGTCGGCTCGTGGCAACTCAGGCAGATGGCGTCGGCGCCGCCGTCGGCCTTCGACACCTTATGGGACACGGCGAGCATGGCCGAGGTGTTCTCCACCTTATTGCCCCACTTGTCCACGCCCTGCGTCCCCGGCTGCTGCTCGTAGGTCGCAACGTAGGGGTCCATCGGCGTGTGGCAGATAGCGTTGCAGAAGCTGGGCTGCTCGTGCCATACCCAAAATCCCGCGCCCGCCACCACGACCACGAGCACGATCGCGCCGAGCGTCGCGTAGAAGCGTTTCGAGCGTTTGAGCTTGGGAACAGGCGCGTCGCCCGGATTCGCAGGAGCCTGCGCCTCGGTGACGACGTCCCTGTTCGGGTTCTTGTCAGTCATGATCGATCACCCGCCTTACGCGAGAAGCGCCAGGGCCTCGTCGACAAGATTTTCAGCCTTGTCGAGCGTGTCGAAGGTCAGCGTGGGGTTGTGCGCGCCCTCGCTGTTCTCGACCATCACGAAGTCCCAGTAGAACTGAGCGTCGCGTTGATACTTCCACATCTTGGCAAGACCCTCGGAGGGGCTCATCGTGCCGCCCGCGCTCTTCGTTTCCTTGAGCTGGGCGATCTCGTCGGCATACTTGTCGGCAATCCTGTTGGTCATGTCCTCGATCTTCTCGCTGATCGAAGTCACGCGCTGCTCTTCTTTGGCCTGGATGCCGGCGACTTCGCTCTTGAGGTCGGCGTGGCAACGAGCGCAATCGTTGTTGATGAGCTCGTCGTTTTCGAGCGGGCTGATCCAATTATGGGAAGAATACATCGTGCCGTCGCTCGCCTTCTGCGTACCCATGTGGCAATCGGAGCAGGTGTAGCCGATCTTCGCCATGCGCATGGAGTCGCCGCCGTAGATCGTCTCGAACTCGGGGTGCTGCACCTTGATCATGGGAGCCATGGTGTCGGCGTGGTTCCAGTCGCTGAAGTTCAGGTTGTCGTAGTAGGCAAGGATGGCATCCGGCGTCATGGCGTCGGTGCCGCTGTAGGGATTGGCCGGAACCTTGGTCTTCGAATCGAAGTAATACTCGTTGTGGCACTGGCCGCACACCTGCGACTCGAGCGGCGCCTTGGCGTAGTTTTCCACGTCCTCGCCGAGCGAAGCCAGGTAGAACTTGTTCGTCACCTTAAGCTGCGTGGGGTCGTTCTCATGGCAATTGTAGCAGCTGATGGGCTCGGTGAAGTCGTTGATGAGCTCCTTGAACGTCTTCGCGTACACCTCATCGCCTTCCGAGTTCACCATTGCCGTGAACTGGGGCGTCTTGCAGGTGATGCAATTCGCGAGCTGGTCTTTCTTCACCGTGCGCGGGGTGTTCTTCACCGTCTCAAGGGAATAGGTGTGCCCATGCGCCTCGTCGTAGCCCAAGGCGAAGGCGTAGCCTTTGTACATGGTGTTGAGCGCCGGGTACAGCTTCAGGTAATCGTGCTTGCCTTCGGTGCCGTTCTCGTTGTTTTCCTCATAGGTTGCGTACTGGTTGGGATAGTAGTCTTTCCACGTGTCGGCATCGACGACGCCATAGGAATCCGTCGCGGGCGTGGTCTCCACCTTCTGCGCGATCGGCTTGTCGGTCGCCTTCTGATCGGCACGCCCTGCCTTGTCGGCATTCGGTGCGCATGCGGCCAGTCCGCAGACGAGGCCGAAGACGCACACGACGCTCACCCAAAGGGCAGCCTTCCTGCGTTTCACCTTCATCATGCTAACGCCTCCCTCTTCTCTTGTGATCCCCATCCGCCCCGCGGGCGCGCGCAACCGCGACCCAAGGCAGCCTCTTGCTTGTTTTATATCAGCCTGACCGCATGTTTCACCAGCTGAACAATGCATCTCGGGGATTCCTCGCGGAAACTCGCGGGAAAAACCCGCATTCGGGAAAACCTGAAACGGCGATAATGGGGAGAAAAGGGAAAGGAGGCGCACATGGGCGCTTCGAATTTCGATGCGAAAACGCTTTCGGGCGAGAACGAGCGCTATCGCGCGCACGTCGGCGAGCTCAAGGAGCGCTACGGCTTCGACTTCGCCACCTTAGGGCTCGCCGCATTTCCCGGCGCGCCGCTCAAGTGGCTCTACAGCGCAGGCGACACGAGCAACCGCCACCGCCGCATCGTGTTGGCCCCCGGGCACGGGGTCGGCGGAATCGTGCTGAAAAACCGGCAAGCCCATGGTGTTCTCCGACATCGACCGCGAGCTCGACCCGCGCGAATATTCCTCCTATCCCATCGTGTTCGCCGAGGATTTGCGCAGCCTGTGCGCGCTGCCCGTCACGAAGGAGGGGCGCATCGTGGGGGTGCTCCTGTGCGCCTTTCGCATCGAGCACGACGACCACCTGCGCACGTTCCACGAGCTCGCCCGCAATTTGGGCGGGTCGTTTTGCGACCTCGGCGTGATCACGGACGATTTTCTTGACTTTGCCTGGGCAAACGACATCGAAGGCGAAGGCGAGGCGGGACGCATGGTTGTGCGAAGCGACCTTTCGCGCACGATTGCCGCCCAGGAAGACGAGCGCCGGCGCATCTCTCGCGAGCTTCACGACGGCGTGGCGCAGGAGCTTCTGACCACGTCGTTTAAGCTGCGGCAGCTTGCGGACACGGTGGACGACGAGGGGTGCCGCCTGCTCGACGAGGCGCTCGGCAGCATCGACTCCGTGCTCGACGAGCTGCACAACATATCCGTCATGCTGCGTCCTTCCTCCCTCGATCATCTGGGATTTCTCGCGGCCCTTCGCTCGCAGGCAACCGTTCTCGAGAAAACCTACGGCTGCGCGGTGTCAATCGAGGGCAACCTCTCGCACGAGCGCTTCGACCGCGCGATGGAAACGCAGGCGTACCGCATCTGCCAGGAAGCGATGACGAACGCAAGCAAATATTCCGGCGCAGACGAGGTTGTCGTGCAGGTGGAGGAAGCAGGCGATTGGATTCACGTAAGCGTATCCGACTGCGGGTGCGGGTTCAACGTTGACTCGCCCGAGGTCCGCGGAAGCGGCTGCGGCATTTTGGGCATGAGGGAGCGGGCCGCCCTCATCGGCGCCGCATTCGACATCAAATCCGGGCCGCACGGCACGCGCATCACAATCGCGGCGCCGATGTATCCGACCGGCAACGCAGGCAACGCGCCCGATGCGAAGGAGAAGCGATGATCAGGATTGTGCTCGCCGACGACCACGAGATCGTCCGCACGGGAATCCGCATGATGCTCGAGTCCGACCCCGACGTGCAGGTCGTGGGCGAAGCCGCCGACGGCTCGCAAGCGTACTCGCTGGTCGCGCGCGAGAAGCCCGACGTGTTGCTTCTCGACATCTCGATGCCGCCCGGGCGAAACGGGCTCGTCACCTGCGAAAAGGTAACGGAAGACTTCCCCGCGACGAAGGTCATCGTGCTCACTATGTTCGCCGAGCCCGACTACCTGCTGTTCACATTGCGCGGGGGCGCGAGCGGGTATGTGCTCAAAAACTCCTCGCCCACGCAGCTGCGCAGCGCCGTGCATGCCGTCGCCGAAGGGGACACCTTCATCGACGAGAAGATGAGCGAGCTTTTAAGCCGCCAGCTTGCCGAGACCGGCCACGGCCAATCGATCCAAAAGCTCACGGGGCGCGAAATCGAAGTGTTGCAACTGCTCGCACGCGGGTTCACGAACAAGGAGATTTCGGAGAAGCTGTTCTTGTCCGTGAAGACGATCGAGGCGCATCGCAGCAAGATCTATCAAAAACTCAACATCAAAACGCGCGCCGAGCTGGTCGATTACGCCATCAGGCACAAGCTGATGGAGCTTTAGGGTTTGAATCCCTTTCAGCACGCGGCCTCTGCACGCCACTTTGCCCGGAAGGTCGCTCAAGGGTCTCATCTGATCGCGTCCCGATTTGCGGTGCGCCAAGGGCCATCGCCGGAACCTTCTGCTGCTCCGCCGAACTTTTTGCCCGATGTGCGCAGGTTTTGCCGCGGCTTGCCCACTCATCGCCAGCACGCAGGCGAGCGCCTCTTCATAGCACCAGGTCAGAGAGGCGCGGCTTTTTCCCGGCCTCTTGCTCTACGGCCACCTGCCGCAAAAACCTGCACACATCGGGAAAAAAGTTTTCGAGTCGCGGCGTTGAGAATGCCTTCTTTCTCGAAATCGACTCGCCGCGGACAAAAATCGTCGATATGCGAGGAGTTAGTTATAGGAAACTTGACTTCGAGAAATCTGACCTGGGCAAATGCGGGGATTCGCAGGGGAAGGCGCCCATATCGCCCCTCCAGACTCACATATCGACGATTTCTGTCCACGAAAGTGATTTTTTGCGAAAGAAGGCGGCGGGGCGAGCGAATGAGCACGCCGCTTCCGCGCGCGTTGAGGCGAACCACCCGAACTCCATCACGCAACAGGGAGGGTGAACGGCAAGGTGGCGAGCCGTCGAGGTGGGATGGGTCGATCGACCCTTGTCGCAAAGTCGCGCGAAGCGGGCGAGCCGCCCGACCCCCGCCCACTAACCGGCAGCGTCACGAGCAGCCCTTCACGATTGGCATAAACACCTCGTCGAGCTCTTCCCAAGGAACCTTTTTCAAAGAAGGCAGCGCACGGGATCTCTGTGTTAGCTTCTCGATCTCTCCCTCTATCCAGAAGTCCAACGCCCCGCACCTCGAAATGGTCGCCTTATCCGCCGCGTTCGCCTTCGCTTTCACGAGGTGCTCAAGCATCGGGGCCATATCTGTTTCAAGCTTTGCCGAAGCAAGATCATCCAGGAGCATAGGCGAAGGAACTCCCTCGTCAAGAGTCCAGCGCGCCGCCAAAGCGCACGAATCGCATAGAGATACATCTTAATACTTGCAGCGTCGTCTCGAGAAATGCGCCTCCATTCCCCTCTCGCCATGCCGACATAGTGAAACGAGCTCGATTTGGGCGAGAAGCACTTTGCAACGATTTCGCGCACCGCCCCGAAAGATTCGGACTCCCGATAGACGATCGGCGAAGAAAGCCATTCGAATACAGTTGGGCTCGACCCGAGAAGAAGCCTCATGAGCTTCTGCAAAGCCATCCTACAATGTCCAGCGTTTCGTCGAGCCGCCAATTCATCGTGTCGCGAGTCTCCTTAAGTCGCAAATACTCATCGACTGGCCTTACGTAGACGAATCGAACGTCATAGTCGCTGTCGCGCGACGCGATGCCCCAAGCACGACTGCCCGACTCCACAGCAACAAGCACATTCGCGTTTCGAACTGCCGACAGAAGGTCAAGCTCGCTTTCTATCGCATTTCGCATCGTGCCCCCCTTCGAGCCTTCATCATCCAACAGTAAGAAGATAAGGGGAAAAGAAGCCTTCGCTCGTTCCATACTACGGACAGAGGGCAGGAGTCTGCGCGGAGGTGAATTTCCAACGAGAGGTTTAGGGCACGCGTTTTGCGTTACTAGCCCGCTTCGACCGCGCCTACATTAGGCGCCAAGCACCTCGACGCGATCATGATTCTTAACACGTCATCAGGAAAACGAGGCAATTGAGGATGCATGTTTTGCCCGAGAGGCCGCCTGACATCAAATACGGCAATAAAAAAGCAGGTCGAAGTTTCCTTCGACCTGCTAAAGCTCCCATGGTGGAGATGAAGGGATTCGAACCCTCGGCCCCCACGTTGCGAACGTGATGCTCTCCCAGCTGAGCTACATCCCCACGGGTTTTGCGCTCTTGGCGCGTCGATAAATAATGACGGATATTGTGCAGATTGTCAAATCAAATCCCGAGATGCTCAAATCGTCCACACAATAAGCAGTCGCTTATTCGCTATCAATTGCTTCAAGAAGAGAGCAGCCATTCGACTCAGCTTGACGACCATCTTGCGAGAAGCTCGCAACGAGGGCAGCCTTTCCCAAAGGCGTCATACGGAAAATCGCCCCTAGAAACAAGTATGCCCCGAACGAGTCGGGGCATACCTCCTTGCACCATGCGGCTGGTTTTAGGAGAGAACTTTTTCCTCGAGGACAACTTCGGTCTTCTCGGGAATGGCGTTGGGGTTTTCAATCTCGAACGGCTCGAAAAGCGGCTCGCCGTTCTGGGAAAGCTCGACCATGCCCGTCAGAACGTCAACGTACTGGTAGGACTGGCGCGCCGTGCGACCGCGCTTGCGATCGACTTCCATGATGAAGAGCTGGGGATGGACCTGGGTAAGGACGCCCTCGCTCTCAACGATCTTGGAACGACCCATATTCGCGCGCACCTTCAGGCGCTGACCCACGAAATCATGCAGCGTGTCATGAATGGAGTCGACGATTTTTGCTTGCTGTGCTAAATCCATGCTGGCTCTTTCTCCCGCATATATAGTTATCTCAGTTGCGCATTGTATCACGGACGTCAATTTTCATGCGAAATCTCGCGATAAACGGCACAAAAACCGCTATAATAGGTTAGATTCCCTTCGTAAATACGCCTTCCCCAACGCAATGAACTCGTCAAGTGAGAGTGTCTCACCGCGTCGTTTCGCATCAATTCCGCACTCATCGAGCAAATCGGGAATACATCCGATGAAAGCCTTGCCGGCATTTCCCCTGCTCGCAAAATACGTCTTGAACGAATTGGAAATGGTCTTGCGGCGGCTCGCGAAGGCGGCATCCGCCATGACGCACGTCGCTTTGAGAAGCGCGTCGTCGAGCGGAGCACCGTCGGCATCGTACACGGGCCTGCGATCGAGACGCAGAACCGACGAGTCGACATGCGGCGGCGGGAAGAAATTGTTAGGGCTCACCAAAAACCGTCCCGCAGGCTCGGCATACAAGCGCAGCTTCACCGTGTAGGCACCGTAGTTTTTCGACCCAGGCTCGGCGCACATACGGTCGGCGACTTCCTTTTGAACCATCACCGTCGCGCTCTCGAGCTGGGGAAACTTCTGGAAGAAATCGAGCACGAGCGTGGCCGCCACCGCATAGGGCAGGTTGGCCACGAACTTGTTGGGGAACGTGCGAAGGCTGCCATCCACGTCGTGAGCTTCGAGCCCCAACCGAGCATGGGGGGCATGCTCCGCGCGCAGTTCCGCAGCGCAGCGAGGACTGTCTGAGCACGGGGCATGCCCCCCATGCTCGCCGTGCGCTTCGATTCCCCCCTGAGCGCGAGGGGTGTGCTCCGCGCGCAGTTCCGCAGCGCAGCGAGGACTGTTTGAGCACGGAGCATACCCCTCGCGCTCATCCAGCTGCGCACGCTTCGCCAATGCAAGACGCACTTCTTCTTCAGTCAATTCGAGCGCATCCTTCGAGATGAGGGCGAAGCGATCGGTCCACGGCTCGAGCGTATCCTCGAGCACGGCGGGCAAATCGGCGTCGCGCTCCACCGACACCACGCGCCCCGCGCGCTTCAACAGCGCGATGGTGAGCGTCCCGATTCCAGGACCCACTTCAAGCACGTCGTCGGACGCATCAAGTTGCGCAAGCTCGACAATCTTCTGCAGAATCGCATCGTTGACCAGGAAGTTCTGCCCGAGCGCATGCTTCGTCGAAAGCCCATGCTCCTCCAGGACATCGCGCGTTGCCGCAGGAGTTGCCAAGGGGGAGAGCATATTAGCCACGGCCGTTGCCCTTCTTCGAGTTACCTTTCTTTGCGGCTCCCTTCGTTCGCGCGCCGCCCGGCTGGCCGCCGCGCTTGCCCTGCGAGCCGCTAGATTTGCGCGAGCCGCCGCCTGCATGCGACCCCTTCGACTTGTTGCTCGCACCCGCGGACCTCTTGCCGCCACCCTGATGCGGCGTGCGCTTCGCATGGGACGTTTTCGCACCACCCGCATCGTCGAGCGAAAGCCTCGTGCGCGCACCTCCGCGTGGGCCGCGCGACGCGCCAGGTTCGGACGAATTCTCTTCACCCGAGCTTGGAGCCTCTTCCGTTTGGGGGAACTCAATAATCGCAGCTCCGTCGCCTTCTGCGCTCTGCTCAGGCGCCATAGCAGAGTCAGCAGCCGCGAAGAAATCCTCGATCGAGCGCACCTCAGCCTCGGCTGTGATCTCGCCATCGTTGTCGATCTTCCCCACCCAGTCGAACACGGTTTCCAGGCGGAACCCTGCAACGGCGAGCGCCGAGCGAACAATGGACACGAGCGCGGAAAACCCGTGCGGGTCGCCGCCCTCGCCCACCACGTGCAGCACAGCCGGGCGCTTCTCCTCGACACGCGCATTCGTCCAATAGTAAGGTTGCAAACGATCGAGCAGCGCCTTCAGCTGCGACGGAGGGCCCGCGAAATACACGGGGCTCACCACGGTAATCTCATCCGCCGAATCGATGAGCTCGTAGATTTCCTGCATGTCGTCGTCGATGACGCAGGGGGTGAAATCGTCTTCAAGGGCTTCCTCGCCAAGCTCGACAAGCTTCGCGATGTTGTCGCGACACGCATCGCAGCCCGTGCACCCCGCCACCGAAAGCGTGGAAACCGGCGCAAGCGCAAGCTCGTCGTCGGGGCATTCCTCGATACAGGTCTCGAAGAGCATATTGGCCAGATGCGCGCTCCTGCCGTCCGTGCGCGGCGAGCCGACGATGATAAGACGATTCAAAAATTCCCCTCTCAAGCGCAAAATCCTGTGCGCATTGTACTATTGCCGCACGACGCGGCAGTCTATTTCCCCAGCTGCCATGCGGTCGGCGGGCGATTCAGCATGCTTTCCGCGTTCGTGAGCACACGGCGGAACAACGCCAGGCGCCCCTCGCCCTCCGCACCGCGAACCTCCGCGAGCGCGCTCTCGGTGAACACCACCATGGCGGGCTCGCACACCTCGCCGCGCAACGGCTTGGGCGCCATATACGGGGAGTCGGTTTCCACCATGAGCTGCATCTCGGGCACGCGCGCCGCTGCTGCACGGATGTCGTCGCCGTTGTTGAAGGTAAGCGCGCCGCCGAACGTGACCGAGCAGCCCGCGTCGATCCACGGCTCGAGCGTTTCCCAATCGTCCGTGAAACAGTGCAGGATGCAACCCGCCTCGGGCCAACCCTCGTCGCGCATGATGGCGAGCGCGTCGTCGTGCGCCTCGCGAACGTGCAGCATCACGGGCAGCCCTGCCTCTTTCGCGATTCGCACCTGTGCGCGGAATGCCCGCTCTTGATCCTCGCGCGGCGAGAGGTCGTAGTGGTAGTCGAGGCCGATTTCGCCCAGACACGACGTGCGCTTGTCGTGCAGCAACGCGCGCAGGCGCTCCTCGATTTCGGGGCCCCAGTGCTTCGCGTTATGCGGATGAAGACCCGCCGCAATGCGCATCCGCGGCACGCGCGGAGACGGCTGGCCTCAACAGCGGGAGAAAAGCCGCTGCATGGAAAGCGCGGCTTCGTGGTTCCACTTCGAAAGGTTGTCATAGGTGGTCGTGCCGTCCTCGAAGACGTCGACCACCGTGCACATGAAGCCAACCCCGTGAAGGCCCGCGCGGGCGAGCGCGAGCCCGGGATTTTTCTGGTACTGCAGATGACAATGGGCATCGACTGCCAAAACGCCCAGTTCAGGCGCTTCCACAATCTTCCATTCCCCGTGCTTTTTCCGCTTGCGGAACAAGCTGTCGAAGAACTCGGGCTCGGTCGGCTCGACGGCCGCTTGCTCACCCGCCGCTTGCGCGCCCGCCGCCTCGAGCGTCGACGCTTCAGATGCGGTCATGCCCATATCGCTCATCTCCAAAATCGTAAACCCGATGCGCTATTCGGCGTCGAGGTCGATCTCGTCCATGTTCAGGCGCGGGAACAGCGGGTCGCCCACGATGACGGCGTTGCCAGCAGGCAGCTGGCCCCACTTGGTCGCCGCCTCGATGTCGGTGCAGGCAGCGATGTCGCCCAGCCCAAGACGGGAGAAGACCTCGGCCGACGTGTTCGGCATGAACGGCGCCATATAAAGCGCGATGATGCGGATCGCCTCGAGCGAGTTGTAGATGACGGCCGCCAGATCGCCTGCCGTCTCCTCCTTCTTCGCCAGGTTCCACGGGGCGCTTTCCTCCACGTAAAGGTTCACGCGGCCCGCAAGCTCCTGCACCGCGGCGGCGGCACCGGTGAAGTCGACCTGCCCCAGGCACGCGTCGTACTTCGCGTAGAGCTCCTCAGTGATGGGCAGCATCGGGTTCTCAACGCGCGCGGCGGCGTCGGCGGGAACCTCAGGAACCTTACCATCGAAGTACTTCTTCGTCATATTGAAGACGCGGCTGCACAGGTTTCCCCAGGTGTTCGCCAAATCGGCGTTGTACACCTGCACCATGCGCTCCATCGAGATGTTGCCGTCATGGCCGAACTGCACGTCGCTCATGAAGTAGTAGCGGTACGCGTCCACGCCGAAGATCTTCACGAGGTCGGCAGGCTTCATGCCGTTGCCCTTCGACTTCGACATCTTCTCGCCCTTGGTGAGCAGGAAGCCGTGGCCGAACACGGTGTGCGTGACGGGCAGCCCCGCCGCCATGAGCATAGCCGGCCAAATCACGCAGTGGAAGCGCGTGATGTCCTTGCCGACGAAGTGGTACTGCATAGGCCAGCGAGCTTCGAACTCGCCTTCGCGGCCCTCGTCGCCGTAGCCGATGCCGGTGAGGTACGCGAGCAGCGCGTCGGCCCACACGTAGGCGACATGCCCCTCGTCAAACGGCATGGGCACGCCCCAGTCGAACGTGGAACGGCTGATGGAGAGGTCTTTCAGGCCGCTCTTCACGAACGAGACGATCTCGTTGCGACGAGTTTCCGGGCGGATGAAGTCGGGGTGCTCGTCGTAGAACTTAAGCAGCGGCTCCTGGAACTCGGACAGCTTGAAGAACCAGTTCTCCTCGCCGCCGGCCTTCTGCACCGGGCGCTTGCAGTCGGGGCAGACGAACTCGCCATCCTCGTTCTTCTCGAGGTCGGACTCGGCGTAGTAGGTTTCCTCGTGCACGCAGTACCAGCCCTCGTAGCTGCCCTTGTAGCAGTAGCCCTTGTCGTAGAGGTCCTGCCAGAACTTCTGCACGGTGCGGGCGTGGCGCGGCTCGGTCGTGCGCACGAAATCAGTGTAGGTGATGTCGAGAAGATCCCACACGTCGCGGAAAGCCGGCTCCATGGAGTCGCACCATTCCTGCGGAGTCATGCCCTTCGAGGCGGCCGTGTCGGCGACCTTCTGGCCATGCTCGTCCATGCCGGTGACGAACGCCACGTCGTAGCCGTTCATGCGCTGGTAGCGCGCAACCGTGTCGGCCGCGACGGTGGTGTACGCCGTGCCCAGGTGCGGGGCGGCGTTCACGTAATAAATCGGTGTGGTGAACGAATAGGTTCCCTTTGACATCATGTGTTCCTTTGCATCGTGGCAGGTCAGGCGAATGGTGCCCTTATGCCGAATTCACGTCGCCCGCGCGTCATCGGACGCCATGCGGGCAAGCAATTATTTTATCACGCGCAAAGGAGCACACGCGAAGTTACCCGTAGAACTTCACGTCGGGGAAGGGAGGAAGGAGGTCCCGCCAGCAAAAACGAAAACGACGCAAAGCGCATCGAATCATGCGCCATGGGTTCTCGCCTCGGGTAACGTCTCCGCCGATATGTCACCCCGCGTTTAACATACCCCGCCTTTCGGTAGATGAACCCGCAGCAAGACCCCTGTAGAGTTGTTGGAAGGAGAACGGACTCAAACAAAGGAGGCATTCATGCTGAAAAGAGGACAAAAAGTGGCAATCAACTACGCAGGATGGCTGGAAGACGGCACGGAATTCGTGAACACCTGGCTGGTGCCCGACAGCGTCACCGTCACCATCGGGGCAAGCGGGCTCCTCCCCGCCTTCGAAGAGCAGCTCTTGCCTATGGAAAACGGCACGCGCCGCACATTCTCCATCCCCTGCGAGAAGGCTTACGGAGCCTACGACCCCGCAGGGGTCATCTCCGTCGCATCTGATATGTTTCCCCATGCGAGCGAGCTGCCAATTGGACAATATATCGAGTTTTCCATACCTGGCGGCAAGGCACGCGCGAAAGTCCTTGCCATCGAAGACGGGCAGGTTCTCTTCGATACGAACCACGAGCTGGCGGGACACGACTTGTCTTTCGAAGTGGAACTCGTCGACGACGGCACGACCACAGCGCTCGAAGCCGAAGGCAGCTCAACCGGCTGCGGGTGCAATCGCCTGCGCGAGTCCCTCGGAGGATGCAACTGCGATCACGAGCACGCACATCACTGAAACCCGCTACAATGAAATAGCACGCAATTCGCGGAACGCGCACGCCAATAGCCAGGGGGAGCCATGGGGGCAAGGGAAGCTTTTGAGAGGTGCTTTAGGGAGCTCGTGATGGAGAAGCCGTACCAGAAGATCACGGTTACGGAGATCTGCCGCAAGGCCCATCTTTCCAGGAAGACGTTCTACGACAACTTCCAAGACAAAGAAGAGATTCTTCAGGCCATCTTCGAGGACGACGTCGTAAAGCCCGTCCGCACGATGAATACGCTGCTCTCCGTAAGGCAATCTCGCGATTTGCAGGGGATCTACATGCAAAACGTCTACGTCCCCATATACGAAGACAAAGAGTTCTATCAGAAACTTATTCGCCCGATGAAAGGGGTCGACGACACCTTCGTCCGCGTCGTCACGCACTCCCTCGAGCAACTCAATCTCGAGATCATGGACGATTCCGAAATCTCGAGCGGCCTCGAACGTGAATATGTAGCCTACTACTTCGCATCATCCCAAGCGATGTTCATGCAGAAATGGATCTTCGACGGGATGCTCTTCACGCCGCAGGAGCTGGGAACCCTGTACGAGAAGATGACGGGTTTCTACTGGCTCGACAATTCGAAAGACATCTAGGGAAACGCTCATATGACCCAGCCCACGTCAACGGGCAATAGAATCCCCGCCCCTCCTCCCCGTCGAGAGGAGGGGCGGTTCCAT
>CAKUKU010000022.1 GCA_934663775.1 uncultured Ellagibacter sp. | reverse complement strand
TCGAACCGATGAGGTGGAATTCCGTTAAGAAAACGTGCCAGTGGCACGTTTTTAGGAATTCGCCCGACCGAGCTTGCGAGGGAGGGGTGCGGGTTCGCGAAGCGAACGCGCGAATCCCTCCTCCTCCGCCAGAGTCACCACAGCCCTCGCAACCGCGGGGGCTTTTTCGTTCCCAAGGAACTTCCAAGGGATTCGAACCTGATCCACGCCTCTTTCCATTTTCTGTGGCTTCTCCCAAAAAGCCATTTCGGTAGTCTACACTGGGAAAATCGATGTCAGATAAGCAAAGGAGCGACCCCATGGCCGATCGCACTGTTGAAAACTCAAGCGAGGAAGTCCCCGAGATTCCCGAGCTGCTCGAAAACGTTCTTCTGTTCGCGCTCGACGAGGCGAAGGAGAAGATGGAAGAAGGCGGTGATCTCGTTCCCTTCACCACGCTCGTCGTGAAGGAAAACCTCTTCATCGAGTCGCATCCAGGCGACTCTTCTGAGGAGTGCTACAACTTAGCGCAGCACACGGTTGAGGGCGCGCGCGGCGCAGACGCCTACGCCTTCTGCTACGACGGTTATGTTGAGACCGACGACGGCACGAAGGACGTCGTCATCGCTGAGGGCGGCGTTCCGGGTGAGGAGACGGGTTTCGCCGTGGGCTACCTGTACGCGGTCGACGACGAGGGCGGCTACGATTTCGAGGACGAGGCTGCCTACATCGGCGAGGCTCCGAACTTTATGTCGAAGCTGAAGAGCGGCGTCGACTACGGTGAAGACGAAATCGACGAGAAGTACCTCGTCGAAGACGAGGTCGAAGAGGGCGAATAATCGCGCCTCAGCCAGGCATTCACGAGAGAACCCCGTGCGTTTGCGCGGGGTTCTCTCGTCTTTAGGGGAGAAACCGCATCGAGAATCGGGAAGAAATCGGGAAGGTTTCTGTAAGAATCGCATGCTAGGATTCGCTGCGAAGCGAGCTCGGCAGCGGAGAAGATGTGTGGTTCAGGTGATGGGCGCGCGATTGTTTGCCCGAAGCGGGATGCCTACGTTAATATAGACAGGCTATATCCTGCTCTGGGTGAAATGCCTTCACCAGACCCAGAGCCGTAAAGTCCAAAGGAGGTGAGCTGATGAAGGCTTACGAACTGCTGTTTTTTGTCGCCCCGACCATTTCCGACGAAGAGCGCGTTGCCGTCATGAAGCGAATCGAGACCACGATCGCTGACGCCGAGGGCAAAGTCGACAGCGTCGACGAGTGGGGCAAGCGCAAACTTGCTTACGAGATTAACGGTCTGACCGACGGTGATTACACTCTCGTCAATTTCCACGCTGATCCTCAGAGCGTTGCCGAGCTCGATCGCATCCTGCGCATCAACGATGCTGTGGTCCGCCACATGATCGTGAAGCGCGAAGATCGCGACTAACAAGAGCTTAATGGGTGCCATTCGGCGCCCGGCACATGGGAAGAGGCAAGAATCATGAGCATCAACAGAGTTATCATCAGCGGAAACCTGACCCGCGACCCCGAGCTTCGCAGCACGGCGGGCGGCACTTCCGTTCTCGGTTTCGGCGTGGCGGTCAACGATCGCCGCAAAAACCAGCAAACCGGCGAATGGGAGGATTACCCGAACTTTATCGATTGCACCATGTTCGGCGCTCGCGCCGATGCCCTGCACAAGTACTTGTCCAAGGGCACGAAGGTCGCGATCGAGGGCAAGCTGCGCTGGAGCCAGTGGGAGCGCGAGGGCCAGAAGCGTTCCAAGATCGAAGTGATCGTGGATGAGCTCGAGTTCATGTCGAGCCGCAACAGCGATGCTCAGTATTCTTCCGGGCAAAACTATGGGCAGCAGGGCGGTTACCAGCCTGCGCCGCAGGCGAGCTACCAGCCCCAGCCCGCTCCGACGATCAATGCCTCTTCTTCTGTCTACGATGAAGACATCCCGTTCTAAGGAAGAGTAAGTTGAAGAAAACGTCAGATTACGCGAAGCAGCCGCGTCGCAAGTTCTGCCAGTTCTGCAAGGATCATGCCGAGTACATCGACTACAAGGACACGCAGATGCTGCGCAAGTATGTGACCGACCGTGGAAAGATCAAGCCCCGCCGCGTGACGGGTTGCTGCACTCAGCACCAGCGCGACATCGCGAACGCCGTGAAGCGCGCTCGCGAGATGGCTTTGATGCCCTACGCGGTTCCCGCCGTCAGCGGCCGTGGCGACCGCCGCAACCGCTAGGCGAAGGAGGTACCATGAAAGTCATTCTGCTTAAAGAATTGAAGGGCAGGGGCGGCGAAGGCGACGTCATCGAAGTTGCCAATGGTTACGCCAACAACTACCTGCTGACCCAGGGCTATGCCATCAAGGCGACCAAGGGTAACCTCAAGCAGCTCGAGCAGCGCAAGCACAACATCGCCAAGCGCGAGGAAACCCGCCTTGCCGACGCTGAGGCCATGCGCGCCAAGCTCGACGGCGCGACCGTCAAGGTTCTCGCCAACGTGGGCGAAGAGGGCCAGCTGTTCGGCTCCGTTACCTCTTCGATCATCGCCGACGCCATCAAGGAAGCTCTCGACATCGAGATCGACCGCCGTCGCGTCGAGCTGGGCAACCCGATTAAGGTTGCCGGCGAGCATGCCGTCGTGATTTCCATCTATCGCGACATCAAGGCCACCGTTACCGTGAACGTCGTGAGCGACAAGGCTCCCGAGGAACCGGAAGCGGAAGAGGCCACCGAGGCTCCGGCCGAGGAAGAGGTTCCCGCAGAGGAAACCGAGGCTGTCGCCGAATAGCGCATCGCGCATCGCGAACACGCTTATTTCGAGACCCCTTGCCCGTTCGGGTGAGGGGTTTCTTGCTGTTTGGGAGGCCTGCCAGACAGAGCGTTCGCGGTAGGGTAAGATACTGGGGTTAAATCGATTTGCGATGAAGCATCCGCCCAGAAAGAAGCCGCCGCATATGCCCGACAACCGCTCCAACATCTCCCGCAACCAGGACTTCGCGCCGCAGCCGGGGCGCGAGAATAGGCCGCTGCCCCAAAACATTGAGGCGGAGCAGTCCGTTTTGGCCGCGTGCATGCTCAATGCGGAGGCGGTCGAGGAGCTGGTGCTCAAGCTGAAGCCGGAAAACTTCTACCGCCCCGCCCATCGCATCATCTTCGAGGCGATTTGCGACTTGAACCTGCGCCGCATCCCCATCGACCAGATCTCGCTCGCCGACACGCTCAACGCGTCGGGCCAGCTTGAGGCGGTCGGCGGCAAGGCCTATCTGGTGGAACTCGCCGACAACACGTTCGCGCTGACCAACTGGCAAAACCATGCCGACATCGTGAAGCGCACGGCTATCCTGCGCGAGCTCATCTTCGCGTCCGCGCAGATAAACGCGCTTGCCTACGACGCCCCCGACGACCTGAACGAGGTGGTGGAAACCGCCGAGAAGACGCTGTTCAACGTCACGGAGAAGCGCGTGTCCTCGACGTTCGCCCGCGTGGACACCCTACTCACCGAGGCGTTTGAGGAGATCACGCAGCTCGCGGAGCAGAAAAGCCACATGGCTGGCGTCCCTACCGGCTTCAAAGACGCCGACGACCTGTTCCACGGCCTGCGCGCGGGCGATTTGGTCATCCTCGCGGCGCGCCCCGGCGTTGGTAAGACGTCGTTCGCGCTGAATCTCGCCGTGAACGCGGCGAAGGCGGGCGTGTCGGTCGCCTTCTTCTCGCTGGAAATGTCTGCGAGCCAGCTCATGCAGCGTATCCTGTGCGCCGAGGCGCGCGTGAGCCTCTCGAAGATCCGCGGCGGCTTCATCGCGGAGGGCGACTGGGGCGCCATTGCCGATGCGTCGAACGCGCTCTCGAAGCTCGATCTCTACATCGACGACTCGCCGGGGCTTTCCATCCTGGAAGCGCGCGCGAAGGCCCGCCGCGAGTTGCGCCATGCGCAGGGCAACGGGCTGATCATCGTTGACTACCTGCAGCTCATGCAGCCCCCGCAAACGCGCCGCGACGGCAACCGCGCCGTCGAGGTTGGCGAAATCTCCCGCGGCCTTAAGATCCTCGCGAAGGAAATGGGCATGCCCGTCATCGCGCTCTCGCAGCTCTCCCGCGCCGTCGAGATGCGCGGTAAGAAGCGTCCCATGCTCTCTGACCTGCGCGAATCTGGCTCCATCGAGCAGGACGCCGACATCGTCATGTTCATCGACCGAAGCATGAACGAGGAGGAGGCCGAAAGCGACGACCGCCCTGATTGGGGCACGGCCGAGCTCATCGTCGCCAAGCACCGCAACGGCCCTACGCGCGACATCCCGCTCGCGTTCAACGCGGAATACACGCGGTTCATGGATCTTGTCGACGACTCGCGCGTCGGCGGGTACATGTAAGGCGAGCCGCCGATGGCCGAGCGCCTTACATTTCTCCACGCGGCCGACCTCCATCTAGGTGCGCCCTTCCGAGGCCTGCGCTCGCTATCCGAGCGCTGGGCGAACCGTCTGATAGAGGCGATCCCCGAGGCGTACGAGCGCGTGGTGTCCGCCGCCATCGACAACCGCGTCGACTTCGTGGTGATCGCGGGCGACGTCTTCGACACGGCGCGTCCCTCCTACGCCGACTACCTCACGTTCTTCGACGGCCTCTCGCGCCTTGGCGCCGAGGGCATCCCCGTCTACCTGTGTACGGGAAACCACGACCCCTACACCACGTGGCAGCGCGATCTGTTCAATCTGCCCGAGAACGTGACCATGTTCTCCGCCGACAAGCCGAGCTTTGCGCTGTATCGTCGAGACGGCGCGCCTATATGCGTGCTCGGCGGGCGCGGCTACTACAACCAGACATGGCCCTCCGACGCTTGCATCGCCGAGGGCGTTACGCGGGCGGCCGCGAACGAGGCGCTCGGGCAGGACGCGGCGGCGGCCCCCTTCGGCGTCGGCGTGCTCCACACCGGTCTTGATTTGGACCCTAACAAAGCGCCCGTCGCGCCCGCGAAGCTTTCGCGCGCGGGGTTCGACTACTGGGCGCTTGGGCACGTTCATGCACGGGTCGTCCTCACCAAGGACAACCCGTGTGTCTCGTTTTCCGGCTGCATTCAGGGGCGCGACATCAAGGAGACGGGCCCGCGCGGCGTGAATCTGGTGACGCTTGAGGAGGGGCGCCGCAACAAGGTCGAGTTCGTCCCCACGGCGAGCGTCGTCTGGCAGCGCATGCGCGTCGACGTTTCGGAATGCGCCACGGTTCCCGATGTGTTCGACCTGGTCACGCGCGCGCTGTTCCGCGTGAATGGCAAAGCGCACTGCGAGGAGATGTGCGCGCGCATCGCGCTCGTCGGGCAGACGCCTCTCCACGAGGTGCTCAAGCGCCCCGGCGTGATCGGCGATTTGCGCGACCAGATCAACGATTCCTACCCCGAGTTCTTCTGCGACGCGCTCATCGATAAGACGCGCCAACCCTACGACCTTGCGGCCGCGCGCCGCGAGGGGATGTTCCCCGCGGTGTTCCTCGGCGTTGCCGACTCGATGCGCGAGGACGAGGCCGACGAGGCGGCGTTTCTGCAGGACGAGTTCCTAAGGCGAAACATCGCGCTGCCGAGCTCGCTTTTGCAGAGCATCCCCACGTTCGCCGAAGAGGCGCAGGATATGGTCCTCGACCTGCTGTACGGGGGCGATGAGCAATGAGGCCCTACCTGAAGCACGTGAAGATGCAGAGCTTCGGCGCGTTTTCCGGCAAGGTCGTCGGTCCCTTCGGCCCGAACCTGAACGTAGTTTTCGGCCCGAACGAGGCGGGCAAGACGACGACGGCCTCATTTGTGCGCGGGGTGCTGTTCGGCTGGGAAGAGGCCCGCGGGGCGCGCAACACCTACAAGCCCGAGGCCGCCGACCGCGCGGGCTCGCTGTTCTTTGACGACGGCGAAGGTGGTGAGGTGGAGCTCTCTCGCGCGCGCAACGCCGAGGGGCTCAAAGGCGACGCATCGCTCGTGCGCGACATCGACCGCGAGACGTTTTCGACCATGTTCTCCCTCACCAGCGACGAGCTTCGACGCCTGCGCAACACCACCGACGTCACGGCCCGGCTGCTCACCGCGGGCTCGGGGACGGGAACCTCGCCGGCGCATGCGCTTTCCGTGGTGCAGGGGCGCCTTGCTGCCTGCACGTCGCGTGCCGCGAGCGCCGAGGAATCGCTTGCGAACTTGAGTGTGCAGCTTTCGGAGGCGAAAGAAGAAGTAGCCCGCGCCTCCGAAATCGCGGAGGGGCTGCGGCGCAAGGACAAGGAGTTCCACGAGCTCGAGCCCGAGCGCGATTCGCTCAGCGAGCGCCTTGCGAGGCTGAATGCGCGCATCGAAGAGCTCGCCGCGTGCCGTGCGCGCATCGAGAAACTCGAGACGGAACGCGATGAGCTCGCCGAGGAGCACGCGCGGCTCACCGAGGAACAGGCGCAGGCGGCGATCTCCGCCCGGCGCGGGAGGCATGCGGCCCCTCGCGAGCTCATGGGCCTGACGGCTGCCGAAGACCGCGAGCTGCGCGATCGCATCGACGCGTTCGCCGACAGGGAATCGAAGTGCGCGCACAGCGTTGAGCTGGCGAAATCGAACTATTCCGCGTCGAAGGCGGCGTATGAGGTGCGCATGGAGGCGCCCGACGCCCGCGAGGCGGAACTGCGCGCGCGCCACCAGCGAACGGCGCAGGTGGTGCTCTCCATCGCGCTCCCGCTCATGTTCGTCGGGTTCGGCGTCCCCGTCGCGATGCACGGCCGCGAGATCTCGAGCCTCTCGTTCACGGCGCTCGGGCTCGGCCTCATCGCGATAGCACTCTTCCTCGCGGCGGGCGCGCTCGTGATGCTGTTCCGCCCGAGCAAGGAGCAGGAGGCGCGCAAGGCCGAGCTCCAGGGCGCGCAGTGGGTGATGCTCCAGGACAAGAAGAAATACGAGTCGTGCCTGGCCGAGCAGGAGGCGCTTTCGGGGGAGATCTCCGACTTCCTCAACGCCCACGGCCTTGCCGAGGCGTCGGCGAATCTGCGTCGCGCGCGCACGATTCTCGACGAGGCGAAAGACGCTCGCGGCGACGTCGCCCTGCTCCGGCAGCGGTCCCAAGCGTTCACCGCGCGGCTGACCTCGGTCGAGGAGAAGATGACGCGCAATGCCGAGGCGCTCGCGCGCGTCTACACGCAGGCACACCTGCCAAGCGACAACGCCACGCCCGCAGCTCTCGATGCGAAGATCGCGCGTAAGACGGCGCAGCGAGCGAACCTCATGGAGGCGTTCGAGAACACGAACCGCACGTACGGCGAGCTCAAGCAGGAACTCGCGACGGCGCGTGGCGAGCACACGCTTGACGAGGTTCGCATGACCTACCAGCAGATTCGCACGCGCTACAACGAGGCGCTGCAGAACTTTGCGCGCCTTCTGCTCGCACGCCGCATGCTGGAAACGGCGATCTCGGCCTGGGAGAGCAAAAGCCAGCCCGAGGTGTACGCGCAGGCGAGCAAGCTCATGTCGCTTATGACCGAGGGCCGCTGGGTTCGCGTCTACATGACGGGCGATGGGCATCTGCGCGTGGTCGATTCCGTGCACAACGAACGCGAGCCGATTCACCTGTCGCTCGGCACCTGCCAACAGCTCTACCTGAGCTTGCGCATCGCGCTTCTGCTCGCCGCCGACAACGTGGGCCGCGCGATTCCCATCTTGGCCGACGATATTCTCGTGAACTTCGACTCGGCGCGCCGCCGCGGGGCCGCGCGCGCGTTGGCCGAGCTCGCGCAGTCTCGCCAGGTCATCATGTTCACCTGCCACGAGGAGGTCGTTTCCGTTCTACGCGAAGTTAGTGACGCTGCCAACGTCATCGAACTTGCCGTGTAGGGCATCCTTTATAATGCAGGAGTTGCAGGAAAATTGCCGATCGGCCTCGCTCGCGCGGGGCGGCGAAAGGATGAATGCTCATGCCCAGTACAGTTCTCGTCGGTGCCCAGTGGGGCGACGAAGGCAAGGGTAAGATCACCGACCTCATTGCGAGCAAGTACGACTACGTCGTGCGCTACCAGGGTGGAAACAACGCGGGCCATACCGTTATCCATGGCGACAAGAAGCTGGCGTTGCATCTCATGCCCTCGGGTGTCATGTACGAGAACGCCATTCCCGTCATCGGAAACGGCGTCGTCGTCGACCCGGGCGTGCTTGTGAAGGAAATGGCGATGCTCCAGGCCGAGGGCATTTCGTGCAAGAACCTCAAGATCAGCTGCGACGCGCATGTCATCATGCCGTGGCACAAAGACCTCGACGGCGCCGACGAGAAGAGCCTCGGCGAGCACAAGATCGGCACCACCAAGCGCGGCATCGGCCCGTGCTACCAGGATAAAGCTGCTCGCAAGGGCATCCGCATCCAGGATTTGTTCGACGAGAAGATCTTCCGCCTGAAGGTGGAAACCGCGCTTAAGCAGAAGAACCCCGTACTGAGCAAGATCTACGGCCTTCACACCTACACGGTCGAGGAAATCTGCGAGGAATACCTGCCTTACGCGCGCATCCTGAAGCCCTACATGGCCGAAACCGCGCACATGCTCAACAGCGCGCTGCGCGAGGGCAAGTCTGTGCTGTTCGAGGGCGCGCAGGGCACCCTGCTCGACATCGACCACGGCACGTATCCGTACGTGACCTCGTCTTCTTGCTGCGCGGGCGGTGCGGCGACCGGTTCGGGCGTGGGTCCTGTGAACATCGATCGCGTGCTCGGCATCGAGAAGGCCTACGTGACGCGCGTCGGCGGCGGCCCGTTCCCCACTGAGCAGCGCTTCCCCGAAGACGGCGGCGTGGGCGAAGAGGCGGCGACCGGTGAGCTTCTGTGCTCGGAGGGTCACGAATACGGTGTGACCACCGGCCGCAAGCGTCGCTGCGGTTGGTTCGACGCGGTTATCGCGCGCTACGCCGCCGAGGTCAACGGCCTCACCGATGTGGCGTTGACCAAGCTCGACGTGCTTTCGGCGTTCGACACCATCAAGGTGTGCGTGGCCTACGAATGTGACGGCAAGCGCTACGACTACTTCCCCATGCAGCAAAGCGTGCTGTTCCACGCGAAGCCCATCTACGAGGAGCTTCCCGGCTGGAAGGGCGAGGACATCACGGCGTGCAAGACCTTCGGGGAGCTGCCTGAAAACGCGCAGAAGTACGTCGAGCACCTCGAGGAGATCACGGGCGTGAAAATCTCGATCGTAGCTGTCGGCCCCGATCGAGACCAGACCATCATGCGCGGTTGGTAGGCTTTAGGTTGCGCGGGCCTTGCGGCCCGCGCAACGAGCCGACGCTGCGCGCGGCTCTGGCGGCACAGCTGCTCCCTGTGAGCTTTCGTCGCGTACTTGCGGTACGTGTCCTCAAGCTCTCGGGGCATCTGCACTCGCCAGAGCCGCGCTCGCTGACTTTTGCTTGGCCTGCGAGCTTCGTGGTCAGGCTCGCGAGTTTTCCTTGCTTGTATTTGGCGAACCTGGGAGAAAGGGTTTGTTGTGAACATTTTGGTGCTTGGCAGCGGCGGTCGCGAGCATGCGATCGCGTGGGCGCTTTCTAAGTCCCCGAAGTGCGGCGAGCTGTTCGTCGCTCCTGGCAACGGCGGCACGGCTGCGGTTGCCGAAAACGTCGCGGGCGTCGACATGATGAGCGGCTTGTCCGTGCTCTCGTTCGTGCGCGAGCGCGGCATCGACCTTGTGGTCGTAGGCCCCGAGGCCCCGCTCGTTGCGGGCGTTGCCGATGAGCTGCGCGACGCGGGCATCTCGGTTTTCGGCCCCGATGCCGCAGGCGCGCTGCTCGAGGGAAGCAAGGCGCACAGCAAGGCGTTCATGGAGGCTCACGGCATTCCCACGGCGGCATACGCCACCTTCGACGCGCCCGAGCCCGCGCTCGCCTACATCCGCGAGCAGGGTGCGCCCATCGTGGTGAAGGCTGACGGCCTGGCGGCCGGCAAGGGCGTCGTCGTCGCCTCGACGGTCGAGGAGGCCGAGGACGCCGTTCGCGAGTGCTTCGACGGCAAGTTCGGCGATGCCGGCAAAACCGTCCTTATCGAAGAATGCATGACGGGCCCCGAGTGCTCGCTGCTCGCCTTCGTGACGAACGGCAAGGCGTTTCCCATGGCTCCCGCGCAGGACCACAAGCGCGCCTTCGACGGCGACGGGGGCCCGAACACGGGCGGCATGGGCGTCTACTCTCCCGTGCCCATTGTGACCGACGAGGAAATGGCATCCATGGTGTCCATCATGGACAAGGCCGCAGCTGCCACGGCGGCGACGGACGATGCGCGCGACTACCGCGGCGTGCTCTACGGCGGCTTCATGCTGACTCCCGCGGGGCCTAAGATCGTGGAGTTCAACGTGCGCTTCGGCGACCCCGAGACGCAGGTGGTCCTCCCGCGCTTGAAGACCGACCTGGTCGACGTGATGTGCGCCGTGGCCGAGGGCCGCGATGCGGACGTGTCGCTCGAATGGGTTGACGAGTGGGCGGTATGCGTCGTTCTCGCGAGCGCGGGGTATCCCGGCGCCTATGAGAAAGGCAAGGTCATCCTGGGCGTCGAAGAGGCAGAGGCGCTCGACGGAGTGTCGGTCTTCCATGCGGGGACTAGCCACAACGCAGACGGCGAGCTCGTCACGGCGGGCGGGCGCGTGCTCAACGTGGTTGCGCTCGGAAAGACCTTCGAGGAGGCCCGCGAGCGCGCTTATGCCGCCTGCGATCTCATCAACTTCGAGGGCAAGCAGTTCCGAACCGACATCGGTGCAAAGGCCGCGCGCGGCCGTTCGGCCTGGGAATAATCAACGCGTTACGTGATTGGACTCCGACGCTTAACGCCGCGTTTGGGCAGTCTGGGCTCGCGCGGGTGGTCCCCTGGGCCGTCTGTCGCGAGGGATTGCACGCGGCGCAAGCGTCGGAGTTTGAATTTCGACCCTATAGAGGGCGCGAAAAAAATGAAAGCAAGGTAGCAGGGAAGAAGTAGGAAGATGCTTTCTGAACGAATGCTGAGCACGGTAGTTCGCGCGTGCTCGAACCAATATCTCAAGCTCACGCCGACTGAAGACGTCAAAGTCGCGCCGCCGAAACCCGGTCAGCGTTACATGCTCTACATGCACGTGCCGTTCTGCGAGCGCTTGTGCCCATATTGTTCGTTCAACCGCTTCCCCTTCAAGGAAGAACGCGCAAAACCCTACTTCGCCAACATGCGCAAAGAAATGATGATGCTCAAGGATTTGGGCTACGATTTCGAGAGCGTCTACATCGGCGGTGGCACGCCCACCATCATGATCGACGAGCTGTGCGAGACGATCGATATGGCGCGCGAGAACTTCTCCATCAAGGAAGTGTCGTCCGAGACTAACCCGAACCATCTTATCCCGAGCTACCTCGAGAAGCTTAAAGGGCGCGTCGATCGCCTTTCCGTCGGCGTGCAGAGCTTCGACGATGGTCTGCTCAAGCAGATGGACCGCTACGAAAAGTACGGCTGCGGCCAGGAAATCATGGAGCGTATCCAGGAGGCAAGCCCGTATTTCGTGTCTATGAATGCCGACATGATTTTCAACTTCCCGGCGCAAACTGAGGACATTCTGATCAACGATATCGAGCGTGTAATCGAAAGCGGCGCAAGCCAGACGACGTTCTACCCGCTCATGGCGTCGTCGAGCGTGCAGCGTTCGCTTGCGCGCACGGTGGGCAAGGTCGACTACAAGCGCGAGCAGCGTTTCTACGAGATTATCTGCGAGCTTTTGATCGGCGGCGACAAGCCGCTGTTCGAGAACGGCAGCGCTTGGACGTTCAACCGCTTGGGCACGGGTGCTGCGGGCGAGGACGCGATGATCGATGAGTACGTGGTCGACTACGAGGAGTACCCGGCAATCGGCTCGGGCGGAATCACGTATCTTGGCGAGAGCATGTACGTGAACACGTTCTCGGTCAACCAGTACAACGAGAAGATCGATAGCGGCCGCATGTCCATCATGGGCAAGACGCACTTCTCCAAGCACGACCGCATGCGCTACCGCTTCATGATGCAGCTGTTCGGCCTTCGTCTGGACAAGAAGCAGTTCAAGGAGGATTTTGGCTGCTCGATTGAGGTGGGTCTTCCTGCTGAGATGGCATTCATGACGGCGGCGGGGGCGTTCGCCACCAACAACAGCGAAGAGATCACGCTGACGCCGAAGGGCCGCTATCTTATGGTGGTCATGATGCGCCAGTTCTTCATCGGAGTGAACAACCTGCGCGACCAAGCGCGCGCGGCGCTTCCGGGCGACGAGAAGGAGCTTCTGTTCGGCTGTTAGGGCTGATTCGAATGGCCGCGAGAGTCGCTTCGGGCGGTCGCTTGGAGCACAACCGGTAGTTGGTGGTCAACTGAGCGAGTTGTGCACTGGTTTGCGAGGCGGAATCCCAGGAAAAGTGCGTCGGCGTTCGCCTTTTCCTGGGGTTTTGCTTTAGTTTGGCGCGAACCACGGAAATCGGAGTCCAAAAAACGTCGCATAACTCTTCCAGCTGACCACCAAGTCGCGGTACTCCTCCAGAAAGAGAGTCCTATGAGTGCATCTGTCGTTCTTGACAACGCTCCTGCGTATGCGGGCTGGGCGGCATTCGCTCTCTTTCTGGTGCTGCTTATATGGGCAAGTGCGGTTGACCTGCGGGAACGCAGGATTCCCAACAAACTGGTCGCCGCAATCGCAATCACATGGGCCGCGACCCGCGTTCTGCTTGTGGCGGCGCTGGTCTGCGCCCCGTCGGGTGCCGACGGGAATGCGGCTGCGGCGTGGATCGCGCAGCCCGTTGCCCTCGTCGCGACGATGGGGATACCCCCTTTCGACCTGACACTTGAGGGCGGCCTTATGGGCGCGCTTGTGCTTGGGGGCGGCTCGCTTGCGGCTTCGGTGGCGTTCGAGGCGATAACCCGCCGCGCCTCGATGGGTGGCGGCGACATCAAGCTTCTCGCGGTGGTCGGGCTTTTCCTGGGTTGGGAGCGCGGACTGTGGTGTCTGTTCGCGGCGTGCCTCGCGTCCGTTGCAATGCGGACGATAAAGCGCGTGCGAGCAGGAGAAATGGTTGCGGCGTCAGGGACGTTTCCCTTCGCGCCGGCGATTCTTTTCGGCGTGGTAGTCGCCTCGGCACTCTAATTGCAAAAAAGCTATTGACATACTTTTCCGTTTGCCATAGAATACTATCTTGCGTTTGCTCGAACGGATTCTCCGCGAAAGGCAAACTACTATGGTCAGGTAGCTCAGTTGGTAGAGCAGCGGATTGAAAATCCGCGTGCCGAGGGTTCAAGTCCCCCTCTGACCACCATCAACACAGGGCCCCGCTTCGGCGGGGCCTTTTGCGTCCCACGGAAAATGAGTGCCGCGCTTCGATAAGCAAAACGGCCCGGTCTCGCGCTCGATCTTATGCCAATCTGCGGAGGCGGCGAAATCAAATGCCACTAAAAAAGCGCCCTGACAAGGGCGCTTTTTCATGTCGCAATGCTTAAGGGACTCTCCGTATGGGCCTACCCGAGCGGGTTTCCTCCCGTCGGGTCGGGCGTGTCGGCGGGGGCGCCTTCCGGGTCGGTGCGCGAATCGGAGTACACCATGTTCTCGGGTTTGAACGGGTTCTCCTCGTCGGAGAGCCCGTCGGGCGCGCCCGTGCCTGCGCCCTCGACGGGCAGATGCAGGATTGCGCGCAGGCTGTCCTCGTAAATCGAGTCGACGAGGCGCGCGAACGCCTGGTAGGCCTCGTCCTTGTACTCGACGAGCGGGTCGCGATGCCCGTAGGCGCGCAGGCCGATGCCCGCCTTCACACCTTCCATGTCGGTCAGATGCGCAACCCAGTGCGTGTCCATCGTGCGCAGCGTGATCTGCTTGCACAACTCGGGGAACAGCGGGTCGCCCACCGCCTCGCGCTTAGCAGCGAATGCGTCCATGAGATGCGCGCGGAGGGCCTCGGCGAGCACGTCGGGGTCCTGATCGCATTCGATGGACTTCGAGTCGTAGCCCTTCTCGCCGGTCATGGAATCGACCCATGCATCGACCGTGTCGAACTCCCAGTCATCGGAGGCGATCTGCACGGGGCAGTTCTCCTCGAGCAGATTGTCGACCATGTTCTCGACGTACTCGTCCATGCCCTCGCAGACGTTCTTGCCGTCGAGGATGGCGTTGCGCTCGCCGTAGATCGCCTTGCGCTGCAGGTCCATGACGTCGTCGTATTCGAGCACGTTCTTGCGCGAGCCGAAGTGCATGGATTCGACCTGCTGCTGGGCGGTGGTGATCACCTTGGAGACAAGCGGGTCCTCTAAAGGCTCGTTGTCGGGAATGCCCTTCTGAACCATCATCTCGGACACCTTGTGCAGGCGCTCCTTGCCAAACAGGCGCAGCAGGTCGTCCTCGAGCGACAGGTAGAAGCGCGACTCGCCCGGATCGCCCTGGCGCCCGGCGCGTCCGCGCAGCTGATTGTCAATGCGGCGCGCCTCGTGGCGCTCGGTGCCGATGACGCACAGGCCGCCGAACACGCGCACGGCGTAGCCCTCGCGCTCAGTGATGTATCTCGCCTCGGACTCGGCGGCGTGGATCTGCCACTCCTCGGCCGATTCCTCATCCTCGGCGCCGTACTTCTTTAGGGCTTCCTTCTTGAGCATCTCGAAGTTGCCGCCGAGCAGGATGTCGGTGCCGCGGCCCGCCATGTTGGTCGCCACGGTGACGGCGCCGCGACGGCCCGCCTCGGCGACGATGGACGCCTCGCGCTCGTGCTCCTTGGCGTTGAGCACTTGATGCTCGATGCCGCGCTCGGTGAGCTCGCGCGATAGGCGCTCGGACGCCTTCACCGACGCCGTGCCGATGAGCACGGGCTGGCCGGTGGCATGGCGGCGCTCGACCTCGTCGACGACCGCCGCGAACTTCGCGTCGGCGGTGCGGAAGATGAGGTCGCCCTTGTCCTCGCGGATGACCGGCTTATTCGTGGGGATGGGCACGACCGGCATGTGGTAGATGTGGTTGAGCTCGCTGTCGGCGGTGAGCGCTGTGCCCGTCATTCCCGAGAGCTTCTTGTACAGGCGGAAGTAGTTCTGCAGCGTGACGGTTGCGATGGTACGCGTCTCGGGTTTGATCTCGACGTGCTCCTTCGCCTCGATGGCCTGGTGGAGGCCCTCGGAGTAGCGGCGGCCCTCCATGATGCGGCCGGTGAAGCTGTCGACGATCTTAACCTCGCCCTTGTCGACGACGTAGTCGTGGTCGAGCTTGAAGAGGAATTCGGCCTTGAGCGCTTGGCGCAGGCGGTTGGCCGTGGCGCCCGTGAGGTCGGCGTACACCTCGGTGCCGAGCATCTTCTCGATCTTCGCGAGGCCGTCTTCGGTCTCGTACACCGTGCGGCGCTTCTCGTCGAGCACGATGTCCTCTTCGGGGTCGAGCTTCGCGGCGATTTCCGCGAATTTGTTGCAGACCTCGGATGGCGCGCCGGCGAGGCCCGAGATGATGAGCGGCGTACGCGCCTCGTCGATGAGCACGGAGTCGGCCTCGTCGACCACGGCGAACAGGTGCCCGCGCTGCACGCGGTCCTCGGGCGAGGACACCATGTTGTCGCGCAGGTAGTCGAAGCCGAACTCGGAGTTGGTGCCGTAGGTGACCGCGGCGGCGTAGGACGGGCGGCGCTCGAAGGGCTCCATGCCGTTTTGGATGAGCCCGACTTCCATGCCGAGCAGCCGATAGATCGGCCCGACCCATTCGGCGTCGCGTTTGGCCAGGTAATCGTTGACCGTAACCACGTGAACCGGGTCGCCGGAAAGCGCGTTTAAGAAGCCCGCGCAGGTGGAGACGAGCGTTTTGCCCTCGCCGGTTTTCATTTCCGCCACGCAGCCGTCGTTTAGGGCCATGCCGCCGATGAGCTGCACGTCGTAGTGGCGAAGGCCCGTGGTGCGCTTGGACGCCTCGCGCATGAGCGCGAACGACTCGGGCAGAAGCTTGCTGTTCGCCTCGCCAGCGCTGGCGCGTTCGCGCAGATGGTCGGCGAGCTCGCGAAGCTCGGCGTCGGTCTTGTCGACAAGGTCCGCTTCGAGCGCGTTGATCGCGTCGACCTTCTGGCGGTACTGGCGCAGCCGCTTCCCGTCGCCGAGCGAAAGCAGTTTCGATATAGGATTGGGCATGGAAATAAGCCTCCTGGAGGGGTTTTAAGCTAGCAGTTCATTGTATCAGAAGGTGCCCGTGCCGCTGCTCGTCCGCGCTGTAAGGTCATAGAAGGCACGCATGAAGGGGGTGCGGCTGGCACGGGCGAGGGGATGGACATGGACGCGGGCACGGACGAGGGTCCGCGGGCATGGGATGTTCGGGGAAGAGGGCGCCTGAGGCGTGCGCGGAGAGTGTGTGGGGTCTGCGGGGGCATGCGCAAAGAGCGCCTCGCGCATGCTCGAACTCGCCACTTGTTGTGCAGTGTTTCGCCTGTTGAGGCTTTCGGGTCTACGACTCGATCACATCCCCGTCGCGTGTGGCGAAGATGGCCTTGCGGATGACGGGGTGCTCGCGCGCGAAGGCGATCCCGCGCGACGTCCCCAAGGCGAGCAGCGTCGTGGAGTATCCTTCGGCGTCGATTGAGCGATCGGCGATGACGGTCACCCCGGCGACGTCGGTTTGCGCGGGCATGCCCGTCTTGGGCGAGAGGATGTGGTGGTAGAGCGTGCCGTCGACCTCGCAGCAGCGCTCGTAGATGCCGCTCGTCACGGCGGACGCGTCGCGTAGAGGCGTCGAGCCTACGATGCCGTCGGCGCGGCGCGGGTCGCGGATGCCGACGTTCCACGGGATGCCTCCGGGCTTCTCGCCGCGTGCCACCACGTTGCCCCCGAGGTTTATGAGAAAGCTTGCGAGTCCGCCCTCGGCAAGCGTGTCCGCGAGTGCGTCGGCGATCCAGCCTTTCGCGATGCCGCCGAGGTCAAGCGCTGCATGAGCATCGTTAAGCTGGGCAAACGCACGGTCGTCTTCCGCCCATACGCGTACACCGCGCCAGTCGACGTGAGTGATCGCCTCGCGGAGCGCGGCTTTCGGGGGGATGACCGCGCGACGCAAATCCCACAGACGCACGGCGGCGCCCATCGTGATGTCGAACGCACCTTCGCTGTCCGCGCAAAAGGCGAGCGCGCGGCGCAAAAGGTCGGCCGTGTCGCCCTCGATTTCCACGGGTGCGCCGCCCGCCGCGTTCAGGCGCGCGATATCGGAATGGGGAAGGGTTCGCGAGAACAGGCGCTCGAACCTGCGCGCGTCTGCGCGCGCCCGATCGAAGGCGGTGAGGCAGGCGCGCTCATCGCCGAACGCCAGGAGCGTGACGACGGTGTTGAACGCGAGAAAACGCTGCGTTACGAGGCCCGAGCCGTCGGGGCCCTCGGTTTCGAGGAAGTCCTCGCGGGGGATGGGGTCGTGTGAGTGCTCCATTTATTTCGCTCCCTTGTAATAGGCGACGGCGATCTGCGTGCGATTCTTAAGCCCCATTTTCGATAGGATGCTGCTTATATTGTTGCGCACGGTGCCCTCGCTCAGATACGCCGTCGCCGCGATCTCGCGGTTATCGAGCCCCTCCGCCACCAGGCGCGCCACCTCGTATTCGCGCTCGGTCAGGCAGGCGAAGGCGGCGGGTCGCGCCTGCTCGGGCTCGGGCGCGTCGGGAGCTGCCGCGTTGGGGGTCCTCGCCGCATCGGCTGCCTCATGGAGCTGCTGCACCTCGCTCGCGAGCTGCGTGTTCTCGTTGCGCAGCGCGATGGCCTGCAACTTCATGGTGTCGCGCGTGGCGTGTGCGATGGTCGCGCGTGCAAGGGCACGGTTCGTGCGTATGGAGAGAAGCGACGCCGCGGCGAGCGCGCATGCGAGCACGCCCAGGCCAAGCGAGCTGAGCTGCCCCCGCAGCGCGCAGCAGAGGAAAGCCGCGGGCGCGAGCACCCACAGATAGCGCGTCGGGTTCGCGGCGTGCGCGTTTCGCACGAGGTCGTAGGTGACAAGCGGCGTGAACACGGCGGCTTCGGGGGCGGCGCACGCCGCGGCGCAGTAGAGGGCGTGCGCGGCGAGAACCGCCGGCCGGGTCGAGATTTCCCGCGCGAGAGCACACGTCAGGGCTAGCAGCATCGCCGCGGCGAGCGCGAGCGCTTCGGGTTGCACACCCTGTGCGCCTTCGCCCGAAAGCTCGCAGCCGGCAACTGCCAAACAGCAGGCGAGCACGATTGCTTTGTCCGTGATTCTTTCCATGGGTGCATGGTAGCAGAGCGCGGATGGCGCGTGCGGCCACCCTTTCGCCGGGAAAGTTAGCATTGCGTGATATTTCTGCTTGCCACCAGGGAAAACGCAAACCCATGACAAAAGTCACTGGTCTTGGGAGGGGCATTCGCGCACCATGGACGACGAAGCGATGCGCGTGGGCCCTTGCGCCCGAAGCACCGCGCAACGACGATTCGCAAACAATGCCCGGAAGGCGGCTGAGGGCCGCGAGCGGGCGTGCGAGGAAAGCGAGAAGCGCCATGAAGGGACCGAAAGATATTCAGGCGGGTGACCAGGCCGTCGTCTCGGTCGACAACCTGGTGAAGCGCTACGGCGACGTGCTCGCGCTCGACCACTTCAACCTGAGTATCGCCAAAGGCGAGGTGTTCGGGCTTTTGGGACCGAACGGTTGCGGCAAAACCACGGCGATGAACTGCATCCTGCAGCTGCTCACCTACGACAAGGGCGACATTCGCCTGTTCGGCGAGTCCATGACGCCCGCGCGTTACGACCTGAAGCGCCGCATCGGCGTGGTTCCGCAACAGGTCGCCGTGTTCGACGAGCTCACCGTGGCGGAAAACGTCGACTGCTTCTGCTCGCTCTACGTGAGTGACAAGGCGGCGCGCCGTGAGATGGTGAACGATGCCGTTGAGTTCGTCGGACTTGAGGACTATCGCCGCGTGCGCCCGAAGAAGCTCTCGGGCGGCCTTCTGCGCAGGCTGAACATTGCATGCGGCATCGCTCACAAGCCCGAGCTCATCTTCTTCGACGAGCCCACCGTGGCGGTCGACCCGCAAAGCCGCAATTCCATCTTAGATGGCATCCTGTGCTTGCGCGACGAGGGCGCGACGGTGGTCTATACGAGCCACTACATGGAGGAAGTCGAGCAGATTTGCTCCCGCATCATGATCATGGACGGCGGGCGCATCTTGGCGCAGGGAACGAACGACCAGCTCAAACGCATGATTTCGGTAGGCGAGAAAATCGTAGTCGAGCTTTTGGGCGTGCCCGACTCCCGCGGGCGCGCCGCGGCGAGCACGGTGCGCGAGCTTCCTCATGTCATCTCGAGCGAGTTTTCGGACGGCGAGCTTCGCGTTGCGTGCGAGGCGAGTGAGCACAACCTCATGGACGTGCTCGAGGCGCTTCGGGTCGCGCGCGTGCAGGTGGGGCGCGTGTATTCCGACCCGCCGACGCTCAACGACGTGTTCCTCGAGATTACCGGCCGCGAGCTGCGCGATTAGAGGGGGCGGCTATGCGTGCGCTGTATTGCCATACCGTGAGGATGCTTCTGCGGCAACACGACATCGTCATCTGGGTGGTGGCGTTTCCGCTAATCCTCGCGACGGTTTTCCATGCGATGTTCGCCCATTTCGACGAGTATTACCGCGCCGACCCCGTGGCGTGCGCGGTCGTGGTTGACGAGAACTACGATGCGCCCCGCGCCGTATTCTTCCGCGAGATGTTGAACGAGGTGTCGAAACCGGGCGATGACCAGCTGCTTTCCGTGACGGAGGTCGCGAGCACCGACGAGGCGGAGGCCGCCGTGCTCGCGGGAGACGTGGCGGCTGCTGTCTCGCTTGACGAGGAGGCCTTGCCGAGGATGACGGTGTCGCCGCTCGTCACCGACACGCTCGACCAGAGCATGGTGCGCGCGGTGCTCGACCGCTACCGGCAGGTTTACGGGGAGATGAAGCAAGTGTTCATACGCGAGGCCCCCTCGGGTGGGATCCTTGCGGCCGCGCCGGCTGATGAGGCGCCCGCGGTGGCTTTGGACGGGGTGCCCGCGGCCACGCCGGCGGACGGCGACATCGAGGCGTTCGCCCAGACGCCCGAGGCCGAGAACGCCGTCCGCGCCTTCATGTCGGACGCGGTTCGAACGCAACAGGTCGATGTGCTGCGTGCGGCTTCGTCGGGCACGGTGCGCTATTACTACGCGCTTTTGGGGTTCGCCTCGCTCATGAGCATGTCGGTGTCGCTGATCGCAGTGTCGTCGACGCGCGCGAACACTGCTGCCGTCGGTGCGCGCCGCCAGGTTTCGGCGGCATCTCCCGCGCGTCAGCTTGTCGTCGCCATGGCGGCGAGCTTCACCGTGTCGTTCGCGGCGCTGCTTCTAGCCTTCGCGTTCATGCTCGCGGTGCTCGGCGTGGAGTTCGGCGGCCGCGAGGCGCTCGCGGTGGTGGCACTTGCCGTGTGCGCGCTCATGGCGACGGGGCTCGGCGCCGTCGTGGGCGCGATCCCCGGGCTCTCTCAGGCGAGCAAGATGGGGCTTGCCACGGGCCTGACCTGCTTCTGCTCGCTGTTCGCAGGGCTCTACGGCGAGCCTGCCATGCAACTTTCGGACAGCCTGGTGCAAAGCGCGCCGTGGGCGCAGCTCATGAACCCGGCGGTGCAGGCGGCCAGCGCCTTCTACGACCTTACCTACTACGACGCGCTGCAGCCGTTTTTCTCGACGATCGGCGTGCTTGCCCTGATGGCGCTCGCGTTTTTCGCCGTGGCGGCGCTGCTCATGAGGAGGCAGAACTATGAACGTCTTTAAGCTCGCCCTCAAGGTGGCGTCGAGGCACTGGCACTACCTGGTCATCTACGTGGTTGCCTTCGGGGCCATCGCGCTTGTGGGGTCGGGTGCGCTTACGGCGCCCGCCTCCGACGAGTTTCAGGACGATGCACCCAAGGTGGCGGTGATCGATCGCGACGACACGGCGATCTCGGCCGCGATCGGTGAGCGCGCCCTGACCGATGCCGAGCCGGTAAGCGTGGAGGACAGCACCTTCGGCCTTCAGGATGCGGCGGCAAAAGACCTGGCCAGCTACGTGCTCATCATTCCCGAAGGGTTCGAGCGCGGCTTTTTGGAGGCGGCGCGCACGGGTGAGGATGCGCCTGCGCTCGAGACGGTGGTGAGCTACCAAAACGCCCGCGGGGCGCTCGTCGACGAGCGGGTTCGCGCGTATGCCCAGTCGCTTTACGGCTTTGCGGCGACGGGTGCGGGCGACGATGTCGAGGACGTCGTGCTCGCGGCCAACGAGGCGTGCGGCGACGAGACGCCGGTCGGGTTCGCCACGGTGGCTTCGAAGGGCATCCCTTCGAGTTACCTGAACTATGCGGCGTTTTCGTCCTATGCGCTGTTCGCGGCGCCCTCCATCTTCATCGCGGCGGGCTTAGCGGCGCTGCAGCGCACCGAGGTGCGTAGGAGGCTGACGGCAGGGCCTGTCCCGAGCGGTCGCTATGGGTTGCAAGTTCTGCTGGCATGCGTCGTGTTTTCCCTGTTTGTATGGGTGATAGTTGCTGTGGCCGGTCTTATCGCGATGCGCCCGCTCGCATCCGGCGCGCCGATGGAGGGCGTTGTCGTGGTCTTGGCAGCGCAGCTTTCCTTCGCGTTCGTCGGTGGTGCCGTGGGTTTTCTCTTGTGGCAAGTCGGGGCGAGCGACTCGATGGCGAACGGCGTCGGCAACATCGTGGGCCTGGTGTGCAGCTTCTTCAGCGGCGCGTGGATTCCCCTGTCGATTATGGGGGAGGGCGTGCGCATTGCGGCATCGTTCACGCCGTTTTTCTGGGCGACCAATGCGATGATGGTGATAGCAGAGGCACCTAGCGTCACGGGGGAGATTCTTGCGCAGGCGGCAGGCGAGGTGGGCATGACGTTTCTGTGGGCCGTCGTGGTGGGCGCCCTCGCGGTGGCGCTCGGTCGCATCAGGCTACGCGAACGCGGCGCGTAAAGGGCGCGCGCAAGGGGCGAGGACTCGTTTGATGCCTATTTTCGAATTGCAAAAACGAGGAAAGTGGTCACGAATCGGCGATATGCGCACTGACAAACTTGGAAGTGGCCAGCGACGGGCGTTCGACCAGAAAGTTACACCCCATTTTTCGTAAGAATGGGGTGTAACGAGAGCCAAGATGTGCGATTCGCCCTTGGGGAGGCGATTGCCGGTGCGCATATCGCCGATTCGTGACCACTTTTTCAATTTCTTCGAATCGGGCAGCGGGTAGTGGCACCATTTTCGCAGCCGCAGCCGCAGCCGCAGCCGCAGCCGCAGCCGCAGCCGCAGCCGCAGCCGCAGCCGCAGCCGCAGCCGCAGCCGCAG
>CAKUKU010000021.1 GCA_934663775.1 uncultured Ellagibacter sp. | reverse complement strand
AGTAAAGAAACGCTGCCGCTGCGTTGGAAGCGGTGGGTGCCACACCCAAAAACAGTGGCAGAAAGAATATACGAGGACGCATATGCTTACCATCGGATGTCATTTATCGGTCGCGAAGGGCTTTTTGGCAATGGCGAAAGACGCCGTCTCGATTGACGCGAACACGTTCCAGTTCTTCACACGCAACCCACGCGGGGGCAAGGCGAAGGCAATCGATCCCGCCGACATGACCGCGTTCCACGAGTTCGCCGCGGCGCATGGCATCACGCGTATCCTGGCGCACGCGCCCTATACGCTCAACCCGTGCTCGAAGAACCCCGAAACGCGCGAGTTTGCGCGCGCGACGCTGGCGGACGACCTCGTGCGAATGGAAGAAACGCCTGGTCAACTTTACAACATGCACCCAGGAAGCCATACGGGGCAAGGCGCCGACGCCGGCATCGAAATGATCGTCGACGCGCTCAACGAGGTGTTGCGCGCCGACCAGACGACCACGCTTTTGCTCGAGACGATGGCGGGAAAGGGAAGCGAAGTCGGGCGCACGTTCGAGGAGATCGCGCGCATCGTCGATGGCGTGAAGCTGTCCGACCACGTGGGCGTGTGTCTGGACACCTGCCATATTTGGGACGCGGGTTACGACATAGCGGGAGACCTCGATGGCGTGGTGCGCGAGTTCGACCAGGTCATCGGCCTTGACCGGCTGAAAGCCATCCATCTAAACGACAGCCTGAATCCCTGCGGCGCGCATAAGGACCGCCATGCCCGCATCGGGGAGGGGCACATCGGCTTCGAGGCGCTCTCGGCGGTAACGAAGCACCCCGCACTGCGCGATTTGCCCTTCTACCTGGAAACGCCGAACGACAAGCTCTCGGGGTGGGGCGAGGAGATCGCGGCCCTGCGCGCCGCTTGGGAAAACGAATAACGGAAGGCGCTGCGAGTCTCGGGAGGGGCTCTTCGGCGGCGCCCAGTCGCCCGAGGCGGTCCCCTCCGCGCTGCGGGACTCGCTTTGCGGGTGTTACACCGAACCGCGGGAGGGGCCCTTCGGCAGTGCCCAGTCGCTCAGACAGTCCTCGCTGCGCTGCGGAACTCGCTTTGTGGGCACCGCCGAAGGGCCCTATCTGGCCCGCAAGAGCTCAAACGCAAGGCGCGAACGAGCCGAAAGCAATGTGAGACACAAGCCGAAGGGCTCCTCCGCAACCCTATTGGTACGCTCGATAGCGAGCCTTGAGGCCAGAAAGCGGCAGCTTCACCTCGATGAGACTTATGCCCGGCGTCCCGAGCATCTCCCCGTAGACCTGCGAAAACTCGCTCGGAGTGCCCACCTTGCGATAAGGCACGTTGAAGGCCGCCGCCGCGTGGGAGAAATCGACATCCTGGGGCGCCGAGAACAGGCGCGCGAAGTACGGCTCATCCGACGCCTGCGGGAGCATCTCGAAGATGCCGCCGCCGTTATTGTTCAACAGCACCACGACGATGCTTGGAGCAGGCTTGCCGCGCTCAGCCGCAACCTGGGCGATTTCGCGCTGGAGCGCAAGCCCGCCCAGGTCATGCTGCAGCGTGAAATCCCCCGTAAGGAACGTCGTCTGCTCGAAATGCTGCGCGACGCCAAGGGCGGTCGACACCGTGCCGTCAATGCCGTTGAGCCCTCGGTTGCACAGCACGGCAAGCGGCTTGTCGCCTTTCACGTAGAAGGTGTCGATCGCGCGAATCGCCATCGAGTTCGCAGAGAACAAGCACGACCTCGCAGGTGTCGCCTTCAGAATCTCGCGCACGTACGCGCCTTCGGGACGAGGGGCAACAGCGGCGGACTCGGGCTCGGCGTCTCCTGCAGCCTCGGCCCCGTCGGCAGCTTTGCCCGTCACCTTCTCCTGCGAATCTTCCTCCACCGAAAGGATGCGCGCCCGTTCGGCCGTGTTCGCCTCGCGCCACGAGGAAAGGAAGCCCGCGCTCGCCTGCGCATCGCAATCGCACGCCAGCAAGGATCGCGCGAAATCAATCGGCGTGCAAGCGACGAACAGGTCGGTCATCGCATTGAAATCGCGCGTCTCACCTGCGTCTACGACAATCTCAATGGGACGCGCCGCGGCAATCTTCCGCACGCAGCGCTTCGACACGGGGTAACGCCCGAAGCGGATGACCACTTCCGGGGCGGGGAAATCGTCACGCCCGAAGACGTTGTCATAGTTGTCGATGACCGCCTCGTTGCCAAGCGATCGCAGTCCCGAAAGCGGGTCAGCTAGAAGAGGTAAGCCGTATGCCTTCGCCCACGCCGCCATCTCGCGCGCCTCTTCCAAGCTCTCGCAAGTGCCCTCGCCCGCAAGCACCAGCGCGCGACGCCCGCAAATAAGGGCCTTCACCTGGTCGCACACCGCTGCCGAAAGGCGGCTTACCGCAGCGACCTCGGGCCCGGCAATGCCCGCCGTCCCCGCCAAGCCGCCCACACCATCGAGCGCACTGCGTCCCGCCGAAAAGACCCCGGGCGTGGAAAAGTCAGGTTTCAGCGGCTCGTCGAAGGGGAAGTTCGCGTGCACGGGGCCCGCCATGCGCGAGCACGCGCGCGAGGCGACGGCATCGCCTTCGAGGGGAAGACATCCCCCGGGAAGCGCGCCCAGGACAAGCTCGCGAGCAGCCTGGCGCGCGAAGGCGACCGCGCGAGGCGAATCCTCCGCAAGAGGCATCTGGATGAAGCGGCGCACGTGGTCACTGTAGGCTTTCACCTGGTCGCACGTTTGCGGCGCGCCAAGTCCCTGCAGGTGAGGCGGCCTGTCCCCCGAAAGCACGATCAGCGGCACGCGCGAGGTCTCAGCTTCCAGCACCGCGGGGTAGTAGTTCGCGAGCGCCGTGCCCGAGGTGCACACAAGCGCCACGGGGCGACCCGACGCCTTCGCCAACCCCAGCGCGAAGAACGAAGCGCTGCGCTCGTCGATGTCCACATAAACAGTCATGCGCTCGGGCTCGCGCCTGCCGAGCTCGTACGCGCACATGGCGAGCGCCGTCGAGCGCGAACCCGGACTCACCACCACCTCGCGAACGCCCCAGCGTGCAATCTCGTCGAAAAACGCCGAAACGACGAGTGCCGTAGCCTGCTGTACCGAAGATGTCTCTGCCATCTCGCATTACCTTCCTTTGCCGCGCCCGCGAAGGGCACCTTTACGCGCAAGCCGGCGCCGAGCGCTTTTTCCGCCGCGCACAGCGCCGATTACCCTTGAAGAAGTATACTTTCGCCAGCGACGACGCAAAAGGAAACGCGAGGAGGCCAGCGTGCTTTTCATACTGACAGGTGATATCCAGATAGGCAAGACGCGCTGGCTCGAGAGCACGCGTCGAAAGCTCGCCGCCGACGGCATCCCCTGCGCGGGCGTCGTGGCGCCTGGCGTTTGGGTGCCCTCAGAACATGGCGACGCCAACGGGTTCGAGAAGCTCGGCATCGACAATCTGCTCCTACCGCAAGGCGAGCGCATCACCTTTGCCCGCAGGCGCGATTTGGCGCAGGCAGAAGGAACGTTCGACCCGAACAGCCAAAGCGCACAGATGCAGCTGGGATGGGAAATCTCCGACGAGGCGATATCGCAGGTGAATGCTCATTTCGACAGCATCGCCGCCCAGGTGGCGAGCGAGGTTGCACCCGAGCCCGGCCTGCTCGTCGTCGATGAGCTCGGACGGCTCGAACTCATGCGGAACCAGGGGCTCACAAGCGCGCTCGCCCTGCTCGATGAGGGACCCAACCATGTCTTCCCCCACGCGCTCATCGTGGTGCGCGACGTGCTGATCGACCTGGCGCGCGAACGGTTCGCACCCGCATGGGGCGACCCCGCGCTCATAAGTCCCACGCAAGATGCGGAAGAGGCGATCCGCCGCGCGTTCGAGGCGACCCGCTAAGCGCGGTCGCGCGCCCGCCGCGTTCACCGCGCGACCCCGCCGGATACGAGGCGCACGCGCGACCCCGCCAGATGCGCGACCCCGCCGGATGCAAGGCGCATCCAACGCGCATCTCAAGCAAGCGATTCGCATTCCACATTTCCCCACAGCATAAAACGGGCCCGAGGCGGCAAAGCGCTCGGGCCCGAACATCACCGCTCGCGAAGAGCGGCTTGCAACCTACTTCGACGGAACGGCGTGGGCCATCAGCTCGGCGATGTCCGCATCGGTGAGGTCGTAACCGTAGAACGTCTTGTAGTAATCCTTCGCCACATCGGTCACGCTCGTGGAGAACTTGCCCGGGTAAAGCACGCGGGGCAGCCACTGCATGCCAAGCACCTGATTCACCGACGGAGGGCTCGACAGCCAGTTGTAGGGCGTCTTCGGTACCTGATAGTACGAGCCGCTCTGAATAGCCTCGAGGGAAGCCCAAGTCGGATCGGTACCGGCGGCCTCGTAGAAATCGCCCGCATCCTTGCCGTTCGTGGCGAACAGGATGACGCCGGGGTTCCAGTTGGCGATCTGCTCGAAGCTCACCTCGTTGCCCGTGCCCGAACCGGTCGCCTTCTCGACGACGCCGACGTTGTTGGCACACATGTCGACGACGCCTCCCTGGTAAGCGCCCTTCGCGATGATGTTGAGGCCGGAGTCGCCCACGCAGTAAAGCACGTTCGCGCGCTCAGACTCGGGAATACCCGCCATCACCGAAGTGGTCTCGTCATAGGCCTTCTTGCAATAGTCCGCAAGCTCCTTCGCGCGATCGGTGGTGCCCAAAAGCTCACCGAGCATCATGTAAGCCTTGTCATAGGAATCGAGCGACGCCGCGATGTGGACAACGGGAATGCCGATCTGCTCCTGCAGCGTATCGAGGTCGTCCTTCATTCCATCTTTCGCCTCGCCCACATCAATCACGATCTGCGGGTCGGCTGCGGCGACGGCCTCCTTGTTGAAGTCGCCCTTGCTGCCGTAGATCTGACCGAAAACGTCGAGCGACGCATATTCACTACCTAGGTATTTTGCCTGGTCCTCGGCTATTTTCGTCGCAAGGCCGACCATCTTCTCGGGAGCAATCGTCAAAAGCACGTTCTGCGCGAGCGGGCCGGAAGCCGCCACGCGATCGATCTGCGCGGGAAGCTCCACTTCCCGTCCGAGCGAGTCCGTGAAGGTGCGCGTGGCCGGCGCCTCGGCCTGCGCATCGCTTTTCTGGTCGCTTGACTCCTTCTGCCCACCGGAGCATCCGGCAAGCGAGAAGGCGAGCGCGAGCGCCATCACGCTCGCCGCGATTGCGAATCCGATGCCGCGCTTCTTCGTCATCTCCATTCTTCCTCCTAGCATCCTATTCTTCCCTGATTTCGCTTGTAGGCACGCATACGCGCACCTTGTCGCCATAAAGTGAGTTGACCTCGACCTCCACGCCGTAGATGCGCCCCACCAACTCGGCGGTGATCACATCCTTGGGGTCGCCGTATGCCTCGACGGTGCCGTCGTACACGACAAGCGTCTTATCGGCAAAGAGAAACGCCTGGTCAGGTTGATGAGTCGACTGCACAATGGAAAGTCCCTCGCGCGCAAGCTGCTTCACGCACGACAGCACGCGCACGGTGTTGCCATAATCGAGCGCGCTCGTGGGCTCGTCCATCACGATTGTCCTCGCGTTCTGGGCAAGCGCGCGGGCGATCAGGACGAGCTGCTGCTCTCCGCCGGAAATGTGGGTGTACATGCGGTCCGCCAAATGCCCGATGCCGATGCGCTCGAGCGCTTGCTCCGCCCGCTCAACCTGCTCGCGGCCAGGCGTCCCGAAGATTCCCACGTCGGCGCCCGTACTCATGAGCACGACGTCGCGCACCTTGTAGTTGTACACAGGGGCGTGGGTTTGGGGGATATAGGAAATCTCCCGCGCACGCTCGCGCACCGAAAGGTCGCGCAAGTCCTTGCCGTTTACGCGAATGACTCCCTCGTAATCGCTGTTCAGGCACAGGATGCAGCGAAACAACGTCGACTTGCCCACGCCGTTGGGCCCAAGCACGTTCACGAGCACGCCGTCCGGAATGTTCGCATTCACGTCGCGCAGCACCTGATGCTTCCCGTAGGAGAAGCTCACATGTTCGATATCTATACTCAAATCTTACGCTCCCTCGTGATGAGATAGAGGAAGAACGGCGCGCCGACGAACGCGGTCAGGATGCCGATGGGAATCTCGGACGTTGCCACAAGACGCGCGATGTCGTCCACAAGCAAAAGGAAACTCGCGCCCATAAGCATGCTCGCCGGCAAAAGTTTGCGATAGTCGCAGCCCACGAGCATGCGGCACAAATGCGGGATGACCAGGCCGACCCAGCCCACCATGCCCGACACCGCCACGCTCGACGCGGTGACAAGAGTGGCCGCAAGCAGAACGACGACGCGCATCCGCTTGGCGTTCACGCCCATCGTGGCGGCCTCGTCGTCGCCCATGGTAAGGATGTTGATGCGCCAGCGCATGGCGAACAGCACGACGCACCCGACGATCATCGGGGCAGCGACCAGCGTAACGTCGGACATCTTAGCGCTCGTCAAACTTCCCATCAGCCAATACGTGATTGCTGGAAGCTGATCGGTAGGGTCTGCGATCAGTTTGGTGAACGAGACGCCCGCCTGGAACAGCGAGCTCACCATAACGCCTGCGAGCACCACGACAAGAATGCGGTTCCCCTTCGCCCGACTCGATATGAGCAGCACGAGAAACACCGTCGCGATAGCGAAGCAGAACGCGAACAGGCTTGTGGCAAACGCGCTCGCCCCCAAAAGGATGGCAATCGCGGCTCCAAGTGCCGCGCCTTGGGACGCGCCCAGGATATCGGGCGACACAAGCGGGTTTTGGAAGGTTCCCTGGAACGCCGCGCCCGCGGCCGCAAGGCAGCAGCCCACCATAAGCGCGAGCAAGATACGCGGCAGACGGACGTTGAAGAACAGCGTCTGCTGCTGGTTCGTCCAAAACTGGTCGATGGGAAATACCTGACCAAGCAGCATGCAAATGGCCTCATGGGGCTCGATAGGGAATTTACCGAGCATAAGCGAGACCGACGTGATGATGACCAAGATCACGGCAAGAGCCATGATGACGAAATCTTCGCGCAGGGAGATTCTTCTCCCCGGATCTGTTCCCTCGAGTTTCGGCACATCGTTCCCTTCGAATAATGCTACTCCCGAAATATAGACAAATATGCAGAATTACACAAACGGGAATATCCCGAAATAGGGACGATTGCCAGACGCACAAAGAAGAGGACCCCCAGGTGGATGGCGATATTACCCAGTACTGATTATTCTAATAATAGGTTATTCTATTTTATGTCTGATTGTTGGCGCGCGCTCGGCGAGCCCCATCACAAGGACGGCGGCACACAACCCGCCCTATTCCCCGAACGCGCTCAAGATGGTCTTGAGCTTCATGTCGATCTCGTCGAACTCGTCGTCGGCCACGCTGCCCTCGACGATGCCGCACCCGGCGTACACCCAGCCGCCTTCCCCATCGAACACGCCCGTGCGAAGACCGACCGAAAATGCACCGTCACCTGCGCCGTCGATGTAGCCGCACGCGCCGGCGAAGAACCCGCGGTTGTACGACTCGATCTGGCGGATGAGCATCTTCGCCTCGCCGACAGGCGTGCCCGCCACCGCAGGCGTGGGGTGCAGATCGCCCACAAGCTCGGGCAGGTTCACGCCTTCGAGCACCTTCGCGCTCACCGGGGTGTGGAGATGCTGCACGTGGCGCAGCGAGAGGATCTGCGGCTCGCGCGGGATGCGCACGTCGTGGCAGATGCGCCCCAGGACCTCGCGCATGAAGTGGACAACGTGCTCGTGCTCGGCGCGGTTCTTCTCGTCCGCCATAAGCTCGCTTGCCAGCTCGCGAGCCCGATCAGGGTCCTCGGAGGCGGGGCAGGTCCCTGCCAGGCACATGCTCTCGAGCTGCTGACCGCGCTTGCGAACGAGCAGCTCGGGCGTGCAGCCGCAGAAGAACACGTCGGCGTAGCGGTAGAGCACCACCGTGCCGCGCGCATCGCCATCTATCAAGTTGACCAGCAGGTCCTTCGAGGAGAACGGGTGCTCGGCGAGAAGCCTCTGTCTGCGCGAGAGCACCACCTTGCTGACGCGCCCCGAGCGAATGGCCGAAAGCGCGGCGCCCACTTCCGCCCGCCACTGCTCGCGCGAGTCGCGCTCCAGCGTGAACGGCACTACCGCGCGCTCGCGACGCGGGGCGCCTGCCACCTGGCGCGCGAAACGCGCGATGCGGCCCGGATACACGGGGGAGAGGCTGTTCACCTGCAGCATTCGCCCGCGCTCGTTTTCCACGAGAACCACCTCGGGCAGCATGAACCGAAGGCGCGGGAAGGCCTCGAAGAGCTCATCGGTGGCCTTGGGATTCTCCGCGTCGAAGCGGTTGAACGAGAAGAACACGGGCGGCTGGTCGATGGGCCCTTCCACCTCGTATTCCACACCATCCATCTGCGGCAACGCAATGCAGCGCCCCAGGCCCATGTAGCGGTTCGCGCTTTGCTTGTCGTAGTAGACGAACTGGTCGGTGAAGCCTTTCTGCAGCAAGCAGAACCCGTCGACGATGTCGGATTCGACGGGCTGGGAATACGTGTACACGCGGGTCATGCGCAATCCTTTCGGGAAGCCTGTTTGGGCCATTATAGCGGCAGGGCACGAGCGCGGGCGAAGCCCCTGCGCCCTCCCGTGCGCGAATCCGCTGATTGGGTGACAATTTGCGAACGGCTGCTCCCACCCGTTCGCTTTATGGCACTATGAAGTCTTCGAAAACAACGCGCGAAGGAGATGAGATGGGCTTCCTGTCCAAATTCGAAGGCAAAATGGAAGACACGTTCGAGGGCACGGCCGACAAGATGGCCAACGCACCGCTGTCGCCCGTGCAGATTGCCAAGAAGGCGGAAAAGCAGATGCGCCGCAACAAGATGGTCGGCGCGGGCAAGCAGTACGCCCCAACGCTCTACACCGTGCTCGTCAACGCCGACGACGACGAGCGCCTGTTCGGCTATTACCCCACTCTCGCCGGCGAGACGGAGACCTACCTCGCCGCGAAAGCCGCCGAGGAAGGGCTCGTCATGGATGGCCAGCCGCTCGTGCGCTTCATCGTCGACGAGGGCCTTCGCCACGGCAAGTTCGACGTGGTTGCCGAACCCGTTGCGGCACCGCTCATCGCGCAGCTGCGCGCCGAGGAGATGGCCCGCTACGGCATCCCCGCCGATTCCGCGAACAGCCGCTACGCAGCCCCCGCCGGCGGGTACGCGCCCGCGCCGCAACCCGCTCCCTACCAGGGAAGCTACGCCGAGCCGGCCTACGGCCAGGCAGCTTACGACGGCTACGCCGACCAGGGCTATTCCGACTACGACGACTACGCGGGCTACGACGACTACGACGACGACCAGCCCTTCGAGCCCGAGGCGCAGCCCGGCTGGGACGCCGCCCCCGCAAGCCGCGCCGATTCCTTCGCCGGCGCCGCGCCCGCGGAATACGCCGTCCAGGGCGCGCCGCAGACCATGGTGTTTCCCCAGAGCGCGCCACATCGCAATGAACCCCGCTCCCAGCAGGGCGGCGCCGCGCTCATCGACACGACGCACGGCACCACGCATCCGCTCGGGTCCGCGCGCCAACTCATCGGCCGCGAATCGACGTGCGACATCGTCATCCCCGACATCAACGCGAGTCGCACGCACGCCGAGCTGCGCTTCGAGCAGCCGGGCGTGTGGGTGCTCACCGACTTGGGCTCGACCAACGGCACCTCAGTCAACGGACGCCAAATCACCTCGCAGGTCCTCCAGGGCGGCGAGAACATCGTCATGGGGACGACCAGCCTCCAATTCGTGATCGGATAACGCGAAAGGCACATCGTGATCGACACCGTATTGCTCATCGCGCGCCTTCTGTTCGTGGCGCTTCTGTACCTGTTTTTGTTCGCCATCATGAAAACGGGGGTGGGGCTCGTCCGCGGGCAGCGCAAGAAGGAGCGCTCGTGGAACCTCTCGATCGAGCGAGGCCCGAAGGAGCTGCGCGGCGTGACCATCCCGGTGCGCGGCCCCATCGTGGTCGGCCGCAGCCCCAAAGCCGACATCGTGATCGGCGCGGGATACGTTTCCGCACGTCACGCATGCTTCAACCCCATGGGGCAGAATCTGTTCATCGAAGACCTCGGGTCCACTAACGGAACGGCCGTCAACGGCCAGCGCGTCGCAGCGCCCGTGGCACTGAAGGATAAAGACGTCGTGAGCATCGGCGATGTCGCCATCCGCGTTAGGTTCGCATAATGCCAGCTCGAAACGAACAGCCCTACAACACCCCGTCCCGTAGCGCGCGCGACGGGCGCCCCTCGACGGGACGCCGCGCAAGCGCACGCGGGCGCCGCGCATCCTCCGCGACGTTCGGCAGCCGAACCGACGTCGGCTGCGTGCGCGACCACAACGAGGACTCTCTCGTCGTAGCGCCGCCCCTGTTCGTGGTGGCGGACGGCATGGGCGGCCACGCCGCGGGCGAGGTCGCATCCGAAATCGCCGTCAACGTAATCGCCGAGCGCGCGCCCGAGCACCCCGACGCGGACGCCCTCGGACGCGCCGTCCAGGCGGCGAACCACGCCATCTTGAAGGCGGCGCACGAAGGCCGCGGTCGCGAGGGCATGGGCACCACCTGCACCGCCGCCATGCTCGAAGGTGAGCGGCTCGTCATCGCCCAGGTGGGCGACTCGCGCGCCTACCTGCTCCACAAGGGGCGCCTCCAGCAGCTCACGCGCGACCACTCGCTCATGGCCGACCTCATCGAAGCCGGCCAGCTCACGCCCGAGGAGGCGCGCGTCCACCCGCAGCGCTCGGTCATCACGCGCGCGCTCGGCAGCGACCCGCGCACGGTGGCCGACCTCTATGAGATCAACGTCGACGCAGGCGATCGCCTGCTTTTGTGCTCCGACGGCCTTTCGGGCATGGTGCTCGATTGCGACATCGAGGCGATCCTAAATCGCGTCTGCGATCCGCAGCGCTGCGCATCGCAGCTGGTGAACGAGGCCATCGCCGCCGGCGGCCACGACAACGTAACCGTCATCGTGGCGGACGTGTCCGGTTTCGCCGAGAAGCGCCGCCGCAAGGTGGCGCGCAAGACCAAGCTCACCATCGCCTTCGTGATCGTGCTACTCGCAGCGATCGTGGGCGGCGCGGCGTACGGGCTGAACTACTGGGTGAACACCGCTGCTTACCTCGGCGTCGACGATGGCAAGGTCGCAATCTACCGCGGCGTTCCCGGCGAGTTCGCGGGCTTCAGTTTCTCCAAGCTCGAGAAAACGACCAACGTCGACGTGGGCGACCTGCAGCCGGGGCTCGCGAACCGTCTCGCCGAGAACTCCATCACCTGCGACAACGTCGAGGCAGCGGAAAGCCTCGTCGCCGAATACGAGCGGGAAGTCCTGAGCAAGAAGCAGGCCGAAGACGAGCGGGACCGCACACGCGACGAGGCGCAATCCGACGGTTCAAAAGCCTCGGGGCAGAGCGCTTCTGCCGCCGCAAGCGCATCCTCTAGCGAGAACACGCAAAACGACAACGCATCCACCAGCGCATCAGGAAGCGGTGATGCCGCATGACGAGACGCAACATAGAGCTCGTCTTGCTGTTGATCGCCTCCCCGCTCGTCATCCTCATGTTCGCGATGCTCGCGATCAACGAGGGCCAGGCGCTCGACATGCAGACCCTCGGCGTGCCGATTGGCATCTTCGGCGCCTTCATCGTCGCGCATATCGCGACGCGTAAGCTCGCGCCCGAAGCCGACCCTGCGATCCTTCCGATTTCGTTCGCGCTCTCGGGAATCGGCATCGCCTTCATCACGCGCGTAGCGCCCTTCTCAGACAGCCCAAATATGGCAATCAACCAGGTCATATGGCTGTTCTTGGGCGTCGTGCTCATGATTTTGGTCATGGCGTTTTTGCGCAACCCCGACAGGCTCGCCAACTACAAGTACACGCTCGCCATCGTGGGCGTCATCCTTTTGCTCTCGCCGATGATTCCCGGCATCGGCCAGGAAATCTACGGCAGCCGCATCTGGTTGCATGTGGGCGGGTTCTCCTTCCAGCCAGGCGAAATCGCCAAGATCATCATCGTGCTGTTCTTGGCCGGCTACCTCGCGCAGAACCGCGAGATGCTCTCGGTGTTCACCTGGCGCGTCGGACCGTTCAACCTGCCCGACATCCGCACGCTCCTGCCGCTTTTGGCCATGTGGGGCGTGGCGATGATCATCGTCGTGTTCGAGAAGGACCTTGGCAGCGCGCTCGTGTTCTTCCTCGTGTTCCTGGCCATGCTCTATATCGCCACGGGAAAGAAGTTCTACCTGGTCGTGGGTCTGCTGCTCGTCGCCATCGGCGGCTTTGGCGCCTACTGCGTCTTCGATCACGTGCAGACGCGCGTCGCCACCTGGCTTGACCCCTTCGCCGACGCGCAGAACACCGGCTACCAACTTGTGCAAACCATCTACTCGCTCGCCGATGGCGACCTGTTCGGCACGGGAATCGGCCGCGGCATGGCGGGCGGCGGCAACGGCATCACCCGCATCCCGGTTGTGGAAAGCGACTTCATCTTCGCGCCCATCGCCGAGGAAACGGGGCTTTTGGGCGCGGCCGGCCTGCTGCTTTTGTACCTGTGCTTCGCGATTCGCGGCTTCGTGACAGCTGCGCGCGCGAAATCCGACGTGAGCTCGCTTATCGGCGCGGGCCTCACCTCGATCATCGTGCTCCAGGCGTTCATCATCGTCGGCGGCGTCACGCGACTCATCCCCCTCACCGGCATCACGCTTCCCTTCGTGAGCCAGGGCGGCTCGTCGCTGCTTGCCGCGTTTATCATCGTCGGGTTCCTTCTGCGCTGTGGCGACGAGGGCACCGGCACCTCCTCTGAAATCATGAACACCACGACCATCATCAGCGCGAACAGCGTGCTCGGCCGCGTGTCGCTCGGCAAGCGCCTCACTCACGCCATGATCGTGTTCTCGCTCATGTTCGCGGCACTCGTGGCGAACCTCACGCTGATCATGGTCGTGCAGGCGAACGACTATCAGAACATGCCGGCGAACAACCACACCATGGCGCGCGAGTCCAAGACCGAGCGCGGCACCATCTCCACCTACGACGGCACCATTCTCGCGCAGAGCGTCAAAAACGACGACGGCACGTACTCGCGCGTCTACCCAGCGGGCGACCTCGCGAGCCACGTGGTGGGCTACACCTCGTCGAAGTACGGCACGAGCGGCATCGAGGCCAGCTACAACGACACGCTCAAGGGCGAGAAGAACTTCGCCTCGATAAGCGACGTCGTGAACTCGCTTTCGGGCGTGAACACCCCGGGCAACGATGTCACGCTCACCATAAACTCGCAGATCCAGCAGGCGGCGCAGGACGCCCTAGGCGACGACTCCGGCGCCTGCGTGGTCATCGACCCCGAGACCGGCGCCGTGCTCGCGATGGCGTCCTCCCCCACCTACGATGCCGCCGACGTCGACCAGGTGATGGCCGATGCGGCCAACTCGGGGTCGAGCTCCGCAAGCTCCAGCGAGCTGTACAACCGAGCGACGCAAGCGCTCTACGCGCCGGGTTCCACGTTCAAGATCATCTCGCTCGCCTGCGCGCTACAGGAGGGCATCGCCACCGAGGGCACCACATTCGCGTCGCCCTCGTCGATGGACATCGGCAACGCGCCCGTCACCAACTTCGAGAACCACAACTACGGCACCATCTCGCTCGCCCGCGCGACCGAGCTTTCCTCCAACGTCGTCTACGGCCAGCTCGGCGTGCAAATCGGCGCGGAGAACCTGGTGAACTACGCGAAGCTGTTCGGGTTCAACATGGACATCGACTTCGATTTGCCGCTCGCGACCTCGGTCATGCCCGACGCGAAGGACATGACGACGTGGGAAACCGCCTGGGCGGCGGCGGGTGAGCCCGTCGGCGACGGCAAGACGGCCAACCACCCCAGCCCCGCGGGCCCGCAGGCGACCGTGCTCGAGATGGCGCTCGCCGGATGCGGCATCGCCAACGACGGCGCGATCATGCAGCCCTACCTAGTCGATGGCATCTACAACGCCGACGGCCAGCGCAGCTTCACAGCTAACCCGAAGAAGCTCTCGCAAGCCGTGAGCGAAGACACGGCGACTCGCGTGCGCAAGGTTCTCGAGGGCGTCGTGAACAACGGCACCGGTACCGCCGCCCAAATCAACGGCGTTACCGTGGCGGGCAAGACGGGCACCGCCGAGCACCAGGGTTACAACGACGTGTGGTTCGTCGGCATGGCGCCGTCGGATGACTGCAGCGTCGTCGTGGCAATCGTGATCGAGAAGGGCAATTCCAGCGAGTACGCGGCTAGCAAGGCTCGAAATGTCATGAAAACGGCATTGGAAGTACAAGGCGATTTATAAAATTTGGTATGCTTGTACGAACCGGCACACAATGAGACATAAACGCAGCACAGCAGGGAAGTCGAAGGAGCAAACGTGTCAAGCGCAGCGATGACAGGCAGAGTTTTCAATAACAGGTATCAGATCACCGAGCGCATCGGAATCGGCGGCATGGCCGAGGTGTACCAAGCTCAGGACAATGTCCTCGGGCGCCGCGTCGCCGTGAAGGTGATGCTGCCTCAGTACGCCGCAGACCCCGCATTCGCACAGCGCTTCCGTCAGGAGGCGGCGTCGGCGGCCAATCTGCAAAGCCCCTACATCGTCAACGTCTACGACTGGGGACATGACGATGGCACGTACTTCATCGTCATGGAATACATCCGCGGCACCGACCTGAAAACCGGCATCGTGCAGCGCGGCGCGCTCAACCAGCGCAAGGTCGCCGAAATCGGCTCGCAGGTGTGCCAGGCGCTTTCCGTTGCGCACAACCAGGACATCATCCACCGCGACATCAAGCCGCAAAACATCATGGTCCAGCCCGATGGCAACGTGAAGGTGATGGACTTCGGCATTGCGCGCGCGAAGAACTCGGTGAATTCCAAGACATCCACCGTCCTTGGCACCGCGCACTACATTTCTCCTGAACAGGCGCAGGGCAAGGAGCTCACCGCCGCAAGCGACATCTACTCGCTCGGCGTGGTGCTCTTCGAGGCCGCAACGGGCAAGCTGCCCTTCGACGGCCCCGACGCGATAAGCGTCGCCATGAAGCAGGTGAACGAGGAGCCGCCGCTGCCCTCCGACGTCATGCCCGGCATCGACCCCGGCCTTGAGAGCATCATCGTGAAGGCCATGCAGAAAAACCCCGCGGACCGCTTCGCCACCGCGAACGACATGCGTCTTGCGCTGAACGACTACCTCGCCGGCCGCCCCGTGAAACTCGCGGGCGTCGCCGTGCCGGGCGGGTTCACAAGCGCCCAGACCCGCGTCATGAACCCGGTCGAGAGTCCCATGGCAAGCGCCGACAGCACGATGGTCATGCCCGCAGGCGCCGTGAAGCCCGTAACGCACAGCGCGCAGACGAGCTACCACGCAACCAATACCCCCAACATGCCCGAGAAGAAGGGCGGCAAGAAGACGGGGCTCATTATCGGGCTCGTGGCGGCCATCGCCGTCATCGCCATCGCAGCGCTCGCCTTCTCGGGAGTGCTCGCTTCGGGCGACCCTGTGCCCAATGTGAAAGGCAAGACGCTCGAAGAGGCGACGACCATCATCCAGAAGGCCGGCTTCGAGGTTGGCACCACCAACTCCGTGCACGACGACAGCGTCGCAGCGGGCAGCGTCGTGAGCCAAGACCCCGCGGCGGGGACGAAGAAACCCGCAGGCACGAAGATCAACCTGAACATCTCGCAGGGCACCGAGCAGGTCACCGTGCCCGATTTGACGAACAAAACGCCTGATGAAGCGCAGAAGCTTTGCGACAAGGTAGGCCTTACCATGAAGGCGGGCACCCCCGCCTACGACGACAAGGTCGAGAAGGGCAAAATCTCCTCGCAAGACCTGAAGGCGGGCGACAAAGCGGCGAAGGGCTCGGTCATCACCTACGTGCTCTCGCTTGGCGCCGAGAAGGTCGCCGTGCCCAACGTTGTCGGCAAGTCGCAAAGCGATGCGATGGCCGCGCTGAAGAACGCCGGCTTCGAGGTTTCCGTTTCCGAGGAATCGAGCTCCGAGGTCAAGCAGGGCAACGTCATTCGCCAGTCGCCCGATGCCAACGGCAGCCTCGAGAAGGGCGGCACCGTGTCCATCACGGTGAGCTCCGGCAAGAAGGCATCCAGCGTGCCCAACGTCGTCGGCAAGTCCGAAGGCAGCGCGCAGACGACGCTCAGCAACGCCGGGTTCAACGTCTCCACCGAATACCAGAGCTCGAGCTCGGTCAAGCAGGGCGACGTGATCAGTCAGACGCCCGAAGGCGGAAGCTCGCTCGAATCGGGCAAAACCGTGCACCTGGTCATCTCGACGGGATCGGGCTCCCACGGCGGCGGGTCGGGCGACGACTCCGGCAATGATGGAGGATCGGGAAACCACTCGAACGGCAGCAATTAGAATCAACGAAGGGCCCCGCATTGCGGGGTCCTTCTCGTTCGAGACCGAAAAATCAATCCTCGATAGGCGCACGTCAGGCCGGGCAACGGCCCCCAGAGCGCAAAAAAGCTCCGCCCCCGACGGTCCAGGGTGAACCCACCTCGAAAGGTGGGTGCTCGCAGCCAGCTTTCCGGCTTTCGCATCAACGGACGCGAATCTCCGTTCCACAGGCTATCTTGAGCTCCCTGCAAATAAAACGTCGGTCCACCGCATGTATGACTGTGGGAGCGGAACCTACCTTTAGTATACGGACGGCGGTTCGCAATTAAAGTCTTGACATGCCACGGGTTCCATAGTTTGATGAAGGCGAAATGTGCGCTTTCGAAGCGCCCCGCCTTTCCCGCCTACGCCGTCGGGAGCCTCAAGGTGAACGTCGTCCCCTTGCCCTCTTCGCTCTCCACGCGAATGCTGCCGTTGTGATACATCACGGCATGCTTCACGATGGCAAGACCCAAACCCGTGCCGCCCGTCTCCTTCGAACGGCTCTTGTCCAAACGGTAGAAGCGCTCGAAAATCTTCTCCTGCTTGTCGGCGGGAATGCCAGGGCCCGTGTCGCTCACGCGCACCACAGCGCGCATGCGCCCGCGCTCGCCGGCGGGAAGCACACGAAGGTCATCGGCCTGCTCGGCGGACGTGGGAAGCTCCAAGCGCACCGACACGAACACGCTCCCGCCCTCATGGTTGTAGCGGATGCCGTTTTCTACCAGGTTGTAGACCATCTCCTCAACGAGCGTCTCGGAACCTGCGACGCAGGCGGAATCCCCGCTCACGTCCACCTCGACGCCGCGGTCACGCGCAAAGCTCGACAGGCGCTCCGCCACGCGCCTCGACGTCTCGAGCATGTCAATGAGCGTCGCCGACTCGCTGTCGAACGACGTCTCGTCAAGGCGCGAAAGCGTGAGAACCTCGTCGATCAGCGAGCGCATCGACTGAGCCTCGTCGTAGATGAGCCCCGCGAACTTCTGCCGGTCGGCCGGATCGACCATGTCGTTCTTCATGAGCTCGGCGTACCCTGAAATCACCTGAAGCGGCGTCTTCATCTCGTGGCTCACGTTGCTCGAGAAGTCGCGGCGCATCGTCTCGGCGCGCGCGAGGTCCTTATTCTGCTCGCGAAGCTGTCGTTGCTGAGCGTCGATGCGCTCGAGCAGCGGGTCCATCTCCTCGTAAATCTCGTTCTCGAGCGGGTCGGCGAAGTTGAGCGCGTCGATCGGCTGCATGATGCGCGACGTCAGGCGCTGCGACAGCAGAAACACCAGCATGATGGCCACCAACAGCGTGAGCGCGATCGGCCCGAGCATGCCGCTGAAGAACGCGACCATCGACTCGCGTGTCTCGGACAGGCGCACGACGTCGCCGTTGCCGAGCTTCACCGCCGAATACAGCGTGACCGTGCCAAGCGTGCTCGAATAGCGGGAAACCTCCCCGCGCCCTCGTTCGTCGGCCTCGCGAACCTCGGGACGATCCGCGTGATTTTCCATCGTGGAAGCATCGGCAACGCTGTCAAAGAGCACATTGCCGTCGGAGTCGATGAGAGTGTAGCGGAACGTGTCCGAAACCTGCCGGCTAAGCACCTGCTCGCACGCGTTCGAGTCCATGCTGGAAAGCGATGTCGCGATGTTTTGTGCCGCGGAAGAAAGCGCCTCTTCGGCATCGCGTTCGTAGGTGATGTAGAAGATGGCCGACATGGCAACGCCGAACACGAGCAGCATGATCAGCGTGAACGCGAGCACGCTGCGGAAAATGCGGCTCGAAAGGCTTTTCTCGACGTGACGGATCGAGCTCATGAGGCGGCCTTCATCGTGTAGCCCACGCCGCGAACCGTGCGGATGAGTCCGTCCGCGCCGGGCAACGCGGCGTTGAGCTTTTGCCGCAGCGTTTGAATATGCACGTCAACCGTGCGCGTTTCGCCAACGTAGGTCACCCCCCACACATCCTCGAGCAGCCGGCTTCGCGAAAGCACCCTGCCCTCGCTGCGCATGAGCGCGCGCAACAAGTCGAATTCCTTGAGCGTCAACGCGACGGGGTTTCCGCCGACGCTCACCGTGTGGGCAGACGAGACCAGCTCGATCGGCCCGTTCGCGAGCGTGTCATCGACACTCACGGCCGGCGCCTGCGCGCGACGCAGCAGCGCGTTCACGCGGGACACCAGCTCCATCATGCCGAACGGCTTCGCCAGGTAATCGTCGGCGCCCGCGTCGAGCCCGCACACCTTGTCGAATTCGGTGCCCTTCGCTGTGAGCATCATAACAGGGATATTCCGCGTTGACGGCAAACTGCGCAACTCCCGAAGAATCTCAAGCCCGTCCATTTCGGGCAGCATGATGTCCAAAAGCACCAAGTCGGGCGCCTTCTCGTCGCACGCCTCGAAGAAATCGCGGGCGCACGAAAAGCCAACGGCCTCAAATCCTGCCTGCTTGAGCGCGTAAACCGTAAGGTCTCGAATGTTCGTATCGTCTTCAACGTAGTAAATCATGAGCGCATCCTGTTCAACGGGCCGCATATGCAGCGGCATCCGTATGGCCTTTTCAACGTGATGTCATCATCGCGCGTGCCCGTCAAGCAAGCGTCGAAGCTTTGTCATGGACGCGTAAAGGATGCGAAGCGAGACGGAACCGAAGCCCCCGCCTCGCCGTGGAAAGGGATGGACGTTTAGGCGATTCGCCTTTCGAAGAAGGCGCGAGCGCGATAATCCGCAGCGACGGAGTCGAGAGCGGAAATCGAGCCCTCCTCAACGACGCGTCCCTGCAGGAAGACGACGGCCTCATCGGCGGTGGCGTGGACGAATTCCGGGTCGGATGTCGCCACCACCACGGCACATCCTGCCTTGCGCGCGGTGGATTCCAGCGCCTGGCTCATGACAAGCGAATCCGCGCGATCAAGCGTCGTCGCCGGTTCGGAAACGAGCAGCGCAAGAGGGCGCTTTGCGAGCGCACGGGCGATGGAGACAAGCCGCCTATCGAGCGCGGGAAGCGTGCTCACCGCGCAATCAAGGCTTTCCCCCAAATGCCGCTCAGCGTCGATCAGGCGCAGCACGCGATCGATCTCAGCGGCAATCGCCGCCTCATCGTGAATGCCCCTTTGGCGGATGGGGAATGCGATGGCGTTGCGGACGTTCTGCATTTCGAAGGCACCGCCGAAAAACACGCGAGCGACCTTTTCGCGGGCGCATTCGACGCCGAGCGTACGGTAGGCATCGTGCCCCTCGAGTTCGATGGATCCGCGCATGTCGACGCTTTTCGCGCCGGGAAGGGTGCATCCCATCACGTCGAGCATGGCGGAAGAACCGCAACCTCGCGGGCCGCAAAGAGCAACCACCTGGCCTTTTGCCACGGTGAAAGAAACATCTTCCAGCGACGTGAATGAACCGAGTCGCAAGGTCAACCCATTCACTCGGATGAGGGGCTCGTCCGATTCGCGCTCGTCGGGAAGAAAACGCAAGACGCATGACGAGCGAGGAGCGCGCTCCGCTACCCGCGGGACACCTCGGCGAGATGCCGCAGTTCCCGCAAGCAGGCGCTCGGTGGCTTCAACAACCCCTTGAAGGTCGGAGTCTCTCTTTTCTACGAGCATGGCGTTCGCTTCCTGTCATTCATCATCGGCAGATGAAATAATCTTCACGTACGCGAGTCAAAGCCCTGTTGAGCATTCGTTATATTTGAGTAAAAGCAAGAAAATAAAAAAGCCAGCTGAAATGGCTGGCGATTGTTCAAAATGGTGCGGGCGAAAGGACTTGAACCTTCATGGGGTTGCCCCCATACGGACCTGAACCGTACGCGTCTGCCAATTCCGCCACGCCCGCACATCTGCCTCATCTGAAGCGATTGATTATGTTACCCCACTTCATTGTCGGGCGCAAGGGCTTTTTGAGCTTTTTCCACCCGAGCCCGGGCCGCCTGGCGCTCGGCCCGTTGGCGAATCTCGTCCTCGCGCTGCGCTCGCGCCGCACGCTGCATTTCCACGATGCGCTGAGCCTCGAGCGCCGCACGCTGGGCTTCCCGATCGGCGCGCTGGCGCTGGGCCACCCGCGCCGCTTCGGCGCTGTGGCGCGCACGACCGCCCGGAGCCGCCTCTCCGCGCCGGGCAGACGACGGCGCTTGGCAGCCCCTCGCCCCCGAAGCGCCATCTGGCTGCGACGCCGCGACTTCACCTGCCGCCGGCGAGGATTCGGCCCGCGAGCCAGCGCCTGCCTGAGAGGACGCCCCCACCTGTGCGCGCATGCGGGACTGGGGGCCTGTTTCACCTGGCCAATTACCTTTTTCTTCCCCACGGGGGACATCGATTGCCGCACGACGCTCGGCACGCGTGGGCGAGTAGTCCGCCATGGCGGCGCGACGCTCGGCGCGAGCGCGACGCTCGGCGCGGCGCTCCGCCAAGCTCGACTGCCGCGGCGCCGCTTGCGACTCGCGCGAACGGTATGCGGCCGGCGACCGATTCGTCGCCTGGGCGGGAATTGCCTGAGCGGATGCGGCTCCGACCCGCGCTCCTTCCCCTCCGCGAAGAGGAATGTGGTAGCTTCCGGGAATATAACCCTGAGGGCCCTCAGTTTGCGCTCCCGCGGCAACCTCGGGCCGAGCGCTTGCGGCAGCATCAGGCGCGGCTGCATTCTGGCCCGCTTGATTATTCGCAACCTGCGGCCCGTGCGCGCGAGCATCACCTTGAAGCGGCGGCTGATCGGGCGCTGGCGCACCGGACGCCGTCGCCCGCCTGGGGCCCTGCGCGCGTGGAGCCCCCAGGCGCTTCCCCACCTCATGATTCAGCTTGGCGAGGTTGCGCCGGTCGATTTCCACGTCTTCGGCCAGGTTGCGAACGTCCTGGTTCAATTTGAGCGTCATCACGATCACCACGACGACAGCAATCGCCATCACGATTAGAATCGCCATCATCAGCAAGGGCGAATTCGGCAATGCGCTCACCTCCGTCTCTCGCGCGCCCGTTTGCACAGATGATACCACGCCTCATCAAGCGAAACGCAAAAACGCCCCGAGTCTGCCAGCATGGGCGAACCCGGGGCGCAGCATGCGTGCAAAGCGACGGCGAACTACGGTTGTCCGACTAGAGGACCTCACCGCGCACAGAGAACGTGACAACCTCGATCGGAAGGTTCTTTCCGCTGGCCGCAAGCGCATTTTCCGCAGCGCGCTCAAGGCCGCCGCAGCACGGCACTTCCATGCGACAGATAGTAACCGAACGAATATCGTTGAGCGCGATGATCGAAGCCAGCTTCTCGGTGTAGTCAACGGCGTCGAGCTTGGGGCACCCGATGACCGTGACCTTGCCGCGCATATAGCGATCGTGAAACGACGCATAGGCGAACGCCGTGCAGTCGGCCGCGATGAGAAGGTCAGCTCCCTGATAATACGGGGACTGAAGGGGCATGAGCTTTATCTGGCACGGCCACTGGGCAAGCTGGCTTTGCGCCTCGATGTCGCCAGCCGTCGGCGCCACCTGCTGCCCCTCGCGCGTATCGTGGAGCACCTGGGCGCGCGAGCCCGGGCACCCTCCACCGTGCCCGAAGTGGCCCGCCGCCGGAGCGGCAGCGCTCCTCGCCGCCTGAGCTGCGGCAACGGCAGCCTCGTCGTAAGGCAGCGCCTCGCGCTCGACAAACGAGATGGCATCCGCCGGACATGACGGCAGGCAATCGCCCATGCCGTCGCAGAAATCGTCGCGCAAGAGCTTCGCCTTACCGTCGACCATGCCGATCGCGCCCTCGTGGCACGCGTCCGCGCACAGGCCGCACCCCGTGCATTTGTCCTCATCGATATGAATAACCGTTCGTATCATGAACTCCCCCCTCAGTCGTTTTGCCTTGCTACGAGTCGAGGCCGATCAACCCACGAACCGACCGACCCATCCACAGGCCAGAGCCGATTCGGCCCATCACCGAGCAGTCGGGGTCAACCTAATCCTAGCGGTCGGGGCCAGCGCCTCTTAGCGGCCGGGGCAGGCACCTCTTTGCGGTCGGACCCAGCCAAACCGCATCCACCACATATTGGCTCAGCCCCTGATTTCTGCGAATTATATGCTACTGATTTACTACCATATATACATTCACGCCATCGACAACAAATATCCATGGCAGCTCGCGAGCAGTAAGGCGAGTTGGTGGTCAACTAGACGAGTTGTGCGCGCTGAAAAGTTCGGATAACAGCGGTTTTTCGCGAAGCGAGCGTCCCTTCGAGCCCCCCTGACAACAAAATGCCTGGTCGCAAATTCTCCCAGCGGAAATCGAGTGAAAGCGAACAGCGCACAACTCGTCCAGTTGACCACCAACTAAGGGTTTTGCTCCATTCCGCCGCCGTGATCGCCACGCCTACTCGACGGTGCCGTATTTTTGCCCCCAGGCATGCCCCCCGACGGCGGAATTCAGCTGATCGCACAAACGGCGGCGCGTGAAGGTGCTCGGAGGCAGTAGATTCACGATTTCGCGCAGGTCGTCGGGCAGGTCGACTGCCTCAGCCGCCATAATCACATCGAGCCTGCGCACTTTGCGCGCGCCGGGAATACCCGCCATATCGGCGATGCGCTCCTCTTCCGTCAAATCCGCGAACAGGGAATCGACCACCTGCTGCAAAGCTCCATAATAGGGGCTCTTCTCTCGAGACGACATAGCGCCTACGCCTCCCCGCCCTCGCTGAAGGCCGCGGCGACCTTCTCGCGCAGCGCATCTGCCAGCGCACTCACCTGCTCGTCAACGGAAAAGGCTGCCTGAGAATTTCCCGCGCTTCGTCCCTCGTCGCCTGAGGAAACATTGGCGTTTCCCGGCGCAGCATCGGATGCGCCCGGGCGTGCGCCTTCGGGGGCGAAATCGATCTTCTCCCCAGATGAACCTTCGGACGACCCCTCGGCGACAGAGGCCTCACGGCGGCAAGCCGCATCGAGCCCCGCCGTCGTGGCAGCGAGCGCCCCTGTGTAGGCAGGCGTTGCGGCACCAGTCGCACGCAGGAATTGAACGCCCGAAGCACGCAGGCGGACGGCAGCATCCACGACCGCATCGGGGCAGTAATAGGGATTCGCATCCGTTGGGCCACCTTGCTTCGGCTTATGCTCGGCTACGGAAAGCTGCACGAGAATAGGCAGATTGCAGGCCGCCTCGATGCGCTCCGCAAGGGCACATGCCTCCTCGATGCCGCTCGCCGTAGCAAAGCCCGCAACCGAAGCACCGTATTCGCCCATGATTGCGCAGGCATCTTCGATCGTTGCGCGCCCGCTTGCAAGCGTGCCATCCGCAAACGCATCGACGGATGCGAGTATCGGCATATCGCTTACCTGGCGCACTCCCATAAGTGCGCACAGAAGGTCGCTCGTCGTAGCGAACCCGTTCAGAAAGAAGGCGTCGAACTGCTCGTCTTCGAACAGGCGCGCGGCACGGGCATACTGAGCTCGATTCTCGTTGAGCGACGCTTTGCTCGAAGCGTCGAGCGGCAGCCCACACGGTCCGATTTCCACAAGGATATGCTGCGGCTTCAGCTCACGCAGCACCTCAATCGAAGCATGCGCCACATCGCGGGCGCGATCTTCCATACCCACCTGCGCCATTCGAGCAGGCGTGATCCCCGCCGTGTTCGTGACAAGGCATTGCGCGCCCGCCATAGATTCCAAGCGCATCGCTTCCTGAAGCGAATCGGGTTCGAGAATGGTCATAAGCTCGAGATCGCGATCGACGTCAACGCCCTGGCGCGCGAGCGCAGCGGCAATGGGCGAGGAAACGACGAGCATATCTTTATGGAAACGAAGGGCAATATCGGGCATGAGGCATCCTTTCTCGTTTTCACCATCATAACGTATGCACGGGGGAAGGACGCGCCTCGGCAAACCGGCGCCTCGCATCTCACATAGCTTGAGTAATCGGCAGATGAAGCGACTCCGAACAAGCGCGTCGGAATGGGCCGGCCCAAGGAAGCTTGCCGGGATCGGCCTCAGCACTATTCTCGGTACGCTATAATGGCGAGATGCAACTATTCTCAATCGGTGGCGAGCGGTGCGCTTTTCGGGGTGAGCGGAAGCGTTTATGCACTTCACCGCCCATATCGCGCCGTTCCGCCTCGGAGCCCATTTTTTCGAGCGACCCTTCATATAATGACCTCAGTAGCTGAGAAGGCTCCCCTCCTTACTCGCTGCGCTGCTTTCAACCCCTAGAAAAGCAGAGGCGACGTATCTATACGCGTCGCAATCCCCTCCTTGGGCCCAGCGGGAGCTCCCCTCTCCCCTGGGCCACTCCTTTCTCCAAGATGGAGCCTGGCGAATCATAATTCCTCGAGCTAATTCGCCAGGCTTCATCGACCCTCTTTCGAAAAACCCGCCATAGCGAGAAACGAGCTCTCGAGCATAAGCGTGCACGGAAAGCGTCGCGCGTAGGCGGATTGCGTAGCCCTTGCGCGGCGTGCCAGCTTGAAGCGAGCGCGGGGCGACTTTCTGGTAGAATCGGGACTGCCGCGTCACGCGCCCCTGTAGCTCAGCGGATAGAGCGTCGGTTTCCTAAACCGTGCGTCGGAGGTTCGAGTCCTCTCAGGGGCGCCATTTTCTCCCGCTAGCGCTCCAAGCCGAGGTTCCCACCTTGGCTTTCGCCGCGCCTTCCCGCGCAAAGCCCCTTTGCCGCTCGCCGCGACATGCGCCTTCAATTTCCACACTCGGCATCGGATTTCCGCCAAATCGCAAAAAATCACTTGCGCCGGGTGGAGTGATGTGCCTACAATGACCCCACAATTTCAAAGCGTCACCCCTTATGACTCGCTCTGAATCCCCCAAAGGAGACAGGGCGCCGAAGGGGCCTCTGGAGAATCCCAATTGGTTGGGTGCCGAAGGGGCAAGGCGAAACAACCTGGTCACAGGCGCGTTTCGTTGAAACTCTCAGGCAAAAGGACAGAGAAAAACTTACTGCTTGTCGCATATGCGTGTTGCATTTCGCTTTTCCCTTTTCTTTTGTTCTGCCGTTCCCCCTTTAAGCGCGCAACCCCCGAGCGACGACTCGGCGCGCGATTCCTCCCTAAGGCCCGAAGGGATAGCCGTTCGAAATTGCGATCGACAACGGATTTCGAGGAGGAACAGTGGAAGACTTCTTCAGCGCGTTCAACAACGTGCTCAATGCCATCGACGACTTCATCTGGGGCGTGCCCTTGATGGTGCTCATCCTGTTCGGCGGCATTCTTCTGACCGTGCGCCTGCGCGGCCTGCAGTTCAGCAAGCTGCCCCGCGCCCTGCGCTACATGCTGAAAAACGAGAAAGGCGAAGACGCGACCGGCGAGGTGTCGTCGTTCGGCGCTCTGTGCACCGCACTTTCTGCGACTATCGGCACCGGCAACATCGTCGGCGTGGCGACCGCAGTCGTCGCTGGCGGCCCGGGCGCCATGTTCTGGATGTGGGTTGCCGCCCTGTTCGGCATGGCGACCAAGTACTCCGAGGGCCTGCTCGCGGTGAAGTTCCGCAGCATCGACAAGGACGGCCACGTGCTCGGCGGCCCGTTCTACTACATCGAGCGCGGCATGGGAAAGCGCCTGCCCCAGATTTCCTGGAAGTGGCTCGCGAAGATCTTCGCGTTCTTCGGCATGTGCGTCGGCCTGTTCGGCATTGGTACGTTTACTCAGGTCAACTCCATCAACTCCGCAATCACCGGCTTCTTCGACCCCAACAAGTCTGCAACCGTGAGCATCCTTGGCATGGACTACTCCATCGCCACCGTGATCGGGTCGCTTCTCGTCGCGATCGTCGTCGGCCTCGTCGTCATCGGCGGCCTTAAGCGCATCGCGAGCGTCTCCGAGAAGGTCATCCCCGTGATGGTCGTGATTTACGTGGCGTTCTCGCTCATCCTCATCGTGCTGAACATAACCGCGCTGCCCGACGCGCTCGTCACCATCGTCCAAAGCGCCTTCGGCCTGCGTGCTGCTGCAGGCGGCGCGCTCGGCGCGATCATCATCGCCATGCAGAAGGGCATCGCGCGCGGCATCTTCTCCAATGAGGCAGGCCTGGGCTCCGCGCCTATCGCCGCCGCGGCTGCGCAGACGAAAGAGCCGGTGCGCCAGGGCCTCGTGTCGATGACCGGCACCTTCCTCGACACCATCATCGTGTGCTCCATGACCGGCCTCGCGCTCGTCATGACCGGCGCATACCAGATCCCCGGCCTTGAAGGCGCCGCCGTCACCACCGCAGCGTTCCAGGCGGGCCTGCCTTTCATCCCCGGCGAAGTCGTGTCGTTTGTCCTGATGGTGTGCCTGGCGCTGTTCGGCTTCACCACCATCCTCGGCTGGGACTACTACGGCGAGCGTTGCCTGGAGTACCTCTCCGGCGGCTCGAAGAAGGCCGTGAAGACCTACCGCTGGCTCTACATCCTCGCCGTTTTCATCGGCCCCTACATGACCGTTTCCGCCGTGTGGACCATCGCCGACATCTTCAACGCCTGCATGGCCATCCCGAACATGATCGCGCTCATCGTGCTGTCCGGCGTGGTGGTGAAGGAGACAAAGGATTACTTCAAGCGCCTTGACGAGGCCGCGGGCGACGAGGACAACCTTGCGCCGCGCGACACCTCCGACGACTGGAAGCCCGAGGAAGCGACGGCGTAAGCGGGCGGCACGCCCTTTGCGGGACGCGGGCGCAAGCTCAAGCGCATGAGAAATCGCACTCGTTTCGAGAAGGCGGGCTGGCAAGCCGATTCGGCAAGCTGGCCCGCCTTCTCGCGTTCAGGAAACCCTGGGAGTTCCCGGGGACGAAAAAGCCCCCGCGGTTGCGAGGGCTGTCGATTCAGTGGCGGAGAAGTAGGGATTCGCGCGTTCGCTTCGCGAACGCGCGCCACTCCCTC
>CAKUKU010000020.1 GCA_934663775.1 uncultured Ellagibacter sp. | reverse complement strand
AGCCTGTTCACGGCATCAGACGGTGGGGTCTCTCTGTTATCTGCTTGCTACCGCGGGCTGGGTCATATTATCTGATAATTCACGAACGACAGCGCGCCGCATCGGGAAGATAGAACCTCAGTTAATCAGCATTTCCCTAGCAGGGGTTCTCCGCGTTGCTCTCGAGCAGGCGCTCGGCGTCGGACACGGGCATCGGGCGGTAGAAGTAGAAGCCCTGCACGAAGCGCACCCCGAGCTCGGAGAGCAGCTTCACCTGCTTCTCGTTCTCGACGCCCTCGATGATGGCCGGCAAGTTCATCGAGCGGTCCATGCCGATCATCGAGCGAACGATGCGCAGGCCGCGCTCGTCGAACACGCCGTCTGGCGGCAGAAAGTCGCGGTCGAACTTAATCGCGTCGATATCGATCGTGCGCAGCATGGCCAAAGACGAGAGCCCCGAGCCGAAGTCGTCCATGAACACCGCCACGCCGATCTTTTTCAGCTTCGCGGTGAGCTCGCTGATGCTCGCGTTGTCCTCCACGTACGCGGTTTCGGTGATCTCGGCCTTGAGCAGGCACGCCGACACGCCATAGCGCGTGAGCAGCCCTTCTATGAATCCCGCGACGTCGAAGGAGAGCGCGTCGATGCGCGACACGTTGATGGAGACCGGCACCACAACCTGCCCCGCGCGCAAGCGCTTCGACATCCACTCGATCACATGCTGCCAGATGTACTTGTCGAGCACGTCCACGAGCCCCGCGTTCTCGAGGACGGGAACGAAATCGGCGGGCGAGACGTAGGTGCCGTCCGCCCTGCGCCAACGGGCGAGCGCCTCCATGCCGATAATCTTCTTCGAGTTAATCTCGCACTGCGGCTGCATGTGGAAGGTGATCTCGCCGCGCGAGAGCGCGAAGCGGAAATCGGCCAGAAGCGACTGCTCGTAGCGATCGCGCTCGTATTCCATCGGCTGGAAGAAAAGGACGCGGTTGTTGACCTTGTGCTTCGCCTTGCGCGTTGTGAACAGGGCCTTCGTGTACTGCTCGATGCCGATGGACTCTCCGTCGGCAAGGCGGTAGACGCCGATTGCCGGGCGGAACCCGACCGATCCATCGTAGGCCTCAATCACGTGCACCAGCTTGAAGTACAGCTCGTCGATCAACGAGGGGTCGCAGGGAATCGCCAGGCAGAAGTCGTCTTTGCCCCAATACCCCGCGACACCGAGGCCGTCTTTCTTGAAGTCCTTCAAGGACTTGCCGATCTCGGCGAGAAGCATGTTGCCACGGTCGCGCCCGTACCATTCGTTGAACACGCGCAGATGCCCCAGATCGACTTTGGCGAGGCACCACGGAGCATCGGCATTCGCTCGCCGCTGCGCCTCGGCGGAAACCAGGAAGCTTTCACCATAGTAAAGCCTGGTCAAGCCATCGATTCGCATATCCTCGAGCTCGCGATCGGCGCAATCGGCCTCGCAGATGCGCTGGTTTGCGAGAGCGGCCGCGGCCACGCGGCGGTCGAGTTCGGCGATGATGCTGTAAGGCTGGATGCGAATCTGCTGGTAGAACGAGGCAGCTACCGCAATCTGCGGCTTGATGGTCGCCCCATTCACGGCGATTTCACGGGATAGCGAGGACGCCATATCCGCCGCGAACGCATCGAGCTGTTCCTTGGTCACGTCGGCAAGGGCGACGATGAGCTCCGCCCCGTGCGCGCGGAACGCGTGCGCCCGCCCGCGCGATGCAGACACCGCCCGCCCCGCCAGCTCGAAGAGAGCCAAATCGCCCGCAAGCTGCCCGCATTGCGAGTTGATCCCGGCAATGTCGTTGAGCTTCGCGACGACGAACCCGACCGAGCGCCCATCGTTTCTGCACTCGCCGATGTGGCCGACGAGCGCGCGGTAGTCGCCCAAACCCGTCACCGGGTCGATGCCATCCGCGGAGTTGCGGTTCGTGACCACGCCCACCAAATACGCGGCATCCCTTTCGGTCTCGTCGAGGCGAAAGATGCGGATGCGGCAGAGCAGATACGAGCCGAGCGCGGTCTTCACGCGGCACTGCACGTCGCAGAAATGCGAGGTCGCGTCGCAAAGCGCTCCGATCGCCGCGCCGATCGGCTCGCGGTCGTCGGGGTGCACCTGCTCAAGGAGAAGGCCCATGGAGTCAACGGGGTGCTCGGAGGGGAAACCGAACATGCGCGTCGAGCTGCGCGACCAGCGCGATTTACGCGTATCGACGTTATAGACAAACAGGTAGCGCCCTTCGAGCGCGACCGCGAAGGCGTCGAAGATTCGGTCGGTGAGCCCCGCAAGCCCCGTCACCGGAGCCGGCTTGCCCGTGCGCACCTTGGGCTTGTGCGTGGCCTTGTAGCGATACATCTTGCGATCGGCATCGAGCGACATCTGTCGCTTACCGTCCCCCAGCGCGGGCTCGGAAAACGAGCAGCCGAAGCTGAACGAGAAGACGATCGGGAGCTCGGGCGACGATTCGGCGACGAGGCCCGCGCGCGCAGCTTCGAGCCGCTCGCGAAGGGCGTCCTCCCCCACACCTAGGGCGATGACGGCGAACTCGTCCCCGCCGATGCGGTAGAGCGTGCTGTTTTCGGGAAGCTCGGCGCGAATATGCGCGCATACCCGAATGAGATAGCGGTTGCCCTCGTCGTGCCCGAACGAGTCGTTGCACTCCTTCAAGCTGTCGACGTCGATGAACGCGAGCGTGAACGCCTGCCCGCCGCACCATGCCGCCGCGAAGTCGCGATCGTATGCTGCGCGGTTCGCGGCATCTGTGAGCGCGTCGGTGTAGGCCTTCCGCTCGAGGTCGTGCTGCTGATCGAGCAGGTTGGCAAGCGTGGCGTCGATGGCATGGCGATGCTCGCCCTCAACGTTGGAGAGCAGCTCGTTAAGATAGTCGGGAAGCTCGATTTCCTCGACATGCCCGGCCGCGTCGGCGGCTGAGCCAGGTTCTCCGTCCGCCTTCCGCGAACCCGCGGTGTCTTGGGATGCTGTCGTCACGTTACTCCCTTATGAGGACCTTCTCGATTTCGGCCATGTACATGGTATGGTAGTCGTGATTGGGATACCAGCGCTCATCGCATGCGGTGTCGATGAAATCCTCCGGCGGAAGCTCACGCGCGTAGAGCTTGCGGCAGACAAGCACTGTCTCGGCCTCCTCGAAGGCCACCGCGCCGTCGACCTCGACGGGGGTAAGGCCCGCCTGGGCAATCTTGTCGGGAACGTCGCGCCCCGAGACCTTCCCCAGGTAGCTGAGCGCATCGCGGCAGTTGCCCTCGCCGAAAAACGAGCAGGTGAAGCGATCCTCGGCGTCGACGAACTCCTTGGTGTAGCGCTGCGGACGGATGTAGACGCTCACGACGTTTTTGCCCCACATGACGCCGAGCGCACCCCAGCTCGCGGTCATGGTATTGCAGTGCGCGGCGTCGGCACCTGCGGTGATGAGCATCCATTCCTTGCCGATTTTCGTGAACGGGTTCACCGTCAGCTCTTCCGGCACGATTTCCTTGAAAGCCATGGTTCTCCTTAATCTGAAACTCTATTATGATAGCGCTCTTTGGCGTGTTTCCCTTCGTCAATAATTGTAACCATAGGCAAACTTTTCTCGTGCGAAGCCTTGACTCGCGCCGTGTGCTCGACTATAAGTTACCCATTGTTAACTGTTAGTGTAGCCCATCTGGAAGGCGGCGTCATGAACGAAAGCGAATATGTGGGGCTCTTCGAGCGCAAGCTGGTTCATCATTGCACGCCGACGCTTGCGGGCATGAAGCCGGCGAACCTGTTCGTCTGCCGCGACGAGTCGGTCCCCGGCCTCGGAAAGAGCGCTGCGGGGGCGATTTCTCCCCGAGCGCACGAGCGCAACTTGGCCTACGCGCTGCGGATAGTGCGCGAGAAGCTTTGCCCGTACGGCGTTCATATCGAGCTTTTGGCCCGCCGCAAGTCCGGCGTGCTTCTCTACGTGTACCGCCCCGACATGCTCCGCCGCGACTTGGCGCGTGCTGATGTCGCAAGGTTCCTCACCGAAGAGGGATACGACACCGGTTCACTCTCCGCGTGCATCAGGCTTCTCCACGACCGCATCGTGGGAACCGACCTGCAAAGCACGCTCTCGGGGTCTTGCGCATTCCCGCATGAGATTGGCCTTTTATTGGGATATCCCCTCGATGACGTCGTGGGGTTCATCGAGAACAAGGGTGAGAACTACCTGTGCAGCGGGTGCTGGAAGGTGTACTCCGACGAGCGCGACGCGAAGGAGTGCTTCTGCAAGTACAAGGAATGCACGCGCGCCTACGAGGGCCTCTTCGACGAGGGCGTGCCGATCGAATGCCTGGCCGCGCTCGACGATGCATACCCGGCGGCAGAGGCGTTCCCGCAGGCAAGCTAAGGGATGGCCTGACGATGCGCGCGGAAGGGGAGCCCGCGCGCATCGTCAGGCGCAACGAAAGCGAGCCGTGATATCGAAACCGACGAAAAAGGAGTACTCGACATGAGCAAGATTGCCATCGTTTACTGGAGCGGCACCGGAAACACCGAGGCCATGGCCGATCTGGTGGCGCAGGGAGTTCGCGCCGCGGGCGGCACGGCAGAGCTGATCCAGGCGACCGACTTCGACTCGAGCAGGCTCGACGACTACGACGCCTACGCGTTCGGATGCCCCGCGATGGGCGACGAAGAGCTCGAGGAGATGGAGTTCCTTCCCATGTACGACGAGGTGGAGCCGCATCTTCCGGGGCGCAAGGTGGCGCTGTTCGGGTCCTATGACTGGAACGACGGCGAGTGGATGGAGCTTTGGGAGAAGCGCGCGGAGGAGGCGGGTGTCGACGTGGTCGATTCCGTCATCGCGAAGGACTATCCCGATGACGACGCCTCGGCGGACTGCATGCGCTTAGGCGCCTTGATCGCGAAGTAACGTATGTCCCGTTTTCGGGATGGTTGAACAAGAAGGGACAACGCCCTCCCGCGCGCAACTCAGGCGGGTGGAAGACAAGGGGCCGCATCGTGCGGCCCCTTGCTATTCCCCGTTGAGTTCCCGCAAGTCGAAGTTGCCGTTTTCGTAGACGGCGTAGCTGTTCGAGCCGTCCTTCGGAAGCGATACGCTGCCCGGGTTCACGAAAAGGACGCCGTCGCGCTGGGCGACTTCCTTTACATGCGTGTGCCCATAGAGGAGCGCCGAGCCGCGGGCGAGCGGCGGGATATTTTGCGGCCCGTAAAGGTGGCCGTGGGTCAAAAAGAGCTGACGCGCGCCGTCGTAGACGAGCGCGTAGTCGGCCATGCAGGGGAAGTCGAGCACCATCTGGTCGACCTCGCTGTCGCAGTTGCCGCGCACCGCGATGATGCGCGAAGCGAGCGGGTTCAGCATGGCGAGCACCTCCTTCGGCGCGTAGTCGCGCGGGAGGTCGTTGCGCGGGCCGTGGTAGAGGATGTCGCCTAAAAGCACGACCCGATCGGGCGATTCAGCCTCGATTCGCGCCATGAGCGCGCGGCACCAGTACGCCGAGCCGTGGATGTCGGATGCAATAAAAAGCTTCATCGGGGCGCTCCTTTCTTGTCTTTGCGAAAGCATACCCTATCCGAGATGCAAGTCGTCGCGAAGTTGGCGCCAGCAAGCCCTATCTTACGACGGCAGGTGTTTGGCTGGCTGGGAAGCTATAGGCCAAAAAGCAGGGCAAACCCGAGCAAAACCGCCAGAAATACCACGTTGACCAGTGTAAACACTTTAAGATACCGCATCTTCGCCCCCACGCGGCCGATGGAGATCGCCTTGAAGGTGATCAGGCTCGCCATCGAGGCGATGAGCGTCCCAAGCCCGCCAAGATTCGTGCCCACGATGAGGGCGTCCCATTGACTCGCGAACCCGGAGAGCAGCACGGCCGCGGGGACGTTGCTAACCATCTGGCTCGCGCCCACTGCCGCGATAACCGCATTTTGCCCCACGAGCCCCGCTACCGCATCATGGACAAGCGGAATGCGCACCATGTTCCCCACAAAGACGAACAGCGCCACGAAAGTGAGCAGGAGCGCGAAATCAACGCGTCGAAGCTGCTCGGCATCAGTAAGCGCAACGGTCGCGATGACGATAGCAAGCACTATGCGCACATCGACGATTCCCGCAACTGCGAGCAGGCAGATGCAGAATAGCACCAGGTAAATTGCAAGACGTCCGCAGCTGCATTTCCACAGGGGCGCAGGGGCGGCGGCTTCGCGGGCCTCATTTGCAGAGTCGGGCGCAGCGCCGTCGGACCAGCACGACCGCGGGACGACCTCTCCCCCACCAGCAGCACCCCGAACGCAGCCCTCGTTCTTGCCAGCCTTTTCCCCGCAACAAGGCTTCGACCTGAACAGCACGAAAATGCACCCAGTCAGAAGCGCTGCGGAAAGCACCGTGTAGGGTGCCATGAGCAGCAGGAAGCGGGAAACCGACATCCCTGAAGCGGTGAACAGGTACAGGTTTTGGGGATTCCCGACAGGCGTAAGCATGCTGCCGAGGTTTGCGGCCACCGTCATGAGCGCAGCCACGAGGAGCGCGCGACCCTCCATGCCCGCCGCGCGAAGCGTCACGAGGGCGAGGGGAACGAACGTGATGAGCGCCACGTCGTTCGTCACCGCCATGCTCGCGAAGAAAACGATTCCCGCAAGCGCGAACGCGATTGCGCGCTGGGACTTCGCCCGTGAGACGAGCCACTTCCCCATCGAATCGAGGACGCCGAGAGAGCGAAGCCCGGCAACGACAGCCATCAGGCAAAAGAGCAGCGCGAGCGTGTGCCAGTCGATATAGGAAGAATACGCCGCGTCGGGCGGAACGGCGATGCACGACACGGCGGCGAGCACGACGGCGACAACGAGGACGACCTCGCGGCGCACGAAATCGAGAAGGCGTTGCACTTAGAAGCTTTCCCAGCTCACAAGCGACATATCGATGTCGGCGGGCGTATGGGGAGCTGGATGCTCGCAGATGGTTCCCACAACGAGCATCGCTTCAAGGGAGAGGCCTTCCGGTGCGCCGAGGATGCGGCTGACATAGTCGCTCGAAGGCGTACCGTCGGAGGCAGTGCGCATGCGGGCCTGGACCCAGCAGCTGCCAAGGCCCAGCGCATCGGCCGCCAAGTGCATGTTGGTCATGGCAACCGAGCAGTCTTCGACCCACGTGTCGGCGATGGACGGGTCCCCGAACGCGGCAATGACCAGGCTCGCCGTGTCGAAAAGCTTCTGTTTGGGATCGCGAGCTTGGGCCAGGCGGGAAATCGTCTCCGCGTCCTCTACGACGACAAAGCGCCAGGGCTTTTTCCCCTTGCCCGCAGGGCCGGACATGCCCGCGACGAGAAGCGCCTCGACCGTCTCGCGGGGAATGCTTCCTCCCGTAAAGCTGCGGATGCTGCGGCGATGAAGCAGCGTATCGAGAATTTCCATGAGGTTCCTTTCTTTATGATTCGGCCAGATTGCCAGCATTTCTCCAGCGAGCAGCAACACTCCAGCGTGGAACAGCGCTCTTCGGAGAAGTGTCTACAAAGCCGCGATGGCCTCCTCAAGCGCGACGATCTCCTCTTCGCGCGTGGCCCAGCTCGTGCAGACGCGAATAGCGACGTGCTCCTCGTCCGTGCGCTCCTCGAATTCCAACTCGAACCGCTCGGAAATCTGCTCGTACTGAGCGTCGGTGAAGTTGATGAAGACCTGGTTGGTCGTCGTCTGCGCGAACAGGGGAATGCCCGCCTTCGTGCAAGCGGCCTTCACGCGCGCGGCGTACTCGTTCGCGCGGCGAGCGACCTTGAAGTAAAGGTCGTCGGTGAAGAGCGCCTCGAACTGCGCGCCGAGCAGCCATCCCTTCGCGAGCATGGCGCCGTTTTGCTTCATGTTCGCGCGGAAATGGGGCTTGAGCTCGTCGTTTACGATGACGACGGCCTCGCCGAACAGCGCGCCGCATTTCGTGCCGCCGCAGTAGAACACGTCGGCGAGCCGGGCGATGTCCTCGAGGGAAACGTCGCCGCCGATCGCCTCGAGCCCGTAGGACAGGCGCGCGCCGTCGATGAACAGGTAGAGCGAGAACTCGTCGCACACCGCGCGGATGGCGGCGAGCTCGGCGAGCGTGTAGACGGAACCTGTCTCCGTCGCCATGGAAAGATAGACCATCTTGGGCTGCGTGATATGTTCGGGAATGATGCTTCCCGCCCAGTTGGCGGCGATGGCACGCACCTGATCGGCGCTGATTTTGCCATCGTGAGCAGGTGCGGTTTCGCACTTGTGGCCCGCGTGCTCGACCGCGCCGGTCTCGTGCACGTTGATGTGCCCCGAGTCGGCGCAGATGACGCTCTGCCATGGGCGCAGGGCGGACTCGATGACGACGAAGTTCGCCTGCGTGCCGCCAACGAGGAAGTGCACATCGGCCGAGGGCACACCTGCACGCTCGCGAATCAGGCGGGCCGCGCGCTCGCACACCTCGTCGCAGCCATAGCCGCAAAACGCCTGGTCGTTAATAGTCTGGAGCGCTTCAAGAACCTCGGGGAGCGCACCTTTGCAGTAATCGCAGTTGAGTCTGATCATGGAATCCTGGCTTTCGGGAAACAACAGTTTGCGAATCGTATGGGCAACAACATATCGCACCAGCAAGGAAAGCGGCGCAAGACCGCGCTAAAGGCGCGCGTGCGATCGTTTGGCGCGCCTCCTACATCGGCGGGAAGCGCACGATGAGGTACACGGCCGACACGGCGATGGTGACGAGCATAATCGGGAAGCCGTATTTCAAGAAGCCCATGAACGTAATCTCGGTGCCGTGCTTCTTGGCGATGTCGGACATGACGACGTTCGCCGACGCGCCGATGAGCGTGCCGTTGCCGCCGAGGCAAGCGCCGAGCGACACCGCCCACCACAGGGGCGCGACGTCCATGCCGGTCGCCTCCATGGAAAGCAGTATCGGGATCATCGTGGCGACGAACGGGATGTTGTCGAGGAAGCTCGAGATAACGGCCGAGGCGAAGAGCAGCACGAGCATGGCGACGAAGGTCGAGCCGCCCGTGACGTCGATCAATGCCTGCGCGAGCATGCCGATGACGCCCACCTCCGAGAGCGCGCCGACGATGATGAACAGGCCCGCGAAGAAGACGAGCGTGGTCCACTCGACGTGCGCGAGGGCCTCCTCGATGCGCTCGCCTGAGATCAGCATGAGGATGCCCGCCGCGGTCAGCGCGACGACGCAGGACTCGATACCGAGCGAGCCGTGGAGCATGAAGCCCGCCGTGACGAAGATGATCATGACGACGCTTTGGCGCAAAAGCGTGGGGTTCTTGATCTCCTCGCGCTCGTCGCGCTCCATGAGGGCGCGCTTGTGTTCCTCGTCGACTTTGAACTTGCGGCCGAACAGGAAGTAGAACAGCACGACCATCACGGCGAGGCACAGGATTGCCGCCGGAGCGTCGACCTCGATGAAGTCGGCGAAGGAAAGGCCCGCCGCCGAGCCGATCATGATGTTGGGCGGGTCGCCGATGAGGGTTGCCGTGCCACCGATGTTGGAGGCCATGATCTCGGCGAGGAAGAACGGCAGGGGGTCGAGGTCGAGCAGGCGGCAGACCGTAACCGTCATGGGGCCGATAAGAAGCACCGTCGTCACATTGTCAAGCAGCGCCGAGAGCACGGCGGTCAGGCACACGAAAAGCACCATCACGAGCCAGGGATTGCCCTTCGCGAGGCGCGCGCACTTGATGGCCAGATACTCGAAAAGCCCTGATAGCTTCACCACGGCGACGAAGAGCATCATGCCCAGAAGAACGCCGAGCGTGTTGAAGTCGACGTGCTCCATAGCGGCGTCGAAAGGCAGGACGTGCAGGATGAGCAGCACCATCGCGCCGACGACGGCGGCGAGCGCACGGTGGATCTTCTCAGTTACGATTGCCACCATAACGACGACGAACACGACGATGGCGATTATCTGGGTTGTGCCCATGCGGTTCCTTTACTGTTCGATTTTTCGCATTCGAATCAGTATCCCACGAAGAAGGGAGCCTTGTCATCAACATTTGAGCGAGATGCCCACCCGATTCGGCAAAATTACTTCCGCAAAAAGGTTAGTCAAGATCGAACAGAGAAGGCCGCACGGGCTCCCCGCGATGCGCGGGCTCCTTTGAACTCCCCTGCTGCGCAGGCGGCCATAATTTGTCCACGACGGAGGGTCGCAAAACCTTACAGCCAATAGCCGCCGTCGGAGGGGTGTTCGACGACGGTGTGCGACTGCACGAGGTACGTATCGATGGAGCCGATGAAGCCAGCACCGTGCGCGGAGAGGCGCTTGAACTCCTCCGACGCATAGAAGCAGTCGAACGCGTCCCTGTTCTCGAAGTAGAACTCCACCATGGCGTCGACGGGCAGGTGGAAGCCGATGCGGCGGGACAGCGGAACGCGGAGCGGCGGCGGGCGAGGCCGACACGAGGCGCGACAGGCGTGAGCGCTCTATCCAATTCGCAAAATGATGTGAAATTATTGACTCGCAAAATTATGCGAGTTATTATTGTCGCAAAATTATGCGAATGAATTATTCCTCGCAGACAAACGAGAGGATATGCTGGTGATAGACGCACTTGAAATCGGCTATGCGATTAAGGACCGCCGAGCAGAACTCGGCTTGACCCAGGCGCAGGTCGCCGAGGCGGCCGGGGTTTCGAAGCGATGCCTGTGGTCGCTGGAGCTCGGTCATAATCCTGGCGTTCAACTGGATAAATTGACAGCAGTCCTGGGAGCGCTCGGGCTTGACCTGCGAATAGACAAAGGCGATGTCCCAATTATTGATGCCCAGACAGAAACGCCGAGCGCGAAGCCGACCGACGCCTCTCCGCATTGCGATAACGGCTTCGACGCCCTAGCGATTCTCACAGGAAAGGCAAAATGATGCGCGAAGAGCTGGATGTGCTACGGTAGCACATCCCGAAGCAACACAATGCCCGAAATGCGGGCGAGCTGCGCCTTTAGCCCCTGAAACGAAGGGAGCCCGTTAGCGGCATTGCCGCCTGCGGGCTTCCATTAAAGACTCCGTCTTCCGGATATGGCAAGCGAGGCTTTAAGCCTGCTTCTTGATGTTGTTCGCGAGGATGAACAGAACGACTACGAACAGGGTGCCGATCAGGCTGCTGGCGCTTACGCCCGAGCTCGTCGCCTCCATGATGAGGCCAAGCGCGTTGAACACGATACCGATGATGCACAGCACCCAGAACACGCCGATCTTCGACGGATCGTTCGCACCGCGCACGCCGAACGCGCCGACAACGATATCGAAGGCGCCGGCCACGATAAGGACCACACCGCCGATCGTGCCTAATACCGCAACGCCGGCACCAGAAGAACTCGCCTGGGACAGGGCAAAGCCGTTAGCGCCCACGGTGAGCAAGATTCCAAGAACCGCGATTATCGCCCCCACGACGATGCCGATAATCGACAGAACCTTCAATGCTGTCTGTGAGCTGGTTTTCATAGCCCCTCCTTGTTGTTGCCAACCTATTGTCGTGCGTTAAGGATACAGGAGCTCACGCGAAAACCGAAGGGCGAAGCCTCTCGGTGAACAATTATTGGGACATGAGTCTCATCTTTCATTGAGTCGGGCACTGTCCAGAAGGCGGAAGCGCACGACGAATCAGCATCCCAGCTCCGCAAATCAAAGCCAGCAAGCAGCCCAGGACCCAAAACGATTCGCCCCGCGCCGCGCCCGGCAACGCCAATGGCGATTAGCACGCTTGCGCGCATCGGCGAATCGTATATCCTTCCAACTATAACAACCTTCAAAGGAGCCAATCCATGGAACGAATCGCAAGCTTTTCCGTCGACCATACCAAGCTCGAGCCCGGCGTCTACGTTTCGCGCAGCGACGCCGACGAGAAGACCGGGTGCGTGACCAGCACCTTCGACCTGCGCATGACAGCGCCGAACCGCGAGCCAGTGATGGATACCGCCGCCGTGCACGCGATCGAGCATCTCGGCGCCACTTTCCTGCGCAACGATGCGGAATGGAAGGACCGCGTGATCTACTTCGGCCCCATGGGCTGCCGCACCGGGTTCTACCTCGTGCTGTTCGGCGCCTATGAACCCACCGACGTGGCAGACCTCGTGCTTCGCCTGTTCGAGTTCGCTCGCGACTTCGAGGGCGAAATCCCCGGCGCAAAGCCCGAAGAATGCGGCAACTACCACGATTCCGACCTGGCTCAGGCGAAATGGTGGGCACGCCGCTACGTGGCCGACACGCTTTCCGTGCTCGACGACGCGCACACGCATTATCCGGCGCTTCTGGACTAGGACATATCGATGGAAAACCCTATCGGCATCATCGGCGCAATGGACGTCGAGGTTGAGCTGCTGAAAGAAAGCATGGCAGCAGAAGGCGCGGTCGAGACTTCCCACACTGGGCAGCTCTCGTTTTTCACCGGCACCTTGTCGGGCGTGCCCGTCGTCGTTGCGCAGTGCGACGTCGGCATGGTGAACGCGGCCGCCCACACGCAGCTGCTCATCGACCGCTTCGCCGTGCGCGGCGTGGTGAACACCGGCGTTGCGGGGTCGCTTGACGCCTCGATCGACATCGGGGACATCGTGGTGGCGACCGACGCCGTGAACCACCTGATGGACGTGGGGAACCTAGGTTACGCCCCAGGGCAAACGCCCGGGCTGTCCACACTCGCGTTCCCCGCCGACGAGGCGCTCCGACGCGCAGCGGTGGACGCCGCAGCCGAGCTCGGCATCCAAACCTGGGAAGGGCGCGTGGCGTCAGGCGACGTGTTCGTGCGCGAGGACGCCGATAAGGAACGCATCGCCGACGAGTTCGACGCAAGCTGCTGTGAGATGGAAGGCGCCGCAATCGCCCAGGTATGCTGGCTCAACGACGTCCCCTTCGCCATCGTGCGCGCCATCTCCGACAAGGCAGACGGCACCGACTACATCGACTATCCCACCTTCGAGGCGCAGGCGGCGCGCCAGTGCGCAGCGCTCGTCACGCGAATGATCGGCCGCCTCGTGTAATGTCCACCCAAACGCACACCGCCGCCCGAGCGCAAAAGCTGCTGCGCCGCAAGGGAGCACTCACGCCGCTGATCTTGGTCATGGGATTCATCGGTGCCTCGCTTCGCTATCTTCTGGAATGTGCGCTGCCCGCAAACGGCGGCTTTCCTGCGGCGACGCTTGTCATCAACATCTTCGGTTGCTTCGTGTTGGAACTGGTGAACCAGTACGTGGGACGCCGCATGCACTTGCCGGGCGCCCTCGTGAAGTCGCTCGGCGTGGGGCTTGTGGGCGCTTTCACCACGATATCGGCGTTCTCGACCGAGTGCCTCGCGTTTCTGCAGGCAGGAGAGGTCGGCCTGTGGGCAGCCTATATCGCAGCGACGCTCGCGACGACGTTTCTCGCCTCGCTTGCGGGGCATGCAGCCTGCCGCGGCCTCGACGCTCGCCGCCTTGTGCACATCGAACGACGCCGCGAGGCCATTCATCGGGCGCATGCCGCACGCCGAGCAAGGGCGATGCGGGAAGCCGATAGGGCAAAAGGCAAAGCCCGAAACGCCTTCGCGCAGGAGTGGGCCAAGGATTGCGAGGATAACCCAACTGCGAAGGATTCCTCCCCCGAAGAGGAGGGAGGCAAACGATGAGCCCGTTTCTACTTGTTGCCGTGGGGATTGGTGGTGCCTTGGGAGCACTTTGCCGCAGCAAGGCAACGGGATTCCTCAAGGCGCGCACGCACGGGGATTTCCCTGCAGCAACGCTCATCATCAACCTCTGCTCCTGCACTTTGGCCGGCATCGCATTGGCCGTGCAGGCGAACTTGGACGAGGTGCTCTACCTGGCGGCGACGATGGGATTTCTCGGCGGGTTCTCGACGCTTTCCACCATGAACTACGAGGCGGTGGAGCTCGTCTTAGGCGGCAGGCGAGCACTCGGCGCAGGATACCTTGCCGCAACGTACGCGAGCACGCTCGGCGCCGCAGCGGCAGGGTTCGCCGTCGCGAGCGCGATTCTCTAGGCGCGCTGGCCCCTAGCGGCCAGCTTCACGCTCCTTCGCGTTAAGCCAGGCGAAAAGCTCGTCTGCCGGCATCGGGCGCGCGAAATAGAAGCCCTGGATGCGATCGGCGCCCAGCTCGAACACGCGCCGCGCCTGCTCGGCGGTCTCGATGCCCTCGGCCACCACCGCCTGCCCCATCTTATGGAACAGCGGGATGAGCGCCTCGGTCACCATCTGCGCTTTCGAATCGCACGTTATGCCGTCCATGAGGCTCTTGTCGAGCTTCACGGCGCTGAAGGGCAGGTTCAGCACGCGGGAGAGGTTCGAATACCCCGTCCCGAAGTCGTCGAGCAGAAACTCCAGCCCGTGGCGCACCATGTCCTCCATGTACGCGCCGACGGAGTGCTCGTTTTCCGCGAGGATGCGCTCGGTCACCTCGAGCTTTAAGCAACTTGGGTCCACGCCGTGCTTTGCCAGCTTAGCCGTGATGCGATGTCCCAGGTCGCGCTGCATAAGCTCGCGCATCGATAGGTTCACGGTCACGCTTGTGAGCCCCGGCGCGCGCCCCGAGGCGAACAGCTCGCATACCTGCTCGATCACAACCCAGTTGAGCTCGTCGGTAAGCCCGACCTGCTCGGCGATGGGCACGAATTCCTCCGGCGAGATCGCGCGGCCCTGTTTGTCGAACAGTCGCAGCAGCGCCTCGGCCGAGGCGAACGTCCCACGCTCGCGATAGTAAATCGGCTGGTACCACACTTGGAAACGGCCTTCCTCGAGCGCCTCCCTCATCACGCCGATTACGTACTCGCGGCGCTCGTAGCGCCGCACGATATCGCTGTCGAAGCGCACAACGTCGCGCTTCTCGTCCTTCGCGAGGCGCACGCAATATTCGAGGTAGCTAACTACTTTCTCCGAAGAGAACTCCTGTCCGGTATAGGGGAAGTCAACCGTGCAGTAGGGTTGCGCGACCTCGTATTCCCCCAACTTCCAGGGGGAATCCATGCACTTGCGCACAGCCGCCAAACGACGGGCGCGGCTGCTTGCGCCGGCACCCGGCGCGAGCAGCAGGAACTCGACGCTGTTGTAGCGGAACACCTGCCCTTCGGGCAGCGCGCGATGGAGCGCCTGCGACATCTGCACGAGAAGCGAGTCGCCCGCAGAGTGCCCGTACACCTGGTTCACGCGCATAAAATCCCGAAGCGCCACGAGGATGATCTGGCAGTGCTGCCGACCGCACAGGCGCAGCGAAAGCTCGTCAGCGAAGCTTTGGCGATTCGCGATGCCGGTGAGCGGGTCGCGCTCGATGCGGCAACTCTGAAAGCCGATGTAGATGATGAGCACCGTAACCGCACCGATGGTGCCGTTGAGCAGCTGCTCGGGAAACATTAGCTGGAAAACAACCAGGAGCACGACCGCGGGAAACGCGATGCGCACGATGCGCGTCATGGCACGCCCAACGCTTTCGCGATTGCGCAGGAATGCGACGACGACGACAATCGCCTCGAGGAGCGACGCCGCGTAGCCGATCGGGTTCAAGGGGCCGCGAAGGTACTCGCCCGCCCCGTCGATCGAGAAGAGGACGCCGCTTTGCACGTTCCATAGCAAAAGCAGAGTGAAGGCAACAGCGATGCTCGTAAGCACGACTTTGAGCCGCATCAACCAGCTTTTGTCGTAGACGAACTCGTACACGCGTTGGAGCAGGTAATAGCAAACCGCCGTGCTCATGATTACGCAAACGAAGAAATACAGCGTGCACAGCGCGAAGTTCAAGGCGAACGCGCCGGGCAGGAATTTGAGAGTATAGACGCTCGTGATGTTGAGCACCACGGCGAGCGCCGAGACGCCGAGGCAGGCCCAGAACAGGCGGCGGCGCGGGGTTGTAGGCTGATCAGGGTCGTAAAAGGACAGCGCGACGATCGCGATGAGTATCAATGCAAGATATTCAGATACGAGCGACCACTCGATCACGCGGCGACCTTCCCTCGCAATGCATAGCTATTGAAATTATAGTCCCGCGAAACCACCCGAGACAGCATCGCAAGCACATGCGGCACGAGAGGGAGTGGCGGGCGGCAGACGCCGGCCGGCAAGGCCGAAAAGCGCTGCCCCTGCAAGCGGACGAGCGGAGCTCCGAGGCTCGTCGCTCCTCGCTAGTCGCGGTGAGAGACGTAGTAACCGGCTTCCTCGACGGCATGCTCGATGGCATCGCGATCGATGGGGGATTTCGCCAAGATATGCGCCGCACCCGACGCCAGGTCGACCGTCGCCCACGTTCCGGGCTGCGCGTTGAGGGCGTTTTGCACGCGCTCGACGCACTTCTCGCAGGTCATTCCCTTTACCTTAACGTCAAGCGAGTAGGGATAGTTCGCCTCGTCGGTGTCTTCCACCGTGACAGCAGCCACCTTTTTCGCCTTGGGAGCTTTCGGCCCACCGCCGCAGCAATCGTCTTTGAGCGAGAAAACGCGGTAGGCATGGCGAACCGCGAAGACCATAAGGATTGCGATAACGACGATGATGACAACGGTTGGTGCGTTCATGCAGCAGCTCCTCCGAAAGCCTTCGCTTCTTGGGTGGGCAAGAAGTTTTCCTTTTGATACTTTCGGCAGTGTATCACGAGAAGTTAGAGAAGGGAAACCGTCGAGCAGGGCGATATCACAGAGTATTCATATACCCTCATGGGGTATATGAATACAGGTGGTGTTTCCCTTCCTTCAGGCTATCTACCTGCGCATAACAAGAATCAGCCAGTTCTTGACGCCGCCAGAATACAAGAATCAGACAGTTCGATCGCATCGCGCTCTCGACATCAACTTGCGCATCCGCTGCGCTTGGCGCGGCTCCAAACGCAGCGGAGGATGATGGGGCCGAGCCAAGCATGCAACACCGCTAGCCCACCGTCCCCTTGCCAGCGACGCGTTTTCCTAATCTCCTAAGTCCTCGGCGAACCCTACGCGGTAGTTCGCAAACACCACCCCATCGCCAGCCTGCGTGGCGTCCAGGTCGACGTCGGCCGCTATCGCGAAATCGCTGTCGCCCTCCGCGTCGTGGAAGATCTGGCGCACATGCCACACGTGGGCCGATTCCTCGTCGGACTCGTCGAGCACGAGATAGGCCTTCGAGCGCGCATCCGCATCGAGCAGCAGCTCCTCATGAGCCTCGTAGAATTCGTCGAGCGCCACCGCCCAGGCGCGCTCGCCAAATCCCCAGTCCACATCCATCTCGCCAAGCGTCGCAACGTCGCGGTGCGCAGCCGCGCGTACACGGCTGAACAGGGCGTTACGCACAAGAACAGTAAGCCCACGACGATCGCGCACCACCGGCTCGTCCTCGGGCGAAGGCGGCGCGGCATCGAGCGCGGCGCCCGCGTTCTCCCACTCGTCGACCAAACTCGAGTCGACCGAGCGCACGACAAGCCCCAGCCAAGCGACGATGTCCTCAAGCCGCTCGTCGCGCTTGCCCTCGGGAACCGTGCGGTCGAGGGCGCGAAACGCCTCGGACAGATACCTGAGAAGCGCACCCTCGTAGCGCGTGATTCCCAGCTTCTGGATATACCCCTTGAAGTCGGCGGCGCTCTCCAGCATGTCGCGCAGCACCGACTTCGGGCGCAGGCAGAAGTCGCGCGCCCACGGCACGCCCTCGCAGTACTTCTCGAAGGCGGCGTCGAGCAGGTCTTCAAGGGGCTTATCGTACGTCACGTCCGCGATGCGCTCGAGACGCTCCTCGTATTCCACGCCGTCCATCTTCATCTCGGCCATGGCGCGGTCGCGCGCACGGCGCTCCTGGGCGCGCAGCACCTGCCGCGGGTCTTCAAGCGTCGCCTCGACCATCGACACCACGTTGAGCGCATAGTCGTCATCTTCAGGGTCCAAAAGTTCCAAAGCCGCGAGCAAGAAGGGAGAAAGCGGCTGGTCAAGCGCAAAGTCTTCAGGAAGATCGACCGTCACGTAGTAGCTTGCGCCCCCGTCGGGCAGATCCTCTTTCACCACCACGCCCGCGGCGATGAGCGTGGCGAACACCTCGTCGGCACGCTGCGAGAGCGCCACCTTCTCCTCGTCGGTTTGCAGCGAGTCGGCAATGAGCTCCTCCACGCGGGCGCGGGCGTCGCCCCCCTGCTCCACCTCGGCGAGTACCATCGAGTGGGTGATGCGCATGCGGGGCGTGAGCTTCTCGGGAACCGATTCAACTAGGCGGTTGAAGGTGTCCTCGTTCCAGTTCACGAAGTTCTCGGGCGGTTTCTTCTTCTTGATCTTGCGGAGCTTCTTCGGATCGCCCGCGGCCTTCACCTCGGCCTTGTGGTTCTCGATCTCGTGCTCGGGCGCTTCGGCGATGACCACGCCTTCAGTGTCGAAGCCCGATCGCCCCGCGCGCCCCGCGATCTGGTGGAACTCGCGCGAGCGCAGACGGCGCATCTTGTGGCCGTCGAACTTCGTGAGCGCGGTGAGCACGACGGTGTGGATGGGCACGTTGATGCCCACGCCGAGCGTGTCGGTTCCACAGATGACGGGGAGAACGCCCTGTTGGGCGAGCTTTTCCACCAGCAGGCGATAACGGGGCAGCATCCCTGCGTGATGCACTCCGACGCCGCAGCCGAGCAGGCGCTTCAACGTCTTGCCGAATGCCGTGGTGAATCGCGCGCCCTTCATGGCCTCCTTCACCGCCTCGCGCTGTTCCTTCGTCGCCACGCCGTAGCTTGCCAGCGCCGACGCGCTCGAGAGCGCCGCGTCCTGCGAGAAGTGGACGATGTAGAGCGGACCCTCCCCTTTTCGCAGCGCGAGCTCGACGGTGCCCTCAAGCGATGTGAGCGCGTACTCGTAGGAAAGCGGCACCGGGCGCGGCGCGTCGATGATGCGGGAGACGTCTTTGCCCGTCTGGCGCTCGATGAGCCCGGCAATCTGGTCAACGTCGCCAAGTGTGGCGCTCATCAGGAGAAACTGCACATTGGGAAGCGCAAGCAGCGGCACCTGCCACGCCCAACCGCGATCGGAATCCGAGAAGAAATGGAACTCGTCCATCGCGACGCTCTCGATGGGGGCGTCTTTGCCCTCGGCGAGCGCCTGGTTCGCGAGGATCTCCTCCGTGCAGCAGATGACCGGCGCCGACGTGTTGATGTGCACGTCGCCCGTGATCATGCCGACGTTCTCGCGCCCTAAGATATCGACCAAGTTGAAGAATTTCTCGCTCACGAGCGCTTTGATGGGCGCCGTGTAGTAGGAGCGCTCTCCGAAGCACATCGCGATGAAGTGCATGCCGAGCGCGACGAGCGACTTGCCCGAGCCGGTCGGCGTGCCCAAGATCACGTGATCGCCGACCATGATGGACATGAGGGCCTCTTCCTGATGGGGCCACAGCTCGATGCCGCGCGATTCGACCCAGCCGATGAACGCCTCGTAGGCCTCTTCCTCCGTAAGGTTAGGGTTCTCATCGTAGAGCTTGCAGGCAAGCGCGCCGAGCTCGCCCGGCTCGCCTTTGCGCGCGACATGCGCGAGTTGGACCTCCTCATCCTCGCCGGGTATGAAAGGATGAGGCGCGATAACGGTGGTTTGCTCGGGCACGGGTCGCTCCTTGTTCAGGTTTGGAATCGCGAAGAAAACGGGCGGACCAGCTGGCCCGCCCGAATCCATTGTCGCGAATTCGCATTCGGTCTTTCGCTTCCCAGTGTAGCGCAGCGTGCGCGCGAGACGCTAATACTGCTCGAGAAGAGCACGCAGATGCGCCTTATAGCCTTCCACGAGCGACGAGGGTTCCTCGATGCGCACCGTGCCGTTGCACTGTGCGAGCCAGCCGTAGAACGCGGGGCCCGCCTCGACGCGCACCTTGACGCGCGCCGTGCCGTCGCCGAGGTCAGCGGAGTCCACGTCGCGCCCGAAGCGATCGATGACGGCATTCATGGCACGCCCGTCGGCGATGAGCGAAGCATCTGCGCTCTCGCCCTCGCACGCCCCGACGACCGCGTTGTCGAAGCGTTCGACCGAAAAGTCGCTTTGGCGAGAAACCTTCGCCGCGCGCTCGTCGGAAACCTCCACATAATCCATGCGGCCAACGCGGAAGCCATCGAACTCGTCGCTTACCGGGTTGTACGTGACCAGGTAATACACGCCCTGGTTCACGACGATCTCGACCGGCGTCTCGGAGTAGCGCTCGCCGGAATGGCGCATGACCTTCTCCTTGGCGGCGTTGTAGGTGAAGTAGCGAAACGTCACCTTGCGCTTGGTCGCGATGGCTTCCTGGATGTGGTCGACGTTGTAGAGCAGCGAGTCGCCCTGAACCTTGATGCGCCCGCGCACCGACAGGTGGCGATCGAGCAAGTCGCGTTCGCGTTTGGGGGCGAGACGCTTGATCGAGCGGACGAGCGCGTCGGACTTGCGCTGCGTCAAGTGGCGCGAGCTTTGCACGGCGTCGACGATGAGCAGCAGATCCTCGAAGTCGAAGGGGCGCGTGACGAGGGCGTACTCGAGCGGTGCGCGCTGGAACGTCTGGATGTCGAGCCCGAACTCCCGCAGGGATTCGATGTCACGGTAGACCGACTTGCGCTCGGCCTTGATGCCGTTTTGCGCGAGACAGTCGAGGATTTGCGTCATGGTGAGGCCCGCTTCGGCGTCGGTTTCCTCCTCGAGCATTTTCGCGAGGTAGAGCAACTTCAATTTCTGCAGGTTAGCCGCCACGGGGGACACCTTCCTCTTTATGGTACAGAGACGTGATTATTATACTTCGCGGTCTTTCCTGATAAATAAGCGTTCATTACACGAAACGCGTCGTTTGTGACAATCGGGCGTCCCAAACATGTCCCAGGGAGCAAACGAATTGCGGAAGAAGACGAGATGTCGGGATGAAAACGAGGCGCAAAGTAGATAAGAAACCTAAAATCATTCGAATTACACAGCCGAATACGCTCCAGGTAGTGAGCGCCAGGGCGCCAAGACGGCAACCAACCTTCGAATCGCTGTGCATCCATGACCTGCGCGTCTATACCTCATGCCTTCCCGACGCCTACCCGGGACCCCTTCACTACTACGGCGACTCCGACGGCCTCGAGGTCGACGCCGTGATTGAGCTGCGCGGCGGGCGAGCGCGGGCGGGCAAGGTCGGCTATAATCGCCAAACAGACGAAACCAAACGAGAACAACTTGGAAGTGACCCCATGAACGCAAGCACCCCCGCAGGAAACGAGCCCCTTCGCGCGGCACTTCGCCACTACGACGAGGTCCGCGACACCTACCTTCGAGCGCTCGGCGAACACGGCGTGGAATTCGCCCCCGCAGGCTCATCGGACGCGGAAATCGCGCGGCTGCGCGGCGAGCTTGAGAAGCGCGGGGCACAGTTTCGCAACGCGGGCGCCTCTATTCGCATGGGGTGGATTTCCAAAGCGTGCATCGAGTGCACGGGAAACAAAGGGTCCGAAACGTTTTCCACCACATTCAAGTGCCACCGCGACTGCTATTTCTGCTTCAATCACAACCAGGCGGACTACGACAAGTTCTTCCGCGAGGGGTGCCCTTGGGAAGAGGGCCTCGACCGCGCGGCGAAGACGTACGAAAACGGCCTCGCCGTCATCGGCCTTACGGGCGGCGAGCCACTTTTGAGCTTCGAGGACTCCATCCGCTTCCTCAACCGCGCGCGCGAGCTTTTCCCCGAGGCGCACAAGCGCATGTACACCTCGGGCGACCTGCTGACAGAGGACATGGCGCGCCGCCTGCGCGACGCGGACTTGCAGGAAATCCGCTTCAGCGTGAAGGACTTCGACCCCGAGCGGGTGCAGGAGCGCGTGCTCGACGCGATGCGGCTCGCCAAGCACTATATCCCCGACGTCATGGTGGAGATGCCCATCATCCCCGGCACCGAGGCGCGCATGAAAGAGCTGCTCGCGAGCTTCGAAGAGATCGGCATCCGCGGCATCAACATGCTGGAGTTCTGCTTCCCCTTCCACAGCTGGGATGAGTTCGCGCGCCGCGGGCTTTCCGTGCGCAACCCGCCCTTCGACGTGATGTATGACTACGGGTACTCGGGCGGACTTCCAATCACCGGTAGCGAGGAGCTTGCGCTCTCGCTGATGATATGGGCGCATGACCAGGGATTCTCGTTCGGCATGCACTACTGCTCGCTCGACAACAAGCACCGAAGCGAGATGCGCCAGCGAAACGAGCGCGCCGCACACGCACACCCCTGTTTCACCTTCGATGAGGGAGACTTCTTCTTGAAGGCGGGAAAGGTGTTCGGGCCCGACCGCGAGGTGGCACGGCCCGTCTTGGCGACCGCCGGCTGCACCGCAATGATCGACAGCGACGAGGAGGACTCAACCACCTTCCCTGTGCGTTATCTGAACTACCTGCGCGGCGTGAACGTCACACCCGCGGTGGCCTTCGCCGTGCTCGAGTCCGACGAGAGCGGCTCCTACATCCAAGAGCTCGACCTGCGCGCGGCGGAATAGCGCGCAAATGCGAGCTTCGGCGCCCTGTTTCTGCAGGAACTTCCGCCTTTTAGGGTGGCGCGCCGAAAGTTAGCGCCATGGGCCGCTTTGGGTGCTCAGGGATCCGCGCGCCCGCATCTCAATAGCGAGGACCCCCTGCTCCATGCCCTGCTTCATACGCAAGTTGCCGAGTCGGCGCAACCTGGGAAAACGCCGACCCGGCAAGTGCCGCCTACGCTTTCTCCACGCGCACCGCGCACACCTTGTACTCTGGAGTCGCCGACACGTTGTCGAGCGCGGCGTTCGTGAGCCAGTTGGCGTTACCATCCTGGAAGTGGAACGGCATCCACACCTCACCGGGATTGGTCTTGCCCGACACGCGGGCGCGCGACTCGATGGCGCCCCGCCGGCTCGTCACGCGCACGCGATCGCCGTTCGCGATGCCCGAAGCCTCCGCGTCTGCCGTGTTCATCTCGATGAACGACTCGCCCGAGATGGCGTTCAGCCCCTCGGTGCGACCCGTCATCGCCTGCGCGTTGTACTGCGCGAGCACGCGCCCCGTCATCATGAGGAGGGGAAACTCCCCGTCGGGAAGCTCGGCGGCAGGGCGATACCCGGAAAGCGAGAACTTGCCCAAGCCGCGCGGGAACTTCTCCGTGTGCATGATCGGCGTGCCCGGATGGTCGGACCCCGTGCAAGGCCACTGCAGCCCCCGCCCCGCAACTTCGGCGGAGTCGAGGCGCGCATGGCTTATGCCCGCATACGACGGCGTGAGCGAGGCGATTTCGTCCATGATCTGCGCGCCGGTGAGCGTGGGCTGGTCATACCCCATCCGCCGCATGATGTCGGCGAACACCTCGGTGTCGAGGCGCGGCCCAGCGGGCCCCGCGACCGCACGGCGCACGCGCTGCACGCGGCGCTCGGTATTCGTGAAGGTTCCTTCCTTTTCCGCGTAGCTGCGACCAGGGAGGATGACGTCGGCGTACTTCGCCGTCTCGGTCATGAAGAGCTCTTCGACCACCATGAAGTCAAGCGATTCCAGGGCGCGAATCACGTGATGCGTGTCGGGGTCGGTGCGCACCGGGTCCTCGCCGAACAGGAACAGGCCGCGTATGCGTCCGTCGATCATGGCGGGGAAGCACTCGGTCGCCTTAAGCCCCGGCGCCTGGTTGAATGAGACGCCCCAGGCGGCCTCGAACTTCGCGCGCGCCTCGGGGTTCGCCACCTTCTGATAGCCCGTGAAGTCGGCGGGACCCGCGCCCATATCGCATGCGCCCTGCACGTTGTTCTGCCCGCGCAGCGGGTTCACGCCGCAGCCGGGACGCCCGAGCTTGCCCGCGACGAGCGCCAGATTGGAAAGCGCCATGACGCTCTCGGTTCCCGTTGTGTGCTCGACCACGCCCAAGCAGTAGATGATGGGCGCGCGGTCGGCGCGAGCGTACATCTTCGCCGCCGCGACCACGTCGCGCGCGTCGATGCCGCAGATTTCCGCCACCCGCTCGGGAGTGTAGTCCGCCACGGCGGACGCGAGCTCGTCGAAGCCCTCGGTGCGCGCGTCGACGAACGCGCGGTCGGCGAGGCCATCGCGAATAATCACGTTCACCATGCCGTTCGCCAAGGCCACGTTCGTGCCCGGGCGAAGCTTCAGGTGGATATCGGCCTTGCCCGCAAGCCAGATGTCGCGCGGGTCGGCAACGATGAGCTTCGCGCCGCGCTCGACGGCCCGACGCAGGCGCATGCCCATGACGGGGTGCGCCTCTTCGGGATTGCTGCCGATGAGGAAGACGACCTGCGCCTGTTCGCACACGTCTTCGATGGAGTTGGTCATGGCTCCTGAGCCAAGCGTTGTCGCCAGACCGGCGACGGTAGGAGCGTGTCAAACGCGTGCGCAGTTGTCGACGTTGGGACTGTCGAATGCGCACCTCGCCATCTTCTGGAGCATGTAGATGTCTTCGTTGGTGGAACGCGAGCACGCGAACGCGGCAATCGACTCGCCGCCGTAGCGCGCCTTGATCTCGCCCATGCGCGCGGCTACCAAATTGAGCGCGTCGTCCCAGCTGGCAGGCTCGAACTCGCCCGTGTCGCGATTCTTCACGAGCGGGGTGGTCAAGCGATCGGGCGAGTCGACGAAGTCGAAGCTGCCCGAGCGTCCCTTCACGCACAAAAGCCCACGGTTGGAAGGCCCGTCCGCCGCCTGGGCGTCAACGATGCGCCCATCGCGCACCACCAAATCGAGCTGACAGCCGACGCCGCAGTGCGGGCACGTGGTGCGCACGTGCTCGACTTCCCACTCGCGGTAATCGCGGCGACGCTTCTCCGTGATGGCGCCCGTGGGGCACGCCTGCGCGCAGTTGCCGCAGCTCTCGCAGATGGTGGCATTCCAGTTCGGGCCGAAGGGCGCGCGGATGGTGGTGCGAGTGCCCTTCCTTCCCGTCTGAAGCACATGGTTGCGCGCGGCGCTGTTGCACGCGCCCACGCAGCGCTGGCAGCGAATGCAGAGGTTGGGGTTGAACGAGAGGAACGGGTTCGCGTCTAGGACGGGCTTCTCGGTCTGAGCGATGTCGAAGGAGGGCGAGGTCGCGCCCACCTCGCGCGCGACCGATTGCAACTCGCAGGCGCCGTTTTTCGCGCACGAGAAGCAATAGTTCGTGGAGTCGAGCCCGTGGTCGGAAATCAGCAGGTCAACCGCGATGCGGCGGTATTTCTGCACGCGCTCGCTCGCGGTGTCGACGACCATGCCGTCGACGACGGGAGTCGAGCACGCGGGCACCGGAGCGCCCTCCCCTTCCACGTCGACCACGCACACGCGGCACGAGCCAATGGCGCTGCGCTCCTTCAGATAGCAGAGCGTAGGGATATGGATGCCCACCTCGCGGGCGACTTCCAAGATGGTCTGACCCTCGCGCGCCGAAAGCGCGCGGCCGTCGATAGTCACGTTAAGCATATTGGATGCGCCCTCCTTCGCATGCGCCCGCGCCGAAGTGGTCGCAACGCAGGCAGCGGCCGCATTCCTGCAGCACTTCCTCTTCACTCATGGGAACCTCCACGCCCAGGTAGTCGGCGCGCCGCTCGCGCGTGGGGCGCTCGAGCACCTCAACGCGGCCGTACGCCGCGCGATCGTTCGGACGCGGCGCGGGAACCTCGACGTCGCAGGTGAGCGTATGGTGGAAGCCGAGCATCTCGTCGATGTTGCGCGCGGCGACCTTGCCGGCGCCGATGGCCTTGATGACAGTAGCGGGACCCGTTTGGCAGTCGCCACCGACAAACACGTTGCCGCCGGGGATGCCCGCCAAAACGTCGGGCTCAAGCGAGGCGCCCGTCACAACGTCCGCATCGGACGCGCTCTCGTTGGGTGCGGGCGCGCCCTTCATCTGAGCGCGGAGGAATTCGTCGGCCTTGAACTGGCCCCATTCCGCCTCCATGCCGAACTCCTCGAACGGCGCCGACACGATGTTTTGGCCCACCGCGATGAGCACGACGTCTGCCGCGATGAGCCGCTCGGGCTTCGAGGCGGCAACGGGCGCGGGACGGCCGCGCTTCACGGGGCCGATCATCTGCGGTTGCACGCGCAGCGCGGCGACGCGCCCCGCGCCGTCCTTCTCGATGGCGACCGGCGAAGCGAGCGTGACCATTTCCACGCCCTCGGCGATCGCGGACTCGATTTCGGCGGGAAGCGCCGTCATGTCGGCGACGCGGCGGCGATACACCACGTTGACCTCGGAGGCACCGGCGCGCACAGCGGTGCGGGCGCAGTCCATGGCCACGTTGCCGCCACCAATGACTGCGACTTTCTTGCCGGTGAAGTCGGGATAGTCGCCGTCGCCAATCGCGCCGAGCAACTCGACCGCCGAAAATACGCCCTCAGCGTCGATGCCGTCGATGCGCAGGGTCTTTCCCACCTGCGCGCCGATAGCCACATACACCGCGTCGAAATCGCGCGAGAGCTCGGCCATGCGCGCGGCGTCGACGGGGGCGTTGGTGTGCACGGTGATTCCACCGACCGACAGGATGGCGCGGATGTCCTCGTCGAGGCACTCACGCGGAAAGCGGTAGGCGGGAATGCCGTAGCGCATCATGCCGCCGAGCTTGTCGCGGCCCTCGAACACCTCGACGTCGTGCCCCATGAGCGCGGCGAAGTATGCGCAGGTGAGACCCGACGGACCGGCGCCCACGATCGCGATGCGGCGCCCGGTTTCGACAGCACGCTCGGGCACGGGAACCTTGTCGGCGCGCGCGTGCTCGCAGGCGTATTCCTTGATGCCGCGAATGTTGAGCGGCGCGTCGATGAGCGTGCGGCGGCAGCGCAGCTCGCAAGGGTGCTCGCACACAAGGCCGCACGCCGTGGGGAACGGGTTGTCCTTGCGGATCATGGCGACGGCGCCAGCGTTGTCGCCTGCGGCGACGAGCGCGATGTAGGCAGGCACGTTCACGTGCGCGGGGCAGAAGGTCTCGCAGGGCACGGACTGCTGCACGCCGCGCTGGCAGGAGTGCTCGGCGACGTGGCTTTCGTATTCGACAGCAAAGGCGTCCATGCCCTCGAGCAGGGCGTTCGCCGCTTCGTAGCCGATGGCGCAGTCGGATGTGTCGCGCACCATGACGGCAAGCTCGCGGATGCGGTCGAGCTCTGAGGCGTCGGCCGTGCAGTCGACGATGCGCTCGAGCATGGCCGCGAGCTGCGGCAGGCCGTCGCGGCAGGGCACGCATTTACCGCACGTCTGGAGCGCGCCTTCGCGCAGAAGCGCGAGCTGCTGGGCGATAGGGCACATGCCGGGCGGCATGGCGTCGACGCGACGCTTTTGCCGGTCGAGGAACCCGCCGATACGGGCGTCGTCTTTCGCCCTCGGCGCGATGGATAGCTTCGTCATATCATTCCCCCGTTGGGCACCCGGCAATCCAACGAGGGCCGGGCGCCCATCTCGTTTTATCTTGCCTGCAATCTTAGTGCAGAAAGGAAACGCAGGGATGGCGCAACGAAGCGCAGGCGCACATGGCGGGTGGACGGCAAAAACCGGCGAGCGCACCCGAGAAAGAATCGCCCCGCGAACCCAAAGCCGTGCCGAGAGGAGGCTCTTAACGCAAAATCCATGCTGTCCCACGAATGACGTGCTCGGAAAGAAAAAGCCCCCTTGCGGGGGCTTGGTTTTGAGATGGTGGACCGTCGGGGACTCGAACCCCGGACCTTGGGATTAAGAGTCCCCTGCTCTACCAACTAAGCTAA
>CAKUKU010000019.1 GCA_934663775.1 uncultured Ellagibacter sp. | reverse complement strand
AACGAAGCTGGGGGAAGGGTGCAGGAAAAGCACCCTTCCCCCAGCTGGTGCGGGCGAAAGGACTTGAACCTTCACGGGGGTTGCCCACCAGAACCTAAATCTGGCGCGTCTGCCAATTCCGCCACGCCCGCACGCTTTGCTGCATGAAAACAGCGCGCCTATGATAGCAGAACGCGGCGCCATCGGAGCAGGGAAGATTTTGCTTTTGCGCCGACGGCGCCGAATGGTCGAGAGGGCGGCTCGCTTGCGGGACTTGGGCGATTGGGAAGGCGCGCATGGTGCGCGAGGATGCCGATTGCTCGAGGCTGCGCATCTAGGCTATAACGCAAGCTTGCCGCTTATGTCTTACGTTAAACCCTCCTGCCTTAAGCTCTGTCAGCCATCGTCTCGCTTTTCCAAAATGCTCGAAATTTTGCATATTTTGATTGCCCTCATTGCGCATTACGTCTATTATTGGCAATAGTCAAATAGCGGTAGCACCGCAAATAGATGAACAATCCATATAGTGTATGGCGCTGCCGCAGCGCCGTGCGCGCCGAAGAAAGGGACTAACAGTATGCAAGATCTTACTCGTCGCAATTTCGTGAAGGTTGCGGGTGCCACGACGGTTGCCGCCATGGCGGCGGGGGCGCTTTCCGGCTGCTCGAACTCGGGCAGCTCTGACAAGAAAGACGATGCGTCGAAGGGCGGCGCTTCCAAGGAAGAGGCCTTCATGAGCGAGGGTAAGGGCAAGCACCTTGTCTGCGCCGTCACCGGCAAGCTCATCAAGATCGCCCCGGCGATTCTCGCCAACCAGCTCGGCTACTTCGAGGAAGAAGGCTGCGACGTCGAGTTCCAGACTGTCGCTCTCGCCGACGCCATGGCATCGATGTCGGTGAACAAGCTCGACATCGACCTGTTTGGCATCGTGCCGGCGTGCTCGTATGTCTCCCAGGGCATCGAGATCTTCGTGTTCGGCGGTACCATCTTGAACGGCTCCGAGATCATCTCCACGAAAGACTTCACCAAAGAGCTCAAGAAGGCGGAGGACTTCAAGGGCCTAAACATCGCCTGCAGCCGCGAAGAGTCCGGCCAGATCTACCTGAAGAACTTCCTGCAGGAAAGCGGACTTAAGCTCGGCGAAGATGTTGTCTTCGAGTACGTCGACAACGCCACCACGGCGCTCGAGGGCCTGCGCTCCGGTCAAAACGACCTGTTCATCACGAACAACGCCATGGGCTACACCTATTCTTCCAGCATGGACGACATCAAGGTTGCCGCCGTCCCGGCCGACATCACGGGCGATTACCCCTGCTGCCGCCAGAACTGCTCCGAGGATGCCTACCACAACAAGTTCCTCTCGCTCGTCGACTTCGAAATCGCGCTTATCCGCGGTTACGACTACTACCTCAACAACAAGGAGGACGTCGTCAAGCGCCTCGTCGACTACTCCGCGCAGAGCGCCGACTACGTCGAGGCGGCGATGTACGGCACGAGCGACTACCGCAACATCATGAATCTCTCGCCGGATCCGCATACCAAAGAGATCGTGAAGTTCTACAAGGCTATGCAAAACATCGGCGAGATCGAGAAGAGCGACTACGACATGGCGGATTACGCAACCTCTGCCGTGTATAAAAAGGCGCTTGACACGCTCGTCGAGCGCGAGCCCGACAACGCCACCTACAAAAAGCTTGCCGAGGACTTCAGCAAATACAACGACTAGGTGCCAATCGTTTAGAACGCTGATGAAACTGCAGGCGGCGGCTTCCTTTGCAGGGGCCGCCGCTTTGGCGCGCTTTTAAGGCTTTGCGCGCAGAAACATGGAAAGGAGGGTCCGCGTGGGCAGTTTGTCCCTTCGGGACCTATGCTTTACCTACGATGAGGACCTCGTTAAGGGGGTGCAGCACCATCGTATCGCCCTCGACGGGGTTCCCGAGGAAAAACTGGTGCTCAAGCACCTCGACCTCGAAGTCGCCGACGGGGAGTTCCTCTGCCTCGTGGGGCATTCGGGGTGCGGGAAATCGACGACGCTTCGGATCCTTGCCGGTTTGCAGAAGCCGATTGCGGGAACCATCGAGACGAACGGCAACCCGATCGAAGGGCCCGGTCTCGACCGGTCGGTCGTGTTCCAGAACTATTCGCTGTTCCCGTGGATGACGGTGAAGAAAAACGTCGAGTTCGGCATCAAGCAGGCATCTATCGAGCTTTCCCGCGGCCTATCGAAAGGCGAGATGTCCGACATCGCCGATGAATACCTCGCGAAGGTGTCCATGATAAAGGCTGCCGACCTTTATCCCTACCAGCTCTCCGGCGGCATGCGCCAGCGCGTCGCCATCGCCCGCGCTTTGGCGATGGACACCGAGGTGCTGCTCTTCGACGAGCCCTTCGGCGCGCTCGATATCAAGACGCGTCGCGAGCTGCAGATGCTCATGGAAGACCTTTGGATGTCCGGACGGAAGAAGACCGCGGTCTTCGTCACGCACGACATCGAGGAGGCGCTGCTTTTAGCCGATCGCATCGTGTTCATGAGCGCCGGCGAGTTCCGCGACGAGTTTGAGGTGGGAGCCCCGCGCCCCCGCGTCCCCGAGGTTTATTTCGAGACGCCTGAGTACAAGCGGATGCACGCTCATTTGCTCGATTTGTTCTACAAGGCGGAAGAGACGAAGCTCGACCAAGCCGATCGCGAGCAGGTCTTCGACGGAGGTGCCACGCTATGAGAAAAGCCATGAAACTGCGCATCGTCCTCGCGCACGTGCTGATGGTCGCGCTCATTTTGGTGATAGCCCTCGTTCCGAACCACCGCCGCAACGTGGCCGACCCCACGGCGTTTTTCGTCGCCATCGGCATCATCGAGGTGCTCTACCTGGTGGCGCTTATCCACGGTCGCAAGCAGGATCCCTTCCCGCAGGGCTCGACCGACATCACACTGTGCGTATGGGTGCTCCTGCTTTTGTGGGAGGTCTTCGGCCCTGTGCTTGGCATCGCCCACAACGTGTTGCTCCCATCGCCCGAAAACGTCTTCAACGTGTTCATCGAGCACGGCGGAGAGCTGGCTTTAAGCGTCGTCTCGTCGCTCGAGCTTCTGCTTTCGGGCTTTTTCTTCGGCACGCTGTTAGGCGTTATCCTGGGCGTGATCTGCGGCTGGATTCCCCGCTTGCGCGCGATGTTTTACCCGATCGCGAACGTGTTCGCGCCGATTCCCTCGGTCGTGTTCACGCCGTTTCTGGTCATCCTCATGCCCAACTACCGCCTCGCTGCCGTGATGGTCATCCTGCTCGGCGTGTTCTGGCCGCAGTTCTTGAGCATGATCTTGCGAGTCGGCTCGCTGCCTCCCGCGATCATCGACAATACGCGCGTGCTCAAGGTGGGCAACCTGACCATGATCACGAAGATCATCATGCCCTATATTTTGCCGGATATCTTGAAAGGCCTGCGCATCTCGCTTACCACGGGCTTCCTCATGCTCATGTACGCGGAAAGCTTCGGCGCCAAATCGGGTATCGGGTACTGGATTTCCAACGCGAACGTGTTCGCGAACTATGCGAACATCTACGCGGGCATCATCACCTGCGGCATCACCGTCACCGTTTTGAATTACGGGTCGGCGTGGCTGCAGAAGCGCTTCACCAAGTGGCACTAGCCACTCCATCGGGCGATAGTCAGGCTGCGCGAGCTCGCGAGGTCTCAAAGAAAGGGGAGGGAATGGATCAGGAAGTAAAGGCGATGATCGATCAGGCAACTGACGAATCGCTTCGCGGGGCGACTCAGCCCAAGGAAATCATCGTCAAGATGCTCGAGCTCGATCCGGAATCGGAGGAGGTAGGCTATCTGCGCGAATGCGCGTCGCGCGTCGCTCATTTCGCGTCCGGTAACAAATGCGGCATCTCGGGCGCCATCGGCGTCGACATGTGCAGTTGCGACATGAACTGCAAGTTCTGCTCCTTTGGCACCAAATGGGGGCTTATCACCGACGAGATCAAGTACACCAAAGAGGAAATCATCGAGATGGCGCGCGCCTACGTCGAGGCGGGTATCACCACGCTCACGCTGCGCTCCACCGAGTTCTACGACGTGAAGGTGCTCTCCGAATGGCTCACCGACATCCGCGAGCAGGTGCCGGGCGACTACCTTATCAATCTGAACGTGGGTGAGCTCACGCCGGCGATGGCGGAGGCGGCCTACCAGGCGGGCGCCACGAGCGCATACCACGTGTGCCGTATGCGCGAGGGCATCGACACGCCGTTCGACCCGAAGCTGCGCGAGCAGACCATGCGGGCGATCTCCCAATCGCCGCTTCGCTGGGGCACGTGTGTGGAGCCTATCGGCATCGAGCACACCAATGAGGAGATTGCCGATAAAGTGCTCTACGACATGTCGTTCAATCCCTATAGTATGGGCGTCATGTTCCGCGTGAACGTGCCTGGCACGCCGTTCGAGGGCATGGAACCCGTGTCGAAGCCCCGCATGCTGCAGATTCTGGCGACGGTTCGCATCGCCGTGGGCTCGCGCATCCACAGCATGGGGTGCCACCCCGCCATTCCCGAGGCGCTTTATTCGGGTGCTAACGGTTGCACGGTCGAGCGTGGGGCGAACCCGCGCGATACCGAGTTCAATGTGGATGAGTGGCGTGGCTTCACGGTCGAAGACGCCGTCGAGCGCATTCGCAAGGCAGGGTTCGTGCCGGGCGTCGTCGACCCCGACCCTCGTTTCCGCGCCGACGGTAAGAACTGGTGGAAGATGGGCAACCCTGAAGACTACATCATGCCCGATCCGCTCGCCTCGGCGGGTGCGGGCTGCTGCTGCGGCAAGCGTTCGTAGGGAGGCTTGGCGGCGGTGCCGTTCGAGATTTCCATAGAGCGCTACGAGAGCGACGGCGCACGCGAGGTGTCCTTCCCGCCTGGCGTGCGCCGCATCGGCGATGAGGCGTTTCGCGGATGCGACGACCTTGAGGAAATCGCCGTGCCCGAAGGCGTGCGCGAAATAGGGGCCTACGCGTTCTCCGCGTGCCTGAACCTGCGGCGCGTTTCGCTGCCGGAGAGCCTTTCGTCACTCGGGACGTCGGCGTTCGAGCACTGCCAGAAGCTCGAGGAGATAGCGCTGCCGTCGAATGTGCGCTGCGCGCCGAGGGGAGCCTTCAAAGGCTGCTTCGCGTTGCGGCGCGTCTTAGGAGGGGAGGGACTTGTCGAAATCGGCGACCAGGCGTTTTCGAACTGCCGTGCGCTCGAGGCCGCGCCCGCACTCGCCGCTGTGGAGGCCATAGGGCGCCGCGCCTTCTCGGGCTGCCGCACCTTGCGGCGCGTCGAGCTCCCCAGCCTCTTGCGCGCGCTCGACGACGAGGCGTTCTTGAGCTGCCCTGAGCTTTCCAACGTCGTCTTTCCCGAGGAAATCGACGAGGTGGGGCGCGGCGTGTTCAAGGGCTGCCCGAAGCTCGATTGCTCGGCCGTTCCCGAGCGCATCGCAGCGCGCCTGTTCCCTGATAGCGAGGGTCCTTGCGAACCACCGGGTTGTTAAGTGCGCCCGGGCGTCTATTCCTGCCCGCTCGTTTTCTCCTGCCTGCCGTCTCGCGCCGCAAACGACTCGTCGGGGCGCATCATCCGGCTCCAAAGCGAGCTTGTGGTCGAGGCCCAAAGTGCTGCACCCGGGTTGTTCACCATGGCCTTGTCCTTCGTCATGAGCGTGGTCACGGGCGCGTCCGAGAGCTTGTAGAAATACGAGTCGTGCCCCACGCACAGTCCCATGAGCACGTTGAGGTCGGTCTTCTCGGCGTTGAGGCGCCTTACCTGCGAGAGTGGGTTGCAGGCGACCAGCCCGAAGTTGCAGCAGCTCTCCTTGAGCCCCATCTGCGCGTTCGAGAGCGCGCCTACCTTGCAGGTGTAGCCCACTACCTCGTAGTTGTGTATGCGCAGGATCCTCGCGAATATCTGCGCTTCGTCGGCGACGCCCGCGCAAAACGCGATGCCGATTTTCTTGTATCCCATGCGCCTCGCATAGTCCATCGTCTCCTCGGCGCGGCAGAGCTGTTCGGCGAAACCGCGGGCGGTGGTTTCCGCCGTCGCCTTCATGAACTCGTAGGTCTCGGGGTCGGATTCGTAGTCGTGGCGGAGTTTCTCGGCATCTTCGTCGGTCATGCCGCGCGTCTCGCAGAAGGAAGGGTAGCGGCCGTTGTTGTGCGCGCAGCCGAGCGTCTTGCAGTCGACGCAGCTCGGGCGCTCCGGTTTGATTTCGGGAGCTTTCTCGTTCGCTCCACAGCAAGATGCCATAGGGTTTCGGCCTGCCTTTCGGTCGGTGTGTTTTTCCATCCCACATTATATAGAGCGTTCCGTGTGAAGGTCGCGCTTTCGTTGGCATTACTTGCCCAGATGTGCGATAATTCCTTTTTGGTGCGCCTTCGGGCCGATGTACGGCCGCGCTGTCCGATTCGGCCAGATTCGATCGCGCACTGCACGAATCGTGCGATAAGCGAACGATGGAGGAAAGTTAGTGGAAACAAAAGTAGAGGCATTGCAGGACAACAAGGTCAAGGTGACCGTCACCGTCGATGCCAAAGAAGTCGACAATCGCATCAAGAAGACCTACAAGGACTTCGCGAATAAGTACAATTTCCCCGGATTCCGCAAGGGCAAGGCACCCCGTCCGATCATCGACAACGCGCTCGGCGCCGAGGCTGTGCCGGCTTCCGTCACCGATGACATCGTAAACGGCTGCTATCCGCTCGCCATCGACAGCTGCGATCTGTACCCCGTCGGCAAGCCCGACTTCGACGAGCCCGCGCTCGTTGAGGGTGGCAAGCCCTACGAGTTCACCTTCGAGGTGGAGTGCAAGCCGGTCTGCGAGCTTTCCAGCTACGAGCCGGTCGAGGTGAAGCTTCCCGCCGAGGGCGCTTCCGACGCCGAAATCGACCAGCAGATCGAGGCGCTGCGCGACTACTACCACACCTTCGAGAACGCCAACGCCAACACCAAGGTGAAGGCTGACTCTTACGCCGATCTCAAGATTGCCGCGACCGACGAGAACGGCGACGACATGGCGTCCCTTTCGAGCGAGTCCCGCCTGTGCCTCATGGGCGCCGGCCTGTTCCCCGCGGCCTTCGACGAGCAGATCGTCGGCCTGAAGAAGGGCCAGACCGCGAGCTTCTCCGTCAACGTCGAGGACGCGAAGGACGCCGCCCTCATGTCCTCTCTCGAGGGCAAGACCAAGACGGTGAACTTCGAGGTCGAGGTTCTCGCCGTGAAAAAGCAGGTGCTCCCCGAGCTCACCGACGAGTGGGTGAAGGAGACCCTTGGCTTCGAGGACGTCGCCGACCTGCGCGAGCGCGTCGCCGACAGCATCAAGGAGCAGAAGGCCGACATCCTTCCGCGCATGAAGGAGAGCGCCTGCCTCGACGAGCTCGCCAAGCGCCTCGACGCCGAGGTCCCCGCGGGCATGCAGGAGGAAACCGAGGCGAAGCTTCTGCAGGACTTCTTCGCGCAGCTCCAGCGCCAGGGCGCGAGCTTCGACGCATACCTGCAGCAAAATGACCTCACCGCCGACCAGTTCAAGGCCGACGTGAAGCAGCAGGCCGCCGACACCGCCAAGCAGGACATGGCGCTCGACGCGTGGGCCGCTCACTTCGAGATGAAGGCATCCGACGAGGACGTTCTCGCCGAGTTCGAGAAGTCCGGTGCCAAGGACCCGAAGGGCCTCATGAAGCAGTGGCGCGAAAACGGCCAGCTCTACCTGGTCCGCGAAGGCGTGCTGCGCACCCGCGCCGCACTCGACGTGATGGACAAGGCCAAGGTCGCCGAGTACGACCCGGCCGAAGAAGCCGCCAAGGAGGAGAAGCCCGCCAAGAAGGCCAAGAAGTCCTCCAAGAAGAAGGAAGAGGTTGAAGACGCGGAGGCGTAAAAGCTGCGCGACTTTTCCAGTTCCATCCATGCAAGTCAACGGGGCCGGCGCTGTCGGCCCCGTTTTATGCTTATCGTGAACAGCGTGTTTGCGACCCCTTGCGCGAAGCGTCATGCTGTTTCATCATGTGATGCAGTATGCAATTTCGCGACCATATGCGGTCGCGCTCTTTCGAAAGCGAGGCTTTTTTCATGAGCATCGAGCGTGCAACCTCCGCGTTGATCCCCTACGTCATCGAGCAATCTCCGCGCGGTGAGCGCAGCTACGACATCTATTCCCGTCTCTTAAACGATCGTATCATCTTCCTAGGCGAGCCCATCGATGACCATGTGGCGAACTCCGTCGTCGCGCAGATGCTCCATCTCGAGAGCGCCGATCCCGAAAAGGATATCTCGCTCTACATCAACACCCCGGGCGGCAGCGTGTCGGCGGGCCTCGCCATCTACGACACCATGCAGTTCGTGAAGTGCGACGTGTCCACCATCTGCCTCGGCATGGCGGCCTCCATGGGCGTGCCTCTGCTCACGGGCGGCGCGCCGGGTAAGCGCTTCATCCTGCCGAATGCCCAGGTCATGATTCATCAACCTATGGGCGGCACGGGTGATGGCCACACGCAGCAAACCGATATCCAGATCATGGCCGACGAAATCAAGAAAACGCGCGACCGCTTGGAGAGCATCATCGCCAAGCACTGCGGCAAGACCCTCGAGCAAGTGCACGCCGACTGCGAGCGCGACAACTGGCTCACAGCTGAGGAAGCGAAGGCGTACGGCTTGGTCGACGACATCATCACGAGCCATCGCGGCTCCTCCGACAAGTAGATCACGAGAAGAGAAGCGAACCTTACCTTTATGACAAACGAACGAAACAGCGATCGCGGCGGCTATCGCGACGACGATGCGGTGTACTGCGCGTTTTGCGGGAAATCATCCGACGAGGTGACCGCCATGATCGCCGGGCCGAACGGCATCTACATCTGCGACGAGTGCATCTCGGTGTGCGCCGATGCGATGATGCGCGATTTAGGGCTGTCGAGCGCTTTCGGCGAGTTTCCCGAGGAGGACGCCCGCAATCGCCGCGGGCGTCGCCGCTCGCAGGACCGCGCGCCGATCATCGAGGCGCAGCCCGAAAACGAGGCTCCGAACCCCGCCGAGATCCTGGGCAATCTGCCCACGCCGCACGAGCTCTACGCCGAGCTCTCCGAGCACGTGGTGGGGCAGGAAAACGCAAAGCGCGCCCTGTCCGTCGCCGTGTACAACCATTATAAGCGTATCAGTATGGAGGCGAAGGCCAAGGAAGGCGACGTTGAGCTCGCGAAGAGCAACATCATGCTTTTGGGCCCCACGGGCTCCGGCAAGACGCTTCTCGCCCAAACGCTCGCGCGCACGCTGCGCGTTCCCTTCGCCATCGCCGACGCGACGACGCTCACCGAGGCGGGATATGTCGGCGAGGACGTGGAGAACATCCTGTTGAAGCTGATCACTGCAGCGGATTTCGACATCCCGCGCGCGGAGATCGGCATCATCTACATCGACGAGATCGACAAGATCGCCCGCAAGGCCGAAAACCTTTCCATCACGCGCGACGTGTCCGGTGAGGGCGTTCAGCAGGCGCTTCTGAAGATCGTCGAGGGCACCGAGGCCTCCGTGCCGCCGCAGGGCGGGCGCAAGCACCCCCAGCAGGAGCTTATCCACATCGACACGACGAACATCCTGTTCATCTTAGGCGGCGCGTTCGTGGGCTTGGCCGACATCATCGGGCAGCGCGTCGGCAAGAGCGGCCTTGGCTTCTCCGCCGAGCTCCCTGAGAGCAAAAAGCACGCCGAAGCGGAGCTTTTGGCGCAGGTGCTCCCCGAGGACTTGAACAAGTTCGGCATGATCCCCGAGTTCGTCGGCCGCATCCCCGTGATCACGGCCCTCAACGAGCTTTCCGAGGACGACCTCGTTCGCATCCTGACCGAGCCGAGAAACGCGCTCGTCAAGCAGTACACGAAGATGTTCGAGTTCGAGGACTCCGCGCTCGAGTTCGAGGAAGGCGCCCTGCGCGCCATCGCTCACGAGGCTCAAGAGCACGGCACGGGTGCTCGCGGCCTGCGCTCGATTTGCGAGCGCGTGCTGCAGGATGTCATGTACGACCTACCCGAACACAAGGCCGCCACGCGCGTCGTCGTACGCGCGAGCGATATTTCGGGCGATACGCACCCCGAGATCGTCCCCGCGACCGACGAGGCTTAAAACCATGCCTTGAACAGGGACGTTTCTCGCGAACGTCCCTTTCGGCGTTTCGGCGCCTGTCCGCTTACGTTTCATCGAAGGAGCTTTCATCCCATGGAAAACATGCCGAAGAACTACGACGCTGAGGCCGTCGAGCAGCGCATGCTCGACAAATGGCTCGCCGGCAACTACTACCGCCGCAACCCCGGCGTGGGCGACTGCACGGTGACCATCCCGCCGCCGAATGTGACCGGCAAGCTTCACATGGGCCATGCGCTTGACGACACCATCCAGGACACCATCATCCGCATGAACCGCATGCGCGGCATCTCCACCCGTTGGATTCTGGGCACCGACCACGCGGGCATCGCCACGCAGACGAAGGTGGACAAAAAGCTCGCATCCGAGGGAATCTCCCGCCGCGAGATCGGCCGCGAGAAGTTCGTCGATGCGTGCTGGGACTGGACGCACGAGTACGGCGGGCACATCGTCGAGCAGATCAAGCGCATGGGCTGCTCGATCGACTTTTCCGATCCGCATTTCACGATGGATGCTGACTACGCTACCGCGGTGCGCAAGGTCTTCTGCGACTGGTACCACGACGGGCTCATCTATCGCGGCAAGCGCATCGTGAACTGGTGCCCGCATTGCACGACGGCCATCGCCGACGACGAGGCGGAGTACAAGGAAGAGGATGGCCATCTGTGGCATCTGCGCTACCCGCTCGTCGAGCCCGTCGACGGGCAGGACTACATCGTCGTCGCCACCACGCGCCCCGAGACGATGCTCGGCGACACCGGCGTGGCGGTCTCCCCGAAGGACCACGACAAGGACAAGTTCGTCGGCGCGAAGGTGCGCCTGCCAATCGTCGACCGCGAGATCCCTATCTTTTCCGACTTCTACGTCGATGCGGGCTTCGGTTCGGGTTTCGTGAAGGTAACGCCTGCCCATGACCCTAACGATTACGGTATGGGCGAGCGCCACGGCCTTGAGAAGATCAACATCTTCGACGAGACGGCGCACGTGGTCGAAGGCTACGGCGAGTTCTCGGGCATGGGCCGCGACGAGTGCCGCCAAGCGGTCGTCGCCTGGTTCGAGGAGCACGGCCTGCTCGACCATGTGGACGACCATCATCATTCCGTTATGCACTGCTACCGCTGCGACTCGACGCTCGAGCCGTGGCTGTCCGAGCAGTGGTTCGTCGCCGTCGACAAGCTGAAGGGCCCGGCTACCGAGGCTGTCACCTCCGGCAAGGTCACCTTCCACCCCTCGCGCTGGACGCAGACGTATCTCACCTGGATGGAGAACCTCAAGGACTGGTGCATCTCGCGCCAGCTGTGGTGGGGCCATCGCATCCCCGTGTTCCACTGCGAGGACTGCGGCTGGGAAGATGCACTCATGGAGGACACCGACGTGTGCCCGAAGTGCGGCAGCCACCATGTCGCGCAGGAAGAGGACGTGCTCGACACCTGGTTCTCGAGCCAGCTGTGGACGTTTGCCACGCAGGGTTGGCCTGAGCATCCCGAGCGCCTGGAAGGGCATCATCCGACGACCGCGCTCGTCACCGCGCGCGACATCATCGCGCTGTGGGTGGCACGCATGATCATGTCGTCCACCTATTTCCTGGGCGAGATTCCCTTCAAGGACGTGGTCATCTACGCGACCATCCTCGCGAAGGACGGCACGCGCATGTCCAAGTCGAAGGGCAACGGCGTCGACCCGATGGACCTCATCTCCATGTATGGCGCCGACGCGATGCGCTTCAACTTGCTCACGCTCGTGACCAACAACCAGGACGTGCGCTTCGACGCCGACATTGACAAGAAGACCCATGAGCTTCTCGGCAGTCCGCGCACGGAGTCGGCGCGCGCTTTCGTGACGAAGATCTGGAACGCGAGCCGCTTCGTCTTGGGCAACCTGGACGGCTTCACGCCCGGCGAGCCGCGCGCGGTCTCGCAGGCCGACGCGTGGATCTTCAGCCGCCTGGCAAAGCTTTCCGTCGAGGTCACGAAGGATGTCGAAACCTACCAGTTCGGCGAGATGGCACGCGAGCTGCACGCCTTCTTCTGGAACGAGTTCTGCGACTGGTACATCGAGTTTAGCAAGGCAAGCCTGCGCGAAGAGGGCGACGCCCGCCTGCAGACGCAGCGCAACCTCGTGTACGTGCTCGACAACGCGCTTCGCCTCCTGCATCCCGCGATGCCGTTCGTCACGGAAGCTATCTGGGAAAACGTACCGCATGCGGAAGGGGAGGCGCCCGCGCTCATGATGGCGAAGTGGCCCGAGCCCGAAAGCCTCGCGTCGCTTGTCGACGAGGAGTCCGAGCGTGCGGTGAGCCTTCTGTGCGATGTCGTGAGCGCCGTCCGCTCGACGCGTGCGCGCTACGGCATCTCGCCCAAGCAGGAGCTTCCCGTGGTGTTGCGCGCCGGGTTTGAAAGTGCCCACGTTCTTGAGAATCTGAAGAGCCAGATCGTCTCGATGGCACGCGCGTCCGAGCTCTCGATCGTTCCGTCCGATGCGCACAAGCCCGCCGAGAGCGCCTGCGTCGTTGCGCATGGTTGCGAGGTGTATTGCGTGCTCACCGGCCTTATCGACTTCGAGGCCGAGCGCGCCCGCCTTACTAAGGAGCGCGCAACGCTTCAGAAGGACGAGGCCAAGTTCGCTAAGAAGCTTTCCAACCCGGGCTTCCTTGCGAAGGCGGCGCCCGAGATCGTGGAGAAGGACACCGCCAAGCTCGCCGTGCTGCGCGATAAGCTTGCGCGCGTCGAAGAGCAACTCGCAGCGCTCGCGTAAAGGCTGTATTTCCTAAAGCTGTAGTACGTACGCCGGGTTCCGTTATTTGCGGGGCTCGGCGTACGCGTTTTCTTACGCCGATTACTTTGGTTAATGTGGGGACTAATCAGTCCTTCGAAGTGATACTATTTCCTCCATGTGAAACCGCGCACCTGGGGAGGATAAATGGACGTTTCCGCCAAGCCCGTCGAGAAGGTTTTCAAGTCGTTTCTAGCCGCTGCTCTGGCGGTGTCGTTCTGCCCGCTGATGCCCGATGAGGCCCAAGCGCAAGAAGCCTCGGGGGGGGGTCGACTGAACTAACTGAATCTGCACTGGGGGAAGACGAAGGCGGCATCGTAATTGATAATGACGGTTTGGCTCCGCAAGCGAGCGAATCGGACGAGCCTATTGTCGATTGGACCGAATGCGGTACTTGTCAATGGATGATTGATGCGAAAGGCTGCTTAGTTGTTAGACCTATTGATGGGGACTCAGGCAACCTGGAAGAATGGGGCGAAGCCCCATGGGAAAAACATGCTGACTCCATTGCCTCAGTGAAGATTGAGAAGGATGTAATTGCTTCGACGGCGAGGGACATGTTCTACGGCTGCTCGTCGCTCGCCTCTCTCGATTTGTCGGGTCTTGACACCTCTGATGTTACGGATATGTCTGGGATGTTCTACGGCTGCTCGTCCCTTACATCCCTGGATCTCTCGGCCTTTGACACTTCGAAGGTCGAGGACATGGACTGGATGTTCTACGGCTGCTCGTCCCTTACGTCTCTCGACGTCTCGGGTTTCGACACGTCCAAGGTGAAGGACATGTCCCATATGTTCTCGGGTTGCTTGTCGCTCGCTTCCCTTGGCCTGTCGAGTTTTGATACCTCAAGCGTCACGGATATGTCCGATATGTTCTACGGCTGCTCGTCCATTGCTTCGCTCGACCTGTCGAACTTCGACACCTCGAACGTGGCGAGCATGGGGTGGATGTTCGACGGCTGCTCGTCGCTGCGCTCCGTCACGCTCGGGGGCCGCTTCTCCTTCGGGGGTGGGGACGCCGATGCCCGCAAATGCTCTCTACCCGCCCCGAGTGGTGATGGCCTCACGGGGCGCTGGTTGAGCTCAGTCGACGGCATCGCCTACGAGCCGGGCGGCGTGCCCTCGGGCGTCGCCGCGACATACCGCGCGCAGCGTGACGGCGACGGCGCGTGGAACCAGTACGGCACGTGCGTCTGGAGAATCGACGCCGACGGGCGCCTGGAGATCGAGCCCCTCCCGGGCCGCGAGTCGGGGGAGCTCGCCGACTGGGGCTACGGCAAGGCCCCGTGGCTCGCCTTTGCGACCGAGATAAAGGAGGCGACCGTCGGGGACGGCGTGGCCGCCGCGACGGCGGGCGGGATGTTCCGGGGCTGCGCGAGCATGGTCTCGGCGGACCTCTCGCAGCTCGATACGTCGGGCGTGACAGACACGTCCCACATGTTCTACGGATGCTCGTCGCTCGTTTCCCTCGATTTATCCCATTTCAACACCTCGAGCGTGACAAGCATGTCCGGCATGTTCTCCGGATGCTCGTCGCTCACCTCGCTTGACCTGTCGAGCTTCGATACTTCGAAGGTGAAGAACATGGGGGCAATGTATGAGCCTGATAGAGGGGAAGGCATGTTCTCCGGCTGCTCGTCGCTCGAATCTCTCGATTTGTCGAGTTTCAACACCCCAGCGGCGGTGTGCATGTCTTTCATGTTCTACGGCTGCTCATCGCTCGCTTCCCTCGACCTCTCGGGATTTGGTACTTCGGCTCCAGCCAAGCTGAGCTCCATGTTCTACGGCTGCTCCTCCCTTAAAGCGATCAAATTCGCCGGCTCAGGTAAGTTGCGGGTCTCGACGTCGTCGTCGATGTTCTACGGCTGCTCGAAGCTGGCGGAGCTCGATCTGTCCTCGTTCGACACCTCGAATGCGACAAGTACGTCCGGGATGTTCTCTGGTTGCTCTTCTCTTGCCTCCCTCGACCTCGCATGTCTCGACACCTCGAACGTGACGAGCATGTCTCACATGTTCTCCGGCTGCTCGTCGCTTGCCTCACTTGACCTATCGAGCTTCGACACCTCGAAGGTGACAAGCATGGACAGCATGTTCTCCGGCTGCTCAAAGCTAACCTCTCTCGACCTATCCTCGTTCAACACCTCGAGCGTAAAGGAAGACTCTCGTTCTAAGGGGGTCATGACTCGCATGTTTTCTGGTTGCCTGTCGCTCGAGTCCCTCGACCTCTCGTCATTCGACACATCTAAGGTGAGATGCATGGACGGCATGTTCGAGGGGTGCCTGCGTCTTAAAGACGTCAACCTCTCCTCGTTCAACTTCTCGAATGCTACCAGCATGAGTTACATGCTCCAGAACTGCCAGTCCCTCGAAGCGATCGAGTTCCCCGCCGCTTTCGACACTTCGAAAGTGACTGGGTTTTCCAGCATGTTCTCTGGCTGCCGCTCGCTGGAAAGGCTTGACGTGTCGAGATTCGATACGTCTGCCGCCACGTCTCTGGGATTCATGTTCTCCGGCTGCTCGAAGCTCGCCTCTCTCGATGTGTCGGGATTCAAGGTTTCGGGGAACGCCTATATAGGTTCCATGTTCTCCGGCTGCTCGTCGCTTACCTCGCTCGACCTCTCCGGCTTCGACACGTCCGGTATCGCTAGCGCATATGGAATGTCGGGCCTCTTGACCGGATGCGATGGCCTGCGAGCCGTGACGCTCGGACCTAAGTTCTCGTTCGAGGGGGCGGGGCTAGACCGTCAGTGCTCGTTGCCGACTCCGACCGGCGACGGGCTTACCGGACTATGGATCAGTTCAGCCGACGGTAAAGCCTACACGTCGGATAACATTCCTTCGAATGTCGCCGCCACTTACACTGCGCAGACGAAGGGCGAGACTCCAAAGATCGCCATCAACAAGAACATGTTCACGGTCGATACGAGTGCGAAAACCTATACGGGTCTCATGATTATGCCCGAAGTGTCATCTAAGACCTTGCAGAAAGGAAATGATTATACGGTTTCGTACGGTCCCAACGTGAACGCGGGCGCCGGCACCGTGACCATCTCTGGCATTGGCGACTACATAGGCACGCTCGGCTACAGCTTCCCGATCGACAAGGCGACCCCTCGGTACACGGCTCCCTCGGGGCTTACCGCGGTGTATGGACAGACGTTGGGCGACGTGGCCTTGCCAGCCGGATTCTCGTGGCAAGACGGGTTATCGACGAAGGTCGGCGACGTCGGGCATAGGACGTTCCTTGCCACCTACACTCCCGTCGACGCGGCTAACTACGAGACCGTTCGCGGCATCGAGGTCGGTTTGGACGTGGCGCCCGCCGCGCTCGGCGAAGGAGATTTCTCCTTCGACTTAAGTGACGCGGTGTACACGGGCGAGGCCGTCACGGGGCGCGTCGAGTCAAAGTCCCTCGTCGCGGGGAAAGACTACAACGTCGCGTATTCGGGCAACGTGAACGCCGGCACGGCGACCATCGAAGTGACGGGCGCTGGGAATTACGAGGGTTCAAAGATAACGAAGCATTTCACCATCGCGAAGGCGGATCCGTCCTACACCGCCCCAGGTTCCATTAACGCGACGGAGGGGCAGACCTTGGGTGACCTGAAGCTCCCCGATGGCTTCTCCTGGCAGGATGAGCTTACGACAAGCGTCGGCGAGGCGGGTGAGCGCACTTTCAAAGCGAAGTTCGTCCCCGTCGACGCCGCCAACTATAACACGGTGGAGAACATCGACGTGACGGTCGCCGTGTCGAAGGACGATGACGGCTGGAGCGTTTGCGGCACCTGCGTATGGCGCATCGACGGCGACGGCATGCTTGTCATCAAGCCTGCGAACGGCATTTCGGGCGAACTCGAAAAGTGGAAGGGCACTTACGACGAGCCGGATACTCCTTGGCGGGAAAGGGCATCTGAAATTACGTCTGTCAAGGTCGAAAGCGGAGTCGTAGCTCCCTCGCGTATTTGGGGCATGTTCGCGGGTTGCTCGAGCCTCGTTTCGGCAGACCTGAAGGAGCTGGACGCCGCCGGCGTAAACGATATCGGATTGATGTTCAGGGGCTGCTCGTCCCTCGATTCCGTTGAGTTCCCCGAAAGCGGGATGCCTCGAGTCGACGATGTTCAGGATGCGTTCGCGGACTGCGCTTCGTTGGAGTCCGTAGACTTGTCCTTCCTCAAGGGCGCTGCGATTCGGGGCAATATGGAAGGGATGTTCTACGGGTGCTCGGCTCTTAGGTCCGTCAGCTTGTCCGGCCTCGACACCTCGAAGGTCACGGGCATGGCCAATCTGCTTAGGGGCTGCTCGTCGCTGGAGTCCGTCGAGCTGTCCGAGATTGATACGTCGGCGGTTACGTCCATGAACTGTATGTTCCGCGATTGCGCGAGCTTGACGTCGCTCGACCTCTCGACTTTCCGCACTGACCAGCTCGTCGGGATGAACCGCATGTTCGAGGGGTGCTCGTCTCTGGCTTATCTTAACCTGTCGAGCTTCGACACCTCCAAGCTTTCATGCGTGGAGAACAGGCAAGGCATGGTGAGCGTGTTCTCGGGTTGCGCCTCCCTCAAGACCGTGGTCCTTGGCGAGAACTTCACGTTCAACGGTTCGGGCGCTGAGCGGCAGTGCTCGCTGCCGACGGGGAACTGGATCGACGCAGAGACCGGGGAGATTTATGCTGCTGATGAAGTTCCTAACAATAAGGCAGCTACGTACAATGCGCAGGAGAAGACCGAGCCGACTGCAAACGACATAGGCAACGGGAACTACAGCTATGTGATCACGAGCGGCTGGTACCATTCCGGCGTCGAGGGATACACGGGGAAGCCTATCGCGCCGAAGCTCGCCGTGTGCACCCGATGGAGCGGAGACGATCAGCTGAGGGAGAACGTCGATTACGTCTTTCGCGGGTGGCGCGACGCCGACCACCGCGATCTCGACGGGGCTCCGACCGAAATCGGGACGTACTACGTCGTGTTCGACGGTGTCGGCGACTATACGGGCACGCTCGAGGGCGAGCTCAAGATCGTCGACCCGTCCGACTTGGGGTCGGGGCTCTACAGGACGTGGGAGTCGAGCGACGACGGGAACGGCGACGACGTCCTGTGGACCGGCGAGGCCGTCGAGCCCGACATGCAGGTCGTGCGGTGCGATACGGGCGACTACCTGAGCAAGGGCGTTGACTTCGATATCAAAGGATACCTCGACTCCGAGGGCAACGAGCTTGAGAGCGCTCCGTCCGCGGTCGGCGAGTACACCGTGGTCCTTGCGGGCAAGGGCTCCTACACCGGTGAGCTCAAGCGCACGATATACGTTAGGTCCCGGAACAGCCTCCACTTCGCGAGGTTCTCCTTCTACAACAAGACGTTCGCCTACACCGGCGAGCCGATAGACCTCGGGCTGGAGGTCACCTCGCTCGACGGGGAGGCGCTCGAAGAGGGCGTCGACTACCGGATCTTATACGGTTCGCTGTACGACTGGTGGAACGCCCAGCCGGATGCCCCGTCGGCGGTTGGGGACTACAGGGTCACGGTCGAGGCGATCGATGGCGGTAAATGCGTCGACTCGGTGTCCTGGATTTTCGCCTCCATCAAGGACGTGACCGATATCGGTGATGCGGGGCTTACCGTAAATCCGGTTACCTACACGGGCTACGACAACTTCTTCCTCGATGTGCGCGACCCAGCTACGGGAAATCGTTTGAGCGAGGGCGACGACTTCGAGATCAAGGGCTATCTCGACTCCGAAGGCAACGAGCTCGACGGGGTTCCGACCTCCGTCGGCAAGTACACGGCGATCATCGAGGGCAAGGGGCTCTACGAGGGCGAGGTAAGCCTTCCGTTCGAGATCGTGCCCGCCCAGGTGTCGGGCCGTATGGTCTCCGGCATTCCCAAGTCGCTGGAGTACACGGGGTCGCAGCTCACCCCCGAGCCGACCATGATGTACGGGAGGCCGTTGACGAAGGGCGTCGACTACCACGTCGTCTACGGTCCCAACACGGACGTCGGGCAACTGGGAACCCTGAAGATCGTCGGCAAGGGGAACTTCGCCGGCGAGCTCGACCTCACTTTCGGCATCTACCCCAAGCAAATCGATGCGCCGGAGGTTGTTTCTGGACTCGTTTACAGCGGCGAAGAGCAGACGGGCGTCGCGCCTTCGGGCGAGTACTCGGTGACGGGTGGGTCGGCGACGAACGCCGGCAACTATATTGCGACTGTCTCTCTCAACGACAAGAAGAACTGCGCCTGGGCGGGCGCGGGCGACTCCGACGAGCAGAAGGTCGGATGGAGCTCGGACGACCTGACCGTCGAGTGGTCGATCGCGAAGGCGGACCCGCCCCATAAGATTACGGGGGCAATTAGTGCGAAGGAGGGGCAGACCCTCGGCGACTTGGAGCTCCCCGACGGCTTCTCCTGGCAGGATGAGCTTACGACAAGCGTCGGCGAGGCGGGTGAGCGCACTTTCAAAGCGAAGTTCGTCCCTAAAGATAGAGTTAACTACAATGTGGTGGAGGATATTCCTGTAAGGGTGAGCGTTTCGAAATACGCCGACGGCTGGACTATCATCGGGGACTGTGCATGGAAGATTGACGACCAGGGCTGTCTCGTCATCAAACCTGCGGATGGCGTTTCGGGAACGTTGGAAAACTGCGCCGTTGACGTCGAAGATAGTCCTTATGATCTCTATCCAGTTTGGTTTGGCTCTCGCAGTGCCATAATGTCTGCCCGTTTCGAGCCAGGCGTGAAGGCAAGTGCTGACGGCTTAGACTTCCTGTTCGCCCACTGCGGCAATCTCAAGACAGTTGATTTATCCAATCTGGATACCACCGAAGTGACGTCTCTGAAGCACACGTTCTATCGATGCGAAAGCCTTAACAGCATCGCGGGACTTGGATCTTCCGGATCGAAGATCAAGCCTCAAAATATGCACGAGATGTGTGCGGGCTGCGTTTCGCTTGAAAGCTTTGATTTTTCCGGGATTGACGGATCGGATCTTACGGAGGCAAACAACCTGTTTAGCGGCTGCACATCTTTGAAATCGATTGATTTCAAAGACTTTAGCGCTTCGGGCATGAAAGAATTCGGGGGAGTTTTTGCAAACTGCACGTCCTTGACCGCGATCGACTTATCCCGCTTCAACGTTGCCAATGCGAGCTATTTCTACGGGGCTTTCCAGAACTGCTCGTCCTTGAAGAGCCTTGACTTCTCGAAATTCGATACGCGCAGGGCATGGGTCATGTCGAATATGCTTGAAGGCTGCAGCTCTCTCGAGAGCGTAACGCTTGGCGAGAACTTCACGTTTGACGGCTCAGGAACTAAATGGATCTGCTCGCTGCCGACGCCGAGCGGCGAGTTGTACACGGGAAAGTGGGTTGACGTCGAGACGGGGGCGGCCTACTCAGCGGCCGATGTCCCCGACGGGAAAGCCGCCACGTACCGCGCGCAGAGAAGGTTGCTCGAGTCCGACTTCGCGGTCGACGCCTCCGACGCCGTGTACTCGGGCCGGGCCGTTGCCGGCCGCGTGTCGTCGGACTCCCTGACGGAGGGGGTCGACTACGACGTCGCTTACTCTGGCAACGAGGACGCGGGCACGGCGAGCGTCTCTATTGCCGGCAAGGGGATTTACGCCGGGGAGCTGAGCTACTCGTTCGCGATTGCGCCGGCAGGGATAACCGCCGACATGATCTCTGGCGTCCCCTCGAAGATGGAGGCGACGGGCGGGCAACTCATGCCCGAGCCGACCGTGACGTTTAATGGGGTGAAGCTCGCCGAGGGCAAAGACTACGCCGTTTCCTACGGCGAGAACGTGGGCCCCGGAGCGGGCACCGTCACGGTGGCCGCCGTCGAGGGCGGCAACTTCACGGGCTCTGTGACCGTCGAGTTCGACATCGAGAAGAAGGCCGATCCCGAGAGCCCCGACCCGGGCACGGGCGGCGGCACCGACCCCGCGCCCACGCCCGATCCCGGCACGGGCGGCGGCTCTGGAGGCGGCGGGGGGGCGCCCGCGCCCGAACCGCAGCAGTTCTCGGTGACCTACCACCTCGACGGGGGCGCGAACGCGGCGTCGAACCCCGCGACCTACGCCGCCGGCACGGCGATTGCGCTCGCCGCGCCCACGCGCGAGGGATACGAGTTCCAGGGCTGGTACGCCGACGCCGGGTTCGCGAAGCGAGTGACCGAGATCGCCGCCGACGCCGCAGGCGACGTTGAGCTCTGGGCGAAGTGGGCGAAGAAGGCCCCTGCCCCGGTCTTCCCCGACGTGGACTACTCCGAGTCATCCTGGTACGGCAAGGCCGTGACCTACGTGGCGGAGAAGGGCCTCATCATGGGCTACACCGCGGGCGAAAAGGCGGGGCAGTTCGGCGTGGGCGACGCGCTCACGCGCGCCCAGCTCGCCACGATCCTCTGGAGGAACGCCTGCCCCGAGGAGGCGGCCTCCTACGACCCGTCGTCGGCCAAGGACGAGACCGGCATCGCCGGCTCCGCCGACGGCCAGTACTACACCGCCGCCGCAAACTGGGCCGTGGCGAACGGGGTCATCTCCGGATACGACCGCCCGGACGGCGCGAAGGACTTCGCGGCGAACGACGACGTCACCTTCGAGCAGCTCGTCACGATCCTCGCGCGCCTGTGCGCGGCGCCGGGCGAGCTCGACTCGGCGGGAACCGACCTGTCGGCCTTCGCCGACGGCTCCGACGCGAGCCCCTGGTCGCGAGCCGCCTTCGCCTGGGCCGCCAAGAAGGGCCTCGTCGAGGGCTACGACACGGCCTCCGGCAGGCTGCTCGCGCCCGGCGAGGACGTCGCCCGCGAGCGCGTTGCCGTGGTGCTCATGCGCGCCTTCGAGACGGGGATTCTGAAATAGTCCGAGCTGAATGGACGAACGAACGAAACGGCGAGGCCTTGCGATTCCGCGGGTCTCGCCGTTTCTTGTGCCATTTGTCGTTTCGGCTAAGTTGGCGGGTGGATTGCGACTTTGCCGAACTGTCGGTGGCTGATTTCTTCGATGTTAGATCATATGGGTGACAGATTTAAAAAAACTCGTCTACAAATTGTGTGACAGTGTATTGAATAATGATATTTACAAGACATACAATTAGTTTATAACGATACAGGTAAAGGAGGTATTTATGGCAACGGCAACGGTCAGTATCCGCATGGACGAAGCCACGAAGCACGATATGGAAGCGGTTTGCAAGGATCTCGGCATGAGCATGACCACCGCTTTCACCGTCTTCGCAAAGAAAATGGCGCGAGAGCGTCGAATTCCTTTCGAGGTTTCGGTCGATCCGTTTTATAGCGAAGAGAACCTCGCTCATCTTCGCCGGTCGGTAGCCGCCCTAGATGCGGGTCGCGGTGCTGTTCACGACCTGGCTGACGACGATGAATAAGGTATGGTCTCCCGACGCTTGGGACGATTACGTTTGGTGGCAAACCCAAGACAGGAAAACGCTTAAGCGCATAAACGCTTTGATTAAAGACGTAGAGCGCAACGGCGCATCTTTAGGAGCGGGGAAGCCCGAGCCACTTCGCGGTGACTTATCGGGCTTCTGGTCTAGACGCATCGATGAGAAGAATCGACTTGTGTATCGCGTATCCGGGTCGAATCTCGAAATCGCCTCATGCAGGACTCATTATGGCGATCATTAGAAAAGCGCGCATCTCGTGCGTGCGCCCTTAAGCGCTTGAGCTTGTATGTCCGACAGAGACGGCGGACCCTGTCGCAGACTTTTGCTATAATCGTTCGCTAGTTGCTCGAAGAGCCTGGTGATGTGGGCTCGAACAGGAAACGAGGAATACATGTCAGAATTGATGTCGCAGCTGATCACACCGGAGCTGATGATGGCGTTCACGATTTTCATCGTGCTGCTCGTGGTGCTCTACGTGCTTTCTATCGTGTGGGTCATCCGCGATGCCTACATGCGCGGAACGCGCTGGTACGTTTGGGGCATCGTTGCGCTCGTGCCGCTTATCGGCGTCATCGCGTACTGCCTGCTCCGCCCGCCCCTGCTGCAGATCGATCGCGACGAGCAGGAGCTCGAGGTTGCCCTGAAGCAGCGCGAGCTGATGAAGTACGGCGAGTGCGCGAACTGCGGCTATCCGGTCGAGTCCGATTATGTGCTCTGCCCGAACTGTCACACGCGCCTGAAGAACCTCTGCCCGAGCTGTCATCATGCGCTCGAGTCAGCATGGACGGTGTGCCCGTATTGCGCCACTCCGGTGGGGCGGGGCCGCGGTGGGGCGCAAGCTGCGCGCCGTCGTCCGCGCCAGGCGCCCGCCGCGCAGGGCCAATCCGCCCGCGAGCCGCGCCAGCAGGTGCGCTCCCGTGCTCCGCGTCAGCAGGAGCATCGCGAGGCCGAGAACTAACGAGCGAAAGCGAGTGCTAATCGACGGAAGGGGACCTTGGGTCCCCTTCTTGCTGCTGCTGGTGTTTTTGATGGGGCGTATGGTCGCTCGCTTCGAAGATTCTGGCACAAATCCCGAGTTGTCCCACTAGCTAGAATCCGAAGTATCAGGGTCCGAATAATCTGACCTGGCCTTTTGCAAACGCTCTACGGAAACGGGCTCCTAGGGCGCACGATTCTGCGCGGATTGCCCCCTGAAATCGCGGGACAACTCGGTATTTGTGCCAGAATTCGACCCTTCGCGTGTCAAAGTTCCCGATTTCCGAAAATGTGCGGAAGAAATCGAAAGGCGCGTTTTTGGTGCAACCAATGTCCGCAGGGCATCGTTTCCGCCGCCGCCATGTCTCGCCTGGCGTATAATCCTTAAAATCATACTGATTTTATCCCTTCAGCATCTCGGAGGTTTCCATGCTCGAAAGCTTGTCTGAGCGTTTGCAAAGCATCTTTTCCAGCCTGCGCGGCAAGGGCCGCCTGACCGAGGACGACATCAACGCCGCCATGCGCGAGATCCGCTTGGCGCTGCTCGAGGCCGACGTGAACTTTAAGGTCGTGAAGCAATTCTGCGCGCGCACGAAGGAACGCTGCCTGACGGCTGAGGTGCTCGATTCGCTCACGCCGGCGCAAAACGTCGTGAAGATTGTGCTCGACGAGCTGACCGAACTGCTCGGTCGCACCGACTCGAAGCTCGTCCTCTCGAGCCGCATTCCCAACGTCATCATGCTCGTCGGCCTGCAGGGCTCGGGCAAGACGACCGCTGCGGCGAAGCTCGCGTACCGCCTGAAGCAGGAGAACCACTCACCGCTGCTCGTGGCGTGCGACGTGTACCGTCCCGCCGCCGCCGACCAGCTCCAAACGCTCGGCGACGAGATGGGTGTGCGCGTGTACCGCGGCGATGGGAAGGATCCGGTCGCCATCGCGAAGGAGGGCGTGCGCGACGCCATCGACCATCTGCGCGACGTCGTCATCGTCGACACGGCGGGCCGTCTGCACGTCGACGACGAGATGATGGAGGAAGCCGAGGCCATCAAGCGCGCCGTCAAGCCCGACCAGATTCTCATGGTCGTCGACGCGATGACCGGCCAAGACGTCGTGAACGTGGCAGCTGCGTTCGCCGAGCGCGTCGACTTCGACGGCGTCATCATGTCGAAGATGGACGGCGACGCCCGCGGCGGCGGCGCGCTTTCCATCAAGCAGGTCACAGGCAAGCCCATCAAGTTCATCAGTGCAGGTGAAAAGCCCGATTCGCTCGAGGAGTTCCACCCCGACCGCATCGCCAAGCGCATCTTGGGCATGGGCGACATGGTGAGTCTCATCGAGAGCGCCGTGCGCGTGCAGAAGGAGGCTGAAGAGGCCGAAACGGCGAAGCGCCTCGCGAAATCCCAGCTCACGCTGAACGACTTCATCGACATGAACCGCCAAATCCGCAAGATGGGCGGCGTGCGCAAGCTTGTAAGCGCGCTTCCCGGTGGCGACAAGGCGCTCGGGTCGGGTCAGGTCGACGAGGGCGCGCTCGATCACATGGAGGTCATCATCAACTCCATGACGAAGGCCGAACGCAACAAGCCCGAGCTTTTGAACGGCAGTCGCCGCGCGCGCATCGCCGCAGGCGCCGGCGTGTCGGTCACCGAGGTGAACCAGCTCATGAAGCAGTTCAACGAGACCAAGAAGATGATGAAGAAGATGATGCCCTCGGTCGACGAGGCGTCCGGCAAGAAGGGGAAGAAGGGCAAGCGCCGCCGCCGCATTCCGGGCATGCCGGGCGGCATGAGCATGGCCGACATCAAGAAGGTGCAGGCGATGCTCGAGCAGGGCGACAAGTAATCGAGCAGGGGTGGCGCCTGGCTGCTCGAGCCTGCAATCAAAACGTCCAACCGCCGTGTGAAACGGTTGGGGAACGGGCAGGGGCGAGCAGGCTTGGCAAGAGCCACCTGAAGGCACCCGCCGCATGAGAAGCGGGGGAGTGCGGGTTCGTGCCTGGGCGGCAGGAAGAGAGGCCTGCTGCCCAGGCGCATTACGAGAGAGGGGACGGTTATGTCTTGCAAGGTGCTGGTAGTGACGGGGAGCCCGCGCATCGGCGGCAACTCCGACGCGCTCGCCGAGGCGTTCATCGAGGGAGCGAAGTCGGTGGGCTGCGAGGTGCGGCGCATCGACGCCGGGCGCGCGAAGATCGCGGGCTGCCTTGGGTGCAACTACTGTTTCTCTCATGAAGGTGCATGCATTCAGCAAGACGACATGCAGCAGTTCTACCCCGACCTTCACTGGGCAGACGTGCTCGTGTACGCCACGCCGCTCTATTGCTTCACATACCCTGCGCAGCTGAAAGCCTTCCAGGACCGCATGTTCTGCGGCATCGCGAAGTCGTTCAACATCCCGCGCGTCGGCCTGCTGCTCTGCCTGGAGGACAAGGACATCACGGCGGCGGACTCGCTGCTCGACACCTATAAGCGCTCGAACGCATACACGCACCAGGAAAGCATCGGCGAGGTCGTCGTGAACGCCGTTTTCGAGAAGGGCGCCATCGCTGGCAACCCCGGTCTTGAGAAGGCTCGCGAGCTCGGTGCAAGCCTTGCATAGGCCGCTTTCGTCCGTTTGTGTGGGTATCATGCGTTCTCGCTTGCCATTTCATTCAAATCTAGGTAGTATTAGCAATCGCTGTTTTTCCCGAAGTTGAAGCTTCGCGGAAATCGAAAGATGTAAGGTTAAAAGGAGTTCAACTTCATGGCAGTCAAAATTCGCCTGGCTCGTCACGGCGCTAAGAAGCGTCCGTACTACCGTATCGTCGTTGCCGATGCTCGCGCTCCGCGTGACGGCAAGTTCATCGAAGAGGTCGGCCGCTACAATCCGTGCGTCGATCCCTCTATGATCAAGTTCGACCTCGAGAAGGTTGACAAGTGGATCGCCAATGGCGCTCAGCCGACCGACACGGTCGCTCGTCTTCTCGAAACCGCTCGCAAGGAAGCGTAGAAGACATGTCCGAGCAGACGGAAGATCTCGTCGGCTTGGTTGACGCGATTGTTCGCCCCCTCGTCGACAACGAGGAGGATCTCGATATCCAGGGAAGCGAAACCGAAGAGGGTTCGATTCTCGTGGAGATTCGCGTGAACGAAGAGGACGCTGGCAAGATCATCGGCCGTCAAGGTCGCGTCATCAAGGCTATCCGCACGCTTGCTCGCGCGGCGGCTTCCCGTGCCGACATCCCCGTTGACGTGGAGCTTGTCGAATAGTGCGCACCTGGGCTGATGTTGCCTGGTTGGCGACTGCGAAGAATCTAGATGGGGGGCTCGTCGTGCGAAGCGCGTCGGGCCTTCCTTTTTTGCTCGAGGAGGGCATGGAGGTGGCGTTCGTGCCGCCCGTGCTCGATATGCCCCGTCGCGCGAAGGTTGAGGAAATCCGCCCGCAGGACGATACCTCCGCCGTCGTGTGGTTCGAGGGCGTAGACGACATCGACGCGGCGAAGGCGCTTTGCGGATGCCACGTGCTCGTTCGTCGTGAGGAACTTCCCGAACTTGCGCAGGCCATCGCGGCGGCGCATTCCGACGGCGTGTCCGGGTGGGAAGTCCATGATGCGCAGGCGGGCCTTCTGGGGACGCTTCTGCGTGTGGAGGACAACCCTGGGCAGAGCCTTCTCGTCGTCGATCGCGCAGACGGGCAATCGCCCCTGCTCATTCCGCTTGTGGACGAGTTTTTGGTCGGCATCGACGAGGATCGCGAGCGCATCGATGTCGATGTGCCGGCGGGCCTTTTGAGCTTGTAGCAACGCAATCCCGCGAGATGGGCGTTCAGGGTCTGTCCTGGGCGCCCATTTTTCATTTCAAGGAGGACATCGGATGATCATCGAGACCCTGTCAACGTTTCCGGGCATGTACGACTCGGTGATGAACTCGTCGATGATGCGCATTGCCCAAGAGAAGGGTATTCTCGACTTTCACGCGTATGACCTGCGCGATTGGACGCACGACCGCCATCGTACGACCGACGATGACCCCTATGGTGGAGGCGCCGGGCTCGTCATGAAGTGCGAGCCGCTCTTCGAAGCGTACGACGCGATCTGCGCAAAGGGGACAGGATGCAGTCTCGATTCCTGCTTGGGGCAGCCGGATCGGGCGGCGTCCACAAAGCGAGTTCCGCACGAGCCGGAAGTGCCCTCTGGCACTTCCGTGCGAGCAGGACTGCCGAGCGACTGGGCGCTGCCCGATTTGGCTGCCGTGCCGCAGCCAAACCCCCCCAAGCCCTGTACTATCTTCCTCGCGCCGCAGGGCGAGCGTTTCTGCGACGAAATCGCGCTCGATCTTGCCAAAGAAGAGCGCCTCCTGTTCATTTGCGGGCACTACGAGGGCATCGACGAGCGCGCTTACGCGCTGGCGGATCGCGTCATATCGCTTGGGGACTACGTGCTCACGAGCGGCGAGCTTGCCTCGATGGTCGTGATCGACGCTGTGGTTCGCAAGCTCCCTGGCGTGCTCGGTGCCGAAGATGGGGCGCTCACCGAAAGCTTTTCCGACGGCCTTTTGGAATATCCCCAGTACACGCGCCCCGCCGAGTTTCGCGGAATGCGGGTTCCCGACGTGCTTCTCTCGGGAGACCACGGGAAGGTGGCGAAATGGCGCCGCGAGCAGAGCCTGTTGCGCACGGCCCGCCTGCGTCCCGACTTGTTTGCCGACGTGGAGCTTTCGCCCGCTGACAGGGATTTTCTGCAAAGATTGGCCGAAGAGGACTAAGGCTACCCTCGAAGCGGTATCATTCAGGTTCACGACTTGAGCCGCGGGCGGCATCGCGTCCTCCCGCATCGAAAGGATATTGCGCTTCATGTTTTCCGGTCAGCATGCCGAACGTCAGGGTTCTAAGGTAATTCGCTCCGTTCTGAGCATCGTTTTCATGGTGCTCATTGTGTTCGGCCTCTCGCGTCTTCTAAACATGTTTGTGTTTGGCGCCTACGAGATTCCCTCGGGCTCGATGGAGGACACCATCGAAGTGGGCGACCTCGTCTTTTCCGAGAAGCTTTCCTATTACACGAGCGAACCGAAGCAGGGCGACATCGTCACGTTCGCCGACCCGCTTGTCTCCAACCGCACGCTGATCAAGCGCGTCATCGCCACCGGCGGCCAGACGGTCGATCTGCAAAACGGCAAGGTCGTCGTCGACGGGGTTGTGCTCGACGAGCCCTACACCGAGAACAAGGTTTCCGAGCCGTTCGAGAAGACGGCCGTTCCCATCAGCTATCCCTACACCGTGCCCGAGGGCTGCCTTTGGGTCATGGGCGATAATCGAACCAATTCGCAGGATTCGCGCTATTTCGGTGCGATCGAAGCCTCGAGCGTGACCGGCCACGCGGTGTTCACCTACTGGCCTATCTCGCATATCGGGGTGCTGTCTTAAAGGGTGGAGAACCGGGCGCTCGGCGTCCCGCGCATCGATACGAGAAGGAGAGTCATGGCAGAGACATCCGCCGGCCCTGCGGCCGACAAGCTGACGTTCCAGGACATCATCATGAACCTGCAACACTACTGGGCGAAGCAGGGCTGCGTCGTCATGCAGCCCTACGACAGCGAGGTGGGCGCGGGCACGTTCCATACCGCCACCACGCTGCGCAGCCTCGGGCCGAACGCCTGGCGCACCTGCTATCCGCAGCCGTGCCGCCGCCCGGCTGACGGCCGCTACGGCGAGAACCCCAACCGCATGCAGCACTACTACCAGTTCCAGGTCATCTTGAAGCCCTGCCCGGTCGATTCCCAGGAGCTCTACCTGGGCTCGCTTAAAGCCATCGGGCTTGACCCCGCCGAGCACGACGTGCGCTTCGTCGAGGACGACTGGGAAAGCCCGACGCTCGGCGCGTGGGGCCTTGGCTGGGAAGTGTGGATGGACGGCATGGAGGTCACGCAGTACACGTACTTCCAGCAGGTCGGCGGCATCGAGGTCGACCCAGTCCCCGTCGAGATCACCTACGGCCTCGAGCGCATCGCCATGTACGTGCAGGGCGTCGACTCCGTTTACGACCTCGTGTGGTCCTATCTGCCCGACGGCACGCCCATGACCTACGGCGACGTCTTCCATGAGAACGAGTATGAGTTCTCGACCTACAACTTCGAGGTCGCCGACGTCGAGTTGATGCGCCGCAAATTCGACGAGTACGAGGCCGAGTGCCATTCCTGCCTCGAGCGCAAGCTGCCGCTGCCGGCCTACGACTGCGTCATGAAGTGCAGCCACGCGTTCAACATCCTCGACGCACGCGGCGCCATCTCTGCGACCGAGCGCGCCAACTACATCCTGCGCGTCCGCGCCGTCGCCAAGGCCTGCTGCGAGAGCTATCTCGCCGAGGTTGCTGGCAAGAAAGACACGTATTCCACGAAGGGCGAGGTGGCCTAAATGGCAGATACTCTGGATTTCCTGCTCGAGATCGGCACCGAGGAGATGCCCTCGGCGCCGCTGATCAACGCTTCCAAGCAGCTTCCCAAGCTCGTCGTGAAGATGCTCGACGAGGCCGGGTTGGCGCATGGCGACGTTCGCGTCGTGTCCTCGCCGCGCCGCCTTGCCGCGATCGTGTCCGATGTGGCCTGCGCCACCGAGGCTGTCCATGAGGTCAAGCGCGGCCCCAAGGTCCAAATCGCCTTCGACGCCGACGGCAACCCGACCAAGGCCGCTGCCGGCTTCGCCCGCAAGTGCGGAATTGATGCCTCCGAGCTCACCCGCAAGATTGACGAGGATGGCAACGAGTACATCTTCGCCGAGAGGAACGTCCCCTCTGAGCCCGCGATGCCGATCCTGTCGGCGCTCGGCCACGACGTCATCGCCGCCATCGAGTGGCCGAACTACCGTTCTCAGCGCTGGGGCTCCGAGCACGAGACCTTCGTGCGCCCAATCCGCTGGATCTGCGCGCTCCTCGGCTCCGAAGTCGTGCCCGTTACCTACGCCGACGTGACGAGCGGCAACACCACCCGCGGCCATCGCGTCCTGGCGCCCGGCGAGCACGTCGTTGCTGAGCCCGCCGCCTACGAGCAGGTGCTCAAGGATTCCTACGTGCTTGGCGCCGAGGCCCGCGAGGCCGCCATTCGCGAGGGCATCGCTGCTATCGAGGCAGAGCGTCCCGGCAGCCATGTGGACACGCCCGCCCGCATCTTCGACGAGGTCGTGAACCTCTGCGAGTGGCCGACCGTGCTCGTCGGCACCTTCG
>CAKUKU010000018.1 GCA_934663775.1 uncultured Ellagibacter sp. | reverse complement strand
TATCCCATATTCGATTGTCAAAGTTCTATCTAAAAATGTCTCGGAAAGCCCTTGACATCATTTAGCTGGTCTTTCTACTGCTTCGCGACATTTTAGCTCGATGTGCGTAGGTATTTCCGCGGCTTGCGAGCCTATCGCCGGGGTGCGGGCGAGCGCTCCCCTATAACGCCAGGTCAGAGAGGTGCGATTTTTTCGGCTCTTCACGTCTTCGGGCGCCTCTCGCAAAAACCTACGCACATCGAGCTAAAATATGTTAGAGACGCGGTGCAATCGATCGAATCGCCGCATCGGGACAAAAGAGGGGCGTCGAAGGTGGCAAGCGAGGTTCTGAAGAAGGGCGGCGAAGTGGCGAGCGAGGTTCCGGGAGAGGCGAGCGGCTTCGATTTCGAGGGCATGCGCTTTGGCGTGAAGGCGTGGCGTGCTTCGGCGTCGGACGCGAGGGAAGGTGGCGCCCCGTCGGTCCCGATCGTGTTTGTCCACGGTTTCGCGCAACAGGCTTCTACCTGGGATGATGTGGCGCAGCTGCTCACAGATGCGGGGGCTCGGTGCTTCGGCTTCGAGCTTGCGGGGCATGGAGTGGGCGCCTGCTCGGCTGGCGACGGCCCTGCGGAGCGCTCTGGCTTCTTCGATCTGCGCTTCCAGGCGCGGGCGCTTCTGGCTTTTTGCGGGGCCGTTGCGTGCGATGCGGGCGCGGCGCCCGTTTTGGTCGGGTACTCCATGGGCGGGCGCGTGGCGCTTCAGGCGGCGTGCCTTGTTGCGGGCGACCTGCGGGGCGGAGGCAAGTTCGATCGCACTGCGCTCAGAAGCTCCGCAGCCTTCGCTCCGCGCAATCGAGCTTGCCACTTGGATGCGGCTGCGGACGACCTGCGGGGCGGCGACCAGCTCGACCGCATTTCGCTCAGAAGCTCCGCAGCCTTCGCTCCATGTGGTCGAACTGGCCGCCTGGACGTGGCTGGGGCTGGTCAGCGGGATGCGGACGCGACTTCGGCTGGCGATGCGGTGCGGATGTCCGCTGCCGCTCCTTTCTCCGCCCTCGTGCTTGAGAGCGCGGGCACGGGGCCTGTCGACGACGCCGCGCGCGAAGCGCTGCGCGAGCGCAACTTCGCTTGGGCGGCGCGCGTGCGAGACGAAGGGGTGTCCGCTTTCATGGACTGGTGGGCGGGCCTGCCCTTGTTCGAAAGCCAGCGCATTCTTCCCGATGATCAGCGGGAACGACTCCGCGCGGGCCGTCTTGCCAACGATGCGGAATCGCTTGCGCTCTCCTTCGAGCGCGCAGGCGCCCACGCGATGCCCTCGAAGCAGGAAACGGTGCGCGCGCTTTGCGAGCTTTCGCGGCGCGGCATTCCCGTAAGCTACCTGGCGGGGGAGCTCGACGCGAAATACTGCAAGGTTCTCGCCGACCTTCGCGCGGAATCCCAGGGCGCAATTTCGTGCCGTATTGTTCCCGCTGCTGGGCACAATATCCACCTCGAGCAGCCCAGAGCGTTCGGCTCGTTCCTGAGAGAAGTGGTCGAATCGTGCACTCCCGAACCTGCGGCCCCATGACATACCTCGTCGCGGTATGATGTAGAAACTTGCGAAACAGGAATCATTCGAAGCGAAAACGCAGAATCAAACATCGTCAATCGCCGGCATGGCGTCGTTTTCCCCTGAGTGCGAAATCGGCGTCGTGAAGCCGATGCCTCCGTTGCGGGGCGCGCCAACCGTTTCGCGTCCTGCAACGAATCAACGATATGCCACGAAAGGACAGCTATGGATGACGTAGCTTGGAGATCCGCCAAGCAATATCGCGAAATCAAGTACGAAACCGCTGATGGGATTGCGAAAATCACCATCAACCGCCCCGAACGGCGCAACGCGTTCACCCCGCTCACCGTGACCGAGATGTACGACGCGTTCTCCGTGGCGCGCGATGACGCGTCGATCGGCGTCATCATCCTGACCGGCGCGAACCATGGTGGCCGTCACGAAGATGAGGCGTTCTGCTCGGGCGGCGACCAGAAGATCCGCGGCAACGGCGGCTACGTGGGCGAGGACAACATCCCTCGTTTGAACGTGCTCGACCTGCAGCATCTGATTCGCGTGGTGCCCAAGCCGGTCATTGCCATGGTGAACGGTTACGCTATCGGTGGCGGGCACGTGCTGCACCTGCTGTGCGACCTGTCCATCGCGGCCGAGACTGCCAAGTTCGGCCAGACGGGCCCCAAGGTCGGCAGCTTCGACGCCGGCTACGGCGCGGGGTACCTGGCAAACGTCGTGGGCCAGAAGAAGGCGCGCGAGATCTGGTACCTATGCCGCCAGTACACCGCCGCGGAGGCGCTCGAGATGGGGCTGGTCAACAAGGTCGTTCCCTTCGAGGAGCTCGAGGCCGAATGCGTGTCGTGGGCGCGCGAGATGCTGCAGTTTTCGCCGACGGCGCTGCGCTTCATGAAGGCGAGCTTCAACGCGGCAACCGATGGGCTTGCGGGCATCCAGCAACTCGCCGGCGACGCCACGCTTTTGTACTACACCACCGACGAGGCGAAGGAGGGCCGCGACGCGTTCAAGGAGAAGCGGGCGCCCGACTTCACTCAGTACCCTAAGTTTCCCTAAAGCCAAGCGACCCGATGCCCTGTGTGTCGGGTCGCTTCCCATTTCCTTTGTCCGCCCAAGTCGCTGATGCGGCGTCCGAAGAGAACAGTGGTCCGAACTCGCGATGATCAATGCGTTCGAAAGCTTGGTGAGATTGAATCCCGACGGGGTCTTCTTCACGTTCGTCGCTCGCGACGGCTCGGAGCATTCGTGTACCTATCGCCAGGCCAGGCTCACGGCGGCGGCAATCGCCCGTCGTCTGCGGAGCAAGGGGGTCGGGCGCGGCGACTGCGTTTCGGTCGACCTCCCGAACTGTCCGGAGTTCATCTTTCTCGCCCTGGCCGCGGGGTACGGGGCGTTCTCGCTGGTCGTGCTGAACAATCGCCTCACGTCGACGGAGAAGCTTTCGCGCCTGTTCGACCTGGAAAGCTCGGGCATTCGCGTGGCGTGCCGCATCGACGAAGCGCGGGCGGAAACGCTTATGGACCACGTGGCGGACGACCTTGCGGGGGTGTCGCGGCTCCAAAGCGGCAGGCGCGTCATCATGAGCGCCGAGCGCGATGCGGTTTTCGAGGCCACTCATTTTGCGGAAAGAGAATCGCACCTGTTCAACGACCAGGAACGAGCGCTCGTCCTCTTCACGTCGGGCACGACGGGCAAGCCGAAGGCGGTGCCGTCGACCTGGCGCATGCTCACGGCTGCTGCTGAATCGTCCAACGCCGTGCTCTCGATGCGGGGTCGCGGTATGTGGCAGGTGGCGCTCCCCCTGTACCATATTGGGGGCTTCGAGCAGGTCGTGCGCAGCATTACGAACCGCACGCCGTTTCGCCTCTACGCGCGTTTCAACGCGGCGCGAATTCTGAAGGACGCCGCGCGCGTCGGTTTCACCCATATCTCCGTGGTCGACAAGATGCTGCAGGATCTGCTCGCCGTCGAGGGGGGCGGCCCCGCACTTGCCGCGTATCGCTGCATCCTGCTTGGCGGCGGCGCGCTCAATCCCGCCACCATCGCCCGCGCGCACGAGGCGGGGCTTCGCCTGTATGCGAGCTACGGGATGACCGAAACGTGCAGTCAGGTTGCAAACAGCCTGATAGATGGGTCGTTCACGGGTGGTATGGAGCTTCTACCCGGCTACCAGGCGCGTATCGTCGAGCCCGACGGGCGCGGTTTCGGCCGCCTGGCGGTGCGCGGGCCGGGCGTGTTGTCGAACTACCTGAACGCGCGTGCTGCCTTCACCGCGGACGGCTTCTTCCTCACCGGCGATGTGGCGGCTCTCCACGAGGGCAAGATTTACGTGAAGGAGCGCACCACCGACATGTTCGTCTCGGGTGGGGAAAACGTCTATCCCGCAGAGATTGCCGGCAAGCTCATGGCGATTCCCGGCGTGGCGGACGCCTACGTGTTTGGCGCCCCCGACCCCGTGTGGGGACGGCGCCCCGTGGCGTTCATCGAGCGCACGAGCGAGGTTCCCGAACGTGGTAGTCGTGACCAGGCTTTTGACAGGCTTTCCCCGGTGAAGACGGCGCGCTTTGGTCGCGAGGTGATAAAACCGCAGGTAAGACGGCATGCCCCGAAACCGCTCGCTCCCTCTCGCCCGAGTGACCGTGAGTTCGTCGCCTTCGTCCACAGCCAACTCGAAGACGTGCTCTCGAAGCTCTACCGCCCCAAGCAGATTTTCGTCATGGAAAGCCTGCCGCGGCAGGGTATCGGCAAAATCGACCGTGCCGCCATCGAGCGAATCTACTCGGAATGCCTCGACGTGCGCCGCGTGATTCTGCATCGTGTGTGTATCCCCTTCAAAAAGCCGTTCGTGACGGCGAAGGCGACGCTTGAATTCCGCGAGTCGATCATCGTGGAGGTCATCGATGCGAAAGGACGCGTTGGCCTGGGCGAATGCGTCGCATTTTCCTCTGACTGGTATCTTCCGGAAACAATCGAGCAGGATATTGAGGTGCTGCGAGGCACGCTTGCGCCGAAGGTGATCGGCGAGGTCTTCCTTCACCCGCGGGAGGTCTCCGCGGCGTTCGCCTCCATATCCGGGATGGAGCGCTTCCCGCTCGCTTGCGGCGCGATCGAGCCTGCGCTGTGGGACCTTTACGGCAAGATCGTGGGGAAGCCCCTCGGGCGTTTGCTTGCCGAGGAGTACGACGTGATCGAGCGCGCGGCTCATCGCGAGCGGACGCACGGGAAGACAAGGGAGCCGTTCGGGAATGCGCGCGAGGCTGCCGTCTCGGCGGGCGCGGTGGTCGGTATGGGCAGTGTGGAGGAGACGCTCGATTCCGTCTCGCGCTGCGTAGATGCGGGCTATTGCCGCGTGAAGCTCAAGGTTGCGCCTGGTAGCTTGGGTATTGTTCGCATGATTCGCCAAAAGTACCCGCATCTGTTCATCACGCTCGATGCGAACCAGAGCTTCACGGACCGCTCGATCGCCGAGCTCCGTGCGCTCGATCCGCTCAACGTCGCGTGGATTGAGGAGCCTATCGATTTGACGCCGTGCGGTGGGTCGACCGCCCGGGCATTCGCGCGGCTGGCGGCGCTGCAGAGGACCATCGCGACGCCCATCTGCCTGGATGAGTCGTTCGTGAACGAGCGTGAGGCGTACCAGGCGCTTTCATATCCTGAGCTGCGGTGTTTTGCGGTGAAGGTCGCGAAATTCGGGGGCGTGGAGGCTGCGCTCAAATTCATCTTCGCGGCACGTTCGCGCGGGCGCGAGGTGTGGATGGGCGGCATGTACGACACGGGAATCTCGAAGCGCATGCACGCGGCGTTTCAAACGCTCGACGAAGTGGTGATGCCGGGTGACATTGGGTCGACCTCGCGCTACTTCGATGTCGACGTGACCATGCCCCCCTATACCGCCGAGCGCGGGAAAGTGACGCTGAATCGGGCAGGGTACGAGTTTGGCCTGGGATGCAGCCTGTGCCCCGAGGCGATTTCGAGCGCGCAGACCGACCGCATCGTGATTGAGTAGCACTGGGGGGTGCCTCATAATCGGCAGCCCCATCGCAACCCGCGCTCCGCTATCGCTCGTTTACCGCCCCATCTGGTTAACTTGGTGAACAAAATGGCAACAAACGCGTTTTCGAATGCGGAATATGCCATACTTCAAGGTTAAAAACGTCGCTTGAAAATGAAAACGCGCCCTGAGGAGGCCCGCATACCCGATGTCCATAGCTGTCAGCCTGATTCTTGTCGTCTTCTTCCTTTTGATGAACGCGTTTTTCGTTATCGCGGAATTCGCCATGGTGCGCGTGCGCAAGTCGCAGATCGAACTTGCCTACGATGAGGGCAAGCGCGGCGCGAAGAATGCGAAGACCATCACCGAGAACGTCAACGCGTACCTGTCTGCCTGCCAGCTTGGAATTACGCTTGCTTCGCTTGCGCTCGGCTGGTTGGGTGAGCCCGCGATCTCGGCGCTCATTCGCCCGCTGTTCGTTTTGCTCGGCCTGCCCGATGCCGTTATCTCGGTAATTGCGGTCGCAATCGGATATTTCCTCATGACGACGTTGCACGTGGTCGTGGGCGAGCTTATCCCCAAATCGTTCGCCATCTTCGCGACGGAGCGCTACGCACTCATGACGGCGACCCCGCTTCTGTGGTTCTACCGCATCACCTACCCGATTATGCTTATGTTCAACGGCATTACCAACGGTGTCGTGCGTTTGACCGGGCACGATCCAGCCAACGAGCACGATGTGTATACGGGCGAGGAAATCAAGTTGCTCATCGACGAGTCCACGGAAAGCGGGCTTATCGAGCCTGAGCAAAACGAGTACGTCGACAACATCTTCGATTTGGGCGACAAGGACGCCGAGGCAATCATGACGCCGCGCATCGAGCTGACCTGCCTCGACATGGAGGACTCGCTTCAAGAGAACCGCGAGCTGGCCGAACGCTACAAGTACACGCGCTACCCGGTGTGCCAGGGGAGCAAAGACCACCTGGTCGGGTTCGTTCACGTGAAGGACCTGTTCATGATGGACGCCGACGCTTCGATGGAGGATCTGCCCATCCGCGAGCTGTACGCGGTGCCCGAGAGCATCCCCATCGCGAAGCTCTTGCAGCTGCTGCAGCGCCGCCATACCAAAATCGCCGTGGTTGTGGACGAGCACGGCGGCACGGCGGGCATCGTCACGATGAGCGACATCATGGAGCAGATCGTGGGGCGCGTCGACGACGAGTACAGCCACGGCTTGGCCGACGAGATCGTGAAGAAAGGCGACGGTCGCTACTTGATCGATGGCTCGCTTTCCATCGATGACCTGGAGGATCTGCTCGGCTTTCTTCCTGAGGAAGCGAACGAATGCGAAACGGCGGCAGGCATTTTGCTCGCTGCGTTCGACCGCATCCCCGAGGAGGGGGACACGGTGACGTTTACGGGGCGCGACGCGAAGGCGACGTTCACGGTGGTCGACATGGACCGTCACCGCGTCGATAAGATTCTCGTGCGCGTGGAGCAGATTCCCCGCGAGGATGCCGAGGAATAGGTTGCGAATTGGCGGCGGTGGGAGTATTCTCGCCGCCGCTTTTTTGTGGCAGCGAGAATGTGATAGCCTGGTCCCTAAAGGTTCCTAGCGAATGTCCATCCCGATGAATCGCTCGGCGTTATGCCAGGTCATCTTCTCGAAATCAGCCTTGGAGAAGTCGAGTGACTCGAACATCTTGAACTCTTGCGCGGGGTCCCACATGGGGAAATCCGACCCGAACAGGATGCGATCGGCGCCGTAGATCTCGCAGAGCTCGCGCGTGCGGCGGCGCCCCAGAAACTTCTGCGAGCTCGACATGTCGAGGAAGCAGTTCTCGTTTTCCAGATACTCGACGGCCAGGTCGAACACCGACCAGCCGCCGAAGTGCGCCGCGTCAACGACGAGGTTCGGGAACTCGTGCAGGATGCGCTTCATTCGACGCGGGTGCGAGAAATCGGTTCGGTAGTCGCCGCAGTGCATGACGAGCGGCATGCGGCCCTCGATCAGCTCGTAGATGCGCATGAGCCGATCGTCGTCCATGTTCACCTTCTGCGTGTCGGGATGGAGCTTCATCCCTCGAAGTCCCAGGCCAATCGCACGTTCGATTTCGGCCTTCGGATTGGGATAGTCCTGATGCATCGCCATGAAGCCGACGAAGTTAGGGTGCTTTTTGCACTCTGCCGCGATGAAGTCGTTGATGGACTCGACGTTGGAGGGTTTCGTCGCAACCGAATAGATGATGTGATGCGTGATGGGCGAGCCATCCACAGCGGCGAGCATTGCGGGGATGGACCCCTCCTTGAACATGGGGTACTGGTAGAAGTCGCCCACGCTTTCAGCGGCGCGGAGCGCGATTTTCTCAGGATATACGTGAACGTGGGCATCGACGACGGTCATGGGGTGGAATCTTCTTTCTAGCTTCTTCTCTGGGTGCTTGCTTGATTGTCCAACTTCTGGGTGCTTCTGTCTTCGGTTGTTTTTGCGGAAGCAAGGCGTTCGGCGGCTTCGTGGGCCCGTGCGGCAGCGGCGGCGGCCCGAGCGGATGCGGCAGCGGCTTTGGCAGATGCCGCGACCTGGGCTTTCTCTGCGGCTTCGTGCGCTCGCGCGGCTGCCTCGTGGGCGCGGGCTGCAGTGCCTGCTGCCTTTGCCGCCGCAGCGTCGCTAGCGGCTTCGGCGGCGGCACCCGCGGCGCTGCGAGCGGAGGAGGCGGTCTTGGCTGCGAACTTGCCGGCATCGATCGCGTGGGCGGCCACGTCGGCGGCTGCGTAGGCGGCGCTGTCCGCGGCGCTCGCTACGGCAAGGGCCGCGTCCGAGACAGCAGAACTTGCCGCTTGCGGGGCGCGTTCAGGCGCTTTCTCAGCTTCTACCTGGGAATTCTCTGCACCCTTCGCGCTTAAGATGAGCATCTGCAAGCGGTTTTCGATGTTCGCGAAGCTGACGTCGGGGTCGTAATCGAGCGGCAAGATGTTCGCCTGGGGGTAGAGCTCCTTCAGGCGTTTGGCGATGCCGCGCCCGACGACGTGATTCGGTAAGCACCCGAACGGTTGCAGGATCAAAAACGACGTGCAGCCGTGGGCGGCGTGGTGCAGAATCTCGCCGGGGATGAGCACGCCTTCGCCCGCGTCGAACGTGTGGTGGATGATGGGATCGCTCGCGCGTACCAGATCGGGCATGCGACAGGGTGGCTCGTAGAGCGGGTGCGCGCACGCGATGCTGTCGCACACGTTGTGGGCCACGTCGAACACATTGTCGGCGACCGCGTGCCATGCCTTCTCCTTGAGGGGGCGCGTGACGCGGTACTCCTTTTCCTGTGCATGCTGGTAGAAGTACGTCTTCCTGATGACGTCGGTCATGCGAGCCTCGATGACCTCGAGCCCGTTGCGCTCTAAGTACAGCTCGACGTCGTGGTTGGCGCCAGGGTGGAAGTTCAGCAGGTACTCGCCGACGATGAGCACCTGCGGCTTGCGGTGGGTACGATCGTAAGGGACCTTCTTCATCACACCGATGGCCTGGGTAAATCCACGTTTAAGGGAGCGAAGCGACTTGCCGCGCAAACCTTCCATCAGCAAATCGAGCGCCTCGTCGAAGGCGCGGTCGGCAGCTCCTGGCTCGGTCTCGTAGGGGCGCATCTTGCGCAGCAGCTCCTCGAGCGCATCGATCATCGGCAGCGTGAAGGCGACTTTTAAAGCCGAGCTCACATTCATCTTGAACCCAGGGTGCACGTTGTGGAAGTCGACGTCGTCGTTCGTGATGATAGGGACCTGCGGATAACCGGCGTCGTCGAGCGCCTTGCGCAGGAGCGCCTCGTAGTGCGTGAGGCGGCAGTCGCCAATGTACTTGCCGGTGCCGACAGCGACCTTGTCGGGGTCGTACTTCCCACTGCGAAGCGCGGCGAGTGCCTCGCCGATGACGATTTGCGCGGGGAAGCAGATGTCGTTGTGTACGTATTGTTTGCCCAGGCGGATGGCTTCTTCACGCCCGATTTCAAGCGGGACGGTTCGCAGCCCTTGGCTCTCGAAGGCGACTGACATCAGGCGGCAGAACGCATGCGAGGTGTTCGGGATGAGCACCACCTTGTCCTGACGGTCGGCTTTCGTGAATTTCTGCGGATAGGGGTCGGGCAGCTCGCGGGCGCGCTTTCTCGTTTGTGGAGCGGGGACTGCGGTGGCTTGCGTCGTTGCCGGGGCGCTCGCGGACGGCGCGGACGGCGCGGCAGCTTCCCGATCGCTCGCCTTCTCGTTCCCGGTCTTTTTCCTGCGCAGGCGGATGGTCTCGATGAACGAACGCACGCGGATGCGCAGCGGCCCTTGGATGTCGCTCTCGTCGACCTTCAAGATGAGGGGCGCTTTGGGCCCGGCGAGGTGCATGAGGCGGATGATCTCGTCGGAGAGGTAGGCGTCGTGGCCGCAGCCGAAGCTTACGAGCTGGACGTATTCCAGATGCGGGCTTCCCGCGGCGATCACGGCGGAGCCCAGCATGCGCGCGTGGAAGTTGTTCACCACGTCGAGGCGGCTTCTCGAAAGGTCGACCTCGTTCACGTGGGGCACAGCATCGGCGCAGATCACGGGGATGCCGAGCTCGGTGAAGGCGCGCGGCAGCTCGTGGTTGACCAAGTCGTCGTTCTGGTACGGCCTGCTTGCGAGCACGACGGCGAAGGAGCCTTCGCGTTCCACCTGGTCGCAAATGCGCTCGCCTTCCTGCGCAAGCTCGGCCTTGAACGTCTTTTGCGCAGCGTTGGCCGCGTCGATTGCCTGGCGCACGCTTGCGGCGTCGAGGGAGAACTCGCGTGTGAGGTACTCGGTGAGCTGGCGGTCGCGGTCTTTCTGCGAGAGCCAGTGGAACAGCGGCGCGTCGAAGGGGATGCCGAAGCGCTTCTCGGGGTTGTCCGAATTGCGCATGACGATGGGGTAGCCCTTCACCACCGCGCACATCGATCGGCTCGTTTTCGAGGTGTTTTCCGAGGTCACCGTCGTGACGGAGGGCATGAAGATGCGGTCGACCCCCTGATCGGCCAAATCGCGCACGTGCCCGTGGACAAGTTTTGCGGGGAAGCACACGGTGTCCGAGGACACGGCGGCAAGCCCGCGTTCATACATGGCGCGCGTGCTCGGGCGTGACAGCTTCACCGTGAAGCCGAGCGAGCGGAACAGCGTCGTCCAGAAGGGGGCGTATTCCCACATCGAGAGGACGCGAGGCATGCCGATGACGGTGTTTTGCGGCGCAGGGTTGGGCGTGCAGGGCCAGTCGCGGAAGAGGAGCTTCTCGCGGACGTCGAACAGGTTCGGCACGCTGTCGACGGCGGCAGCGATGCGTTTTACCTGGTCGCGTATGGATTTATCCTTCGGGTCGCCCACCACCTCGCCGCGCGGGCAGCGGTTGCCTGTCACCCACGAGTCGCCGTTCGCGAAGGTGATGCGCGTGCGGTTGCAATGGTTCGCGCAGAAGGGGCAGATGAGGTTAGACTCCTGCGTATATGAGAAGGCGTCGAGCGCATCGAGGGAGAAGGCCCTCGTGCGGGCGGGCACGCGCCCCTCGTTGGTCGCGTTCTCCAAGCTTGCCGCGACCTCGCCCCTCTCGCGGCGAGCGCCTTCCAGATGCTCCTGTGTAAGCAGCGCGATGCCGATGGCGCCCATGAGCCCCGGGTAGGGCGCGCGCGTGACCTCGCGGCCGATGTGCTGCTCGAGCGCGCGCAGCACGGCGTCGTTTAAGAACGTGCCGCCCTGCACGACGACCTTCTTGCCGAGGCTTTCGAGGTTCGATATGCGGATGACCTTGGTAAACGCGTTCTCGATGATCGAGCGGCACAGGCCTGCCATGATGTCGGCGGGCGTTTTCCCGCAGCGTTGCTCGGAGACGATGCTGCTCGTCATGAACACGGTGCAACGGCTGCCGAGCACGGCGGGGTTGGTCGAGGAGAACGCGGCCTGCGCGATGTCTTCCACGGGGATATTAAGTGAGGATGCGAAGTTTTCCAGGAACGACCCGCAGCCCGATGAGCAGGCCTCGTTCACGACAATGTCGGTGATGATGCCGCCGTCGAGCCAAAGGGCCTTCATGTCCTGCCCGCCGATGTCCAATACGAAGCTCGCGTCGGGCACGCACGCTTCCGCCGCGCGGGCATGCGCTACGGTCTCGACCGTGTGGTAATCGGCGCCGAAGGCCTTCGCGAACATGAGCTCGCCGTAGCCAGTGGTTCCCACGCCCAGGATATCGAGCGTGGCGTCCGCTGCGCGATAACGGTCGCGCAGCGCGATGAGCGCCGTGCGGGCGACGTCGAGCGGCTCGCCCTCGTTGGGGGCGTAAAACGAATCGACAAGCTTTCCATCGGGGGAAACGAGTGCGAACTTGGTGGTGGTGGAACCCGAATCGATGCCCAGGTAGGCGCGCACCGTCGAGCCGGGGGCGGGGTCGGGTGGCGTTTGCGGGGCGAGCGCATGCGAGGCTTCCCATGCGGCGCGCTCTTCAGGCGATGCGAAATAAGCCGTCCCGCGCGTGCTGGGGGCGGGACTCGCCGCGGCCTTGTCGAGAGTGTCGGCTGCATCGAGGAGGTCTGCGACAAGGCAATTCTCGTTATCGGCGAACAGCTCGTCAGCTGCGAGGGCTGCGCCCAAAGCGACGATGGTCTCGGGATTTTGGGGGATCACGATGTCGTCGCCTGTGAGCTCCAGGCGTTCGGCGAACACGCGCACGAGCGTCGGGTTGAAGGTCAAAGGCCCGCCCTCGAAGATGACGGGCGGATGGATGTCGAGGCCCTGCGCCAAGCCGCCGATCGTCTGTTTCGCGATGGCATGAAACGACGACAGCGCCAGGTCTTCCTTTGAAACTCCCTGGTTGAGCAGGGGCTGGATGTCGGTCTTCGCGTAAACGCCGCAGCGACCCGATACCTGGTGGACCGATTGCCCGCGCGCGGCGAGCGCATCGAACTGCTCGACAGGCACCTTCAAAAGTGCGGCCATCTCGTCGATGAAGGCGCCCGTGCCGCCGGCGCACGAGCCGTTCATGCGCATGTCGGCCACGGTGGTTGCGCCCGACTTCTCGTCGCGCTCGAAGAACACCATCTTCGCGTCTTGGCCGCCGAGCTCGATCGCGCAGCGCACGTTCTCGTGGTCGCGGCGCACGGCAAGCGAGTTCGCCACGACTTCCTGCACGAAGGGCACGCCGAGGGCGTCGGCGATGGTGGTGCCGCCCGACCCGCATGCTACCAGGCGAAACGAGCACTCGGGGAATTCTTTCGCCACCGTGCGCAGGAGGGTGGCGACCGTTTCCACCTGATGCGCGTTGTGGCGCACGTAGCGCGAGAAGAGCACGCGCTGCGCGAGCGGGTCGAACACCACGGCTTTCGCGGTGGTGGATCCGACGTCGATTCCCAAATGGTAAGTGCTAGCTATCATTGATTCCCACGTTTCACAAGGTCGGCGTAGAGCGACATGGTTTGGAAGCGTTCGCTCATAAACTCGTCGCTGTAGTTCTCTGCAAAGTATGACTGAAGCGGCGTCTCGATGGGGTTGCCATTCTGCCGTTCGTACCAGTAATTGAAGCTGAGGATGGTCATCACGATGTTCACGATCATGTACGCGCAGAGGATGGCCGTGAGCGGCTTGCGGACGCTTTTCGGGATGTCCTCGATGATGCGCAGCATGGGCGGCAGGCCGATCCGCATCCAGGCGAGGCCGGCGAATCCCCAGACGATCGCGATGCCGAGGCAGGTGTGTCCTCCCAGGTTAAAGGGCTGGTCGGCGTAGCTCCACGCGACGATTCCGAAGAACGTCTCCCAAAACCAGCCTGCGATGAACTCGAAGCCCGCGCCGACGAAGCCCGCGCAGACTCCCATGGCGAGCGCGCTTTTGTCGCGCAGGTTCCACAGCGCCATGGTGATGAGCATGCCGCCGACACCGTAGATGGGGGAAAACGGGCCCCAGACCAGGCCCGCGCGGTCTTTCCAGATGCCGTCGATGGGGTAGCTCACGATGGTCTCGACAACGAGGCCGATGACGCTGCAGATGACGAAGATCCAGAAGAGGTGGAAGAAGGTGAGCTTTTCGGGGAGGGGCCTGGCACGGCGTACCAGGCGATGGGAGGGAAGCGCGTGGACGTGTGGATGTGCGGAGCCGTCCGTGTTGCGATGGTTCGCATCGGCCATCCAGCTTCACCTCTTTCCCCAGATAGATGACTTGCTCGCATTATTCCGTAGAGACACTATTATATGCTCCCCACTTGTGGCGAAACGAAATAATTCGAGAAAGGTTGCGGAAGGGTTGCCGAGAGCTGCATGTGGTGGTTTTGTGACGCGAGATTTAATTCTTGCCTTGTGCGACCTATAAGGGTAACATTCTTTCTTGCAGCTTTTCCCACTGCGGAAAGCGCCTAACATACATTGCGGGGTGGAGCAGTCTGGTCAGCTCGTCGGGCTCATAACCCGAAGGTCGGTGGTTCAAATCCGCCCCCCGCGACCATGAATTATCAGGTCATCGACATAAGTCGGTGGCCTTTTTCTTTGTCGGAGGGTTCCGCCAGCGGTGGAGGGCCTCCTCGAAACGATGCCCCCCTCTTTCTTTTCGCGGTATTGTTCGTATAAGATGCTTACGAGCATCATACTCGTAAGCATCTTAGGAAAATGTCGCGAATCCTTTACTCGGAGCTCTGGAAATCTCCCATCGCTCGTTCTTCCTGTTCACGAAAGAGCCTGTGAGCGAATCGACGCAAGAGAAGGCGAAGGCGCGCGACGATTTGACGCATGTGACCGCAGGCGAGATGTTCGAAGCGCGCCGATGCCCCTTCGAGGCTCGCGTAATGTCGGGGCGGACAATGGCGGAGTGGAAGGGCTTGGGCGCCCAGATTCTGTCATGCGATTTTGAACACGAGCACGTGCGTCAGCAATTGTTCAGGCTCGACGCGGAATTCGCTGGCGAGGGCCCTGATTCAGCGTGACGTATTGCAGAGCGCACCCCGATTCCCAGGGGTCCGCCCTATGGGACATGCATGGCGAACGCCGCCCTGTCCCGACCATGGGCCAGGCGCACTTTGTACGCGTGGGATAATGCAGGCATCGTAGAGAGAGGAGCGGGCCATGGGCGGCGTAGCAAATTCGGCGAGTCAACAAGCGTGGAGGGTGGCAAGGGCTCTGTCTGGGAGAATCCTTACCCAAAGTGAGAGCGGGGGCAACGCAAACGGCGTCTGGTCTCCTGCGTGCGTTGCGAATCTGCTGGCGGTTGCGCGAGAGGGCTCAGCTGGTGCCACGCACTGGGAGCTCGATGCGCTTTTGGGCGATGGGGACCTTCTCGTAGAGCCCGACCCCTTCGACGTCGAGCGGAAACTGGCATGGGGTTACGATGGGTACGAGGCGAGCTCGGCAACGGCGGCATGGCTTTCCAAGTTGGCGACGCCTTCGGATGCGTTTCTTCGTAAGTGCGACGAGTGCGGCGTGCACGTTTCCGTCGATGACCTGGGCGACTCGCGGGTTTCTCGGGAGGTTTCCGCCTGGATATCCGAGAAAACTCGTGGGCTGCTGTCGCCCGCCATCAGCCTGTCGCCTGTGGCTTTGGCATGCCTCGTGAGCGCGCTCTACTTGAAGGATGCGTGGGCTGTTCCGTTCGACGAATATCTGACCAAGAGAGCTCCCTTCCATACTGAGGACGGTGATGTTAGGGTCGCGTTTATGCATGATGAGCGTCGCTGCAGGGTAATCGACGGGGATGATTGCGTCGCTTTTGGGCTGTCGCTCAGCTCCGATGCGAAGATGCTTTTTGCGCTCCCGAACAGCGACGGTGACCACGTGGACGAGGCGCTTGAATTGTTCGAGAAGCTTGCTTGCGGGGAAGGCGAGCGCGAGCTCGTCGAACTCGGCATCCCCCGATTTGAGTGCGAGACGACGATTCCCGACCTTGGCATGCAGCTGGAGGCGGTCGGCGTTTACTCTGCTTCTGCGATGAACCTTGTTCCTATGGTGGGGACCGAGCCAGCTCCGACGCAGGTCATCCATGGGGCGAAGCTGTCCATCGACGAGAAGGGAGTGGAGGCTGGCGCTTATACGATTATGATTGCGTATGCGGGATGCCCTCCGGAGAATCCGCCCGAGCCGCGAAAGATAACGCTTGATAGGCCTTTTTATGTTGCGGTCGCATCTCGCACCGGCGCTCCGCTCTTCGTGGGACATGTCGCTTTGCCATAGGTTGCCCGGCGGCGGGGCGCAGGTCGTTCCCCGCGGCGTCGCTCCTTTCGACGCCGCGCTGCTTGGCTACTCGTTCCACTGGTGCTTTTTCATGTCGACGCGGCCGTTTTCTCGGAAGGTGACGCCTTCCTCAGTCAAGAGCGCTCGCTGGTCGGGGAAGTTGGGCGCGAGGCGTCCTGCGTGGTTGACGACGCGGTGGCACGGATAATCGCCGTAGCGATCCGCCTCACTCAGCACGGCTCCGACCAGGCGAGAGTTTTTCTCCCTGCCGATGAGGCGCGCTATCTGACCGTACGAGGCGACGCATCCCGCCGGAATTTCTGCCACGACGGAGAGAATCTCGTAAACCAAATCTTCGTCCAGGACTTTCCCCATCGTATCGCTCCCGTGCTCGCTATTACCTTCGGGCGCGTTGCGTCGATCGCTCGTTGCTTCGATTTTTGCAGCGCGTCCCTTATCAAAGCATCGAGGGAAAGCGCAGGTGTGTCAAGGTCGTTTGACCCAGTGGCGTCTGGAATGCTCGCATCAAAACTGAGCCAGTGAGTGGCCTTGGGACGCCACTTAAAAATACTGGCCGACACCGGTTCGTTGATTCTGGATGTCGGGCACCGAACCGAGGTGGCTCGAGTTCGCACCCGAGGGCGCGCGGTCTAGTTCGACCCCTCGGCCGCGTGCCCTCGGAACCCCGAGCCTGCGCCCATCCCCTATTGAAAAAGGATGCCGAAGACGTACTTGGTGATGGCAGAGCGGCGGATGACTCCCACGAGTTTGCCCTCGTCATCAACTACAGGAAGCTTCTTGAACTTCTTCTTCGCCAGTAGCGCGGCGACGCGGGCGATGCTTTGGTCGGGTCGAGCGCACACTACTTTGCGCGTTGCGAAGTCCATGACGCTGCGGTTCCTCAGATCCTCGATGCGCTGCTCAAGGCTCTGATCGTCGAAGTACAGCATAGATGCGTCGCCGCCTGTGAAAATGGTGTGCGCGCGATGTTGCGCGATGGCGCCCATGACATCGCCGTCGGAGATGAACCCGACCACTTGGTTGCGCTCGTCGACCACGGGCATGCTGCTCACCTCGTTCTCGGCAAGCATGCGCACCACATCGGAGACCGTGCAATCCTGCGTGCAGGTGAACGGCTCTTCAATCATGATGCTCGAAACGGGCGTCCCCTCGAGCTCGAGGGGGATGCGCTCGGACAGAATCTCGGACATCGCTTATGCCTCCTTCGTTTTAGGTGCAGCCTTCTTGGCGCGCACGCTGAACACAGCGTAGATAAGGGAAACGAGGCCGATGGCCGCGCACACCTTGTAAGCGACGCCCGCGCCCACGGCGGTGGCGACCTGGATGCTCGCGTCGACGCCGGCGGACGCAGTGACGCTTGTCATGACCGTGATGATGAGCGCCGTGCACAAACCGCCGGCGACCTGGCGGCCGGTGTTCGCGATGGCGTTGCCGTGGGCGATCATGTCGTTGGTCAGGGCATTGACACCCCACGTGTTCACCGGCATATTCGCGAGCGACTGGCCGGCGGACTGCAGCATGCAGAACAGCGCAACCACCAGGATGGGCGTGTTGACCGTCGAAAGCGAGAGCAAGAACAGGGCGCCGGTCATGAGGGCCAGGCCGACGATCGAGATGGCGCGCGGACCGAATTTGTCGAACACTACGCCAGAGATAGGGCTGATGATGATGCCCACCGCCGCGGCGGGAAGCATGGCCATGCCGGTTTCGAAGGCCGAAGCACCAAGCGCCGTTTGCAGCAACAGCGGCAGCAACGTGTTGGTGACCAGGCATGCAGCGTTGATCAGCGTGACGATGATGGCCGCCACGCGGAATTCGCGCGTCTTGAGCGTGCCCAGTTGAAGCAGCGGGTCCTCGATTTTGCCCTGGCGTACGACGAACAGCACCAAGCACACGACGCCTGCGACGATCGAGCCGAGCACCACGGGGCTGCCCCATCCCATCGACGAGGCACTGGAGAACCCGTAGAGAAGCCCGCCGAAAGCGATGGTGGAAAGGACGACCGAAAGCAGGTCAAGCTTGGGGTTTTTCAGCTCTCCCACGTTCTTCAGCATGAAAATGCCCAGCACCAGCACGAGAATTGCGAGGGGGACGATGGCGCCGATCATGGTGCGCCAACCGTACGTGTCGATCACCGCGCCGCCTACGACGGGGCCGACCGCGGGACCCGCCGACATGACGATGCCCGCCATGCCCATAGCCGTCCCTCGTTTCTCGACGGGGAACACCAGCATGGGAACCACCGAGACAAGCGGCATGAGCACACCCGAGCCCGCCGCCTGCAGCACGCGACCGATGATGAGGAACAAGAAATCGGGGGCTGCGGCGCACAACAGCGTGCCAAGCGCGAACACCAGCGTTGCCCCGAAGAAGAGCGTGCGGGTGCTGAACTTGTCGATAAGGAACGCCGAGACGGGAACCATGATGCCGCTCACCAGCGGGTATATGGACATGATCCACTGGGCGGTCGAGGCATCGATGGCGAAATCCGACATGATGACCGGCAGCGCGGGTGACATCACCGTTTGGTTCAGCAGCGCTAAGAAGGCGCCCAGGACGACAACCGCGACGATGCGGATCTGGGTGCCGGTAATGCGCCCATTTGCGGGCGCGGCAATGGAATTATCAGACATAAGCTTCCTTCGTATCTATTCGGTTTTTCGCCGAAGGCACGCTGGCCTGCGGGCGAAACGGCATGCACGTGCTAGGCGCGCATCAGATACGACAGGAAGAAAGCGGCTGCTCAGAGCTCACTTGGGGAATAGCGGGAGAGGCCCCGTATACCAGGGGCCGCCGAATTGCGATGTATGCTTTGGTCAAATCCTTCATAGCGGGGAGGTATCCTAGCAGCCGCCTTCGCCCCTTTCAAGGGATGTAACCCAGACGTTGATTTTCTTCACCGAGGCGCCATCGTTGGCGGCGCACGCTTCGGTGAGCTGCGAGGGGGCTTGGGAAAGCGGCTGGCGGTGGCGTGCGGCGCGAAGTTCGGGAAGGTGGTGGGGCGTCGGCTTCTGCTGCTTCTGCCTTCCCCATCTGCGCTGCTTTCGGTAGGGCATCTTGTCGTATCATGGACGGACGAGAATTAACCGAAGGCGGTACGTATGAACATCCAGATTTTCGGCACGAAGAAAAGCTTCGATACCAAGAAGGCGCAGCGCTATTTCAAGGAGCGTCGCGTGAAGTTCCAGTTCATCGACTTGAAGGAAAAGGGGATGAGCAAAGGCGAGCTCGAAAGCGTGGCACGTGCCGTCGGCGGGATCGACGGCGTGATCGATCCGAAGGCAAAAGATGCCGACACGGTTGCGCTCGTACGGTACCTCGCTGCCGACCAGAAGTTCGAGAAGGTGCTCGACAACCAGCAGATTCTTCGCGAGCCCATCGTTCGCAACGGTCGCCAGGCGACCGTCGGCTACGAGCCCGATGTGTGGAAGGGCTGGGAATAAACAAGAGCTGGGAGCAAAGCGAAGCGCCCGCGCCCGTGGTTTTATCCATGGACGCGGGCGCTTGCGTAAGATGCCTTTTGTCGTTTGGGCGGAGCGCCCCGGCGGCGCTGAACAACACGTCCCGGCGACGTGGCTGGGACGGCTGCGTCCCTCGGTACGGGTCGTTACTTCCCAGCTTGTGCGAGCCTCTTCTTGTCCTTATAGGGAACGAGCAGCACAAGCCCCACGATCGAGCAGGCGGCAACGAAAAGCGACATGCCCTTGAAGCCGCTGTTCATCGTTTGCTGGTAGGCTTCCTGAATCTCCGCGGCGTCGTTGTCGACCTCAGTCAGGTAGTTCTCCTTCGCCTCGTCGAGCATGGCGGGCACGGCATCCCGGGCTTCCTCCATCTGCGACACGACGGTCTGCAGCTCGTCACGCTGGGCGGCCATGGCGGCTGCTGCGGGCGCCGGCACACGGCTCATCTGGGCGTTCATGCTGTCCAAGCCCTCCTGCATCGAGGCTATGCCCTTATCGAACCCACCTTGGATGTTGCCCTCGATTGTCGGCTTCATGGCGTCGAACATCTCGCTCGAAAGTGCCTTGCATGCGGAAACCACCGTGGTGACGTCGGAGTTCTTCAGCTGCTCGAGCGTCTCGTCGCTCATCTCGAAGCTTCCGTCCCCACTCGTGCTGTCCATGCCCACGTCGATGGCGCGATAGTCCTCGAGTGACGGGATGTCGACGCCCTCGAGCATTTTCGCGCCGTTTTCGGTCTCGCGAAGGCTCGCAAGTTCGCTGTCAAGCTCGGCGGCGTGGGGCAGTTCGGAGACGCTCACCTCACTCGGCATCGCATCCATGAGGTTGCCCTGCAGGTAGGCGCTCGCGTGCACGACGAACGCGACCATGATGGCGGGCGCGATCGCGGTGCCGATGGAGCGGACGAGGGACAGCGCGGCCAGCGCCGAGTTCGATTCCTTCTCGTCGGTGTTCTCCAGCATCATGTAGTTGAGCGGCGTGCCCATGGTGAAGCCGAGGCCGAGGCCGGTGATGATCATGGTGGCGCACACGGTGAGGAGGCTTGGCCAGGTGCAGGCCACAAACGCCATGAAAACCGAGCCGATCGCCACGCCGATGAAGCCCATTGCGAGCACCGGTTTCACACCGTGCTTATCGATGAGCTTGCCCGACATCATGGCGCCAACGCCGCTGCCCACGCCGAGCAGTGCGATGAAGTAGCCGCCCGATCCCGATTTCATCATCATGGCGTTCTCGCAGAACTGCGGGAAGAAGATAGTGCCCATCATGGCGATGCCTGAAATCACCGCGCATAGAAACGCGATGACGATGTTCGCGTTGGTGAAGTATTTCAGATTGAGAATCGGGTCGGCGGCGCGGCGCTCGCGCAGCACGAACAGCGGCAGGAGCACTACGAACGCCACGAGGAACGGCCATACCTCGGTCGATGCGATCGATGTCGTGAAATCGAAGAAGTCGATATTCTTAAGCCCGTACATGAGGCTGAGCGTCATGAGCGTGAGGATGAGAATGCCCAGGCCATCGAGGGGCCCCGTCTTCTCGGCTTGCGCGTTTGGGAGACGTTTGACACCGATGATCAGCACGATGATGCAGATGGGGATGTTCACGTAGAAGATGAACTGCCACTGCGTTGCTCCGAACACCTCGAGGATCGCGCTGCCCACCGTCGGGCCCAGGATGGAGGCAAGGCCGTACACCATGCCTACGATGCCGAGGGCCATGCCGCGCTTTTCTTCGGGGAACGCGGTGCCGAACTCCGCCGTTGCGACTGGCATGATGCCGCCGCCACCGAGCGCTTGGATGACGCGCGCGCCGATGAGGATCCAGAAGTTGCCCAGATCCTGTGCGACGCCGCACAGCGCCGAGCCCAAGCCGAAGAGCAGGATGCACAGCAGGTAGACACCCTTGCGGCCATGACGGTCGGCGAGCTTGCCCATGATGGGAATTGACACGGCGTAGGCGAGCGTGTAGATGGTGATAATCCATACGCCGAGGCTATCGTCAACGCTGAGCGTGTTCTGAATAACGGTACGCGCGGGGTTGACGATGCCCATGTCGAGCGCGCCCATGCACAGTCCGAGCAAATAGACTACGGCGACAAGCGCGTAGCCCTTTCCCTGGCTGCGGGCGGTGGGCGCTGCTTTGGCGGGGGAATTGCCCGCTGGGGCTTGCGGCTTGGTGTCCGAGCCGTCTTTTGATTGCACGGGATTTGCGTCCTGCTCTTTCATCTTCTGATGCATCATGAGACTAGTGGCTCTCCTTCCTGGTGATTGTTGAAGCGGCGTCGGCAGGCTTCGACGTGGCGGGCGTCTGCTGCGGCGCGCTTTCGGTTGCCCGCGGCGCTAGCGGGTTTCGGGCGTGGTGCCCGTCGTTGCCGATGCGGCGGGCGCGGCGTCCACTTCCTGCAGGTTGGCAGCCATGCGCGCTATGAGCTCGCAGGCGCTCGCTTTCTCCTCGGGGGTGAAGCCGTTAAAGAGCGTGCTGTCCAACTCGATGAACGATGCGCGCATCTCGTCGAAGACGCTTGTTGCCTCAGGCGTTGCGCACACGATCTTCTCGCGCTTGTTCTTGCTGTTGACCTTACGTGTAACCAGGCCTTTCGCTTCGAGCTTCGCGAGCGTTTTCGCGATGGCGCCGCGATCGATGCCGTGTTCGGCTGCAATCGACTCCTGGTTCGACTCGCCGTTCGCGAGGAGGCTCATCAACACGAGCTGCTCGGGAAACCCGATGCCCCTGTGGGCCATGTTGCGCTCGGCGAAGGTGCGCATTTTTCGCACGATGATGGAAATGTCCGACATATACAACGGTGGCCCTCTTCCTGTATTTATTGTTGCCGCTACAACAGTTGCAACGGCAACAATAATAAACCTGACGAGTGGTGTCAATAAAGAAATGGGGAAATGTGCAGGAGGGAACCTGGTGGAGTCGCGGTTGTTTTTGAGCCTGATGCTTTGCAGGTCGTTCGGCTTATGGGCGAGCGCGAGCGTCCCAGGGCTCTCTTGAGCGATGTATCGTGGCTTTTCACGGGTTGGTAACTTTTATTTCTCATTGCCGAAATAATCTCGAAAAGTGCTTCCCCTAACTTTTACTGCGTAATGTAAGCGAAAAGCATATGCGCTTGCGAGGCGATTTGGCGATTCAGATCCAAGGTTCCTACTCGAACCCCGATTCAGCCCGAGCCTTTCTCGGCCTCCCTGGCACATGCGCTTTTCCCTGTAGAAAGGAGACCAGCTATGGAGGACTTCCTGACATCGTTCTTCGTCGCTCCGTTCACCGGGCTGGCAACGGGAATCGCTGCGGCGACAAGCCCCCTTGACGTTATCGATGCGATCGACGGCTTCGTGTGGGGCCCGATCATGATCTTGCTGCTGCTGTTCACGCACATCTTCATGACCGTCCGTACCGGCTTCATCCAGAGAAAGCTCGGCACTGGCATCAAGATGTCGGTCACTAAGGACGACCCCTCCGACGCGAGCGGCGACATTACCCAATTCGGCGCGCTGACCACGGCTCTTGCCGCCACGATCGGCACCGGCAACATCGTCGGCGTGGGCACGGGCCTTCTGTTCGGCGGCCCGGGCGCCATCTTCTGGATGTGGATCACGGGCATCTTGGGCATTGCCACCAAGTACTCTGAGGTCTTTATCGGCGTGAAGTACCGCGTGAAGGACCACTCCGGCAAGATGCTCGGCGGCGCGATGTATGCGCTCGAGCGCGGCTTCAAGAACAAGAAGCTTGGTCGCGTTCTCGCTATCCTGTTCGCCCTGTTCGCGTCGCTGGCCGCCTTCGGCATCGGCGCTTCCACGCAGTCGAACTCGCTCGCTGACGCTCTCTACAACACCTCGCTCGTCGACGGCAAGGCTATCCCGCAGTGGCTTGTGGGCGCGGTCGTCGTAGTGCTCGTCGCCATCGTCATCTTGGGCGGCATCAAGTCCATTTCCCGGGTGTGCGAGAAGCTTGTCCCCGTCATGGCGCTCTTCTACGTGGTGTGCTGTCTGATCATCATCGGCATCAACGGCCAGTACCTCGGCGAAGCGGTCCGCCAGATCATCGAAGGCGCGTTTACTCCTGCAGGCGCTGCCGGCGGCGCCGTTGGCTCGACGGTGACGCTCGCTTTGCAGTTCGGCTTCAAGCGTGGCATCTTCTCCAACGAGTCCGGCATGGGCTCCGCGCCGCTCGTCGCCGCTTCCGCCACCACGAAGAACCCCGCACGTCAGGCGCTTGTTTCCATGACGGGCACCTTCTGGGACACCGTCGTCGTGTGCCTCATCACCGGCCTCATGCTGATGACCACCCTCATTGCGAACCCGGAACTTTCCACCGCCATCGCGGACGGCACTATCTCCTCCGGCGCAGGCCTTGCGACTGCCGCCTTCGAGAAAATCCCCGTGTTCGGGCCGTTGGTGCTGCTGGTGGGCCTGCTCACCTTCACCTATTCCACCATTCTCGGCTGGAGCCAGTACGGCAACCGCGCGATCAGCTACCTGCTCGGCAAGAAGGCGGTGCTTCCGTACTACATCGTGTTCCTGCTGTTCGTGTTCTGGGGCTGCATGATGGTCGGCGACGCGTCGAACAGCGCCGCGGTTTCCAACCTGAGCTCTACGGTGTGGGATTTCGCTGACGTGATGAACGCGCTCATGGCTATCCCGAACTGCATCGCGGTGCTCGGTCTGTCCGCCGTCATCGCGCGCGAGACTAAGCACTACGTCTACGACGGCAATCTTGAGGAAGTCGACGACACCGAGATTCCGCAATACGACGAGAAGTAGCGGCTCGGGTGAATTGCATCCGTAGTTGAGGAGTGCAGGCATCAAAAAGCCCTCGGTGGCTTGCGTTTCTGCAGGCAGGCCGAGGGCTTTGTGTCGTTGAGTGGCGTAAGACCTACGCCGTCGAGCCGCCTCAACTCGACCCCGATCCCGCGCAGCAGGCATAGCAGTGGTTGCCGAAGCGGATTTCGCGCTTCAAAGGAATCGACGGATCCGCCGCCACATCCGCGATGGTGAGACCGTTTTTGCAGGGCATGCCGACCGCCTGGTTGAAGTCGCAGTCGTACAGGGTACCGTCCCACGACACCGAAAGCTGCGTGCGGCACATCATCGCCGGGACGGTTTCCTCGTTGAAAGCCCCGATTAGCGTGTTCATGTAGCGGTCCATGTTGTTCGTCTTGAGCAGCCGCTCGCCGAAGCGGCCGCCGGGTGCGTTGGTGATGGCGAACAGGTTGTCGAAGTCGATGTCGAAATCGGCCTTCAGCTTCGCCTTGTACTCCGCCTCGAGCGCTTCCTGCTCGGGCGGGAGAAACGCTCCGAGCGGGTTGAACACCAGGTCGAGCTCGAGCTTTTTGCCGCCGGGTCCGGCACCTTCGCCCTTGCCGTACCCAAGCGCGCACAGGCGCTGGAGCATCTCGATCGTCGGGTCGAAGGTGCCCGCGCCGCGCTGCTTCTCGGAAGTTTTCTTCACGTAATGGGGAAGCGACGCGATGACGGTGATGCCCAGCTCGGCCCACAGCTCGGGGATGTGCTCGTAGCCGGGCTCCTTGCAGATGCTCAAGTTCGAACGCGTCATCACGCTTGCGCCCGCGCCGATGGCCTCGCGCAAGAACCACTCGTAGTTCGGGTTCATCTCGGGAGCGCCGCCCGTGATGTCGATCGTTTTGAAGCCGCGGTCACGGAAAACGGTGAGGCACTGCTCGAGCGTCTCGCGCGACATCTCTTCGGTGCGCGCGGGGCTCGATTCCACATGGCAGTGCCTGCATGCCAGGTTGCATTTCAGCCCGATGTTGATCTGGAGCGTGTCGAGCGCGTTCTCGGTGAAGCGATATTCCCCCACGCGCTGCCAGAAGGGTGGAAAGGCGGCGAGCGCCTCGTTCACCTCTTCGATGTATCCCATGATCCTCCTCTCGTCTTTCTCGTAAAGCGAGGGCCCGGCGCGCTTCGCGACCAGGCCCTCGAAGGATACGCGATGGGGCTACATCTCGAGGTTCTCGACGATTTTCTTCATCTGCACGCCATGGGCGAGCGCCGCGCCGCCGCGGATCGCATTGACCACGTGGAAAGCCTCGGTCATCTGCTCTTCGGTGACGCCCTTCTGCAGGCAGGAGTTCGTGTAGGCGTCGATGCAGTACGGGCACTGCACGGCGGCGGCCACGGCGAGCGCGATGATGGACTTCTCGCGGGCGGTCAGCGCGCCCTCCTCGAACACCTTGCCGTAGTACGCCATGAAGAGGTCCCACAGCTCAGGGGCGCCTTCGCCAATGCCGTCGGCGGAGAACTTTGCGAGATCTGCCGGGTCGTAATACGTTTCCATGGGGCTCCTTTCGCTTGGTCTACCCGCCGTGCGTTGTGCAATTTGGAGGATAGAGACATGCAACTAATAGAATGATGCCATTATAGCGACGGAGCGTCTACTTTGACGAGGTTTATTCTTTTTTAGTTGCTTGCTCGCGATGCCGCCGATGAGTGCGCGCGCAGCTTCGAGGTGCGCTATCATGGCGATGGCTTGGACCCTCCGAGAAAAGAGTGATTATGGCAAACAAATCCCTGGCGAAATCGCCAACCGAGCTTACCATCTTGGTTACCGGCGGCGCCGGGTTCATCGGCTCGCACACCTGCGTCGAGCTGCTTGCGAAAGGCTTCAACGTCGTTATCGTCGACGATTTGAGCAACTCGAGCGAAGTCGCCGTCGAACGCGTGCGCAAGATTGCTGGAGTCGGCGCCGATCGATGCGCGTTCCACGAGGCGAACGTGCTCGACCGCGATGCGATGGAAGCCATCTTCTCCGAGCATGACGTCGACGCGATCATCCACTTCGCCGGTTTCAAGGCGGTGGGGGAGAGCGTGCAGAAGCCGCTTGAGTACTACTGGAACAACATTGCGGGCACGCTGGTCCTGTGCGATGTCGCGCGCAATCACGGCGTGAAGAACATCGTGTTCTCCTCGAGCGCCACCGTCTATGGCGAGCCGGAGTTCGTGCCCATCACCGAGGAGTGCCCGAAGCATTCCGCCACGAACCCCTACGGCCAGACGAAGACCATGCTTGAGCAGGTGCTCACCGACCTCTACGTGGGCGACAACGAGTGGAATGTCGTGCTGCTGCGCTACTTCAACCCGATCGGTGCGCACGAGAGCGGCCTTATCGGCGAGGACCCGAAGGGTATCCCCAACAACCTGGTGCCCTATGTGGCGCAGGTCGCGGTTGGCAAGCTCGCTGCGGTCGGCGTGTTCGGCGACGACTATCCTACGCCGGATGGTACGGGCGTGCGCGATTACATCCACGTGGTCGACTTGGCGCGCGGGCATGTTGCCGCACTCGACTGGATGGGCGGCAAGGTCGGCACGGGCGAGCCTTCCGGGCTCGGCTCGATTCAGGGAGAGGCTCAGGCTGACGGGTCGCGTCGAGGCGTGGGCATCTTCAACCTGGGAACCGGCAAGGGGTCGAGCGTGCTCGACGTGATCCATGCGTTCGAGCGTGCTTGTGGCAAGACGATTCCCTACGAGATCAAGCCTCGCCGTGCGGGCGATATCGCAACCAATTACGCTGCCTGCGACAAGGCAAAGCGAGAACTGGGCTGGGTTGCGCAGTTCGACCTCGACCGCATGTGCGCCGACAGTTGGCGCTGGCAGTCGATGAACCCCGACGGCTACGCGACGGAGGCGTAGACTTTCGAGAAAACATGGGGGGCGGGCATTGAGGCCCTCATATTGTTAGTATACGAAAAGGGAGCGGCTCCTCAACTGGGGAACCGCTCCCTTTGGTTTTGCCCTTGTTGTCTCGGGACTCTAGGATTCCGGTGCGTACTTCAACAGGTCGGAGAAGCTTTCGAGCATGATGTCCGACCCTGCGTCGCGCATTTCTTGCGCGGTGTGGTACCCCCACGAAACGCCGATGCCGCAGGCGCCGGCGCGATGAGCGACCAAGATGTCGTTCGGTGAGTCGCCCAGATAGGCGGTGCGCTCTGGCGTGCTGCCCAGCTCCTCGATGGTGCGCAGCAGGCCCGCCGGGTTCGGCTTTCGGGGAATGTCCTCGCATTCGCCGTGTTCCACGTCGAAAAGGCCGGGGAGGCATTGGGCGATGATCTTGTGCACGCCTCCGTCGAACTTGTTGGACAGAACGCCCAGCTTGCAGCCCCGACGGCGCAGCTCGGCGAGCGTTTCGGGGACGTGCGGGTAGGGCGCGGTCAGGTGGTTGTCGTATTCTAGGTTGAAGCGCTTCCAGCATGCAACTGCCTGGTCGGCTATGTCTTTCGGGGTGTTCTCGGGCACCGCTTGGTACATGAGCGCGACAAGCCCGTTGCCCACGAAGCTCAAAACCTCGTCGTGCGTTCGCTCGGGAAATCCCTGCTCGCGAAGGGCCTCGTTAGTGACGACGACCAAATCGGGCAGCGTGTCCAAGATGGTGCCGTCGAGGTCGAAGATGAAGGTGTCGAATGTTTGCTTTTCGCTCATGAATGAAGTCGCTCCTTCTCTTCCTTATAAGAGAGACCTGCTGCAATAGAAAAACCCGCCGCAGCGGGTTTGTTCAAAAGGCAACGCATGTGCTCCATTGCCGCTGGTTTTCAATGGAGCGGGTGACGGGACTCGAACCCGCGAATACGAGCTTGGGAAGCTCGGGCCTTACCACTTGGCGACACCCGCATCAGGTTACGGATTATACCCTAAGCGCTCGAAAAGGGGTAGAACGTTTTCGGATGGTTTCATATTCTACGCGTTTCCCATGTTGAAGGTTGATTCGCGTCCTCCATGAACCTCGAGACGAGCCTGCCGATGCAGCGGCGCTTGCTTCATTGGCGGGCATCTGGGTAAGCCAGAAGAAAAGGGAAGGAAGACATCACTTCGCTAAAGCCTGGTACGATTCCCCCCAAGTCCACATGGAATCCATGATGGGCCTCAAGCTTTGGCCCAGCTCCGTGAGAGAGTACTCGACGCGGGGTGGGACCTCCGCGTAGACCCTCCTCACGACGAGCCCCGCGTCTTCCATGCTGCGCAGGTTCGTGGTAAGGACCTTCTGGGAGACGCCCCCGACGCTGCGCTGGAGGGCCTTGAACCGCATCGAGCCATTCAGGAGCAGGTCCCGCATTATGAGCAACTTCCACTTGCTGCCGATCAGGGACACGCAGGTCTCCACTGGGCAGACGGGGAGGTCGCTTCTCTTGGGGAGCTCGTCATTGCGATACTCGGTATAGCTGATTCCGTCGTCGCTCACTGCATATCACCTGTTCATTCATGGTTACTAATAGGTACCTACAGCACTTAATAGTGCCTACTTTTCTATTTGCACCACAGATTTTACCATGAAGCCAAGCAAGCGGCGAGAAGGGCCGCAGAACCGCAAGGAAAGGAACGGAAATGAGCAACATCCAGAAAGCGCTCGACCTCATCGGCACGTTCGCCACCGGAGACGCAGAGCTGGCGGCAAGCCTCCTCGACGAGGGCTACATTCAGCACAATCTCGCCTACGGCACGGGCCGCGACGCGTTCGTCGGGTCCGTGGAGTACCTGGCCTCCGCGCCCGCCAAGACGACGGTGAGAAACGTTCGCGCGTTCGAAGACGGCGACAAGGTGTTTCTGCAGAGCGTCTACAACTTCGCGGGGGCCGGCGAGCAGGTCGCCTTCGACATCTTCCGCTTCAACGGCCAGGGGCTCATCGCCGAGCACTGGGACAACCTCGCCAATGTTGCCGGACCAAACCCCTCCGGCCGCACGCAGACCGACGGCACCACCGAAGTCTCCGAGCTCGACAAGACAGAGGAGAACCGAGCCCTCATCGAGGCGTTTCTCGAAGACGTCATGCAGGGGAAGCGCCCCGAGAAGACCCCGGAGTACTTCGCGGGCGACGCCTACCTCCAGCACAACACTGGAATCGCCGACGGGCTCTCCGGTCTGGGGGCCGCGCTCGAGGCGCTCGCCGCGGACGGCATTCAGATGATCTACGATAGGACCCACCAGGTTCTCGCGCAGGGCAACTTCGTCCTGGGCGTGAGCGAGGGCACCTTCGGCGGTAAGCCCACGTCGTACTACGACCTCTGGCGCGTGGAAGACGGCAAGGTCGCGGAACACTGGGACGTCATGGAGACCATCGCCGACCCGGCCGACTGGCAGAACGAAAACGGCAAGTTCTAGCACCGCAACAGAACAGGGCAAACGCCGCGGCGTCCTCTGCGAGAGGCGTCGCGGCCGATCGCGAGGAGGCAGGAGATGGGCTGGGAGAGGGCATGGCAAGGGCAGGGAGCGCGAGGCGGTTTCGGCCTGGCGGCATCCGATCGCATCCCCGTTGCCGGCGCCGAGCAGATAGACGCCGGGTACTGCCTGCGCTTCCTGAGGCGCATTAGGGACTGCTCGTTCGCGACGGTCGACGCCGAGGGGCTTCCCGCCGTCCGCGTGATAGACGTGATGCACGTCGAGGATGGAAGGCTTTTCTTCCTCGCGCCTCGCGGCAAAGAGTTTTACAGAGAGATCCTGCGCAACCCTGTCGTCGCCATCGTCGGGCAGACGACGGACTTCAGGACGTGCAGGCTGCGGGGGCGGGCGGTCCGCGCCGCCGACGGGGAGCAGAAAGCGCTCGTCGACCGGATGTTCGAGCTGAACCCCTCCATGGACCAGCTGTATCCTGCCGAGTCCCGCTACGCCTGCGAGGTCTTCTACATCGAGGACGGGAGCGGCGAGTACTTCGACCTCGGCCAGAAGCCCATCGTGAGGGTGCCGTTCGCCATAGGCCGCGCCTCTTTGGACGCGAAAGGCGTGTTCAAGGTTTCGGAAGGGTGCGAGGGCTGCGGCGTGTGCGCCGCCGTTTGCCCGCAAGGCTGCGTCGTGCGTGCCGAAAACGGGACGTTTGGGATCGACCAGGGGGCATGTCTGCGTTGCGGGTTGTGCGAAGAGGCGTGTCCGCACGGCGCGATATTTCGTTCCGCAGGGTGCGCGGATGGCTGGACGAGAGGGAATCGGGCATCCACGTGGTGTTCGACGTCTTCCTAGAATCGGACGAGAGGATCTACCGTGACATTCTTTTCATCTAACTTGTTCGCCGGCGGCGGGTATGCGCGCGCCAAGCGGAGCGCGGCCCTCGTGCGCGGGGCCGACGCGACGGCGGAAGAAGCGGCAGAGGCGATGAGGCGGGAACTCGACGAGTGCGACGCCGTCCTGGTAGGCGCAGGCGCCGGGCTCTCCGCCGCGGCGGGTTTCTCCTATTCTGGCAAGCGCTTCGACGAGAACTTCGCGGACTTCCGCGACCGGTTCGGGATAGCCGACATGTACTCGGGCGGGTTCCATCCCTTTCCCGATCTGGAGACCTACTGGGCGTGGTGGAGCCGAGCCATCCTGCTCAACCGCTACGAGGCGGGGGCCGGCAAACCCTATCTCAACCTCCTGCGCATCCTCGAAGGGCGAGACTACTTCGTCCTCACCACCAACGTTGACCACCAGTTCCAGCTGGCGGGGTTCGACAAGGCGCGGCTGTTCTACACGCAGGGGGACTACGGCTTGTTCCAGTGCGCCCGCAACTGCTCCGGCGAGACGTACGACAACGAACGGCGGGTCCGCGAGATGGCGAGCCGCCAGAAAGACCAGCGGGTGCCGAGCGAGCTCGTTCCCCGCTGCCCACACTGCGGGGCGCCTATGGTCCCCAACCTGCGTGTCGACGGAACTTTCTGCGAGGACCGCGGATGGCACGAGGCGGCTTCCCGCTACCGCGCGTTCTGCGAGGCACACTCCGGCGATCGCGTCCTGTATTTGGAGCTGGGCGTCGGGGACAACACGCCCATCATCATCAAATACCCCTTCTGGAACGCCGTGAGTCGGAATGGCCATGCGACGTACGCCTGCGTGAACATAGGAGGGGCGTGCGCTCCGACCACCATTGCGGGTAGGAGCATTCTCGTGGATGACGATATAGACGAATTAATCCAAAACATTTTAGTCTGATTAACTGGCAAAGCGGAAATCATCCCTCGGCACCGCAGGCCATTCTGCTACTTCTTGGCGAACGGACACCCGATTCTGGGCGTTTCCCATGTTGAAGTGGTGGGCCGTGCCTCGTTTCGTCTTCTAGCCGACTTCCTCCTCTCGCTTCCCCGCGCTTCCAGACCGCTTGTCGATGTTGCGACAACGAAATACTTGCATAGCGCAACGAGCGCTATCATCGAACAAAAGACGAGTCCCATTCGCGAGTTCCATCAGAAGGCAAGCCATGAAGATCACCCCGAACGACGAGCCGTTGCGCTTCGACGGCGATAATAGTTACCCCGATTGCACTTGTTGCGGGCAGTGTTGCGGGTTGAACGTGCTGGCCATCACGCCCGAAGAGCTCGACGCCATGCACGAGTGCATCGAACGCAAGCACGTGCGCCCGATCGACCGCAAAGGCGAGCGCTGCCCGCTGCAGTCCCCTGAAGGCGGCTGCATGATCTGGGAGGCGCGCCCGCAGGTATGTCGCCTGTTCAACTGCCATGTTCCGCGCATTGAAATCCTCAAGCAGAACCCTTCGATCGTCGTTCCCGAGGACATTCCCCTGCTCGATTTGACGGAGGAGTTCGTGCGCGGGCGCTCTGGCTACGAGGCCATTGTCCGCTTGACGCGCGCGGCTGCGAGTTAGGAAAACGCCGCCTGGCACCGCTCTCGCCAGCGTAGCCTAGTCCCACGAGCTTGCTGTCGCCAAATCCAGCCTCGCCCCGCAAACGCGTCGTCGCGAACCTGCCCCTTTGCGCAGACTCCGCGTTATCCTCTCCGCCTCGCCGTTCGCCGCAATCTCGCGCGTATACTGGGAATCGCAAGTGAAATAAGACGCGTGAAAGGTCTTGTCATGGCAGATGAAAAGCCCGTTGTGGGCATTATCATGGGCAGCAAATCCGACATGCCGGCGATGGAGCCGTGCATGCAGCAGCTCGACGAGTTCGGCATCTCCTACGAGGTGAAGGTGGCGAGCGCCCACCGCAAGCCGCTCGAAGTGCACGAATGGGCGTCCACAGCGCACGAGCGCGGCATCAAGGTGATCATCGCGGCAGCGGGCAAGGCGGCGCATCTTGGCGGCGTCGTTGCAGCTTACACGCCCGACCCGGTCATCGCCGTCCCCATGAAGACGAGCGATCTCGGCGGCCTCGACTCGCTTTTGTCCATGGTCCAGATGCCCTCCGGCGTGCCGGTGGCCTGCGTTGCCATCAACGGCGCGAAGAACGCCGCTATCCTCGCCGTGCAGATGCTCGGCACCAACTGCGACGAGTGCCGCGAGAAGATCATCGACTTCAAAGCCGCCATGGCCGAAGCGTAAAGGCCCCCCGGGGCCGCCATTGTTCTGTGAAACGAAAGTGGGCAAATTGTGCGGCTCCGTCTTTTCAAATATTCCTGTGCGAAAATACACCGCAGCATTTCACCTCATGCGGAATCGGCTTCTCAAGTGCGATTTTACCGAGCCGTTACGCATGCTTTTCACTTAGGGAAGGGTTCTATGAAAGCTTCTTCAATCGCTAAGGCCGTTTGCGCGGTGAGCCTGTCTGCGCTGTGCGTTGTTGGGATCACGGCGTGCTCGGGCAATTCTTCGAAGTCAACCGGCGGCGTCGCGGCGACCGTCAACGGCGCCGAAATCCAGGAAGACGAAGTCACCTCTTCCGTGGAGAGCATCCGCACCCAGATGTCCCTGACCGACGAGGACACGTGGGGCCAGTGGCTGGTCAAGAACAACTACACGCCCGAGAAGGTGCGCGAAGAGGTCATCGACTCCCTCGTGACCAAGCAGCTGATTATCCAGGGTGCCGAGGAAAAGGGCGTCACGGTGAGCGACGACGAGGTGCAGTCTTACGTTGACCAGATGAAGTCGAACTACGCCTCCGACGACAAGTGGCAGGAAGCCCTCAAGTCGGTGAACATGACCGAGGACGAGTACAAGAGCAATATAAAGACCTCTCTCTTGCAGCAGGGCCTCATGAAGACGTTCGAGGGCGACGATCCCACTGATGAGGACGTCCTCTCTTATGCGAAAACCTATCTTTCCAGCTACGATGGCGCAAAGCGTTCTTCCCACATCCTGTTCGATTCCGACGATGAGGCGACGGCGCAGAGCGTGCTCGACCAGATCAACGCGGGAACGCTTGATTTCGCCGAGGCTGCCAAGACCTACTCCAAGGACAGCTCCGCCCAAAACGGCGGCGATGTGGGTTGGGATAAGCTCAACTCGTTTGTGAGCGAATACACCGCGGGTCTTGCCGATCTTTCGAAGGGCCAGGTGAGCGGCCTTGTAACGAGCAGCTACGGCATCCACATCATCAAGTGCACCGACGAGTTCACGGCACCTTCCGAGCTTACGAGCCTCGATCAACTGCCCACCGAGTTCGTCGATCAGTTCCGCAGCTCGCTCAAGTCGCAGAACCAGTCGAAGGCCTACCAGCAGTGGCTCACTGACGCCAAGAGCAACGCCGAGATCGACATCAAGGACATGCCGAGCGGTCTGCCCTACGACCTCGACCTGTCGAAGTACCAGTCCGACGATTCCTCTTCCGACACGTCGTCCACCGATGGCGGCAGCGCTTCCAGCGATAGCAGCAGCGCTTCCAGCGACGGCCAGGCAACCACGAGCGACTCCGCCTCCGCTTCGAGCGATACTGCATCGAGTGACGAATCGGATGCCAAGAAAGCTGCATAAACCATATGACTGATTGTCATCTTCTGGGAGGGCGTGAAGCGGTTTCGCGCCCTCCCTTTCTTCGCCTGAACAACGCGATCGTGAAGCGATCGGGCAAAACCATCTTGAAGGTTGGCTCCTTCGAGCTCGCCGAGGGCGAGAGCATGGCGCTGCTCGGACCGAACGGCGCGGGTAAATCCACCTTCATCAAGCTGATCACACGCGAGATTCTCCCGCTTTACCAGGATGAGCCCCCTGTGCTTTTCCGCGGCAACGCGCGTGCGACGCTCGAGGACGTGAAGAAGTGCCTCGGCATCGTGTCGTCGACGATGCAGGACCAGATCACGGTGCACATGCCGGCTATCGAGGTGGTCGCGGGCGGCCTGTTCGGCTCGCTCGGCGTGCCGAAGCGCGTGAACGCGAGCGAAGACGACTACGCGCGCTGCCGCAAGACCATGGAGACGCTCGGCGTCGCGTCGATTGCCGAGCGCGACGTGATGACGCTTTCCACCGGGCAGGCGCGCCGCGTGCTGTTCGCCCGCGCGCTCGTCCACGACCCCGACGTCGTCGTGCTCGACGAGCCGTGCACGGGCCTCGATCCGCAGGGCATGCACTACGTTCGCAAGTCGATGCGCGCCATCGCGCAGTCGGGGCGTGCGATCTTGCTGGTCACGCATTACGCCGAGGACATCATTCCCGAGATCGAGCGGCTGCTTTTGATCAAGGACGGCTCGGTACACGCGGACGGCTCGAAGGAAGAACTGCTGACAAGCGATGCCATGTCGTCGCTGTTCGACGTGCCGATGAGCGTCGCCGAGGTGACGCCGGGGCATTACTCGCTCACAAGCGAGTACTAGAAGGTGCGACGGGCGCTCGTTCGGGAGGGCGCCTGCCTGCCTTTGACCTGCTTGAACGCGGCTTCTTGCGTTTTTGAAAAATTTTCTTGTGAGTGGGCGTGGTCTTCTGTATAATACTTAGCTGCTGCAATTGGCAAAGCGGAGAGATGTCCGAGCTGGCCGAAGGAGCACGATTGGAAATCGTGTATGCCCCAAAAGGGTATCTGGGGTTCGAATCCCCATCTCTCCGCCAGAAAAATGTAACGCGCTTCGGCGCGTTTTACATATGAGGCACAATTGGCCTCGCACCCCATAGCGGAGGGGTGGCAGAGTGGTTGAATGCGGCGGTCTCGAAAACCGTTTTGCCCGCAACCCGGGTAACGAGGGTTCGAATCCCTCCTCCTCCGCCAGAGTCACTATAGCCCTCGCAACCGCGGGGGCTTTTCATATCCCAGGGGCTCCCCGGGGATTCGAACCGATGAGGTGGAATTCCGTTAAGAAAACGTGCCAGTGGCACGTTTTTAGGAATTCGCCCGACCGAGCTTGC
>CAKUKU010000017.1 GCA_934663775.1 uncultured Ellagibacter sp. | reverse complement strand
GATATGTCGCACAGAATGTCTTCCATGCGCGAACTTTACCAGGTTTGGGGAACGCGCGCATCACGAGACTTGCGGCGCCAGGCGACGTCATCCCCCCGCGCGACGTCGAGAATAAACATCCCGCCGCGCCATCCCTCAGCCCGCGCGGCACCCACGCTGGTCGGCCGAGCCGCAAACCGCCAGTTAGCAGCCCTCGATGGCCATGCCGGGCACAGGCGCGTATTCCAGGAAATCGGCGAGCGTGGCCGAGTCGACGTACTCCTCGATCACCTGGTCAAGCCCCGCCCAGAAGCGCACCGTCGTGCACTCGCTTTTGCGCGGGCAGCCCACCTCACCGTCTTCGAGCGCGTTGCACGCCACGGGAACCGTCGAGCCCTCGGCGGCGCGCAGCACGTCGCCCGCGCGGATATCGGACGCCTTACGGGCGAGCGCATAGCCGCCGCCCTTGCCGCGCACGCTGCGCACGAGCCCCGCGGTCATGAGCGGGCGCACCACCTGCTCGAGGTACTTCAGCGAGATGTCTTCCTCCTCCGCCACCTTACGCAGGGGAATCTTGCCCTCGGGGCCTTGCTGGGCAATGCGAATCATAAGGCGCATCGCGTAGCGCCCTCGTGTGGTTACCAGCATATCTCGTCCTCGCTTCCCCCTCGTGGCGCGCTGCCCCGGAAAGGCTGGCATCCGGGCGCGGGCGCTGCGGTTTTGTGCAGCATATTCTAGCGCGTAAGCATTCTGTCACTTGACATTTTAGCGCTTCAGGGTATTTTATTCCTAGAAAAATCATAGGAATATGCACAGACGAGAGAGGCAATTCTATGGAGACCAGTGCAACGAGCCCGCTGCTGAAGCTTGATGGGCTTTCCGCTTCCGTGGGCGACAAACCCATCCTCCACGACATCGATCTGGCGATCGGCGCGCACGAGACGCACGTCATGATGGGCCCGAACGGCGCCGGCAAATCGACGCTCGGCCACGTCATCATGGGCGACCCTGAGTATAGCGTAACTTCGGGCACCGTGATCTTCGACGGGCAAGATATTACGGATCTTTCCCCCGATAAGCGCTCGCGCGCGGGCCTTTTCTTGAGCTTCCAGGCGCCGGTCGAGATTCCCGGCGTGCCGCTGTCGAGCTTTTTGCGCGCCACCGTCGAGGGCCGCGAGGGCTTCAAGATGAAGGGCAAGGAATTCCGCAAGCACGTGCGCGAACTGGCGAAAAGCCTCGACTTCGACCCGGCGTATCTCGATCGCGAGCTGGGCGTGGGCTTTTCCGGCGGCGAGAAAAAGAAGCTCGAGATGCTGCAGCTTCTGCTTCTCAAGCCGAAGCTGGCCATCCTGGACGAGACCGACTCCGGCCTCGACGTCGACGCGCTCGGCGTCGTGTCCCGCGGCATCCAGGAGTACCGCAAGACCTGCGACGGCACGCTCATCATCATCACGCACAACACCCGCATCTTGGAGCACGTCGACGTCGATCGCGTGCACGTCATGGTGAAGGGGCATCTGGTGCACGAGGACGACGCCGCGCTCATCGCCGACATCGACGCGCACGGCTTCGAGCGCTTCGAGCAGGCCGCAACCCCCGAAGCCAACGCGTAAGGGGGTCCTGCCATGGCAAAGCAACGCACCGAGGTCGCGGACATCGACCGCAGCCTCTACGACTTCTCATACGGCGAGGAGGCGGCGGAAAAGCTCGACGCCGGCCTCACCCCCGAAATCGTGCGCGAGATCTCGGCGAAAAAGGACGAGCCCTCCTGGATGCTCGAGCACCGCTTGAAGTCGCTCGAGATCTACCACGAGAGCAGAACCCCTGATTGGGGTCCCTCCATCGCCGGACTGGACATGGACCACATCGTGACCTACGTCAAGCCCAACACCGACCAGAAAAGCGACTGGGACTCCCTGCCCGACGACGTCAAGAACACCTTCGACCGCCTGGGCATCCCCGAGGCCGAGCGCAGCTACCTGGCCGGCGTCGGCGCGCAGTACGACTCCGAGCTCGTGTACCACAACATGCAGGACACCGCGTCGCGCATGGGCATCGTGTACTCGGGCATCGAGGAGGCGCTGCACGACCCGAAGTGGGAAGAGCTCATCCACGACAAGTTCATGACGCTCATCCCCCCGACCGACCATAAGTTCGCGGCGCTCCACGGCGCGGTGTGGTCGGGCGGCAGCTTCGTGTACGTCCCAAAGGACACCAAGCTCGACTTCCCGCTGCAAAGCTACTTCCGTCTGAACGCGAAGGGCGCAGGCCAGTTCGAGCACACGCTTATCATCGTGGAAGACGGCGCCGATCTGCACTTCATCGAGGGCTGTTCGGCACCTAAGTACAACGTGGCGAACCTGCACGCGGGCGCGGTCGAGCTGTTCGTGGGCAAGAACGCCAAGCTGCGCTATTCGACCATCGAGAACTGGTCGAAGAACATGTACAACCTGAACACCAAGCGCGCGGTGTGCGACGAGGGCGGCCAGATCGAGTGGGTTTCCGGCTCCTTCGGCAGCCACGTGGGCTACCTGTACCCGATGTCGATCCTGAAGGGGCGCAAGTCGCGCTGCACCTTCACCGGCATCACCTTCGCAGGCACCGGCCAAAACCTCGACACCGGCTGCAAGGTCGTCCTGGCGGCGCCTGAGACGACGGCGGCCATCGAGACGAAGTCGATCTCGAAGGGCGGCGGCGTGTCGACGTTCCGCAGCTCGGTCGTAGCGACCCCCGCCGCGGAGAACTCGGTCGCGAGCGTGTCGTGCCAGTCGCTTATGCTGGACGACCACAGCCGCTCCGACACCATCCCCGCAATGGACATCCGCTGCAAGCACGTCGACGTGGGCCACGAGGCGACCATCGGCCGCATCGGTGACGACAAGGTGTTCTACCTGATGAGCCGCGGCATTCCCGAGGAAGAGGCACGCACGATGATCGTGAACGGCTTCGCCGACCCGGTCTCGAAGGAGCTTCCCCTCGAATACGCCGTGGAAATGAACAACCTCATCAAGCTTGAAATGGAAGGGGCGATTGGATAATGAGCGCCCTCACTTTGAATCACGTGAACACGATGCCCGCAGCGACGTGGCATCAGCTGCATATGAACGAGACGACCGTCGACGTGCCCGAGGGGCTCGAAGCCGCGCGGTCTGCCGTGGTCGAGGCCGACGAGGCGCTCCTCGGCGCGCAGGACGCCTTCGACGCGGCGGTGGCAGCCGCCCAGGCCGAGCTCGACGCCGCAAACGCGAAGGCCGCGCCCGATACGCGCGCCATCCTGCAGGCGGTCAGCCCCGACGTCGACCCTCATGACCTGGACATCCCCGCGCTCTCCGTGTTCGAGAAGCGCGCCGTAGAAGAAGAAATGGCGCAGAACATCGCCGGCACCTTCGAGTGCGCCTTAGGCGATGAGGCTACGTCCTATCTGGAGGAAGTCGGCGGGGCCCGCGAGGGACGCATCGTGCTTGCCGCCAAGGCGGGCGCCACGGAGCGCGCCACCATCCGCGTCAACGGCATCGACGGCAAGGCGAACGTGGCCTGCGTCGACATCGTGGCGGCGGAGAACTCCACCATTACGCTCAACGTCGCGTTCGACTCCCCCGACGCCGGCGCAGGCGTCATCGGCCTGTACGCCCGCGTGTTCGCCGGCAAGAACGCACGGGTGAACGTGGCGACCATCCACACGCTCGGGCAAGGCTGGATCGCCCTCGACGGCGAGGGGTACATCGCCTGCGAGGACGCGCGCATCCAGGTCGACCACCGCGTGCTCGGCGCCGGGCAGTCCTACACCGGACTCGCGTGCGACCTGCGCGGAGACCGTGCAGACGCCACCATCCGCACGCGCTACCTGGGACACGGCGACGAGCGCCGCGACTTCAACTACATCGTGCGGCATCGCGGCAAGAAGACCACCTGCAACCTCGACGCCAACGGCGTTTTGGCCGACAGGTCCCGCAAGGTGCTGCGCGGCACGATCGATCTGGTGCACGGCTGCAAGGGCGCGGAAGGCACCGAGCGCGAGACGGTGCTCCTCGCCGACGAGAAAGTGGTCAACAAGACCATCCCCACCATCCTGTGCGACGAGGACGACGTGGCGGGCAACCACGGGGCCACGATCGGCCACGTGCGCCCCGAGCAGATGAACTACCTGATGACACGCGGCATTTCCCAGGAAGCTGCCGAGCGGCTGTTCGCGAACGCAACCCTTGAGGAAGCGGCCATCAACGCGCCGGACGCCCAGGTGCGCGCCTCGGTTGCGCGCCTTGCCGCAGAACTGAACGTGCCCTTCGAGCTCGTGGGCGCAGACGAAGAGGCGATGTAACATGAGCCAGACCGATTCCCTTATCGCACGCGCCGCCGAGCAAGCGGCCAGCGACACCACCGCATGCGCGATCGCCGACGCGGCGCACGCAGCCGCAACCTCCGCCACGGCGAGCGACATCGTATGCGCCGCCAACATCGCGGAGAACCCCTACAAGCGCGACTTCCCGCTTCTGGCGAACCATCCTGACCTGGCGTTTTTGGACAGCGCCGCCACTGCGCAGCGACCCAAGACCGTGCTCGATGCGCAGCGCCGCTTCTACGAGGAGATGAACGCGAACGCGCTTCGCGGCTTGTACCGCCTGTCGGTCGAGGCCACTGAGGCTATCGAGGTGGCGCGCCATCGCGTCGCCAAGTTCATCGGCGCGCCCGACTGGCACGACATCGTGCTCACGCGCAACGCGTCCGAGTCGCTCAACATCGTGGCGAAGGCCTTCGCCCCCACCGTGCTCAAGCCGGGCGACGAGGTGTGCATCACCATCATGGAGCACCATTCGAACCTCATCCCCTGGCAGCAGGCGTGCCGCGACGCAGGCGCGAAGCTCGTCTACCTCTACCCCGACGAGAACGGCATCATCCAGCCGGAGGAGATGGACAAAAAAATCGGGCCGAAGACGAAGATCCTCTCCGTCGTGCATGTCTCCAACGTGCTCGGCGTGGAAAACCCCGTTGCCGAGCTGGGACGTCGCGTCCATGAGCAGGGCGGCTACTTCGTCATCGACGGCGCGCAGTCCACGCCGCACATTCCCGTGAACGTGGAAGAGCTTGGCGCCGACTTCTTCGCGCTTTCCGCCCACAAGATCTTCGGACCCTTCGGTATGGGCGTGCTGTGGGGCAAAGACGAGCTGTTGCGCGCCATGCCGCCTTTCCTGACCGGCGGCGAGATGATCGATTCCGTCACCGAGCAGGACGCCACCTGGGCGCCCGTCCCCGAGAAGTTCGAGGCCGGCACGCAGGACGCGGCGGGGATCTACGCCACGGCCGCAGCGATCGCATACGTGGAGTCGGTCGGACTCGACGTGATCGGCGCTCGCGAGAAGGCGCTCGTGAAATACTGCATGGAGGAAATGGCGCAGCTGCCCTACATCGACATCATCGGCAGCCCGCGCCCCGAAGACCACCATGGGGTCATCAGTTTCAACGTGCGCGGCATTCACCCGCACGACGTGGCGAGCATCCTCGACATGGACCAGGTGGCCATCCGCGCAGGTCATCACTGCGCACAGCCCCTGCTCACCTGGCTTGGCGTGGAGAATTTGGCGTGCTGCCGCGCGAGCCTCGCCTTCTACAATGACAAGGGCGACGTGGACAAGCTGATCGCAGGCCTGAAGAACGTTTGGAGTACTTTCAATGGGTAATATCTATACCGCGGCGCTCATGGAGCACAATGCGCACCCGGATTACAAATACGACCTGGAAAACGCCACCGACGAGCACGAGGGCGTGAACCCCAGCTGCGGCGATGAGCTGGTCTTGAAGCTGCGCGTGGAAAACGGCGTGATCGAGGAGGCCGCGTTCACGGGCCATGGATGCGCCGTGTCGCAGGCGTCCGCCGACATGATGGCCGACCTCGTGACGGGCGAGACCGTCGAGGAGGCGCGCCGTTTGTGCGGGCTGTTCCTGAAGATGGTGAAGGGCGAAGAGCTCACCGAGGACGAGCGCGAGGACCTCGACGAGGCGGCCGAGCTCGAGAGCATCTCCCGCATGCCCGCCCGTGTGAAGTGCGCCGAACTGGGTTGGCGCACCCTTTCCGAGATGATCGGGGAGTAGCAAACGGCATCTCTGTCACAGCCCTGCTGGGAGCTCCAAGCTGCTAGCGGGGCTTTTCGCGAAATCCGATTGAATGAATAGGGTAGTTTTTCCAAATTCCTCGTTAACAAATAGGCAACAAACCGTTACACTACCGCCTTGTCCTAGTTTCGAGCCGCATCCCAACCGGGTGCGGCTCGTTTGTTTTCGCAGGAAAGGTTTGGAAATGAAAGTACTTGAGAAAATCAGCGACTTCGCCGGCAAATGGATGGCCATCATTGCACTACTGGTCGCCATTATCGCGATGGCTGTCCCCGAACCGGTTCATGCGATCCTACCTACAAGCTGGGTGAACCCTCTCCTCGGCATCGTTATGTTCGGCATGGGCATGACGCTCAAGCTCTCCGACTTTAAAGTGGTGTTCACCAAGCCGAAAGCTGTCATCACCGGCATCCTGTCGCAATTCATCATCATGCCGCTCATCGCGTGGGTGCTCTGTCTGGTCTTCCAGCTGCCCACCGAGCTCGCCGTGGGCGTCATGCTCGTCGGCTGCTGCCCGGGCGGTACGTCCTCCAACGTCATGACGTACCTGTCCAAGGGCGACGTCGCGCTTTCCGTCGGCATGACCGCGTGCACGACCATCATGGCGCCTGTCGTCACCCCGGCACTCGTGCTGCTGCTCGCCGGCCAGGCGGTCGATGTGTCCTACGTGAGCATGCTCATGTCCATCGTCCAGGTCGTGCTCGTGCCGATCGCCTTGGGCTTCGTTATCAACGCCGTGGCCTCCAAGGTCGCGCAAGCCTGCTCGAAGGTGCTCCCGCTCGTGTCCGTTATCGCGATTTCCCTCATCATCATGGCAGTCGTGTCCGCTAATGCCGCGAAGCTCATGACGGTTGGCTGGCTGATCATCGTGGTCGTCATGCTGCACAACGTGTGCGGTTACGCGCTCGGCTATGGGGTTGGCCGCGTCCTCGGCCTGTCAAAGGCGCAGATGCGCACCTTGTCCATCGAGGTTGGCATGCAGAATTCCGGTCTTGCAACTTCGCTCGCGACCATGCACTTCGCCACCATGCCGCTTGCCGCCGTACCTGGCGCCGTGTTCAGCGTGTGGCATAACATCTCCGGCGCGATTTACGCGAACATCCTCGCTCGCACCGCAAGCAACACGAAGGAAGAAGCACCTTCCCCGAAGAAGGCCTCTTCTGGCGCAAAGGCGTAAAGGCGTCTACCGCGCAGGGGACACCAGCCCCAATCCGCCTGCCTCGTATTGAGACAATGCGGGCGGCGATACCAAGTAATGAGACGCAAACGCCGACAACCATTGAGTTGCCGGCGTTTTTTTATCCATCAATCATGCTGCCAGGCGTCCAGCTCGACCTCGCAATGGTTGTCGCCATCCCCCGCAACAGGGAACGCACCGCGCGGTCGATTGCAAATTTGCGCACAAATATGGAGTTAGTCGGTGCGTCGATAATGTGCCCGCTACCCCCCCGACAAGCTTCTCATTCCCTTTCGGACAAGCCTCGATGATTCGACTGTCGACAGCCTTGCTCACCGCGCGGAACTAAGCCTCTCGCGACTTTCCCCTACTCCCAGAGGGTGATTGCGCTAGAGTAGGCGGGAACAACAAGAGCGTCCGAAAGAAGCACCACCGTGAACAAGGACATGACGATCCTCTACCGCGTGCACCATGGGCTGTACGTGAACCTGACCAACCGCTGCTCATGCGCATGCACCTTCTGCGTGCGCGGGCTTTCCGACAGCGTCGGCGAGGCGGAGAGCCTCTGGCTTTCCCGCGAGCCGACCTACGAGGAAGTGATTGCGGCATTCGATGGGCTCGACATGAGCCAATTCTCCGAAGTCGTGTTCTGCGGCTTCGGCGAGCCAACCGAGGCATGGGACACGCTCATGCGCGTCGCGCACTACGTGAAGGAGACGTTCGGGCTGCCCACGCGCGTGAACACCAACGGCTTGGGGTCGCTCATCTGCGGACGGGACATCGCGCCGGAGTTCGAGGGAATCATCGATACGGTGTCTATCAGTCTGAACGCTCCCGACGCGAAAACGTACCAGGAAATCGTGCGCAGCTCGTTCGGCGAGAAGTCGTTCGACGCCGTGATAGATTTCGCACGCGAGGTCAAGCGCTACGTGCCCAATGTGGTCATGACCACCGTCGAGACCACCATCTCGCACGAGGACGAGGAGAAGTGCCGCGCCATCTGCGAAAAGCTCGGCGTGTGCTACCGCATCCGCGCCTGGGCGGGGTAGCGCGCGGCCTCCGCACCTTCCACGGGCTCGCGGCCCACGGCCCCGCAACCTCCCACAGCTTCGCAGCCCTCGCGACCTCCCACGAGCTCGCGACTTCACCCATACGCCTCCACCCACCATCGCACGACAGGCGGCTTGCCGAGCGTCGCGTCGAACACATGCCGCTCGAGGAAAAGATTGGTCACGTGGCTCCCGATGCGCACCCGATAACGCGCGGTCGACACGCCGCGATACGCAGGGCCAAAACTTCCCCGATCGAGCACTTCTGAAATCGGAAACGCCCGTCCATCAGGCCACATGACAATAAGCGGATCAAATCGCCCCTCGTCGGTAAGACGCATGAAAACATCGACATAGCGCTTGTGCGCACGTCTTCGCCGCCCTTCCCCATCTTTCACCCAATCCTCTTGCATAGTCTGTTATTATCGAACATAGGTTCGAAATTTAACAGCGAACAGACTGTGGAGATTGAAGGAGGCGCCTTGGACGGCAGCTCGAACGACGGCGGCAAGACTTACCTGTGCATCGACTTGAAGTCGTTCTACGCATCGGTCGAATGCGCCGACCGCGGGCTTGACCCCTTCACCACAAACCTCGTGGTAGCCGACCCCACCCGCAGCGCCAACACCATCTGTCTTGCCATCACGCCCGCCCTGAAGGCGCAGGGCGTGAAGAACCGCTGCCGCCTCCGCGACATTCCCGACAGCATCGAGTTCACCTGCGCCATGCCGCGCATGAGCCGCTACATGGAGGTGTCCGCCAACATCGTAGGCGCCTATCAACGCTACGTTTCCCCCGACGACATGCACGTATACTCGATCGACGAATCGTTTATCGACGCCACGCCGTACCTAAAGCTCTACGGCCTGAGCGTGAAGGCGTTCGCAAGGACGCTTATGGATGCGGCCTTCGAGTGCGCCGGCGTCACAGCCACGGCGGGCATCGGCCCGAACCTCCTCATGGCGAAGGTGGCGCTCGACGTGTGCGCCAAGCATGCGCCCGACGGCATCGGCGTGCTCGACGACGACTCGTGGAAGCGCGAGATTTGGTTCCACCGCCCCATCACCGACATCTGGGGAATCGGCCCCGGCATCGCGCGGCGACTCGAGCGGCGCGGCGTTTTCGACCTCGCGGGCATATGCACCCTGCCGCAAAAATCGATCGTGAAGGAGTTCGGTAAGAACGGGCTGTTCCTACTCGACCACGCGTGGGGTCAGGAACCTTGCACGATTTCCCAGGCCAGGAACTACAAACGGCACGGACATTCCCTCTCGAACGGGCAGGTGCTCATGCGCGACTACCGCTTCGGCGAGGTGCAAACGCTCATCCGCGAGATGGCGCTCGCGTCGTGTTTGGAGCTCACCGAGAAGGGGCTCGCCGCAACGGGCGTCGGCCTCTACGTCGGCTACTCGGCGTCGAACTTCAGCCATCACGCATGGGGCGGCGGACGGGCACCTTTCATGGGTGCGGGCGGCAGCGCGAAGCTTCCGCAGCCGACCGACTCCGTGTCCCAGGTGACAAGCGCACTGCTCGCGCTCTATGAGGAGCACGTCAGCCCCTCGCTCGCCATAAGGCGCGTGAACATCTCGCTCGAAGATCTCGTCGAGAAGGACAGCGTGCAGCCATCTCTCTTTGGTGAACAGGGTAAAAAAGCCAGAGAGGCCGCTCTCGCCCAGACAATGGTGGCCGTACGGGAGCGGTTTGGGAAAAACGCGGTGCTCGCGGGCACGAGTTTACTTCCCGAGGCCAACGCACGGGAGAGGAATCTGCAGATTGGAGGCCATCGCGCATGATAAGAGCGACTTCGGGTGACGAGCGCCGGGCAGAGGGCCAGGCGGCAAGCGGGACGACAGGCCAGGAAGAGAACGGGATGTCAGGCCGGGCGACAAGCGGGACAACGACACGGACAGCGGGCCAAGCGGCGACAAGGACGGCGAACGAGGCGGGAATCCCCTCACCCGATATCTGGGCCGGCATATCAGCCGATGAGCGCGCCTATCGCAAACGCGTGCTCGACGACATCGCACGAAGGGTCGCCGAGGAGGGCATCCACACCGCCATCCCCAGCGACGACCGAGGCAGGCAGTTCATGCCGTTCGCCGCGCTCAAAGGCTACGACGACATCGTGAGGGACTCCCAGGGACCCGCGAGGTAGTGCCGCGAGCACGCACGTCCACGCACGCCAGACCGGCACCCGCGAGCGCACCTGCCTCTCGCGGCCCGCGTCAGCTCGCCAATTCACGCGTAGGCGCAACGCCATGCAGCTCGACGATTTCGCGACACCGAGCACCCCACACAGCCCTTCCCGTCGCACTGTTTGATTTTTCTGCAGGTGAGCTGATTTTCGCAGGAGCACAGTGGCGCGCGAGTATAATGGGGCGGTTAGAGCCAACGCGCGCGGTTCGCGCTCTGCGGCCGTGTGTGCAAAGTATAGTGGGAGGAACTGGCAAAGATGGCAATCTCTACCGCCGATTTCAAGAACGGCATGTGCATCGAGTACAACAACAAGCTTTGGACGATCGCTGAATTCCAGCACGTGAAGCCGGGCAAGGGCGGCGCGTTCGTGCGCACCAAGCTTCGCGACATCAAGACTGGCCGCGTGGTCGACTACACCTTCAACTCCGGCACGAAGTTCGACTCCGTGCGCCTGGAGACCAAGAAGATGCAGTACCTCTACAACGACGGCGCCGACTTCAACTTCATGGACCCCGTCACCTTCGAGCAGATGCCCATCTCCGCGGAGACCGTGGGCGATCAGGCCAAGTGGCTCAAGGAAAACGACGAGGTCAGCCTGCTGTACGCTGGCGAAGAGCTCATCTCCATCGAGCCGCAGATGTTCGTTGAGCTTGAAGTGACCGAGACCGAGCCGGGCTTCAAGGGCGACACGGTGCAGGGTTCCACCAAGCCTGCAACGCTCGAGACCGGCGCCACCATTCAGGTCCCGATGTTCGTGAACATCGGCGATGTCCTGCAGGTGGACACCCGCGACGGCCGCTTCATCAAGCGCATGTAGCTTAAAGCAAGCGATTGTATTTTCCAGAAAGCCCGGCAGCTTGAACGCTGTCGGGCTTTCTTGTTATGTGACGGTTGCGGTAACGACGCGTGCGCCAAAAACGCGCGGCGGAATCAGCCTTACAGCACAATCATCTCGTGCGTTGATTGGGTGAACACCTCGTAGCCGTTTTCGGTGATCACGCCGAAATCTTCCAGGCGCATGCCGAAGTCGCCTGCCAGATAGACACCAGGCTCCACCGTGACGACGTTACCGGGCGCGAGCGGCGCGCCGTTGCGAGGCGAAAGCAGCGGCTCCTCGTGGATGTCGATTCCGACGCCATGCCCCAAGCTGTGGCCCATCTTGCCCGCGAAGCCATGCTCGGCAAGCACGTGCTCGGCCAGCTCGTGCGCTTCTTTGCCCGTCATTCCCGGACGAAGCACGGCCTCCACCTGCTCGTTCGCATCGCGAATGGCAGCATATCCCGCGCGAAGTCGCTCCGACGGCTTGCCGAGGAACACCGTGCGCGTCATGTCGGAGCAATACCCCTGCGCCCGCGCGCCGAAGTCCATAACGACGCACTGCCCCGCTTCGAGCTTCGTAGCCCCTGGGACAGAATGGGGACTCGCGCCGTTCGCACCGCACGCCACGATCGAGGGGAACGCCAAACCCTCGGCTCCATGGCGAACCATGAATTCTTCTAGCTCGATCTGCACCTCGCGTTCGGTCATGCCAGGCTTCATGAAAGTGATGATATGGGAAAACGCCGCGTCGGTGATGGCTTGCGCCGCCTTCATGCGAGCAATCTCGTCCGCGTCCTTCACGCCGCGAAGGCCCACGATGAAGTTCGACGTCTCGCGCAGCTGCACATCGGGAAGCGATTCGGCGAAAGCGCGCTCAAGCAAGCGGAAGCCCGAAAGCGCAATCGAATCCTCGACGCCGAGCGAGCACGACTTGCCCCCCGCGGGTTCGCACGCACCGCCGAGTGCGGCAGCTGCGAACTTCGCATGCGAGATGCGCTCGTCGTTCACTTTCACGACGCTGCCATGAACGCCCGCCGCTTTCTTGCAAGCCTCGGAATAGCGCGAGTCGGTGTGCAACGTCGCACCGTCGGGCGTGACGAGCATCGCATGCGCGTCCTCCTCGTCGAACACGCCGTCGAAGGCCGAAAGCCACTGGATGTTCGACGTCTCGCGCACGAAAAACGCGTCGATCTCCGCGTCGGAACACGCTTCGCGAAGCTTGTTTATCCTGTTCAGGCTAATGTTCTCCATATCCGAAGCCTCCAATCGAAAGGGGCGCCCGCGAAGGCGCCCTTTATCGTTCGTTCCTTATTTTAACGGCGCAGCGATAACCTCGCCCGCAGGGTAACGCTCTTCGAACCCTTCCCCAAGCCGTTCGCGAGGACCCTCGAGCAGGATGTCGATGGCGTCGCAATAACCCTTGAATCCGCGCCCCTTCACCTGCGCCACACACGCCGGCGCGATGACCGAAATATGACGGAACGCCTCGCGCGCATCCACATTGGAGATATGCACCTCGACGCACGGCGTGTCGATGCCGCCCACCGCGTCGCGCAGCGCGTAGGAATAGTGCGTATGCGCGCCGGGATTGTAGACGATACCGTCGCAGGCCGTATGCGCCTCGTGGATCTTGTCGATGAGGCAGCCCTCGTGATTCGATTGATAGCACTCTACGGAAACACCCTTGGAAGCACCGTAATCGACCACAAGTTTTTCGAGGTCAGCAAGCGTATTGCTGCCATATACCGCAGGCTCGCGAACACCCAGCATATCCAAGTTCGGCCCATTCACCAGAAGAATCTTCATGCTCTGCTTCCTTTTGTCCTTATTCAGAAGAGGAAGACGACTCCACGCCTTCACCCCCGTCTCTCACGCTGTAAGTTGATTGTGGCCCCTTCAGTCGCTCGGCAGTCCCGCTCGCACAAACAGCCCACTGGGCTGTTTGGCTCGTGCGGAACTCGCTTTGTGAAGGAACCGCAATCAACTTCTCGAGCCCGAAGGCAAATCGATAGCCTGCAACCAAACAAGCGGAAAACGCGCGGCGGCGCTCACCAAGCGAGTTCCCCAAGCGCTGCGAGGACTGCCTGAGCGACCGGGCGCTACCCCGGCAGTCCTTCGGCCCTCAGCGAGCGGAAGGCGCACGGCGGCGCTCACCAAGCGAGTTCCGCAGCGCAGCGAGGACTGTTTGAGCGACTGAGCGTTGCCGCACGCCTTCCGCGGACCCGCAGGTCGAACGCCTTTCGCGGACTCGCAGGCTACTTGCTTCGCGCCCACGCAGCGAGATGCTCGAGAATCACGTCGTCTTCCACTTCCCTCAATTCCCATTGCCCAATATCGATCGGCAGCACAAACTTCACCACGCCGCCGCGCACCTTCTTATCGCGCTTCATCACAGCAAGCATATCCTCAGGCGCCGCCGACCAGGAAAGTGCGGGAAGCCCCAGCTCATCAAGGAGATCGTCCTGCGCGCGCACCACATCGAGCGAGGTTCCCGCAATCGCTGCGCCCAGGCGCGCCGCAAAGCGCATGCCTTCCGCAACAGCCGCGCCGTGGGAATACGTGCCGTAACCGGCAAGCGACTCCACCGCATGCCCCAGCGTGTGCCCGTAGTTCAGGCACTCGCGTACACCGCGGCTTTCCGTCTTGTCCTGCGCGACGACATCAGCCTTGAACACAACGGAGCGCGCGATAGCCTCGGCAGTCACGTCGTGGTCGCGCGCGGCGAGCGCGGAGGCGTTGTCAGTGAGCCAAAAGAAGAACTCGTCGGAATCGATCACCGACGACTTTGCGATTTCCCCACAGCCGCAAGCCCATTCGCGCTCGGGCAGCGTGGCGAGCGCCTTGATCGAGGCGCATACATACGCTGGTTGCGTGAAGGTGCCTACGAGGTTCTTACCTGCGGAAAGGTTCACACCCGTCTTGCCGCCGACCGAGGAGTCGACCATGGCGAGCAGCGACGTCGGCGCCTGCACCACGGTAATGCCGCGCATGAACGTGGATGCGGTGAACCCGGCAAGATCGCCCACCACCCCGCCGCCGAGCGCCACGACGGCGCAGTCGCGGCCGAGCTTCAAGCCCGCCATCGCTTCCCAAATCTCGCCTGCAACCTCGACAGACTTCGTTTTCTCTCCTGCGGGGACGACGATTTCGCTCACGCGGTAATCCACAGCGCGAAGCGACGCCTTCGCCTCTTCCAGGTACAGCGGCGCCACGTTGGTGTCGGAAATGACGAGGATGCGCGGCGCATTCGCCGTGGCGTCGATTCGGCGCAGGTAGTTTCCCAGCCCGTCGAGCACGTCGGTGCCGATGCGCACATCGTAGGGTCGCTCGCGGGGAATGTTCACGATCACTTTCGTCGCTGGCACAGTACACCGTTCCTTTCCAAAATGCGCTGGACCTCACGCGCGATTCGCGGGACGCTCTTGCCCGCCGTGTCGATTTCCGCGTCCGCCACGCCCGCATATAGCGGGGCCCGCTCAAGGCATCGCTCGCGCGCCGCGTCGATGTCCTGAAACAGCGGCCGGCTCGACTTGTCGGAGATGCGGCTCGCGGCCTCGTCCACCGTCACCTGAAGGTGCACGACGAACCCCGATTCGGCAAGAATCTCGCGGTTCTCCTCGCGCAAAACGACACCGCCCCCGCACGAGATGACGAGCGGCTCCTCCTTTGAGGCCAGCTCGCACAGCACGTCAGTCTCGATGGCGCGAAAGCCCTCCTCGCCGCATTCCGCGAAAATTTCCTTCACGCGCTTGCCTTCGCGCCGCTCGAGGTAGGTGTCCATGTCGACCGACGAGATGCCGCACGTGCGCGCAAGGCGGCGCGCCACGCTCGTTTTCCCCGCGCCCATGAATCCCACAAGGAACACGGGGCGCGCGAGTTGCATGGGTTCCGCCGTCATCGGGACATCGTCCTCAGGCGCGCCTTGTACGACTTGATGTTCGCCTTGATGTCGGCCATGCAGGAGCCGCCGAACATCTCCTGGTAGGCGTTGGCCAGCACAAACGCCACCTCGCCTTCCGCGACGACCGCGGCGGCGGGCACGGCGCACACGTCGGAGCGCTCCTTGGATGCGTCGGCAACTTCGAGCGTGTCCATGTTCACCGTGGCAAGCGGGCGCATGAGCGTCGGGATGGGCTTCATCGCGACGGTCGCTACAAGCGGCAGCCCCGTCGTCATGCCGCCTTCAAGGCCGCCCGCGTTGTTCGACGTGCGCGTGAAGCAATCGCGCTCGCGATCGAGCACGATGGGGTCGTGCACCTCGCTCCCCAAGCGGCGAGCAACCTCGAACCCCATGCCGAACTCGACGCCCTTCATCGCCTGGATGGAAAAGAGCGCCTGGCCCAAACGCGCCGTCAGGCGATCGTCCGCCGTCGCGTAGCCGCCGAGCCCGGGAACGAGCCCCGTCGCCACGACGCGGAACGTGCCGCCGATCGTGTCGCGCTCGGCCTTCGCGCGCTCGATTTCCGCGATCATCGCGCGGGTCGCCTGCGCGTTCGGGCAGCGAACCTCGCTCGTCTCAATGTCGAGCGGGGAATACTGCACACAGTCGATAAACGGGTTCTCCTCGCGAAACTCCGCGTTTCCGATACGGTTCACATACGAGAACACCTCGACGCCCAGATCAGCCAGGAATTCGCGCGCGACACCAGCCGCCGCCACGCGAGCGGCGGTCGAGCGGGCACTCGAGCGCTCGAGGATGTTTCGGCAGTCGTCGGTGTTCGTTTTCAAGGCACCTACCAAATCGGCGTGCCCCGGGCGCGGCGTCACCTCGCGCACAAGCCCTTCAGGTTCCTCACCGAACACGGCCATGCGGTCCGTCCAGTTCTCCCAATCGCGGTTGCGGACGATGAGCGTCACCGGCGAGCCGATGGTCTTCCCGAAGCGGATGCCCGACGTAACCTGCACGGTGTCGCGCTCGATGGACTGCCTGCCGCCGCGCCCGTAGCCCGATTGGCGACGAGCCAGGTCAGAGTTGATCTGGGATTCGGAGACCCGCAAGCCCGCAGGCACGTCCTCGACGATGGCGGTAAGGCACGGGCCGTGGCTTTCCCCGGCAAAGGTGTAGCGCATATGGATTCGCTTTCCGATCGAATGCGTATAGTTTCCGAGCTATTGTAGCGCAAGCAGGCAAGAGCGCCTTTTCCAGCCGCCCGATTTCGCACAGCGGCATCGGCGCAGGGCTTACACGTTGAAACCGGCGGCGTTCGCCATAACCTCGAACAGCTCGTCGAACGAGAACTCGCAATCGATGCCCGACACGTCGCACACGGCCTGCACGGTGGCGACCGCCTGCGCGACGAGCATTCCGCCGCCATCCGCAAACGTGCACCCTGCAGCCTTGGCACCCGCCGCGAAGGCGGTTTCCCCATGCGCGTAGACAACGTCGAAGGCGCGCTGGCCTTCGCGGAAAAGCGACACGTCAAACGGCGCCGGATCTCCCTCGCGCATCCCGAGCGGCGTCGCATTGATGACAAGGTCGACCGCGGTGATAGCCTGAGTCGACGTGGTGTAGCTGCCGAACTTGAACGCGGTCTCGTCGTAGGCGGTGAGGAAGCTTCGGTGCCCGTCGACGGCGGCCTGCAGGTCGACCGTCGCATGAGCGAGCGTGCCGAACTCATCCACATACCGGTCGAGCACCTCGCGAGCACGCTCCTTGTCGCGCGAGAGCAAAAGCACCTCGGAAGCGCCCGCGATTGCCGCAGCATGAAGGATGGCGAGCGCCGTGGGCCCCGTGCCGCATATGGCAACCTTCGCGCCATCGAAGGAGAAGCCCGTGCGCTCGAGATACCCCACGCAGCCTCGACCGTCGGTGTTGAAGGCGATGAGCGCGTCGCCCTTCTTCACGAGGATGTTCGCACCGTGCGCAAGCTTCGCCGATGCCGCCCGCGCCGTGGCACCCGCAAGCGCCTCGGGCTTGTACGGCGTCGTGATGTTTACGGAAAGGAAGTCGCGCGCTGCGAGAAACGCCTTAGCCTCTACCGGCGTCGCGCAATCCATCAGGCCATATTCCCACGGGAAACCGAGCTTCCCGTAAACCGCGTTGTACATCACGGGCGACTTCGAGTGAGCCACCGGATGCCCGAGCACGTAGAGCTTCTGCGGAGTGTTGCGAACGTCGTTTTCCATGGTTAGATGCGCACCTCTTCTCCCCGCTCGCATGCAACGGGGGCCTCTGGCTGGGCGTCGCCCATCAGCACACGCTCGAAGTGGCGCAGGAACAGCGTATGGGGCAGGTCCTGCTCGACGAGCGGCTGAATAAGGTACGCCTTGATTCCCACCGTATGGGCACCGAGCACGTCAGTCATAAGCTGGTCGCCGATTGCGACCGTGTTCTTGCGCTTCGCCCCGATTTTGCGCATCGCGGTGAAATATGCGGGAGGGCACGGCTTCATCGCCTTGGCGACGATGGGAAGCCCCACCTCGTCAGCAAAGTCGTACACCACCTTGTGCCAATTGTTGGACAGCAGGCAGATCGTCACGCCCGCCTCGCGCGCGCAGCCGAGCCACACGCGGGCATCGCGCGGAATCACCTGCGTGTCGCGGGGGACGAAGGTGTTATCGATGTCGAGCAGCACGTTTTCAAACCCGCATGCAAGGATATCCTTCTCGATAGAGATCTGGGAAAGACGGGAGAAATATCGATCGGGTTTGAAATATGCCATGGACTTCCTTTGCGCGAACTGCCGCAACAGCGCCTACGAGTGCGCGGCGATAGTCGCCTGATGCTCGTCGTAGGTCTTGTCGAAGAAGTAATCGATGGTGCCCTGGTCATTCGGCCAGAACGAGAAGAAGTAGTAGTCGTCGAAATCGGACGCAGGATTGCAGGCCGCCTGAAGGCTGCCGATGCTCGGAGAGCAGATGGGCGTCGGGGGCAGGCCCGCATGGCGGCGCGTGTTGTAGGCGCTGTCCGTAGACCAATCATAGTTGTCGGGGTCGCCGCCGATTTCGTAGGCAGTCGTGGCGTCCGAGCCCAAAAGGCCGTACGTCGGCGCACCGGTGTTCAGCAGACGGTTGTAGAAGACCGCCGAAACCTTCGCGCGAATATCGGCATCCTCGCTCGCTTCCTTCTCGATAATCGAGGCAAGGATAAGCGTCTGGTACGCGTTGAAGTTCTTGCTGGTGGGATACGAATAATCGAGCGTCGCCACCTCGGTTTGATACTGTGAGAGCATGGTGCGGATAAGCGAGTCTGCCGTATCGGTTGAGCTCACCGCATACGTTTTCGGAAAGAGAAAACCCTCGAGCGAGTTCGTGCCCGCATCCTTCAGGAAGGGGAAGTCGCTCGCGTACACGCTCGCGTTGGATGCCTGCGCCTTGAAGTCGTCGGCCGAGATGCGGCCGTTCGTGGCGGAGCTCACGCGGTCGGCGATGTTTGCCAAGGTAAGGCCCTCGGGGATGGTGACGGAAGGACCCGTCAAGCCAGGACCCGCGGAAAGCATCTTCGCGAGGTCCTCAAGCGACATGCCACCCGTCAGCGTGTACGTGCCCGGCTGCAGCGAGCCGTCAAGACCGAGATCGGACACCTTCTTCGTGAAGTCACTCGCAGATGAAACAAGTCCCGCCTCCTGCAGCGATTGGGCAATGGAAGACGTCGACGCGCCGTCGGCGACCTCGACGGTGACCTGCTGGCCGTCGGCGACGAGATTGCCAGACGTGCAACCGCGAACAAGCGTGGACACGCCGAGGATGAGAAGAAGTGCCACGACGACGATGACCGCGATGAAGGCAATCATCGGCCCCTTCGAACGCTTCGGTTGCAGCGCGCTCGTGTCGTAGGTACGGAACTGACGATCGCCCATGGAATGCGCAACGCGCGCCCGATGATTCGGACGCGAAGAATAGGTGATTTGGCGTTTGAATGGAGCCATCGGTTACCTTTCGAGATTGCGAGCAGCCCGTTCGTCGAGCCATGCCTGCAGAAACAGACTTGCCGCTATCATATCCACTTTGCCTCGCATGTCCTTCTCGCTTAGGCCCTTTTCACGCAAACTGCGCTTGGCCTCGCGCGAGCTAAGGCGCTCATCTGCGAATTCGTGGGGAATGCCGCAGTTTTTGGAGATGGCGTCGGCCACCTTGCGAATACGCTTCGCCTGCGGGCCTTCCTCACCCGCAAGCGTTTTGGGAAGCCCGCACAAAAGCAACTCGGGCTCCCAGTCCTCGAGCACGCGCTTGAACGGCTTCGCATTGTCCGTCACTTCCCGAGCAGGAAGAACGCAAACGGGGGAAGCCACGCACTCGCCGGGATCGCATACGGCGATCCCCACGCGGACCTCCCCGATATCGAGAGCAAGTATACGCACAGCTTAGAGCAGCATCTTCCTGGCCGACTCGAGCGCTGCATCGATGCCGGACACGTCCTTGCCGCCTGCCTGGGCCATCGCAGGCTTTCCGCCGCCGCCGCCCTTGACGCACGGGGCGATTTCCTTGATCACCGCGCCGGCATTGAAGCCAGCGGCCACAGCCTCGTCGGTGCCTGCGGCCAGAAGCGTGGCCTTCCCTTCGTTGTCTGCGATGAGCACAACAGCGCCCGGCGTCTCCATACGTGCGCGAACGACGTCCCACATGTTGCGCATCGCGCCCGGCTGGGCGATCTTCACGCGGCTGATGATGACGGGGTAGCCGCCCTGCGCCTGCTTGGCGGCCGAAAGAAGCATGTTCACGCCGTCGTCGGAGATGGCGGTCTTCGCGGCCTTGCGGGTCTTCTGGAATTCCTTCAGCGTCTTCATGTTGGCGGCCGTGCGCTCGGAGACATCGAACAGCGGAACACGCAGCTCAGCAGCGGTTTCCTTCAGCTCGGCCTCGATCTTGTTTACGTACTCGAGGGCACCGAAGCTCGTCACCGCCTCGATGCGGCGCAGGTTCGCGCCGACACCAGTCTCAGAGGTGATCTTCACCAGGCCGATCTCGGCGGTGTTGGCCACGTGGCAGCCGCCGCACAGCTCGCGAGAGAACTCGCCGCACTCGACAACGCGCACGACGTCGCCGTACTTCTCACCAAAGAGCGCCGTCACGCCGGATTCGCGAGCGGCGTCGAGCGAGGTCTCGTAGATATTGGTGGAGACGGCGGACATGATTTCCTCGTTCGCGACGCGCTCGACCTCGGCCAGCTGCTCGGGCGTGGTGGCCTCAAAGTGCGTGAAGTCGAAGCGAAGGCGGTCGGGCCCAACATAGGAACCTGCCTGCTTCACGTGATCGCCCAGTACGCGGCGAAGTGCTGCATGCAGGATATGCGTCGCGGTGTGGTTGCGGGTGATGCGGGCGCGGCGCGCACCGTCGACCGCCGCGGTAACCTCATCGCCCACGGCGATGGTGCCGGACGCGACCTTCGCCTTGTGGCACACAAGACCCTTCTCGGGCGCCTTCGTGTCGAGCACGTCCGCCTCGGCGTTGGCGCCGCGAAGCGTGCCGGTATCGCCGACCTCGCCGCCCATCTCGGCGTAGAACGTGGTCGTGTCAAGCACGATTTCGCCTTCCTCACCTGCGGAAAGCTTTTCAACGCGCTCGCCGTTCGCGATGATGGCGACTACCTTCGCCGCGCATTCCAGCTCGCTGTAACCCACGAACTCCGTGGCACCGACTTCCTTCAACACGTCGGCGTGGATACCGCCGTAGGTGCTCCAAGCAGCCTCGGCGTCCTTCGTGTTGGCGGCGCGGGCGCGCTCGCGCTGTTCGTCCATGCAGCGCTCGAAGCCCTCCATGTCGACCTTCACGTTGCGGTCGGCGCACATCTCCTCGGTCACCTCGACAGGGAAACCGTAGGTGTCGTGCAGGGTGAAAGCCTCCTCGCCCGAAAGCGTGTCGCCCTCGAGCTTGTCGAGCGCCTCCGCGAGAAAGACCTGGCCCTGGCGCAACGTGGCGCCGAAGCGCTCTTCCTCGGAAAGGATCACACGGCGGATGAGCTCACGGTTTTCCACAACCTCGGGGTAGACCGAGCCCATGAGCTCCACGATCTCATCGACGTAGTCGTTCAAGAACGGCCCTTCGATGCCGATCATGTGCGCCTTTTGGATGGCGCGACGAAGCAGGCGGCGCAACACGTAGCCGCGACCCTCGTTGGAGGGCAGGATACCGTCGGCGATCATGAACGTGACCGAACGGCTGTGGTCGGCGATGATGCGCAGCGACTTGTCCACCGCCTCGTCCTGCTTGTAGGTCTTGCCCGCCAGGCGCTCGCCCACGCCGACGAGGCTGCGAAGCACGTCAGTGTCGTAGTTGTTGGTGACGCCCTGCATGATGGCGGCGATGCGCTCGAGGCCCATGCCGGTGTCGATGTTCTTGGTGAGCAGCGGTGCAAGCGTGCCGTCTTCCTGGCCGTCGAACTGGGTGAACACGCAGTTCCAGAACTCGAGGTAGCGGTCGCAATCGCAGCCGGGCTTGCAGTCGGGGCTGCCACAGCCGACTTCGGGACCCTGGTCGAAGTAGATCTCGGAGCAGGGGCCGCAGGGGCCGGTGGGGCCGGCGCGCCAGAAGTTATCGTCCTCTCCGAGGCGCGAGATGTGGTCCTCGGGAACGCCGAGCGACTTCCAGATCTCGATCGTCTCGTCGTCATCCTCGAACACCGTAAAGTAGAGCTTCTCCGCCGGCAGGCCGAGCACCTCGGTGGAGAACTCGAAGGCCCAGGCGCACATCTCGTTCTTGAAGTACTTGCCGAAGCTGAAGTTGCCCATCATCTCGAAGAAGGACAGGTGGCGCGCGTCGCCGATGTTGTCGATGTCGTTGGTACGCACGCACTTCTGCGCGGTCGTGGTGCCGATGTAGGCTGGGTCGAGCTCCTTCTGGTGAAGGAAGTAGGGCTTGAACTGCACCATGCCGGCGCTCGTCAGAAGCAGCGACGGGTCGTCGGGGATGAGCGAGGAGGACGGCATGCGCTTGCATCCCTTCTCCTCGAAGAAGGCGAGGTACTTCTCGCGGATTTCTGCGGTGGTCATGTACTTCATGGTGGTTGTTCTTCCCTTATCACTCAAGAGCGCGTTGCGGTATTGCAGAAGCGCTCGCTTTCACGTTCTCAACAGCGCGAGTGCGCCGCTATTTCTTGTCTTCCCTCCCACGCAGACGCTCTCTGATCTTGCGCCTGTTCTCGGCATTTTCGGCGCGTTTCTTCTCGGCGCGCGCGAATTCCGCCGATCCGTCGGGGTGCGGGGACGTAGCATCGGCGATAGGATTCGGCGCATCGCCGTCTTCGCTTGGCGAAGGCGTGCCTAAGAAGAACACGCCATCCTTCGAGACGAGGCGTCTGCTCGTTCGCTTCTCGAAATAATACACGAAAACGGATTTCGCGACGGCAACGGCGGGAATAGAGGCCAGCATGCCCACAAGCGAGCCCGAAAGCCCACCCATCGCGCCGCCAAGCGCCGAGCCCGCCATGAGGGCGATGAGCGTGAGCGCCGGATGGATGTCGACCGAGTCGGACATGATCTTCGGCGAGATGAACGTGTAGACGAACTGCTGAATCACGATGGTGCCGAGAATGGCGATGACGGCGACGAGCGGGCTCACGAAGATGCCGACGATCGCAGCGAGACCGCCGCCCAGCCAGGGGCCGATAATCGGGATGATGTTTAAGATGCCCGTGATGCCGCCCAAGGCCATCGAGTTGGGAATGCCGAGCACGGCAAAGAGGATTCCGCAGGCCACGCCTATGATTGCGCACTGCAGAAGCGTACCTTTGATATAGCCTCCCATCACGCGCGTAAACGTGATGTGGAGCATCTCGAGGTCCTCGGCGTGCGCGTCGCCCACGAGGCGCCTGCATTCGCGCCCGAGCTGAGGCAGTTGCATGAGGATCCAGAAGGCGACCACAAGCGCGAAGCCGATGGCCATAAGCGCGTTGGCAAGCCCCGTGCCGAACGCGATGGCGCCCGAGGCGCTGTTCTTCGCGAAGTCGCCCGCCCAATCCATGGCGGAGGCCTGCACGTCGGTGACGAATGCGCGGACCGACTCGTCCTCGAGCATGTAGGCGTAGCGCGCGTACATGTCGTTTGCCCAGTCGGAGATGCCCTGCACGTAGACGGGGACGTTCTCGATCAAGTTCGCGAACTGTGTGTTCATGCCGACGCCAGGCGAGAACAAAAGGAACGCTACAAGCGCCAGCACCGCGAACATGATCACGTAGCCGATGGCCGTGCCCACCGTTCGGTTGATGCCGATTTCCTCGAGCTTGTTCACCGTGCCGCGCAGGACGAACACGATGATGGTCGTCCAGATGACGATGGCGACAGGCACCGAGAGAATGTTCAATAGCTGCACAACGACCCAGGTGAGCGCGATGGCGCCCACGATAGTCCAAACGTTTAAGAAACGCCTGCGAGCCTTGTCCGTCTTATCCGATTGCTTGTTCTGCGCCACGTCGCTCAAAGCCTACTCCTCCGAAGACGCCGTTTTCTCGGCATCAGATGAGGCGGTGGCACCCGTTTCCGGGGCATAGGTGAAGTACTTGCCCTCGTCGGAAGAGGCGGGCTCGACTACGGGCGCGGGCTCAGGTTGCACGGCGGGCTTGGCTGCGGGGGTCGCGGCGGTCGCGGCTGCGGCGGAAGCGGAAGTCTCCTCGTTAGACGCCTTGCCGGCGACTCGGCCTTTGCCAGCCGCAACTACGGCAGCTGCGGCATCGGCGGTCGCATCGACGAAGTCGCTGACGGGATTAGGCTCGTCAGGCGCGCCCTGCCCTAAGGCAACAGACTCGTCGGACGCCTTTTTCGGCGTGAACTTCCGGCGGACCTTCTTGGTGACGGAGTTGACGAGCTCGAGGGGAGCATTGGTCACCGTATCGACCGCGTTCACGGCACTCGATGCCGAGCTGGTGATTTCCCCCACGTCCTCGAGAATCTGATCGAGGCGCATGACTTCCAGATTCGCGGCGTCGACCGTGAGGGACACGCGATCGACCAGGGGATCGATTTTGTCGCACACAGGCTCAAGCGATGCCGTAATCTTCTCCACGTGCTCGAGCGTGGGCTCGAGTTGCTTCTGCACGCTCGTCACCGTTTCGCGAGTCTTGCGAATCGTCATGACAAGCTCGATGACAAACCACACCAAAACGATGCCGACCAGCACATACACCACCGGCAAAGCAACGTTTATCACGCTGAAGAAATCCATCCGCGCCTCCTTTGTTCCGAAGCCCTAACTATAGCACTTCGCCCGTTCCATCAGGCTCTTTCCGCGGCGTTTTCACCTGCTGTTCATAGGCTTCGCCGGCGGGTTGATTCGCAAGTTCATCCGAACACTTCAATTTCGTTCTCGAACTCATCCGGACACGTCCGGATGAGTTCGAGAATTCCTTTCCGGAGGCGAGGGCCGAGGGCCCTCCCGAGAGAAAGGAAGAAAGATGCAGGGAAAGAAGCAGCGGAAGCGCTACCGCAGGCTGGACAGGCGCGACGAGCCCCAGGGGCTGTCGCCCCAGCAGATAGCGCTGGGCAGGGCCGGCCAGATCGAGGCCTCGCCCTCGACCATATACCGGCATGTTCATCGCCGGCGGACTCAACTACCATGTCGTCTTCGCAACCTGCGCCGTCGCCTCCGCAATTGCCATCGTGTGCACGCGCCTGGTCAAGGTCCCCAATGACGCCGGACCATGGTCCGCCCTGGCAGTTTCAAGATCAGCAGCTTCCTCGATCGCCGTGCCGCCGTCTTCGCGGTGTTTATGTTCCTCGTGGCCTGCGGCTACGCCTCGATCAACACCTACCTCAACAGCTGCGCCATCGACCGCGGTCTGCAATTCTTCGCCCCGCTCACCTTCCTTGCGTACTCCGTGCTCCTTCTCATCACGCATCCGATTACCGGCAAGTTGATGGATCGCCACGGCGAGAACGCAATCCTCTACATCTCGATTGCATGCAACGCGCTTGCGTCTGTGATCTGCGCGTTTGCCTTCAACGGCGGGATGTTCGTCCTCGTCGGCGTCTTCATGGCGCCGGGCTTTGGCACCTGCATGAGCATCGGCCAGGCGGTCTGCGTGAAGATCATCGGCCAGCAGAAGAGTGCGGTGGGTATCTCGACCTTCTTCCTGCTCTGCGACCTCGGCTGTGGCGTTGCGCCCGTGGCCTGGGGTAACGTCCTCGCTGCAACGGATTACACGACGATGTTCCTCATCTGCGCGCTGTGTTCTGTCGCCGCGTTCGTGTACTACGCGCTCGTCCACGGTCGCAAGCGCGGTTAGATCCCCGAAAGCCAAAAAGCCTGAACGATGAATCGTTCAGACAATTCGCCGTACCCGTGCCGATAGCCTGCCGCCTGGCTTGCAAGCGTCAGCACTTTGTGCGCCGCCACAGCGCATACGAACTCCCCAGCTCGCCATGCAGCAGCTCGATGCGCACGTCGAAGGCGTCTTCGACAGCTGCGAGTACCTCGGCCTCATGTGGCGCCCCTTGCGACAGCAGCTTTCCGGCACGCATAACGCAGACCTCGTCGGAGTACTTGAGCGCCAGGTTGATGTCGTGGATCACCGCGACGACAGTCTTGCCGTGCTCCTCCTTGAGCGAGCGCATCAGCTCCATCACCTCGTAGCACGCCGACACGTCGAGAAACGAGATCGGCTCGTCGAAGAGCACCACGGGCGCATCCTGCGCCAGGACCATGGCGATGAAGGCACGCTGACGCTGCCCGCCGGAGAGCTCGGCCACGGGGCGCTCGGCGAGCTCTGCAAGCCCGCATGTCGCAAGCGCCCGGTCAACTGCCTCGTAATCCGCTGCGTCCATCGTCGCGAACATCCCATGGTGCGGAAACCTCCCGCACTCCACAAGCCGCCGCACGCTCATGGGCGGTGCCGCGTGCTCCTGCGCCAGCAAGCTCAGCAGCCGTGCGCGCTCTTTGGAGGAAAGCGCGCTGGCATCGTGCCCCAGCACGCGGATGCTGCCCTCCCAGGGCTTGCAGATGCCGCTTGCCAGCTTGAGCAGCGACGACTTGCCGCAGCCGTTGGGGCCGATGATGCTCGTCACCTTACCTTGCGCGAGCTCGAGGTCCAGCCTGCAGAACAAGGCGCGCTCGCCGTAGCCAAAGCTGACGTCGCTCAGCTGCACGCTAGCCATCGAGGCCCCCCTTCCCACGGCGCAAGATCAGGTAGACGAAGAACGGCCCGCCCAGCAGGGACAAGACGATGCCGACGGGGATCTCGTACGGGGCGAACATGGTGCGGGCGAGCAGGTCGCACAGGCACACCAGCAGCCCACCCAGCAGCGGCGCCATCGCAAGGACGCGGCGGTTATCGTGGCCCACCAGAGCGCGGACCGCGTGCGGGACGATGAGCCCCACGAATCCGACGAGGCCCGCAAAGCTCACCGCACAACCCGCGAGCGCAGCGGCGGACACCAGCGCGGTAAGGCGCGTGCGGCGGACGTTGAGGCCCAGGGAGTGCGCCTGATGCTCGCCCAGCGAGAGCAGGTTGAGCCGCGTGCCCTGCAACAGGCCGAGCACCAGCACCACGCAGATCGCGCAGCCGGGGACGATGACCTCGCTCAGCTTGACGCCGGACAGCCCGCCGACCAGAAAGCCCGAGGCGCTCACGTAGGCGTCCGGGTTCACGATGAGGATCGTGTTCATGCCGGCGGTGAAGATCGCCGTGAACGCCATGCCGGCGAGCACGACGGTGAGGCGTGGCGAGCCCCCAAGGCCTGCCACGGCAAAGATGAGCCCCGCCACGCACAACGCGCCGAGGAAGGCCGCCACGGGAGCGAGCCCAAAGACGTTGGGGAAGGCGCACGCCGCCAGCAGCACGAAGAAACCCGAGCCCGCGTTCACGCCGATGACGTTGGGGCTGGCCAGGGGGTTGTCGAGTGCCGCCTGGATGAGCGCGCCCGCCTGCGCGAGCGCGGCGCCGGCCAGAAGCGCTGCGAGCACGCGCGGCAGGCGGATGTTCCAGATGACGTTTACCGCCGTCTGCTCGGCAGGTGCGCCAAAGGCGAGGGCGAGCACGTCGGGCAGGCCGACGGAGGTCGAGCCGATGACGATGCCGAGCACCGCCACGCATCCCAGCAGCGCTACTGAGGCAACCATGGCCACTGCGAATCGTCCGTCCGCCTGCAAGGCGCGCCCGCGCTTGCCGCGTGAGTTTGTCGTCTGCATCTCCTTCAAGGCCAGGCGCTACTTCTGCTCGCGCGGCGTCTCGTACAGGGCCTCGTACAGCTCTTCGTATGCGTCATCCCAGTTGTCATTGGGCTTGTAGAGGAACAGCTTGGGGTTGAGCGTGATGACGCGGCCCTCCTTGACGGCAGTCAGTTCCTTCCAAGCCGGGTTGGCCGTGGTCTGGTCCTTGAGCGCCTTTTGCGCAGCCTCGCTCGAGTCGCCCATGGGCAGCAGGAAGATGAAGTCGGGGTCGGCCTTGACCAGGGACTCCAGGCTATAGTCGGACAGCAGGCTCTTGTCGGCGTCGGTGATGTTGCTCGCGCCCAGCTCGGCGAGCATGGTGCCCGTCTGTGTCGAGGACGCCTGGACGCGCGTGCCGCCGGAGTACGTGGTCAGCACCGCGACGCTGCCCGCGCTCTTGCCTTCGGCCTTCTTCTTGATGGCGTCGATGTCCTCGGCAACTTCCGTACCGTTGTCCTTGTACGCCTCGGCGTCGCCGGTGATGTCGCAGCAGGTCTTGAGCATGCGCAGGTAGTCGTCGAAGGTGGTGACGTTGAAGTACGCCACGGGGATGCCCGCTGCCTGCAGTGTGTCCTTGAGGTCGGTCTGGGCGACGCCACCGCCGCGACCGGAGCTTGTGCCGGTCAAGATCACGAAGTCCGGGTTGAGCGCGATGATGGACTCCGCATTGAGGGAGGAGAAGTCACCGACCTTCTCCGCCTTTGACTCGATGTGGTAATCGGAGAACGCGTCGCTGGACGCTCCGACGAGGGTGCCGCCCGCCAGCTCCCAGATGTTCGCGAAGCTGCCCATGCCCGCGACGACGCGCTCATGCGTGCTCACGGTCACCTGGTTGCCCAAATCGTCCGTAAAGGTGTAGCCGGCCTGCTGGCTCGTCGCGCCCTGCTGTGTGCCGGCGTTGCCGGAGTTGCTGCCAGAGCAGCCGATCATCGCGCTGCCGCTTGCCGCCAGCGCCAGGGCGCACGCACACGCGCATGCCTTCGTTGCAATCCTCTTCATGTGGTTCTCCTCATCTGATGTGGGCGGCCGATCATGCGGCCGTCGCATCCGTCGCATTTGCTGTCAGCCCCTGCCCCTGCCCCTGTCATCGCAGCGGCAGGGGCAGGGGACGGCCGTCGGGCTCTCGCCTAGGCGCCCTTGCAGCCGAGTTTCTGCCCGTAGGCGCAGTAGTCGTCCTGGGCCATGTAGTCGCCGTCATGGTAGTACGCCGCGCGCGCCCTGCAGCCGCCGCAATGCTCCTTGTGGTCGCACTCGCCGCAGTTGCCGCCGTAAGCCTGCGTGCGCAAACGCTCGAACACGGGGCTCGTCGCCCAGATCTCGTCGAAGGGCTGCTCGCGCACGTCGCCAGCGTCCTCGGTCATGTACGCGCACGGGCGCACGATGCCCTCGCTGCCGACGACGCAGTAGGTGAGGCCGGCCAGGCAGCCGCGCGTGTAGCGGGTGGGGATGCCGAGCTGGTCGGCGACGCGCGTGAACTGCGGCGCGCAGGTGGGCTTGACGTCGATGTCGACCTCTGCGGCCTTGCGCATGATGTCTTGGAGCAGCGCCTCGTTCTCCAGCACCTTGAGGCTCGTCTCCTCGATGTACTTGCCGCGCCCCACGGGGATGAGGAAGAAAATCGAGTGGTTGACCGCGCCGATGCTCTGCGCGAAGTCCGTGATGTCGCAGACCTCGTCGCGGTTCCAGTCGACCACGGTGGTATGGATCTGGAAGTCGAGGCCCGCGCGCTTGCATGCCTCGATGCCCGCGAGGGTGTCGGCGTGGGCGCCTGCGACGCCGCGGAAGGCGTCATGCTTTGCCGCGTCGAGGCTGTCGATGCTGATGCCCATGGAGCACGCGCCGGCTTCCTTGAGCTTTCGCGCGACCTCGTCGGTGATCAGCGTGCCGTTGCTGCCGAACACGGGGCGCAGGCCTTGAGCTGCAGCGTGCGCCACGAGCTCGAAGATGTCGTCGCGCATAAGGGGCTCGCCGCCGCTGAAGATCATGATCTTGAAGCCGGCGCGCGCGATCTGCTCGATCATCGCCTTGCCCTCGGCCGTCGTCAGCTCGCGACTGTCACACTCCGCCGCGTCCTGGTAGCAGTGCTCGCATTTGAGGTTGCACCTGTTGGTTGTCATCCACGATACGATCATCGTCTCTCCTCCCTCGAAACCGATTGAGGATGCTAACGGGCGACGTTGCGTCATGGGCAAGCGCTGCGCGAGAAAAAACTGGCGAGTGATGAGATTTGCCGATTAATGCGCCGAGCTGGGCGAATGACAGGCGATGCAAAGCAACACCCGCCCAAGTGGGACGGGTGCCGGCACGGGATGGCTGTGGTTGTTACGGCTTGGCGCCCCTAACCGCGCAGCGCCTCGAGCGCGTCTTTGAGGAAGCTGAGCGTCCTACGCTGGATGCCCGCGTAGAAGTCGCGGTCGTACTGCTTGGGGCCTTGCGCGCGCTGATTGGCGAGGCGCTTGAGGCCGGCGAGCGCGCCGGACATGCCGCCGAGGCGCTCGAAACGCAAGGCGAGCTCCCGGCCGCGCTCGTCGCCGGGCTGCACGCCATCGTGCATGGCCTCGATGGTGTCGCCCATGAGCTGGTGCCAGCGGCTGACCTCCTCGTGGGTGAGCTCCGGGACGCTGCTCTCGTCGCAGCCCTCGCCGTTGATGGCCAGCCACAGCACGTCCTCGCGGTTCTGCATGTCGCTGATGGCCTGGGCAAAGTCGCTCCAGCGCACGTGCTCGCTTGCAGCGAGCTGCTCTCGGAGGCTGTTGACGGTGCTGATGTTGTGCAGGACCTCGACGCTCTCGCGCTCAAGCTCGTGCATGCGGCTCTCGAGCGCACCGGAGAGCTCCCGGCGGTCGTCGAGCGCCTCCGCCTCCTTGATCTGCGCGAGCGAGAAGCCGAGGTACTTGAGGGTGAGGATGCGGTAGAGGCGTTCCTCGTCCTCGCGGGAGTACAGGCGCTGATTCTGCTCGCTTTTCGAGCTGGGGTGGAGCAGGCCCTTTTGGTCGTAGTACTGGATGGTGCGCACGGTCACGCCCACGCGGCGGGCGATCTCGCCGACGGTCATCAGGTCATCTTCATATACAGGCATGCCGCGTCCTTCTCGCACGTGTGATCATCGGATAATCCAACACCCTATTATCGCGCGTGACGCTACGTCACCGTCAAGCGCGCGGGCGGTGATTGCCGCCGCCTTGCTGCAACCAGATGGCGCCGACGGGCGCGAGCTGCTCGACGCGCTGGGGGTCGAGAAGGTGCCCTACGGAGAGCTCGACTGACGGTCGGGGCGATGGAGGCGGACCGCAGGCGCCGCGGCGAGGGGCCGCTGACGCCTTAGCCCCGCCGGCCCAGGAAACCGAATAGGCAGGGCCCTCCAGCCCGTCCGGATGAGCCCGAAAACCGACCCGGGCGGGCCGGCGGAGCCATGCCCGAAACTCAGCCGGGCGCCCCGGCCGAGGGCCCTCGGGGCCGAACCGGCCTGGAAAAGCGCAGAGCGGGCGTTTGCGCGCCCGTCCCGTTAGCTGTGAAAACGCCGGTTACGGCGCGGGTATTCGGCTACCAATGAAAATCAACCAGCTTCGCCGGCGGGGGCAGGGGCGTCTGCCGGATGTGCCGTTTGGTCGGAGGCGTCCGAAAGCGCCTTGTCCTCGGAGGAGGGCTTCCTTTCAGCAGAAGTAGCAGTCGCGTTGCGCTTCGACCCTCGCGAGGAATTGCCTTCCGCGGCGCGGCTTTCCGCCGTGCGGCCGAGCACCGCCGCGCGGTCGCGAGCGGCGGCATCCGCGCGGTAAGCTTCCCAACCCCGCTCGCTCGGATGGTAGAAGCAGCCGCGCTCCAAGCCATCGGGAAGGTAGCGCTGATCGACCCATCCTTCAGGGTAGTCGTGGGGATATTTGTAGGTTCCGTAGTTCTCGGATCCTGGGCGATGCCTATCGCGCAGGTAGTCGGGCACCTTGCGCGCAGGCCCGCGGCGAACCTCGGCGAGCGCCGCATCGATTCCCGCCTCCGCGGCGTTGCTTTTCGGAGCGAGCGCTAGGTATATCGCCGCCTGTGCCAGGTTAATACGGCATTCCGGGTAGCCGATGACCTCGGCGGACTTGAACGCGGCTTCGGCAATGAGAAATGCTTGAGGGTCGGCGTTGCCCACGTCCTCCGAAGCCTGGATCATCATGCGGCGCGCGATGAACTTCGGGTCTTCCCCACCGTCGATCATGCGCGCGAGCCAATAGAGCGCAGCATCAGGGTCGCTCCCGCGCATCGACTTGATGAACGCGGAGATGACGTCGTAGTGCATGTCTTTGTTCTTGTCGTAGGCGAGCGCGCGGTGGGGCGTTGCGCGGCGCACGACATCGACGCTGATGAGAACAGGCTTTTTGGGAGTGCCGGGCGCCACCATCTGCGAGGCGAGCTCGAGCGTGGTAAGCGAGGCGCGCCCGTCGCCCCCGGCGAGCAGCACGATAGCCGAAAGGGCGTCGTCGGCAAGCGCATAGCGCCCGGCGAGCCCGCGTTCGTCAGCGAGCGCGCGGCGAACGAGCTGCGCGATTTCCCCATCGGTGAGCGAGTGAAGCTCGACCACGCGGGAACGGCTGATGAGCGCTGAGTTCACTTCGAAGAACGGGTTTTCCGTGGTGGCTCCCACCAGCACGACCACGCGGTTTTCGACCGCATGGAGCAGCGCGTCTTGCTGACTGCGGTTGAAGCGGTGGATCTCGTCGACGAACAGGATGGTTCGAAGACCCTGCATCGTCAGGCGCTTTTCCGCGGCGCTGATCTCGCGGCGCAGGTCGGACACGGTGCCGCCGATGGCGGACACTTCCACAAAGGTTGCCCTCGTGTGCTCGGCGATGACGTGCGCGAGCGAGGTTTTCCCCGTGCCCGCGGGCCCGAAGAGGATGACCGAGCTTAGGCTGTCGCCCTCAATGGCGCTGCGCAGCCAGCTGCCGGGGCCGACCGCATCGGTCTGCCCCACGACCTCGTCGAGCGTGCGGGGGCGCATGCGCACCGCAAGCGGCGCCACTTCCGCGCGACGCTCGTTTTCCATTGCTGTGAATAAAGTTTCCATGGCGCGTATCATATCATGCGAACGTTTGTTTGCCCAGAGGCGAGGCGCGAGAAAAGAAATGGCCCGCCGGAAAGGGAGGTCCGGCGGGCCCAAGGAGGGGATTAGACGGTCGGGGTTAGGACCGCCTGCTGCTTTCGAAAGAAGGCAACTGCAGGGTTCTCGAAGGAGGGGGGACCTTCTCACCTGCTGCATGCAGTATACCAACCACCCTTGAACCCCTTATGTTCGACACGTGGGCATCTTATGAATCAACCAGGGCTTTTGTTACGAGTTCGTTTCTTTTGGCGGCTCCAAGGCAAGCACAGAGCGCTCGGAGCCTGCGCGGCTTCGCCTCGCAGCTGCGACCATCGGACAAGCACTGGGCGCGCACAGAGAGCCCTCGCCGCGCATACGCCGCCTTCGCCGCCTGACGGAGCAAGCTCAGAGCGCGGGCGTCCGCTCGCAAAACTTCTCAATGGAAAACAATCTGAGGTGATAGAATGCTGGTACTTGCTTATCGAAAGGAAATCCATGGCAGAAAAGAGCGGTTGCACCCAGATCATCATTATCGCCCTCGGAATCTGTCTCGGCCTCGCGCTGTTCGGTCTCTGTGGCTAGGCAGCTCCGATTCATGATGAGGCGTCTTGGGCCGGCGCTGTTCTCGTGGAGCAACCTGCTCCCCCTTCTTGCCACCCTCGTTTACCTTATCAACAGGTTCGCCTTCTCGCTGGATTGCGTTCTGCCGTACGAATTCGCCAACTATCATCTCGCCGACCTTTGCGGCGGCATTGTTTTCCCCGCTTACGTAAATGTCTTGACCAGGGCTGTTTCAGGCAGAGAGATTATCTGCGACCTGGGGTCTTCCCTCCTTCTCTCGGCATTGTGCGCAGTATGTTGGGAAGTCTTAGCTTCGTGCGTCCTGCATTTCGGCACCGCCGATCCTATCGACGCCCTCATGTACTTTCTCGGCGGGCTTGTCTATCTCGCTTTCTACAAGATTCTCCCAAGGGAGGGGAAGGTGGCCTAGCCGCAAGCGCCAGCGAACCCATGCCCTGCCCTTGGCAGCGTATGTCACTTTTTGAGGGAGGGTGTTCCTGACGGAAGCTATTTTTCGAGAGGGGGTCCTGCCAGAAATCGGGCGGTTTTCATCAACGGGAAGCCCTCGGAGGGCGTTTCCCCGTCCCTTGTGACGAGCGGACGAAAGCGGCGCGAAGAGTAAGGCCAGTTCAGTGGGGTTTGCTTCGCGGACGGCTTTCTCCTCCTCGCTCGAATTCTTCCCGAAATGATGAAAACCACCCGATTTCTGGCAGGTCTCCCCCTTGAAAATGACAAGATTGACAATTCAAGCTTGAAAAGACCATCTTTTCCCAGGGAGATCACGCGCCCGCGAGTGCTTGCCCTCACTCGGGAAGGTCGTCCGCGAGCGCTTTGCCTCACCTGGGAGGCTGCTACTCACGAACGCTTACCCTTGCTCGGGAGGGTAGCCCACGCGCGCGAGCGCACCTCACTTGAGAAGGCTATCGCCACCCGTGAAGCTTACCCTTGCTTGCGCTCGAAGAGCACGTTGTTGGTGTGCAGCCAGCTCTCGACCGTGCCGGTGTCGAAGCCGTCTTCGGGGTCGATTACGAGCGCGTACATCTCTTCCTCGCGCAGCACCTCATCGAGCGCGTCGGTCAGCTGGATCTCGCCGCCCACGCCAGGCTTCACATCGGCCAAAAGCTCCATGACGCGCGGGCTCAGCAGGTAGCGGCCGAACACGGCCAGGTTCGAGGGCGCGTCCTCAAGCGCCGGCTTCTCCACGAGCGAATCGACCTTCCACACGTCGTCGGAGAGCTTCTCACCAGCGATGATCCCGAAGCGATGCACCTGGTCATCGGGCACGGGCATGACTGCGATCACGCTCGCCCCGCCGTGCTCGTCCGACACCTTCTGCATCGCAGGCAGCATCTGGTTGTCGGGCACGATCACGTCGCCTAGAAGCACGTAGAACGGCTCGCCCGCCGTCTTCTCGTGCGCGCACCAGATGGCATGCCCCAGCCCGAGCGGCTCCTCCTGGTACACGTAGCTCACGTTGTAGTTGCCCACGCGCTCCACCTCGTCGGCGTAAGCGTCCTTGCCGCGCGAGCGCAGCGTGGCGACCAGGTCGGGATCGGGCGTAAAGTGGTCCTCAATCGCCTTCTTGGAGCGGCTGTTCACAATGACGACCTCGTCGGCCTTCGACGCCAAGCCCTCCTCCACCACGTACTGGATGACGGGGCGGTCGACCACGAGCAGCATCTCTTTCGGCTGCGCCTTCGTGGCGGGAAGGAAGCGCGTGCCCAAACCGGCAGCGGGAATAAGTGCCTTCACTGGGAAACCTTTCTATAAGAGAAACCGACAAGGGGGACGTCCAAACGCCTCCCGAAAACTCACAGGGCAGATTGTAGCACGCGGCATGAAGGCCCCTCACGCGCCCACGTCAACGCCACAGTCCGGCGGCGCGGAAAGCGGGCGCGAGCGCAAACGCGGGAAAACTCCGATGAAGCCTGCGTGCTTCCGCGGCACGATTCGACGAGCGTCCGCGATGGGGATAGCCCTTCGCGCGCCGTCGCGCGCCGATGCAGCAGCGTCCCCGAGACGCCACCGCGCCCGCGCGCCCCCAAGGCGCTTTACGCCTGCTTCTCCTTCAGGTCCTCGAGCGCCTCTTCGAGCACGACCACCTGGGCCTCGCTCTTCTTGATGCCGCGCATGATCATGAATACGAACGCCAAAAGCGCCACCCACAAAAGCGCATAAGCTGCGATCACGAACGGGGCGGACGGCAGAATGGTGCTATAGATATCGGCAAGAACGGGATTCATTTACCTCTCCTCCATTTCTTCGATGCTTTGCTTCAGCGCCTCGACGCGCTCGGTCACGCGAACCTGGCGAAAACGCAGACGATAGAGCGCGAACCCGACGCACAGCATACCCAGAAGGCACACGACAAGCGTTGCCGCCATGTCCCCCGACATGCCTCCCTCGCGCAGCACAACCGGGTGAATGCTCGACGGAATCAGACGCGTCACCATGTAGCAGATAGGCACGTCCACAAACGCGATGACGCCGATGACCGCAGCATACGTTGCGCGACGCTCAGGTTCCTCGATAGCGTTGCGCAGCACGAAGTACGCGATCACGATAAGCATCAGAATCAGATACGTGGTCAGGCGCGGCTCCCATGTCCACCACACTCCCCATTCGAAGCGCGTCCACAGATCGCCCGTGATCATGGTCGCGACGACGAACAGAAGCGCAATCTCGAACGCCACGCGCGCGCAGGTGTCGAAGCGCTGGTTCTTCGTCATGAGAAAGCGCACGCAATAGTACGCCCCGAACGCAAGCGCCACGAACGACACGATGGCGACCGGCATGTGAAAGTAGAAGATCTTCTGCGAGATGAGCAGTTTGTTCGAAATCATCTGCCCGCCGATGAGCTCAACGCCGTCGACCGAGGCGCCCGACACCGGTCCCGCAAACAAAAACGCCATGAGAAAGCCCGCCGTGGAGAGCACGATCCCGCAGAGCAGCACCCAGGGCGCTATCCTGTCGGGCCACTGCCCCGCCTCGGGGAGCTTGCAAGGTTTTTTATCCGTCATACGGTTCCTCGTATATTCTTTCTGCCACTGTTTTTGGGTGTGGCACCCACCGCTTCCAACGCAGCGGCAGCGTTTCTTTACT
>CAKUKU010000016.1 GCA_934663775.1 uncultured Ellagibacter sp. | reverse complement strand
TGGAGCGGACAACGGGGTTCGAACCCGCGACCCCCACCTTGGCAAGGTGGTGCTCTACCAGCTGAGCCATGTCCGCGTCGCGAGGTAGTATATTACGCCTCTCTACCTCCTTGCGCAACCCCTTATTTCAACTTTTTTGAAATAAGGAGGAGTAAGCACTAGCGGGAAATCGTTCCCTGAGGATAAATCACCATCAGCACGAGAAGCGACACGAGGAAGATAACCGCGAATACGATCGTGATGCGATCAAGGTTCTTCTCAACGATGCTCGTGCCCGTCTGCGTGGAGTACACCGAGCTGGCGATCATGTCGGAGATGCCGGTGCCCTTGCCAGAATGCAGCAAGATGAAGATGATCAAGCCAATGCCGGAGATGACCAGCAGAATCAGCATGAGGATGAGCAATGGATTCAAAACGTTACTCTTTTCGTTACTCGGTTACTACCCGTTGCGCATCGCGCGCAACCATACGCAAGTTATAGATTATACGGGAAACGACATAACGAAACAAGGGCTTCCTCCGCCAAATCCTGGCCGAGGAAGCCCCCTACACGAATCGTCCGCAAAATCCGTCGACAAATCAGGCAAGCAGGCTCTTTCCCGTCATCTCGGGGGGAACGTCTATGCCCATTGCCGCCAGCATTGTCGGAGCGATATCGCAAAGCGCGCCTTCCTCACCTGAAAGGCGAAGCCCACGCCCCGAGAAGTCAGCCAGCGCGAAGGGAACCGGCGCGGTGGTGTGCGCAGTATGGGGAGAACCGTCCTCGGCGAGCATCTTGTCGGCGTTGCCATGGTCGGCGGTGACGAAGGCCACGCCGCCCGCCCGCTTCATGGCTGCGAGCACCTGCGCGACTCCGGCATCGACCGCCTCAACCGCCGCCACCGCCGCGGGGATGACGCCCGTGTGCCCCACCATGTCGCAGTTCGCAAAGTTGACGATATACACGTCGGCCTCGCCCGCGTCGATCGCCTGCGCCAAGTCGCGCGCCACCTCGGGCTCGCTCATCTCAGGCTGCAAGTCGTAGGTGGCCACCTTCGGGCTCGCCACAAGCTGGCGCTCCTCCCCCGACTTGGGCTCCTCGCGACCGCCGTTCAAAAAGAACGTGACGTGCGCGTATTTCTCGGTCTCCGCGATATGGTATTGGCGAAGGCCCCGCTCCGCGAGCACGTCGGCCAAAACGTTGTCGGGGAACTCCTTCGGGAACGCCACCGGTGCGGGAATATCGGGGTCGTATTCGGTCAGGCAAACGAAGTTCACCTGCGGGAACACAGGCCGCTCGAACCCGTCGAACGCGGGATCCACGAATGCGCGCGTCAACTCTCGCGCACGATCGGGCCTGAAGTTGAAGAAGATGACGCCGTCTCCATCGCGGACCCCACGTGAATCGAGCGCACACGGAACCACGAACTCGTCGGTGACGCCTTCCGTATACGAATCCTCCACCACGGCAGGCGCCCCGCATTCGACAGAGGGCGTCGCACACACGATTGCCTCCCACGCCTTCTGCACACGATTCCAGCGCTTGTCGCGGTCCATCGCGTAATAGCGCCCGGAAACCGACGCGATGCGGACCTTGCTCTCCCAGCCCTTCGAGACGATGAGCTGCTCGAGCTCGGCAACATAGCCCTCGCCGCTCGAAGGCGGCACATCGCGGCCGTCGAGAAAGCAGTGAACGCGAATGTCCTCAAGCCCACGCGAGACCGCATGTTCGAGAATCGCGAAGAGATGCTCGTTGCTCGAATGCACGCCGCCATCGGAGAGCAGCCCCATGACGTGCAGCGCCCGGCCCGGCGCCCGAGACGCATCGAGGCATGCGTTGATGACCTCGTTCTCGTCGATGGAACCCGTACGGCATGCGCGGTTGATGCGCGTAAGCTCCTGATGAACGACGCGGCCGGCGCCGATGTTCAAGTGCCCAACCTCGGAGTTTCCCATCTGGCCCTCGGGCAGGCCGACCGCCTCGCCCGACGCTTGCAGGCGCGTACACTCGCCCGCGAACAGCTTATCGAGAAACGGCGTATGCGCGAGCGAGATGGCGTTGCCGGGACCTGCGGGCGCAAGTCCGAAGCCGTCCATGATAACGAGGCACACAGGAAGCGCGAGGCCTTCGCGCGCAGACGAATCGAGAACGCTCATTACTGCATGACCGCCTTCACGAGCTGGATGAAGGAGTCACACTTGAGGCTCGCGCCGCCGATAAGCCCGCCGTCGATGTCGGGCTCGGCAACAAGCGCGTCGACGTTGCCGGGGTTCATCGAGCCGCCGTAGAGGATGCGCATAGCCTGTGCCGTTTCCTCGCCGAAAAGCACAGCGAGTTGCGCACGGATGGCCGCACACACCTCTTCTGCCTGCTCGGGCGTCGCGGTACGGCCGGTGCCGATGGCCCAAATGGGCTCGTAGGCGACGACGCACTTCGCGGCGTCTTCCGCATCGACGCCCGCGAACGCGGCCTTCACCTGGGCACACACGTACTCGTTCGTCGTGCCCTCGTCGCGCACGGCAAGCGACTCGCCCACGCACACGATCGGCTTCAAGCGCCCGTCCAGAAGTGCGCGCACTTTTTTGTTCACGTCCTCGTTCGTCTCGCCGAAAAGTCCGCGGCGCTCCGAATGCCCGACGATGCAATAGTCGCAGCCGCACTCGCGGATCATGGGAACGGACACCTCGCCGGTAAACGCGCCGGCTTCCTCCCAGTACACGTTCTGCGCGCCGACGAAGATCTTCGTCTTGTCGAACTCGAGCACCGTCTTCACCGGCTTCAAGTCAACAAACGGCGGGCAGATGATGACGTCGACCTTGTCCTCCCAGTCCTTCCACCAGTTGTTGGAAATCTCCTGGGTGAGCACGACTGCCTCACCGATGGCGTTGTTCATCTTCCAGTTGCCGGCCATCATGGGTTTTCTTGCCATGGCTAGTCCTTTCCGCGAAAAAGAACGGGGAGACGAAAGCACGCCACGCGCGCCTTGCCGCCTCCCCTCTTTGCATACCGCCAGTTTAACGCAGCGCTTCGACGCCGGGAAGCGCCTCTCCCTGCACGAGCTCCATGCTCGCGCCGCCGCCGGTCGAGATGAAGGTCATCTGGTCGGCAAGGTTGAACTTGTTGACCGCAGCGACCGAATCGCCGCCGCCGATGACCGTGTCGGCCTCCTTGCTGGCAGCCACCGCGAGCGCCACTGCCTTCGTGCCCGCCGCGAACGCGTCCATCTCGAACACGCCCATGGGGCCGTTCCAGAACACCGTCCGCGCGTCGGCGATGGCGTCGGCATAGAGCTTGGCTGTTTCGGGTCCGACGTCGAGGCCCATCATATCGGCGGGGATGGCATCGACCGAGCAGGTGAGCGTGTTCGCATCCTCGGCGAACTTGTCGGCGCACACGACGTCGACGGGAAGGAGCAGCTTGCAGCCGCGAACGGCCGCCTTCTCCATCATCTCGCCGGCGCGGGCGACCCACTCGTCTTCCTTAAGCGAGGTGCCGACCTGCTTGCCTTCAGCCAAAAGGAACGTGAAGCACATGCCGCCGCCGATGACGAGCGTCTCGCACTTGTCGATGAGCGCGTCGATGACCTTGATCTTATCGGAGACCTTCGAGCCGCCGAGGATGGCGACGAAGGGACGCTTCGGGTTCTCGAGCATGCCCGAGAGCGTGGACACCTCGCGCTGCATGAGGTAGCCCGCATATGCCGGAAGCAGCGCCGCGACGCCAGCTGTGGAGGCATGCGCGCGATGCGCCGTGCCGAACGCGTCGTTGACGTAGGCGTCGCCGAGCTTGGCGAGCTCCTCGCAAAACGCCGGGTCGTTCTTCTTCTCGCGCTTGTCGAAGCGCAAGTTCTCGAGCAGAAGCACATCCCCCTCGCGAAGCGCCGCCGCCTTCGCCTGCGCGTCCTCGCCCACCGTGTCGCTTGCGAACGCGACCGGCTTGCCGAGGAGCTCCGCCAGGCGCAGGGCGGCCGGGCGCAGCGAGAACTTCTCCTCGAAGCCCTCGCCCGACGGACGACCGAGGTGGCTCATGAGGATGACGCGCGCTCCGTCGCCGACAAGCTTCTCGATGGTCGGCAGCGCCGCCTTGATGCGCGTGTCGTCGGTCACGACGCCGTCGGACACGGGAACGTTGAAATCGACGCGTACGAGCACGCGCTTGCCGCGCGCATCGAAATCGTCGATCGTCTTGATTGATGCCATTGAGTCTCCTCTTTCAAGAAAGAAACGGGCGGCAAGAAGCCGCCCGATCGTGCATGATTCCGATTACAGAAGAATCTTCACCAGGTCCTTCACGCGGTTCGAATAGCCCCACTCGTTGTCGTACCAAGAAACGACCTTCACGAGGTTGGACTTGCCGCCCATGACCATGGTAAGGCCGCTATCGAAGATCGAGGAGTGGTCGTTGCCCACGATGTCGATGGAAACAATCGGGTCCTCGGTGTATTCGAGGATGCCGGCAAGCTCGCCTTCGGCTGCCTTCTTCATCGCGGCGTTGATTTCCTCGGCCGTGACCTCGCGATCGAGCTCGACGGTCAGGTCGACCATCGATCCGTCGGGGGTCGGGACGCGCGTGGCGAAGCCGTCGAGCTTGCCCTTGAGCTCGGGAAGCACAAGGGCGACCGCACGGGCGGCACCCGTCGTGGTCGGGATCATCGACATGGCTGCAGCGCGGGCGCGGCGCAGATCCTTATGCGGAAGGTCGAGAATCTTCTGGTCGTTGGTGTAGGAATGGATGGTGTTCATATAGCCGCGCTTGATGCCGAAGTTCTCCATGAGAACCTTCGCGACCGGTGCGAGGCAGTTGGTCGTGCAGGAAGCGTTGGAGATGATGTTGTGCTTCTCGGCGTCGTACTCGCCGTCGTTCACGCCCATGACGATGGTGGCGTCCTCGCCCTTCGCGGGGCACGTGATGACGACCTTCTTCGCGCCGGCCTTGATGTGAGCGCTCGCGAGCTCGCCGGTCTTGAAGATGCCCGTGGACTCAACGACGACTTCCACGCCCAGCTCGCCCCAGGGAAGGTTGTTGGGGTCGCGCTCGGAAAGAACCTTCACGGCATAACCGTCGGCCACGAAGCCCTCTTCAGTGACCTCGACCTCGTCGAAGGCACGTCCATGAACGGAATCGTACTTGAGCAGATGCGCCATCGTGGGAATATCGCCCAAATCGTTCACGGCGACAACTTCGATCGCGGGATCTTTCACCATCGCGCGGAACGCCAAGCGCCCGATACGACCGAAGCCGTTGATGCCTACCTTGATTGCCATGCAAATCTCCTTTCGAAGGATTACTTTCCTTGACGCACAGAATCAGTGTATCCCACCCGTAGCACCCTCGCGCAGATTGCGGGCGAATTGTCCGCAAGGCCGCTACGCTTTTCGGTTTGCGGCTTCGCTCGCGAGCTGCTCGATGCGGCGAATGCGATGATAGACCGCCGATTTGGAAAGCGGCGGGTTCGCGCGCTCGCCGAGCTCCTTGATGCTCGCGTCGGGGAAGCTCACGCGCAGACGGATGAACTCCTGAAGCGCGGGCGGCAAGTTCTCCATGCCGTGCGCCTCAAGCACGGTGCGGATAGCGAAGAGCTGGTCAACCGCGGCTGAAGAGGATTTCGCCTGGTTCGCGATCTCGGCGTTCGTCATGCGATTCACGTCGTTGCGCACGCTTTTCACGACGCGCTCCTCCTCCATCGCGAGCGCGCACTGGTGGGCGCCGGCGAACGCCAGAAACTCAAGAATCGCGTTTCCCGACTTCAGATACACCATATACGAGCTTCTGCGCTGCATGATGCGCGCCTTGATGCCCTTGTCGGCGAGCAACGTCACAAGCCCCTCGGCGAGGGACTCCGATTCGACCGTGATCTCGAAGTGGAAGTCGCCGCGCGGGTTCGCGATGAACCCGCTGCCCAAAAATGCCCCGCGCACGTAGGCCGCAGCGCAACACTGCTTGGCCACGATGTCGGGGCGAATGCCCACTTCCAGGCCGCCTTCCTTCGTGATGACCCCAAGATCGAGCAGCGACTTCGCGAGATGCGGCTGCGCGGGGACTTCGATCAGGTAGTTAGGCGTCTTATGAAGAACGCTTCGCCTGACCGTAAGCTCGGTGCGCAGCTGATAGATGCCGTGCAGAAGCTTGATCACGAGACGCGCGACGCTCGGCACGTCCGTGGCGATTTCCACGCGATAGCGCCCGGGACCGGAGACAAACAGCGTGCCCTCGATGCGCACGAGAGCAGCGAGAGTGGCCTTGCCGCAATGCGAGCATTCGGGCGCCACGCGCGCGAGCTCGTCTTTTACTTCCGACGTGAACGACATAGCTTGAGCACCCCCCAAAGCGCCTCGCGGAACGCCGCGGGATCGTGCCAGGTGGGGCGCTCGTGATCGACCAAATCGCGAACGATGACGCGCGGGCCCTGGGACTGGATCGCCATCGCGTCCTCATAGGTGATGGCGACCGGGTGGATTTCCGCGCGCCTCTGACCGTCCGGCGCAGCGCATGCGCGCGCGTCGCGCTCGGGCGCAAGCGGACGTGAAGAATGGATGAGCACGTAGTCCAAAAGCCCGCGCATGCCGTGGTCGAGCAGCGCCTCAACGTGATCTCGGGCGTTCAGGTGAAGCGTCTCGCCCTGCACGTCGGCCAAGCCGCAGACGAACACGGTAGCGCCCTTCGAGTCGCGGATGGCGTCGGCCACGCCCGGGACCAGCAGGTTCGGGATGATCGACGTGAACAGCGACCCCGGGCCGAGTACGATGAGGTCGGCCTCGCGGATGGCCGCGAGCGCGGGCGCGTAGGGCTCGATGGGGCCCTTGCTGCGAAGCGCCACGCGCGAGAGCGCCGTGTCCGAATGGCAGGCGACCGCCTGCCCCTCGAGCGTCTCGCCGCCACGCGTCCTCGCGGCGAGCGTGACGTGTGTGAGCGTTGAGGGATACACGTGTCCACGCGCATCGAGCATACGCTCGCACACCGAGATGGCCTCGGGAAACGACCCGCACGCATCCTCGAGCGCGACGAGCATGAGGTTGCCGAGCGAGTGATTGTTCGCGATGGGGAACCGATACTTGAACGCGCGGGTGAGCGGATCTTGCGGGTCGGCTGCCATAGCGAGGATGCATTTGCGCACGTCTCCCGGCGGGGTCACGTCTGCCTCCTCGCGCAGAAGGCCGGTCGAGCCGCCGTCGTCTGCCATGGCGACGACCGCGCTCGTTTCGACGCCCAACGAGAGCAAGGTGCGGATGGAAACCGGCGCGCCCGTGCCGCCGCCGATGACGACCGCGTGAATCTTCTCGCCGCGCGGGGTGTGCGCCGCCCGAGGCAGGGGCAGATCGCGCAGCGCCGCGAAGGCCGCGGTCGCCGAGGGGTCTTGGAGAAAAGGAATCTTTTTCATGGCCGCTACTTTCGCGCGCTGCGGGCGGCGAGCTTCAGGTCGCGATGCGCGACGGAGACGCGATAGCCGTTCGACTTCAGGTAGTCGCCCGTCGACTCGGCGATGGCGACGCTTCTATGCTGCCCGCCCGTGCACCCGATGGCGATGGCGAGCTGCTGCTTGCCCTCGGCGACGTAGCCGGGCATGACGCAGTCGAGCAGCGCGCGCCAGCGTTTCACAAATTCGGTAGTTTCCTCACGATACATCACGAAGTCGCGCACCGGTGCATCAAGCCCGGTCAAGTAGCGCAGCTCGGGATCGTAGTACGGGTTCGGCAGGAAGCGCACGTCCATGACGAGATCCGCGTCGCTCGGCGAGCCGTGCTTGAAGCCGAACGAGTACACGGTGACCGCCAGCCCACGCCGCTCGTTGCCGCGCGCGAACAGCGAACGGATGGTCTCGCGCAGCTGCTGAGGCAGCATGTCGGTGGTGTCGACGACGTGGTGCGCCATCTCGCGCAGGTCGTAGAGCATTTGCCGCTCGCGCTCGATGCCCTGAGCGATAGTGGTGCCGTCGGTGCACAGCGGATGACGGCGGCGCGAGGACTTGTAGCGCGCGACGAGCTTGTCGTCGTCGGCGTCCAAGAACAGCACGCACACGTCGATGCCCTCGCGCTCGAGTTTCTCGACCTCGCCTTTCAACTGGGGAAAGAAGTCGCGGTTGCGGGCATCGCACACCACGGCGAGGCGGCGGCGCGCATCGGGCTGGCCGGGCATGCCGGTAAGCGAGAGCAGGTTGCCGATGAGGCTCGCCGGCAGATTGTCGACGCAGAAGTACCCCAAATCCTCGAACACGTGCATCGCCTCGGTGCGGCCGGCGCCGCTCATGCCGGTGACGATCACGAGCTCGGGCATGTCCTCTAACGGCGCGCCGTCCTTGCCCGAACAGCCTTCGCCCTCGCGCCCGAGCGCACCTTCGACGCGTTCGCTTCGCGCATCCATGATTGCAACCCCCTATTCGCCGCCGACGACCAGTTCATCTTTTCGCTCGCCATTATACTGCTCGATCACGCGGTGGAGCTCCTCGGCGACCTCGTCGGGCACCACGTGGGCCTCTTTGATCTCCGCCAAGCTCGCAGCCTTCAAGTTCTTGAAGGATTTAAAATGCTTGAGCAGGGCTTTCTTTCTGACAGGACCCAAGCCTGCTACCTCGTCCAAGATGCTTGCCGTCATGCCCTTGCCGCGCAGCTCGCGGTGGAAGGTGATGGCAAAGCGATGCGCCTCGTCGCGCACCTGCTTCACGAGGTAGAGCGACGCCGATCCCGAGGGCAAAACGACCGGCCCCGTGTCCTGCCAGGGGACGAAGAGCTCCTCGTCGCGCTTCGCTAAGCCGCACAGGGCGATGTCGTCGATCCCCATCTGGTCGAACATCTCCATGACAGCCGACAGCTGCGGCTTGCCGCCGTCGAGGATGATGAGGTCGGGCTTGCTTCCAAAGCGCTCATCTGCCATGCGCTCGGCGCAATAGCGGCGGCTCATCACCTCCTGCATCGAAAGGAAGTCGTTCGCCTCGTCGAGCGGCGTCTTGATCTTGAAACGGCGGTACTGGTTCTTGTCGGGCTTACCGCCCGTGAACACGACCATCGACGCGACCGTATACGACCCGTGGATCGTCGAGATGTCGAAGCACTCGATGCGCATGGGCGGCGCGTCGAGCGCGAGCGCGCTCTCGAGCTGCAACAGCGCATCGTTCACGCGCTTGTCCTCGTAGTTCGTGCGCACCTTGTAGCGCATAAGCGTGTGCTTCGCGTTTGTCTCCGCCATGTCGACAAGCGCCGCCTTCTCCCCCTTCTGCGGAGCCGTGAAGCGCACCTTCGCCCCGTGCGCGCTCGCAAGCTTCTCGGTGAGCCACGCCTCCATCGACTCTTCGTCCTCGGGCAGCTCCCGCACGATGACCTCGTGGGGAATGGAAGTGGTCGTGTCGTAGTAGCGCAGGAGGAAGTTGTGGAGAAGGTCCTGGTCGGGAACATCGCGCCCGCGGTTCAAGACGAACTCGTTCGAGTTGATGATGCGCCCCTCGCGGATGACGAGCACGTGCGCACCCGCGACCGTCTCCTCGCGGAAAAGGCCCACGACGTCGGCGTTCAGGTTATGGGCTGACACCGCATGCTGCTTGTCGGTGAGCGAATTGATGGTGTCGATGCGCGCCTTGATCCGGGCGGCGCGCTCGAAGTCGAGCTCGGCGGCCGCGTCGGCCATCTCAGCCGAGAGCTCATCGAGAAACTCCCGATGATGCCCTGCGAGGAAGCGCTCGATGCGGCGCACGTTCGCGGCGTACTCCTCGGGGGTGATGCGCCCGCAGCATGCGCCAGGGCCTAAGCCCACATGGAAGTCGAAGCAGGGACGCACGTCGGATTTCATCATCGCGAGCGGGTCGTTCTCAAGGCGGCGCGAGAGATTCCGCCAATCAGCGCACGACGTCGCGCATAGGGGCACGACGCGCCGCGCGATGTCGACCATGCGACGGGCCGCGCGCGAATCAGTGTAGGGTCCGAAGTAGCGCGTGTCGGGCTTGTGCTTCTCGCGCGTGTACTTGATGGCGGGGAACACGTCGCCTTTCGTGAGCGCGATGAACGGGTAGGACTTGTCGTCCTTGAAGTCGGCATTGAAGAACGGGGCGTACTGATTAATCAGGTTTTTCTCGAGCACGAGCGATTCGTGCTCGTTGCCGACGACGATGTACTCGAACGAGTCGATCTGGTCGACAAGCAGCGGAATCTTCGCGCGGTCGTCCTGGAAGTTCACGTACTGGCGCATGCGGGCGCGCAGCTGCTTCGCCTTGCCCACGTAGATGACCTGGCCGTCCTTGTCCTTCCAGAGGTACACGCCGGGCAGGGTCGGCACAGCGTCGAGGCCGCGCTTAATGCGCGCGATCTTCTCCGCTTGGGTTTCTTTCACGTTGTTCTTTTCCATACCTCGAAGTGTAGCAAATGCGCCAGGCGGCATGCGCCCGCCTGGCGCATTTGCTACACACTCAGCGTTTCCCTAGGCGTCACCTGCGTCGAGCTTCGCCCGAAACGAGATGGCGCGCGGCGTGTCAAGCGAGTCGAAATGCACGATGTAGGCGCGCTTCTCCTCGTCGAGACGCTCGACGACGCCCCGCCCGAACGCCTTGTGGAGCACGCAGTCGCCCGGCGAGAAGCGAGCGTCGGAAGCCATGCCGACCATCCATTTGTCGCTTGCGGCATACACCGCCCGCGCACAGGAAAGCTCCTCGTCGCTCGGCTTGTTCGAGAACTGCAGAGCGCCCTGGTCGATGTCGAGCAAGAAGCGCGACGGGTGGCGCGGCGAGCCTTCATGCGAGAAGCCTGCCGCCTCAGAAAGATAGAGCCCGTCCCGCGCTCGGGTCACCGCAACGAACGCGAGCCTGCGCTCCTCTTCCATTCCCTCGATCGTTTTCGTCTTGCGCGACGGGAGCACACCCTCGGAAAGCGAGCACAGAAAGACATGCGGGAATTCCAAGCCCTTAGCGGCATGGATAGTCATAAGGCGCACCTTGTCCTGAGCTTCGTCGAGCGCATCGGCATTGGTGAGCAGCGCCACATGGGAAAGGTAGTGCTCGAGCGTCACCTCCTCCCCGCAGTTGCTCTCGAACTCGTAAATAGACTGCTTGAGCTCTGCCACGTTGTCGAGCCGCTCCTGGCTTCCCTCCGTGCGAAGCGCCTGTTCATAGCCGCTTTCATTAATGAGAGCGGCAAGAACCTCCGACACCGGCCTGCCCTCGAACGATCCGCGGAACTTGCGCACGAGCGCCACGAGCTGCTTCGCCTTGGTGCGTTTGAATATCTCATTCTCAATCGTCTGCTCGAGCGCCTGGAAAAGCGAGCACGCGTGCACTTCGGCGTAATCCTTAAGAAACGCCATGCGGCGCTGCCCGAGATTGCGCTTGGGAACGTTTGCCACGCGCATGAAGGAGAGGTCGTCCTGATACGCGACAAGCCGCAGGTAAGCGAGGGAGTCCTTGATTTCCTTGCGCCCGTAGAACGGCACACCCGAATACACCGCGTGCGGGATCTCGGCCCTCAGGAACGCCTCCTCCACCGGGCGCGATGCGTAGTGCGCACGGTAGAGCACCGCCATATCGCGATAACGTATGCCCCCATCATGGAGCGCACGCACCCCTTCGGCAATCCATTTCGCCTCATCGTCGGAGGTTTTCGCGTGATGCCACACCGTAGGCCCGTGCTGGGTGCGGCATGCGCGCAAGTCCTTCGGGATGCGTTGACGGTTCTTCTCGATAAGCGAGTTCGCCACCGCGATGACCTCGGGGGTCGAGCGGTAGTTCTCAAGCATCATGATGGTGCGCGTCCCCGGGAACGCCTGGTCGAAATCGAGGAGGAAGCGCACGTCAGCGCCGCGCCAGGTGTAGATGGTCTGGTCGGGATCACCCACCACGAACAGGTTTTTGTGGTAGCCGGCAAGCACGCTCATAAGCTCGTACTGCAACGTGTCGATGTCCTGGAACTCGTCGACCATGACGTATTCCAGGCGCTTTTGCCATTTCAGCCGAATATCAGGATGCTGATCGAAGATGAAGAGCACGACGACAATAAGATCGTTGTAGTCGAAGGCGAAGCACTTCTTCTCCTGGTATAGATATCCGTAGAAGATGATGTCGCGCACGTCGGTTGCCCGCTCGTACTTTTCGCGCAGGGAGGCGAGCGGCATGGCAAGCAGGTCGCAGTAGTAATCGGGCCGATTCTTGATCTTCATAATTTCGATCACGTCGCGCGCGCGACCGAACGTCATATCGCGCAGCGTGAGCCCCCGCTCGTCGTAGATGGTTTGAAGCATCTGATCGATGTCGGCGTTATCGAGCACGAGAAAGCTCTTCGGGTATTGAACGGCGTGCGAATCCTCTTGCAGTACCGAGACGCAGAAGCCGTGGAAGGTGTTGATGAAGCCCGTGTCGTTGTCGCCGGTGAGCGCGCGGATGCGGTAGCGCATCTCGTTCGCGGCCTTGTTGGTGAAGGTGACGCACAGGATATTTCCCGGCATGATGCCGAGGTCGTTTACCAAGTATGCGAAGCGCTCCGTAAGGGCGCGCGTCTTGCCCGTTCCGGCACCTGCGATGACGCGCACGTAGCCCTCCGTCGTAGTAACAGCCTCAAGCTGGGCCGCATTGAGGCTTGGGGGCGCATCGCTGGGAAGCGCTGCCCGTGCGCGCGCAGCGCTGACATCGTCCGCCTCCGCGCCAAGGCCCGAGCCGCGGCCCACCAGTTCCCCACCAAGCCGCGAGGAGAGCATATATGTCATATCCTTGTGATCCATGCGGACAGTCTAGCAGATACGAACATATGTTCCAAGTACTACGCAGTAAATTGTACGAAATACGGCGATGCAAGCCCTAAAGCCACTCCACCTTCCCCGTCGATAAAGCCTCAGAAGCCGCGGGCTCGACGCTACTCGGCCGCCGACTCGTCTTCTAAGCCTTCGTCCAGATCACCCGCCGCGTTTGCTTCCTTCGCCTCGGCAAGCTCCGCGAACATCGTTTTCATTGTTGGATTGTTCCTGGTCAAACGCTTAATGGTAAGGTCTTGCGCCTTGTTGTTCGCCAGGCGCAGATTGTTCTCCGATGACACCAGCGCATCCTTGGTTTTCTGCAGATGCGTGATGGTCTTGTCGATCTCCTCGATGGCGGTTTGGAACTTGCGGCTCGCGAGGTCGTAGTTGCGCCCGAACTTCGTCTTGAAGTCCTCCATCTGCTCCTCGAAGTGCGTGATGTCGATGTTCTGGTTGCGTACCTCGGCGAGCTCGGCCTTGTAGGAAAGCGCCGAAAGCGAGGCGTTGCGCAGGATGCTGATAATCGGGATGAAGAACTGCGGGCGGATGACGTACATCTTCTCGTAACGGTAGCTCATGTCGACGATACCCTCGTTGTAGAGCTCGTTTTCGGGCTCGAGCATCGTCACGAGCACCGCGTACTCGCAGTTCTTCTTCTTGCGATCGGAGTCGAGCTTTTTCAGGAAGTCCTCGTTTTTGTGCTTGTGGGTGCTATCGTCGCTCTCGTTTTTCATCTCGAACATGATGGAGACGACCTCGTTGCCCTCGTCGTCGGCCTCTCGAAACACGAAGTCACCCTTCGTGCCGTCCACCACGTCGTTGTCCTTCTCGAAGTATGCCTTCGGGAAAGCGGCGGCGCGCATCTTGTTGAACTCGATCTCGCAGTGCTGCTCGAGCGACTCGCCCACCATCTTGGTGGAAAGGCGGGCCTTCATCTCCTTGTAGCGGGCGATTTCCTCTTCCTTGTAAGCGATGAGCTCATCTTTTGCGCGAAGTTTCGTCGCCATCTCCTCGCGCAGCGCACTCACTTTCTGCTCGCCTTCGGCAGCCTTCAGCTTCACCTGCGCGGCAAGGTCATCGCGCTCGCGCTCGACCTGGGTCCGTGCCTGCGTGACGGCGAGCTCCTTCTCGGTCGCGAAGGACGTCTTCTGGGCCTCGAGCTTCTGCGTGAGCTCGGCTATCTTCGCATCGCGGGAGGCGGTCGCGTCGGCCAAGGCCCGCTTGTGGTCGGCCTCGGTCACGCGCGCGTCGGATGCGCGCTCGTCGGCAAGGCGCGCAAGCTTCGACTTGAGCTCGGCGATTTCGGCATCTTTGCTTGCAGTGATTTTGGAGAGTGCCGCAATCTGCTCAGCTTGCGCAGCGCGGGAAGCCGCGTCGTTTTCGCGCTTGATCGTGTCGAGGCTCTGGGTGAGCTTCGCGATTTCCGCATCGCGGGAAGCGATTTCGTCGCGCGCCTCCCCGCGCACCCTCTCGCCCGCAAGCGCCACCGCCTGTTCGCGCTGTTCAGCGAAGAGTTTCTCGCGACGCTCGATTTCCCGATTGAACTCCGCGTCGCGCACCTGCTTCACGATGTCCGCAAAGCCCGACTCGTCCACCTGAAACATCGTCCCACAATGCGGACACTTGATCTCATTCATAGGAACCTCCCCGTCTTATCCGTCGTACCCAACGCCGTTAATCGAGGTAAGCGCATAGGGATCAATGTCCAAAACATCAGCAACCGAAGAAAACCCCGCATTTCGCAACGACGCTATCCTTATGCCTTTTCCTCGCTTTGATATCTCATCAATGCTAATGCCGGACAATTTGATTTGAACCTCGAATTCGACAAGCAATTTTGCGGATCTTACTATCTCGGCCTTATGGCGTCCGATAACACCGCTTACATCAGCTGCTTTTTTCCTAATATCGCAATACCGAGAAGCTAACGACTTCGCATCGCGAAAAGAGAAAAAGGAGGGCATTCAGACAACCTTTCCCGAAAAGCCAAGACAGCAGTAGGTCACTAACTAAGGCTGGTAGGAAGAAACCTAATTAAACCAGAGCATGGTTCTGCCCAATTAATAAACACAATCAGGCTTTCCACATATCCCCATCGAGCATTGTATGACATTATAAGCATCCAAATGCGAACGGGGGCCTTGCTTTGAAGGCCCCCGCTGTCGGCGTCTTTCGCTCTCTTCGCTCGCTATTGCTGCGCGTCCCAGATGGCTCCCGTCTTGTGCCAGTTGTTGAAGTCGGTGGCCCAGCCGGTGATGTCGTATTCCACGATGGAGACGTCGTTTTTGCCGTCGCTCGTCGTCGTGTAGAACTGGCGCACGCGATTGTCGAACGGCACCTGCGCGAGCGTCTCGCCGTACTTGGACGAGTCACCGCCAACAGCCTGGATGATGGTCGGCTGCACGTTCACGTGCGCGACCGGCGTCGAGACCGTCTTAATCGGCTGCGCGTCCGCTTCAGCCGATTGCGCCGGCTTGTAGAACAGAATCGCGTTCGACGTGGAATCCCAATCCTCGTAGATGCCCCAATCGCCATGGTCGCTCGTCACGAGAATCGCGGTGTTGTCGTAGAGCCCCATATCCTTCAACTGGCGGATGTACTCGGAAAGCATCTTCAAGCTGCCGCGAATCTGGCGGATCGCGTCGGAGTTGTCCGTGCCGATGTCGTTACCGTTCTCGTCGAGGTTGAACGGATAGTGCCCACCGAGCAAATGGATGAATCGGAAAGCGCCCGTCTCACCGTCGTCGGTCGCGGAAAGCTTCGTCGTCTTGAGCTTATCGTAATAGGCCCCGTCGTTCATCGTGTACAGGGTGCTCTGCTGCACCTCCCCGTCGTCGCTTTCCACCTGCAGCGTCATGCCGTTGTTGACCTCGTCGGTGTAGAACCAGAAATACGGCTTGAACGCCCACGGAAGGTCGCGGTACATCGCGCACTTCCACAACGTGAACAGCGTGCCCTGCTGGTTGAGCAGCGACGGCGCCTCCTCTTTGTTGAGCGGGTGATAGTTCATCGTGAGCCCGGCGACATGGCGCTGCACGTCATCGCTCGAGTACTCGAGCCCGAACGTGTCAGTGTAGACGCCCATGCTGTAACCGGCGTTGTGAATGTCGTCGAGATACGAGCTGCGCTCGAAGCGAGTCGCGAGGTACTGCGAGAAGAGCTCGCTTTGCTGAGGCAGCTGCCCCGTCAGGAGGAACGGCACGCCGTAACGCGTGGGAACCATCGAGCCGCACACGTTGTTGTACCAGATGAAGCCCGTCCAATCGTTGAACTCCTCGGGGTTTTCCTGCATGATCTGGGACATCTGCTTTGTGTCGGTGAAATCGAGCACGAACACGATCACGTTGCTCTTCTCGGACACGGTGAACAGCCCATCCTCGGTCATGCGCAGATCGGCCACGTTCACCTGGTCGGGCTCCTTCGTCGCCTCTTCGAACGCGCCTGACGCGAACAGACTGCCCACGCCGACTCCCTGCACGATGATAAGCGCGAGCGAGAGCGCCGCTGCGCCGCCGCGCGCGAGACCCGGTTTGAAGTGGCTCACGATAAGGGGAGCCGCAATGACAACGACCCAAACAATCGTGCTTTCCACCATGATGGGAATGTAGTCTCCCCAGGTGACGGCCTTGCCGTCCGCCGTTGGGAGCGACGAGTTCAAGAAGAGTACTTGAATGTAGGCGGCAACGCCAATCGCGAACACCACGAGCAACGCGGCATCGAACGCCTTGCCGCGAAGAAGCGACAGGACGAGCGCGGCAGCAACGGCAACGATAGCCCCCGCGACGGCGAAGATAGGCCAGATTTCGTGCAGACCAAACGTGAGGTCGGCGCCGGCCCCCGCGACAATCTCGTATGGCGGCACGACGAGCAGGGTAAACGCGAAGAACGCGCACACGATAAGCGCGTAGAGCGCCCGCGCGCCCCATTTCACGCGAGGACGAGCGTCCTGCGAGCGGCGCGATCGGGAGGAGCGCCCGTGCGAGGCGCCCCCTTCTGCCACTGCGGCGACCTCGTCGGGCGAGAGGATGGGTTCGCCTTTCGCATCGAGGCGATGAACAGGGCCTTCAACCGTCTTGCCTGCATTCTCGTCGATGTTGAGCAACTTGAATATCTTCTTGCGCGTACGGCGCAGCGCTACGCCGAGGACAGCCGAAAGCGCCACAGCGACGCCCGCAAGCGCCTGGATGGCATAGGTCATGACCGACGGGTCGACGTAGGCGTAGGCAGGCGCGATCCATGCGAACGACAGTATGCCCGCGACGAGGGCGAGCGAGAACGCGTCGTAGGCACCGATGATAAGGAAACTACGCTTCATGGAGGCCCTCCTTCCTCGCATGCGCGCCACGTGCGGGCGCGACCTCATGCTTTCCCATGTGAGCTTTCGCCTCATGGGCGGCACCCTGCGCCTCGCGGACAGGCAACCACGCCTCCCCCGCGACCTCTTGTGCATCTGCAGCCGCTCGCTCCTCTGCGGCGAGCGAGTCGTCGGCTCCCCCACCTGCGCTCTTCGACTCCTGGATGGCGATCATGCGGTCGAGTAGATAGCGCCCGGCCACTTCTCCACCATACCCGACATTGAAGATGAAGCTGTCGAGCACCTTATTGATGCGGTCGCTCCACGCGTAGCGCTTCGCGAGCATCTCCTCGGCCACATCGCCGAAGGTGGACGCATCCTCGGGACGAATCGACACGCCGACCTCGCTGCGCAGCGCGATGTCAGTCGGCTCGATGCCGAGCTCCTGCCAATCGGGGTTGCCGACCTTCATCGGCGTATCGATGAAGATGGCGGGCTTGCGCGTGGAGAAGCAGAACTCGCAGAAGATCGACGACCAGTCGGTCACGAGGATATCGGAGGTGAACACGGTCTTGTTCGAGCTGAAGTCGTGTTCGAAGTACAAATCGGACTCGGGAACGTCGGCCCAGCGAGCCAAAAGGGCGTTCCACCTGGCCGCGTAGCGCTTCGTGTATTCGGGATGCGGGCGCACGATGACGCGCATGCCGCGCCCGAGCACGCTCTTCAACATGTCGTCGATGCAGCAATCGAGGATATTGCCCTCCTGCCACGACGGCGCGATGAGCACCACATCGCGCCGGGACGGGTCTCGCTCGACCGCGGAGGCGGCGAGCTCGTATTCGGCAATCTCGCGATCGAGCAGGTCGTAGCCGCATTCCACAAGGTTTTTGCGCTTGGTGCCGTAGAGCTCCTCGGCGCGGCGCAGCTCGCGCACCTGACGAGGGCCCGCGCACAGCACCGTGTCGTAGTGGTCGTAGGCGCCCTTCTGAGGCGTGAGGTGGGTCGAGGTCATGTGGTGGAACATGAACACGTACTCGATATCCTTGCGGATATAGGAGCGCTTGATGTAGTAGTTCTCCAAATCTTCGAGCGTGGACACGACCACATCGGCGTCCATCTTCATCATGAGCGTGATGATCTTGCGCTGCCCGATATAGTAGGGCTTCAAGCGCGGCTCGGCCTCGGCCAGCTTGAACACCTGGTCGTTGGGATCGTTCGTCACGTAGTGGATGTCGGCGTCGGAATGCGCGAGCAGCCACTCGATCGCGCCCTGGAAGTACTTGTAGAAGCCGCTTCCCTCGGAATAGAAGACGATGTGCTTGCCGACGATCTTGAAGAAACGCTTGTAGTCGGCCTTCTCGCGCTTGGCAAGCGGGTCGCGCTCGTACCATTTCTTCTTGGGGCCCGAGAAGTTCTCGAGCTCCTCAAGCTCGGCTCGGCTCGCCTCGAGGTCCTCGTAGTCGATGTATTTCGCTGGCTTCACCAGGACGTTCGCGAGCGCCTGGATGGCGATGGAGGTCAGGTTCGAGCACACCCAGTAGAAGCCCATGCCCGTGGCGACGAACACGCCCAAGATGAACGAAAGGCCGATGGACAGGCCGTTCGTCATGTTCTTCTCCGCGCGCGACTGCTCGCGCTGCAGCGGGTTGATGCGGTTCTGCGCGAAGCCCATGATGATGGCGGAAAGCCCCGCGAAAAGAGGCATGATCCACGCCGCGCCACCGTCCTCGAAGGGGATCTGACCCAAGAACTCAGTGCCCGGCGCGCCGCCGTCGGTAATCGTATGGATGACGTCGACCAGGCCGAACAGAATGATGATCTGCACAGCAAGCGGAATCAGGGAGAGCATCGGGTGATAGTGCTGCTCCTTGTAGAGCTTGTTCTGTTCCTCGCCGATCGTCTCGCGGTCGCCGTAGTACTTCACCTTCAGGCGATTCAAGGCGGGCATGAGCTGCACCATGACGATCGAGTTCTTCTGGCACCAAAGCGACATCGGGATGAGGATGATCTTCACGATGATGGTGAACAGCAGGATGGCTATCCACCAATTGCCGCTTATCGCGTAACAGGGCTGCAAGATAAGTGAGAGCAGCCAAGCGAGTGCTTCCATGCAGGTAGTTCCTTTCGCGTCGCGCTTTACAGTGCGCGGCGGCTAACTTACGAATAAACACGCAGATTACGAATAGTACTACAGTTCGCGCCTCATGTGCAGCGAATCGCAGCACGCGGCGATTCCGCGGCGTTCCAAGCCTGCAAAGCGCAGCCTCCTGTCACCCGCGAAATCCCGCTAGCGCGCGCAGCTTCGGGCGAAGCGCACGCCGCACATCAAGACGAAGCGCACGGCAATCGCGAGGAAATGCACACAAGAAAACACGTCGTTTCCTCATTGTTTCTATCATGTTAACAAGCCGCAACACAGGGATTGCCCGAACGTATAATGGCCGCGGTTGGGAATAGAAACTCTCTGAGGAGGTTAAAATGAGTTACGTCCAGAGAATCATCGACCAAGTCAAGGCGAAGGACCCCGATCAGCCGGAGTTCATCCAGGCGGTCACCGAGGTGATGACATCGCTCGAGCCGATCATCGAGGCTCATCCGGAATACGAGAAGGCGAAGATCCTCGAGCGCATCGTGGAGCCCGAGCGCATCATCCAGTTCCGCGTGCCGTGGGTTGACGACAACGGCGAAGTCCAGGTCAACCGCGGTTTCCGCGTCGAGTACAACTCTGCTATCGGCCCCTACAAGGGCGGCCTGCGCTTCAACCTCACCGTGTATTTGGGCATGCTGAAGTTTTTAGGCTTCGAGCAGATCTTCAAGAACGCGCTCACGACGCTGCCGATGGGCGGCGGCAAGGGCGGCTCGGACTTCGACCCGAAGGGCAAGTCCAACAACGAGATCATGCACTTCTGCCAGTCCTTCATGACCGAGCTTTGCCGTCACATCGGCCCGAACACCGACGTTCCCGCCGGTGACTTGGGCGTCGGAGGCCGCGAGGTGGCCTACATGTTCGGCCAGTACAAGCGCATCCGCAACGAGTGGACCGGCGTACTCACCGGCAAGGGCCTTTCCTTCGGCGGCTCGCTCGCCCGCACCGAGGCGACCGGCTACGGACTTGTCTACTTCGTGGACGAATATCTGAAGAGCAAGGGCGATTCCTTCGAGGGCAAAACCGTCGTCGTGCACGGCTCCGGTAACGTGGCGATTTACGCCATTCAGAAGGTCGCGCAGCTCGGCGGTAAGACGATCGCCTGCTCCGACACACACGGCTGGGTGGAAGACCCCGACGGCATCGACTACCAGGTACTCGAGCACGTGTACAACCAGAAGCGCTCCGGCCACGACAAGGGCGTCACGCTCGCCATGTACGTCGACGAGCGCCCGAACGCGAAGTGGCACGAGGGCGACGGCCGCGGCGTGTGGCAGCTCCCCTGCGACATCGCGCTTCCCTGCGCTCGAGAGAACACGCTCGGCCTTGAGGACGCGAAGGCCCTCGTCGCGAACGGCTGCAAGGCGGTTGGCGAAGGCGCCAACATGCCGACCACGATCGAGGCGACCGAGTACCTCCAGGAAAATGGCGTCGCATTCTTCCCCGGCAAGGCGGCAAACGCGGGCGGCGTGCTCGTGTCCGGCTTGGAGATGAGCCAAAACGCCGAGCATCTTTCCTGGACGTTCGAGGAAGTCGACGGCAAGCTCGAGGAGCTCATGCGCGGCATGTTCCACAACGTCGACGACACGGCGAAGGAATACGGCAACGAGGGCAACTTCGTGATGGGCGCCAACATCGCCGGCTTCAAGAAGGTTGCCGACGCCATGATGGCTCAGGGCATCGTCTAAGCTCCAGTTTCACGCATCACGCGATTCTTTCGGAAAGGCGGGTTCCTCGCATGGGGCCCGCCTTTTTCATTGCCAGAAGTCCCGAAAACGGGGCAGACAATCCCTTTCCCCCTTGTATCTTGGCCGTGCGGTGCACATGTGCGCATCGTTTTGGCCGCTGGTCACTTCGTAAACGTGACCTCGCAAGGCACAATACCGATAGAAGCTGACTTCGTCGGGAAGGGCGGAGTGCGAAGCGGCTTGCACGATGCAACGGGAAAGGGAGTGATGAATATGTTGAAGCCCATGATGAGGAAGGTCGCGCTCGGTGTGCCCGCCGTTGCGTTGACGGCAGCCCTTGCGTTCACGATGGCCGGCTGCGGCGGTGGCGCCGAGGAGCAGAAGAAGGCGAGCGACGACACGGCAACGACGCAGCCTGCGGAAGAGCCGAAGGCTGAAGAGACCCCAGAGCCCGCCGTTGAGGCCAAAACCGGCGTCGACTACCCTTCGTACAGCTTAGAGCCAACTGATGGCTGGAAACCAGGCACCAGATCGATGAACGAGAAGTACGAAGAGTGCGAGTTCACGCTCGGCGATGACACCTTCGCCTTCATCGACATTCGCACGTACAAGACCGAGCCGATGACTGAAGCGGAAGCCAGAATGGGCTCCAAGAAAGACGGCACCATCGACGAAGTCGACGTCAACGGCATCACCTGGGTGCGTCACACCGCCTCCAATGGCACCGTTAACCTGTTCACCAAGGCACCTTCCGGAATGACGGTCGGCGTGGTCATAGGCTCCAAAGTCGATTGGAACGACGCACTGCCCATGATCGAGAACATCGTCTTGAAGTAGCGACGGCCCGCCCAAAGAGGAGCGTCGATTGACCAGATGCAGGAATCCCGAATAGCCTGACCCTTTTCGGGAAGGCGATTCACGAAGCGACCCCACCGAATGCGCGATTGCACGAGGCGGGGTCGCTTGCTGTTTCGGTCGCCGCTCATTGCTGGGCGACGGAGATGACCTGCGGAGGATTTAGAGCTCGGAGATTGTCTTCGCGGAAACGACGTTGCTCGGCGAGATGAGAATCGCCCCGACCGAGCCGATTTTCGGCGTGCTCACGTAGAAGGCGCCGTCCTTCGACTCGCCCATCGATGAGATTTTTGGGTCTGCCGTGGTGATGACGATGTCGATGTTCTCGGCGTTCTTTAGAAGCGATGCCTCGGGGCACAGGGCGATAACGTAGTCCACCTTCTGCTCGGTGAAGTACTTCACCTTCTCGTCGATAAGGATCCTCGAATACTCGTGGGTGACCGAGAAGATGCCGAAGCGTTTGCCGCCGCGTTTCAAGATCGTTCCCTCTTCATAGGTGGAAAGATCGGTCGTGTGAAGCGAGATGACGTTAGCCCCCTTGCCCTGGTAGAGCGCGTCGACATCGGAGAGGGCGATAGGCTCCTTCTCCTTCTTATGTCCCGCAAGAGGGGCAGCGGAATTTGCCTGGGATTCAGGAGTGCCATCAGGGGAAACAGCTGTAGAAACGCCTTGCCCTGCGATGTCTTCGGACGCGGAGCCTTCCGCGGCGGCAGGTTCCGATGCAGTGGAAACCCCCTGATTGAGAGAGCCGTTGTCCTGCTCGCTTGAGCTCGTTGGGGAAGCTGAATCTACGCTCGAGCCACCCTGAGAAGAAGCGACCTGCTTATCGGAAGACGAAGCGGCGGAAGATGCCTGACTGTTATCTGAAGAGGAAGCGGGGGCTTGGCCGTCCCCCGCCTTCGAGTCCGCGGGAAGCGATTCGGCATCCCCCGCATTCTTTGAGTTAGCGGAGCCGTTGGCAGCTGATGTCGCAGAAGCCGTCGATTGCGCGGCGCTTTCTTCCGCTTCGATGGTGCCGTCGTAGACGATGGCGGTGTAGCCTTCCATGTTACCGAACGCATCGTCGATGTTCGAGGCGGTGACGTTCCATGAATGGCCGGCAAACACGTAGCCGAACAGGATGAACCCCATCCCAATAGCAAGGACGAGGAACACGATGAGCGCGATTTTCTCTCGGGATGTCTTTTCCATAACAGCGACCATTATAGGCGAACGAGCATGGCCCGCCAGCCCTGCCGAGGGGAAGACAGACAATTTCGACGCCTCTTCGCGCGCTCAGGAGACACCCTCGAGCGGCGGTTCGACAGTCTGGGGCTTCGGCTCTTCGCGCTGTGTCACCAAGAGAACCATGATCACAATGAGCGCACATCCGACGACGTCGAACGGCGTTATGGGCGTGCCGAGCCAGAGCGTGGAGATGGTCGTCGCCGCCACAGGTTCAATGCTGCCGACAAGGCCCGCGCGCATGGGGCCCGCGAGCTTCACGCCCTGCAAGAACATCAGGTAGGCGATAAAAGTCCCGACGATCACGAGGGCGGCCATGGCGGCGACGATGCCGGGGGTCACTTCAACGTCCATGTTCCAAGGCTGCACGACTGCATTTGCCACGATCGCGGCCATCGACATGGAAACCGTCGTGGTGACAACACTTCCCCACCTATCGAGCATGCGCACGGGCATCATCGTGTAGAACACGAGCGAGCAGGCAGATCCCGCACCCCACAAAAGGGCGATGGGCGGGATGGCGAGCGAGCCTACGTTTCCCTTGGTCGCGATGCATATCGTGCCGACGATGGCGAGCGCGACGCCTAAAAGCTCGCGCCCCTTCGGCGCGCGGCGGGCTTGAATGCAGGTGATGAACATGATGATGATGAGCCCGCAGCGCTCGAACACCGTCGCCGTGCCCGCGTTGGTGACCGAAATGCACCCTTGATAGCACACCTGCACGAGCAAGACGCCGAAGATGGCGAACACGAAATGCAAGGCGAGCTCGCGCGGGCGCTTCAGAAGGCGCACGAGCGCTTCTCGGCACGTAGCGAGGCAAAATCCCAGATAGAGAAGGGATGCGAACACCAAGCGCACGCAGACGTTCCATGCCAAGGGCACGCCGTAAACATCCATGAGCAGCTGCGCGCACGTGCCGGAGAAACCCCAGCATATCGCGCCGCCCGCGGTGAACAGGATGCCCTTTGCGACCGGGTTACCCCTCATCGCTGCCCAGAATCTTCTTTAGGAACCTGCCCGTGTAGCTGCCCTCCGCCTGCGCAACCTCTTCGGGGGTGCCGCACGCGACGATGGTGCCACCGCGATCGCCGCCCTCGGGCCCTAAGTCCACGATGTGGTCGGCGGACTTCACTACGTCGAGGTTATGCTCGATTACGAGCACCGTGTTGCCGGCGTCGACCAGGCGCTGCAAGACGACGAGCAGCTGACGCACGTCTTCGAAATGAAGGCCCGTCGTCGGCTCGTCCAAGATGTAGAAGGTCTTTCCCGTTGAGCGCTTGTGAAGCTCGCTCGCGAGTTTCACGCGCTGCGCCTCGCCGCCGGAGAGCGTCGTCGCCGCCTGGCCCAGGCGGATGTAGCCCAGCCCCACGTCGAAGAGCGTTTGGAGCTTGCGCTTGATACCGGGGATGTGCTCGAAGAAGGCGAGCGCGTCCTCAACCGTCATGTCGAGGACCTCGGAAATGTTCTTGCCACGGTAGGTGACCTGCAGCGTTTCGCGATTGTAGCGCTTGCCGCCGCAGACCTCGCAGGGAACGTAGACGTCCGGCAAAAAGTGCATCTCTATCTTGATCTGGCCGTCGCCCTTGCACGCCTCGCAACGGCCGCCGCTCACGTTGAAGCTGAAGCGGCCCGGCGCGTACCCGCGCGCCTTCGACTCCTGGGTCGACGCAAACAGGGCGCGAATGTCGTCCCACAGGCCGATGTAGGTGGCGGGGTTACTGCGCGGCGTGCGGCCGATGGGGCTTTGGTCGATGTTGATGACCTTGTCGATCGACTCGAGCCCCGTAATCTTACGATACGCGCCGGTGCGGCGATGCGCGTGGTTCACGCGGTTGGCCAGCGCAGGCGCGAGCGTGTCGGTGATAAGCGAACTTTTGCCCGAACCGGATACGCCAGTGATTACGGTCAAGGTGCCGATGGGCACTTCGAGCGTGACGTTTTTCAGGTTGTTCTCGGTGGCGCCGACCATCTTGATGGACCCACGCCCAGGGCGGCGGCGCGTCGTGGGCACCTCGATCTTTCTGCGCCCGGAGAGATAATCGGCGGTGAGCGAGTTCTTCGCCTTCACGATTTGGGCGGGCGTTCCCGCCGCGACCACCTCGCCTCCGCGCTCGCCTGCTCCCGGCCCCATGTCGACCACGAAGTCAGCGCTGCGAATGGTGTCCTCGTCGTGCTCGACCACGACGACGGTGTTGCCCAAATCGCGCAGGTGCTCCAAGGTGGCGATAAGTCGCTCGTTGTCGCGCTGATGCAAGCCGATGGAGGGCTCGTCCAAGATGTAGAGCACGCCCATGAGGCCCGCGCCGATCTGCGTGGCAAGGCGGATGCGCTGCGCCTCGCCGCCTGAAAGCGTCGCGGTCGCGCGCTCGAGCGTGAGGTAGTCGAGCCCCACGTCGACGAGGAACTTCAAGCGCGCCTTGATCTCCTTGACGATCGGCCCTGCAATGCGCTCGGCCTGGCCCGAAAACGAAAGGCCCCCGAAGAACTCGTAGCAATCGGCCGCCGACATCTCGCAGACGTCGTGGATGGACTTGCCGCCCACGGTGACGGCGAGGATCTCGGGCTTCAAGCGCTTGCCGTGGCAGGTTTGGCACGGCACCGTGGCGAAGTACTGTTCCAAGCGCTCGCGCTGCGTGTCGGACTGCGCCTCCTGGTAGCGGCGCATGACGGCGGCGAGCACGCCTTCCCATTCGAGGTACCAATACGTCTCGCGGCCGTCGACGGTGACGTAGTCGACGCGCACCTTCTCCTTGCCGAGGCCCGACATGATGGCCTTCTGAGCGCGACGGGGCATATCCTCCCACGGAGTGGTCGAGTCGACGCCCATGTGCGCCGCAACCGCTTTGATGATCTGCGGATAGTAGTTTCCCGTGCGAAACGGTGCGATGACGCCCTCGTCAAGGGAAAGCGACGGGTCGGGCACCACGAGCGAGGGATCGACCTCGTCGCGGCTACCGATGCCCAGGCAGTCGGGGCAGGCGCCGTAGGGCGCATTGAACGAGAAATCACGCGGCTGCAGCTCATCCATGGAGTGCCCATGCTCGGGACAAGCGAACGCAAGCGAGAACAGATGCTCCCCCGCTCCGAGCCCGCCCGTGGCGCCGCTCGACGTGCCGCCCGCCTCGCCCTGCGGCTTTCCGTCAGGACCGAGCACTTGCACGAGCACGCGCCCCTCGGCGAGTTTCGTGGCGTTTTCCACCGACTCGGCGATGCGGGTCGTCGCGGACTTCTTCAGCACGACGCGGTCGACGACGACGTCGATGAAATGCTTGATCTTCTTGTTCAAGGTGACGGGTTCGCCCGTGAGTTTCACGATTTCGCCGTCGATGCGCACGCGGGAGAAGCCTTCCTTCGCCAGGTCGGCGAAAAGCTTCGTGAACTCGCCCTTGCGGCCCGCGACTACGGGCGCCATGATGATCGCGCGCGTGCTCTCATCGTCGGCGAGCGCCAAAATGTCATCGGTGACCTGGTCGGTTGTCTGCTTCTTGATGACGCGCCCGCATTCCGGGCAGTGCGGGGTGCCCACGCGGGCGAACAGAAGGCGCAGGTAGTCGTAAATCTCGGTCGTGGTGCCCACGGTGGACCGCGGGTTTTTCGACGTGGTCTTCTGGTCGATGGAGACCGCCGGCGAGAGCCCGTCGATGCTGTCGAGGTCGGGCTTGCTCATCTGGCCTAAGAACATGCGCGCATAGCTGGAAAGGCTCTCCACATAGCGGCGCTGCCCCTCGGCGTACATGGTGTCGAAGGCGAGACTTGATTTGCCCGAGCCCGAAAGCCCAGTTATGACGACAAGCTTGTCGCGCGGGATTTCCAAATCGACGTTTTTGAGGTTGTGCTCGCGAGCGCCCTTGATGACGATCGAGTTCTGTCCCATGTCCCCTCAACTTCCAAGATGTTCCGTGTAGCCGAACGATTGTAGCGCAGCGAGTGTGCGGCGGCGAGTGGGAAAACACCTGTTCGCCGAAACGGCACAGGATGTTCGGTCGGGCGATACCAGACGATTACAGGGCCGCGTCTTTTGGAGAAACTCTCGTTTGAGTTGCGAGAGCACCTTGCCCGCCAAAAGCGTTTGCTACACTGTTCGCCATGGATGACACATCGAAGACACGCAGGCGCCGCGAGCGCGAGAAGCGAACGATTTCGCAGATGATCGCGCTGTATTGCGCCGCCAATCACAAAGACGCGCCGCATGATGACACCGCCGTGTGCGGCAAGCCCCTCTGCGCGAAATGCGCCGAGCTCGATGCCTACGCCGCGAAACGCACGGAGCGTTGCCTGCGAATGCACGAGAAGAAGAACTGCAACCAGTGCCCCAACCACTGCTACGCGCCCGACAAGCGCGAGGAGATACGCGCCGTCATGCGCTTCTCGGGGCCGCGCATGCTGCTCGTCCATCCTGTGGCGGCTATCCGTCACCTGCTAGGGAAATAACGGTCAGCGGGGAAACGCCTGGTCGTGCACTTGCTTGAGCCGCTCGGCCGACAGGTGCGTATAGACCTGCGTGGTGGAAAGGCGCGCATGCCCGAGCATTTCCTGCACGCTGCGCAAGTCCGCCCCGCCGTTCAGAAGGTCGGTCGCGAAGGTGTGGCGCATGTCATGCGGCGAGAGCGAGTCGTCGAGCCCCGCCTCGCGCACCGTCGCCTTGAACATCTTGCGCATCGCGTCGGTCTTCATCTGGTTGCCACGCGTCGACACGAAGAAGTACGGGCACTCCTTGCCGTCGAGCAGTTTCGGGCGTGCCACGAGCGCGTATCGCCTCAAGGACGACACCGCCAAATCGTGCAAGGGGACGATGCGCTCCTTCGAACCCTTGCCAAACAGCCGCGCCTGCCCCCTATCGAAGTCGATGTTGCCCACAAGCAGGCCCGACGCCTCCGAGATGCGCGCGCCGCACGCGTAGAGGAACTCGAGGATTGCCTGATCGCGCATGTCGGTCAGAGATTGCTCGCGCGCATTGCCCCGCATATCGCATGCCGAATGGACCGTAAGCAGGCGAACCATGTCGCGCGGCCGCAGAACATGGGGGAGATGCTTGTCGGTTTTCGGGCCGACGAGCGCGCTCGCGGGATTCGCGTCCACGCGCCCGATCGCGTTCGCCCACTGGAAGAACGTGCGGAGCGCTGAGAGGCGTCGGTTGACCGTGCGCCGCGAATAGCGCGCCTCATCGAGCTGAGCCAGGTAGCGACGAAGCTCCTTGTGCGTGGTGTGGAGCGCGTCGACTTTCTCGCGATGCGCCCAGCGGCCGTAGTCGGAAAGGTCGGTTCTGTAGGCGCGCACCGTGTGCTCGGAGGCATTTCGCTCGGCGACAAGCGCCATGCAGAAGTCCTCGACTGCGCGCGCAAGTGCGGCGTCGATGTCGCTTTGAGCAGGCGCGCCGCTTTCAACCTCAGAGTCAGCCTGTACCTTTTTCATCCCAGTCATAGCTAGCACGCGCCTTGCGGGTCTGAAGGGAGAAGCCCGATTCCACGCAGCTGCGCGCAATAACCGTCGAGCGCCGCCGCTCCCCTTTTCGCATATGCCGCATAGCGCTCGCGCTTGTTGCGGATACGCTGCTCGAAGGGGCGCATGATGCCGAAGTTGACGTGCATCGGCTGATAACCCGTCGTTTGAGGGTCGGTCGCGTAGGCCACAAGCGCGCCGAAGGCCGTGTCGACGGGAAGCACCGGCGGGTTGGCCCCCGAAAGCTCGGCGGCGACGGCGATAGCCGCATGAAGCCCCGAGCGTATGGCCTCGCAGTAGCCCTCGGTGCCCGCAAGCTGGCCCGCCACATGGACGGGAACGCCCCACCGTGCGCCGATTCCAGGACGAAACCGCAGGTTAGCGTCGAGCAACATCGGCGCGTTGATGAAGGTGTTGCGATGCATCACGCCGTAGCGCGCGAATTCCACATGCTCTAGCCCCGGAATCATGCGGAATACGCGGCGCTGCTCGGGGAAGGTGAGGTTCGTCTGGAAGCCGACGAGGTTGTAGCTCTCCCCGCACGCGTCCTCGGCGCGCAGCTGAAGCGCCGCCCAGGGCCTGCGCCCCGTGCGCGGGTCGGTGAGCCCTACGGGCTTCAAGGCCCCGAAGCGCGGCGCATCGATTCCCGTGCGGACGATCTCCTCGATCGGCTGGCACGCCTGGAAGAGGTCCTTCGACTCGAAATCGCGCTTGATCACGCGTTCCGCCCCCAAAAGCTCACGGGCAAACGCCTCGTATTCCTCCCTGGTGAAAGGCGCGTTCAGGTAGTCTCCCGCGCCTTCTTCGTAACGGCTTTGCGAGAACAGCTTCTCGCGATCGAGCGAGTCGGCCATGACGACGGGAGCCGCCGCATCGAAGAAGGCCAGGTTGTCCGCGCCGGTCGCCTCGCAAAGCGATGCGGCGAGCTCTCCTTCGGTCAGAGGACCCGTTGCCACGATGAGCGCATCTGCGCCACGAGCCTCGTCGTCAACGCTTCTCGCGCAGCGGCGGGAAACCTCAATCAGCGGGTGCTCCTCGAGAAGCGACGTGACCTCGGAGGAAAACGCCTCACGGTCGACGGCGAGCGCCCCGCCTGCGGCAACCCGATGGCGCATCGCGGACGCAATGAGGTGGGACCCAAGCGCCGAGAGCTCGGCTTTCAACATGCCGGCGGCGCTGTCGGGGTTGGTGCTCTTAAGCGAGTTCGAGCACACGAGCTCGGCGGCGTTGCCCGTTTTGTGCACCGCGGTGCCGACCTCGGGCCGCATCTCGACGAGCTCCACGCGGATGCCTCTGTCGGCGAGCTGCAGCGCCGCCTCGCTGCCCGCAAGCCCCGCGCCCAAGATGCGCACCGTGCACCTGCCGTCGCCCATCGAATCCCCCTTATCGGTTATGGCCGCAGGCGATGTGCCTGGGCCGAATACGCAGAGAGCGGGCATTTCGCCCACGCCGTGCGATTATACCAGAGGGCAAACCACCGGCCCGAAACGCCCGTCGGGATAGCGCTCGATTGCGCCCTTCTGCTCGAGCGCCGCCAAGCGCAACATGAGCCACACCCACGGGTCCTCCCCCGAAGGGGCGCTCTCCCGCGCAATCTCGCGAAGCTTCTCCATTCCCAAAGGCTCGGCTCGAAGCGCAGCGAGAAGCGGGTCCGGCGCCTCGACGCTTGCGGCGCCCCCTCCGCTCGACGCGGCAACCTCCTGACGCAGGCAACCGTAGATGCCGAAAAGCGCATCGAGGAACGCGTCGTCGTCGATGATGGGTGTCGCGCCCTGGTATATGAGGCGGTTCGCCCCGCACGACGACGCCGATGTGATCGAGCCGGGCACGGCAAGGACCTCGTTTCCCGCAGCGAGCGCCTCGTCGGCAGTCGAGAACGTGCCCGACGGCAAGCCCGCTTCAACGATGAGCGTCGCCGCGGACAGGCCGGCGATGAGCCGGTTTCGCGCCCGAAAGGCGTAGGGCACCGGCGGGAACGTCCAGTCGCGCTCGGAGACGACGGCACCTCCCCCGTCGATGATCGACTGGAAAAGCGAGAAGTGCTCGGCCGGATAGATGCGGTCGCATCCGCCCCCGAGAAAAGCCACCGTCGGTACGCCGGCGGCGATCGCCGCCCGATGGGCCTCCGAATCGCATCCACGGGCGCCGCCCGACACGATGACGATGTCCCGCTCGGCAGCGAGCGTCGCGAAGCGCCGGGCACAACCGCGCCCGTACGGGGTCGCCTTGCGCGCCCCGACGATTGAGAGCGAGGGACGCCCCAGAACGGAAGCGTCCCCAATGATGTAGAGATGCTGAGGGGGCGAAGCACATCGCATAAGGCGCTCAGGGTAGGCGGCGCTCCCCCTCTCGACAATCGTTCGCCTGCCCGTGAGCAGGTCGTTTTGCGGCGACGACGCGCTCATGCACCCACCCCCTCTCTCACGCGGAAGCTCAATGCCTCGCACAGATGTGGCATGAGCACCTCGCGGGATTCCTCCATGTCGGCGATGGTGCGCGCGACGGAGAGCGTTCTCATGATGGCGCGCCCGCTCATGTTGTGGGCTTTCGCGGACTGCTCGAGAAACTCGCGGCTCGACTCCGAGAGATGGCAATCCCGCACCAGGTCGGCAGGACGCTTCGTGCTCGGGACGAAAGCGTGTCTCGACTCCACCCCGCCGCCGTCCTCACGCAGCGAAAGCGCATCGTAGCTTTTCCTCCACGAGGCGAACTCCCTCGCCTTCAAGACTCCTTCCCGAAGCACCGCCGAGGAAGTTCCCGACCCCGTCGCGATCACGTCGCTCGGGGGAATCCTCTGGACATCGAGGTGCAGGTCGATTCGATCCATAAGCGGCCCCCCGATGCGCCCCTGATAATTCTTCACCTGCGTGAGCGTGCACGTGCAGGCAGTCTCTTCGTCCCCTAAGTGCCCGCAGGGGCACGGATTCGACGCAGCGACCAGCATGAAGCGTGCGGGGAACACCACCGTCCCGTCAGCCCGGGTAAGGCGCACCTCCCCCGTCTCCATCGGCTGGCGGATGCCCTGCAAAACCGAGCTTTTGAACTCGGAGAGCTCGTCTAGGAACAAAACGCCGTTATGCGCAAGCGTGATCTCGCCCGGGCGAATCGGCGAGCCTCCCCCAACAAGGCCGGCGAGCGACGCCGAGTGATGGGGTTTTCGAAACGGCCGCACACCCGAAAGGATCGAGGCGATCGACTCCCCCGCCACCGAATGGATGAGCGCGCTCTCGAGCGCCTCGTCCTGCGTGAGGGGCGGCAGAAGCGAAGGCAGGCGCGATGCGAGCATGGTCTTCCCCGAGCCGGGAGGCCCCATCATGAGGACCCCGTGCCTTCCCGCGGCGGCAATCTGCAGCGCACGCTTCGCAACCTCGTGCCCCGCCACGTCACTGAAGTCGAGGTCGCTCTCAGCAGCTTCAGGAGCGAGGGGCGAGAGCGCAGGCAAGTCCGCCGCCGCGCGCATGCCGCCGAGGAATCGCAGGCCGTACTGCGAAAGGCCGTCAACGCTCACGAGCTCGCTGTCCTCGGCGCACACGAGCGAGCAGCCCCGCTTCTTCGCGCAGAGAGCGAACGCGAGGGATCCCGCCACCCCGCGCACGAAGCCCTCAAGCGAAAGCTCACCCACGAACAGGCGGTTCTCGACACTCGCCTTGTCGATCTGCCCCGTTGCCGCGAGAAGGGCGACGGCGATGGGCAAATCGAGTCCCGAGCCCGTCTTTCGCAGCGAGCTCGGAGCGAGGTTGACGACGATCTTGTCGCTTGGCATCTGAAACCCGCTCGCCTTCAGGGAGGCGCGCACCCGCTCGCGCGCCTCCTGCACCGAAGCGTCCCCCATGCCGACGATCGAAAAACCGGGAAGGCCGCTCGACACCGCGACCTCCACGTCGACGGGTATCGCCTCGACCCCGCGCAGCGTCGCGCCGAGCACCGTGCATCGCCCGTACATCAAAAACCAACCCCGAACGCGTCGATATGGTGGCGGATGAACGCGCGGTCGGTGCCGATGATGTTGATGGCGACCACATCGAAGCGCACGGACACGTCCGTTATGTCCGAATGTTCCAGGTAAAGGCAGGCAATCTTCTCGTAGCGTGCCCGCTTCTCCTTGGTGACGGCCTCCCCGGGCAGGCCATTCGCGGCACTTGTTCTGGTCTTCACCTCGACGAAAACGACGGTGTCGCCGTCAAGCGCGATGATGTCGGCCTCACCGGCGATACAGGTCCAGTTGCGCTCGACGATGTCGTAGCCGCGGCGCACGAGAAAGCGCACAGCGGCCTCCTCTCCTTTGCGGCCGAGTTCCTTGTTGTGCGTCTTTTTCGGGCGCGAGGTTCCCTTCTTGGATTTTCCTGAAGAGGCGGATGGGGACCTGTCGGGGGCTTGGGCGGCTGATGGGTTCGGCATGATGGCGCTCCTTTCTCGGGAAATGAGCCCATCGTAGGGACCGATTCTGGCGAAATGCACGCACGTTCCCCGCCGATCCATCGCGCCCGAGATGCAGATTCACCCGCCCGATTACCCCGCAGACGCAATCGATAGGACCGCGATTCCCCTTAAAAAGGAGGCAAATTCTCAGCAGAATGCCACCGAAACCTTGCAAGAACCTTGCAGCATTCCGGCAAAAAGTGCACCCGAACTCACCCAAAAGCGCGAACCAAAATGAAAGGGGCCTGACTAGAACAGCGTCTCCTGCGTGAACGCGGTGCAGAAACTCTTGCGATGGATGGGGCTGAGGCCCACCCGTTTGATCGCGTCGATATGCGCCTGGCTCGCATACCCCTTGTTCGCGTCGAAATGGTATTCGGGATAACTTTCCGCGAAGCGGCACATGAGCGCATCCCTTTCGACCTTCGCCACGATAGACGCCGCCGCAATCGAAGCGCATTTGCCGTCGCCCTTGACGACATTCACCTCGCGCTCGTCGAAATGCAACGGATTCCCGTCGAGGAGAACGACGTCGGGGCGGACTCCCGCCCGCTCCACCGCCGCCACAGCACGAGAGAACGCGAGCCTGAGCGACGCCGTCATGCCGTGCTCGTCAATGTAGCCAGGCTCGATATAGTGCACGTCCCACGCAAGGGCGACCTGCTTCACCCGGGCTGCGATACGCTCGCGATCAGCGGGTTTCACCTGTTTGGAATCGTTGAGACCTACGATCTTGGGATCAGCGGGCAAAACGACGGCGCCCACCGCCAAAGGGCCAGCGAGCGGCCCGCGCCCGACCTCGTCGAGCCCGACCACCACAGCCGCCGGGTTGTCCCCGCACAACGAGCGCTCGAACGAGTACATCGATTCGAGGCGAGCCTCCTCGGCCGCTTCGGCGGCAAGGCGCCGACGAGCGACGTCGAGGGCGCTTCGAACGCCCTTGCGCTCATCGGCGACGAGCGCGCGCTCGAGCACGGCGAGCTCTTCCGCATCGGCCGTCGCAAGCCGTTTCTTGATTTCGGCAACCGTCACGCCCATGGCAAACCCTTTCGAGCACTCGGCGCGCGAAGCACGCCCTCGATACAAGAAAAGGCCCGCAATGGGGCCTTTTCCAAACTTGCAAACGAAGCGTTCGCCTTAGCGGAACGACTTCTCCTTGATTTTCGCAGCCTTGCCAACCTTCTTGCGGAGGTAGTACAGCTTGGCGCGACGCACGTCACCGCGACGGGTGATCTCAATCTTGTCGATCTTGGGGGAATGCACCGGGAAGGTACGCTCGACGCCCACGGAGAAGCTGATCTTGCGAACGGTGAAAGTCTCGCGGCAGGAAGCACCATGACGGCGGATGACGTCGCCCTGGAACACCTGGATACGCTCGCGGTTGCCTTCGACGATACGATAGTGGACCTTCACGTTGTCGCCCACTTTGAAATCAGGGAGGTCCTGCTTGATTTGCTGCTGCTCGATAGCGCGAATGATGTCCATCTTCGTTTCCTTCTATGCTCTCTTTTAAAACCGTTTTTGTACATATCGGTGTAAAGACACAGTTGGACATTATACTGCGCACGTTAATCAAGCGCAACAGGAATTGCACTTGAAATTCGACGAGTTTCCGAGAGAGGTCCTGGACTGCCCGCCTAAACGAGGCGTCGTATACATCCCGGTCTTTACGTTGATACTTTTCACTCTCGCTAAATGAGCGTGAGCAAGGCGTAGGATACCACACCCGCCACCGCGCAGCCAAGAAGGGATTTCGTCCTCCACGCCACCACCACGACTACGGCGCTCGCGACCAAAGGCGCAGCGGCGGGCCAGAGGCCGGCGGCGAACATGCCGGGCGTGAGCAGGTCGTTCGCGACGAGCGCGGCAAACGCCGCCGAGGGGATGAAGCCGAGCGCGCGCTCCACGACATCGGGCAGCGCGCGGCCCTTCAAAAGGAACAGCGGGAGCACGCGGCAGGCGAGCATCGTCACCATGCACGAGCCCAAGACGATGAAGTACTCTTCCCAGGTCATTCGCGCCCGCCCCCCTTCTGGCCAGCGCCTTCCCCGCCGGCACATGCCCCCTCGGTGCGAGCTTCGAGCGCCGCACTCTCGCGCGAGCGCGCAAGGCGCACCTGGGACACGCACAGGGCGGCGACAACGCCCGCCACCGCGCCGAGCAAGATCGCGGGCCCGGTGAGCCCCACCAGCTTGAACACGTAGACGCCGAGCATCGCGACCGCAGCGGCGACCACGTTTTCCACCGTCACCTTCTGCGTGCACAGAAGGCAGATGAAGATAGACGTCATGGCGAACGACGCGATCGCGAGCGGGATGCCGATGGCGTTGCCCACCAGCACGCCGACCGTGCACGAAACCGACCAGGAGGTGCACGAGAACAGGTTCACGAACAGCGCGCGGCGCACTGTCCAGCCGCCCTCCTCGAACTTGAGCGTGTTCACGCCGTAGCTCTCGTCGGTCACCGTGGCGGCGAAGAGGAACGCGAGGCGCTTCTTCACGCCGACGCAGTAGGGGGCGAACGCGGCCGAGTAGAGCATCTGGCGCGTGTTCACGAACGACACGCTCGCGATGATGGACGCGATGGGCGCGCCGGCGAGCCACATATTGGGAATCATGAACTGGCCCGCGCCCGAGTAGAACAGCACGGACATGGCGAACACCTGCAGCGCGTTGAGCCCGATGGAGTCGCACAGGATGCCGCACGGCACGCCGATGGCGACATAGCCGAGCACAATGGGGAGCGCCGCGGTGAAGCTGGCTTGCAAATCGGTTTTCAGGTTGGTCATAGCTCTTTACACGTGAAGGGAATGGGGTTCGAACAGGTTCTGGAAGCGGGATTTCGCATAGCGGTCGGTCATGCCGGCGATGTAGTCGGTCGCGGCGCGGACGTCGTCTCCACCGGAGATGGCGCGATACTCGGCCGGAATATCCCCGGGGTTGTCAATATAGTACGAGAAGAGCACCTCGACAAGGCGCATCGCCTTCACGACCTCCTCCATGACGGCGTCGCAGGTATAGACGTTGTCGAAGAGGAACGCGCGCAGCTCGGCCATGGCGGCCCAAATGCCGGGCGACAGGCGGATATCGCCTTCGACGGAAGACGTGCGCACCATGTCGACCACGAGCGTCTCGATGCGAGAGGAATGGTCGCATCCGAGCACCTTGCGCGTCGAGGCGGGAAGGTCGCCCTCGCGCAGGATGCCCGCGCGGATGGCGTCATCGATGTCGTGGTTCACGTACGCAATGCGGTCGGCCACGGCGACGATGCGCCCCTCGAGGGTCTCGGCGGGAACGGGGCCCGTGTGGCAGAGGATGCCGTCGCGCACCTCGGGCGTGAGGTTCAAACCCCGCCCGTCGTTCTCTATGGCCTCGACCACGCGCAGGCTCTGCTCGTTGTGGCGATAGAGCGCCGCCGCCTCGGGACATTCGGGGTCGATGCCGCGCACGCGCGCGATGGCGCGGCAAAGAGCATCCTCCCCCGTATGACCGAAAGGGGTGTGCCCCAGGTCATGGCCGAGCGAGATGGCCTCGGTGAGGTCCTCGTTCAACCCGAGCGCACGCGCGATGGTACGCGCAATCTGGGCGACTTCCAAGGTATGCGTAAGGCGCGTGCGGAAATGGTCGCCTTCCGCCGCAAGGAACACCTGCGTCTTGTGCGAGAGCCGGCGAAACGACTTCGTGTGAAGGATCTTGTCGCGGTCGCGCTGGAAGTCGTTGCGCAGGAAATCAGGCTCGCTCGAGCGGTCGCGCCCCTCGGTCTCGTCGGCGAAGGAGGCTTCCGGTGAGAGCGTCTCATGCTCGCGGAGCTGCTGGTCTTCCCTGGTGACGATGCGCATCGTGTGCTCCTGACCTCGATTTCCCGTTACGCAAGAGTGTAGCAGACTTACGGCCTCGCGCCCGTGCGCGCCGCAACTTCACGCGCGGCCCGATGAGATGGGAACACGCCGAATTCGGTGATGATGCCCGAGATGAGTTCGGCGGGCGTCACGTCGAAGGCGGGGTTGTACACGTCGACCCCCGCAATCGGCTGCGGCAGGACCTCGCTCGGGTCGCGCTCCTCGATGGGGATGGCCGAGCCATCGGGCAACGAAACGTCGAAGGTGCTCGCGGGCGCGGCGACGTAGAAGGGAATGCCGTGGTGGCGCGCGAGGACGGCGACCCCGTAGGTACCTATCTTATTGGCGACGTCGCCGTTCGAAGCAATCCGATCAGCGCCGACGACGACGAGGTCGATCTTTCCCTTAGCCATGAGGCTTGCCGCCATGCTGTCGCAGATCACCGTCACGGGCACGCCCGCGCGGGAAAGCTCCCAACTCGTCAGGCGCGCGCCCTGACCCACCGGGCGCGTCTCGTCGGCGAAGACACGCTCAACTTTTCCCTGCTCGGCGGCAGCATACACCACGCCGAGCGCCGTGCCGAAAAACACCGTGGCAAGGCTTCCCGCATTGCAGTGCGTGAGGATGCGCGCGTGCTCGGGGACGAGAGCCGCCCCCGCGGCACCGATCGCCCGATTCACCACCTCATCCTCGCGCTCGATGCGAAGCACCTCGTCGAAGAGAGCGTCGGCCGCCTCGTCAGGTGCAGCCCCCTCCGCAACGAGGCGCTTCGCGAGGGACTCCATGCGCGCAGTGGCCCACATGAGGTTCACCGCCGTCGGACGCGCCGCCGAAATCTCAGCGGCAACGGGCGCAAGCTCCCCAAGAAAGCTCTCCCCCGCCTCGGCGCATCCGTGCGACACAGCGCTGCAAGCGCCCTCGTTCACCGCCCACAGCGCCACGACGGCAGCCCCCGCGGCGCCGATGGCGGGGGCTCCGCGCACCGCGAGCGTCTTTACGGCGTCCACGACCTGGCGCCAGTCTCCCGTCGCGCAAAACCGTTCTTCACCTGGCAAAAGGCGCTCGTCGAGGTAGACAAGCTCCGCGCGCCCGTCCGCAGTGCGCCGAAGGCTTACACTGCGGGGCAGACAGGCGAGGTCGACGGCACGGCCCATAAGCACCAGCTCCTTGCATCTATCGCACGGGGGTCTACCCCGAATGCGTTCGCTTCGTTCAATCGCAAGCTATTGTAGCGCTTTGACTCGTTCTCCACACGTCGTGAAGATGTTTCGAAACCACGCACCCTCTCTCGGGCAAAGTCGTACTATATCCATAACGTATAAGTAGAAAGAACGGGACGATATGCAAGAAAGCCAGGCGCAAAGCCTATCAACGCCGCGCCTCGACTCGACGTTTCTCCTTGCGTTCGAGCTTGCCCACAATGCGCTCAAGCAAGGCGCACGCGAAAGCTGCTCGCTCAGCATAGCCCAGTACCGCATCCTCATAAAGCTCCTCGGCGCGCATCCCGAGCCTTTCGCGCAGAAAGACCTTGGGCGCGAACTCGAGCTGAAACCCAACGTGATCACCCAAGCCCTCGACGCGCTCGAGCGAGCCGGCTTCGCCAAACGCGCACGCACAACCGGCATGAGAGGGCGCGCAAGCATCGGCGTCATCACAGAGTCCGGCATCAACGCCATAGAGAGGGCAAACGACGCTATCGTGGCCGAACTGTACAAGCAGTTCCCAAGCGATAGCGAGGAGTTCCGAACCATCCTCAAGGCCGCCATCATGGCAGGAAGCGCAATCGATCCGAACGTCTCGCAAAACGTCTCAAAGCGCTTCTTCGCATCTCGAACGCTCGTCTCCTGCGAGCTTTTGCGCTCGAAGATGGAGTCGGAGCTCTCGCTTAATCCGGGCGCAACCTACAGCGAATGCCGCATCCTGCAGCGCATCGGCGAGGTGGATCTGCCGCTTCGCATAAGCGACATCTCGAAACAGCTGAGTCTCACCGCAACGACGGCGGTCCGCGCAGTCGATCGCCTTGTCGCTCGTGGATGGATTATGCGCCTTGCAGCGCCGAACGATCGCAAATCCGTCTATGTGAGGGAGACCGAAGCGGGCGCCGATGCCGCGAAGGCCATCTCCCGCGTAGTCGACGCGGTTGCATCCGAGTACCTCTGGAAAAACCTCAGCCCTGAGCGCAGCCACGATATCGCCGAGGTTGGGCACGTGGTCATCGCGTCGCTGCAAAAGCGAGACGAACAGGAACGGCTCGACGCGCTTCGTGCCCTGAAGCCCATCGAAGGCTGAGCGATGCCGCGCAAAAGCGGGGAAGGTCGCCCGAAGACGGCCTTCCCCACCTGGAGGGTGCTCGCAAACAGTCACCTGCAAAAGCGAGACGAAAGGGCGAAGCCCCCTGTTCGCACGCGCTGATCGTCGCGCATATTCAGGATGCGGCGCGCCGATCAGCGATTTGCCGCCGCTTTCCGCACCAAGCGACCCGCTATCGCCATCATGGCCACGTTCACGACGACGTCAGCCGCAAACCAACCCGCAACCTGCACCTTCGCAATTTCCACCTGGTTGATCGAGCAGAACGTGCCTACGGTGAGCACCATGACGACAAGGCCGCAGCAGAAAGCCGCAATCGCAAGGTTCCATCCATAACGGGCATGCCCCCAGCCGCGCGCAAGGCAGGCGGAAACGGTCATCGAAGCCGCACCGAGCAGCGTGCCGATAATGGCCGCAAACCCCACAAGCCCCACAATAATCACACCGGTTCCGGGCAGTTTCGAGCTCATCGATCCGACCTGCACCGAAGAGAGGATGCCACTCGCAACGACGATCAAGCACACTATTGCGGCAAACGCCGTCGCCCAGCCGGAGAGGAATGCGGCGAGCGGGTGGGCTTTGACCTTCCCTTGAGCGAACAGCAAGCCGAACAAGGCCACGCCGCCCGCGGAAAGCGAAAGCACGAGCCCCGCGGCGAACAGAAACGCAATGAATGCGGAGCCGGTTAGGATAGAGCAGATCGTGTCGAGAACCGCGACGTTCGACGCAGAGATGTAATCGTAGGACAACCCGCCCACGCCATCGAGTACAGCCAAGCCCACTCTGCCTACAACGGCAACGGCAAGAGCAATCGCGAACAACATGCCATAGGGCTTCACCAGAGGTTTCAATTGGTCTTTCATCGCAACCTCCCTATCTTTCCGTCTTGCCGAGCTCGTGTTCGGCCGCGGACGTGCCACATAAATACCCTCCGCAGAAGGCGAGTCCGACGTCACCCATGAGAGAGCCCAAAATCGGGTCGCCGATATAGCTGTTCTCGCCGCATGCGCCGCCCGCCGTATGCCAGCCCGCGTAAAGTCCCGCGATAGGACAGCCATCGGTACCGATGACCTGCATTTGGTCGTTGATGAGCAGGCCGGCCTTCGTGCCGTAGAGGTTTCCTCCGATTCGGCACCCATAGAAGGGCGGATCGACCACGGGATGGAGCCACTCGGCGGGCATCGGGTAGAGGAAGTCGTCCTCGCCGCGCTCGCAGCACTCGTTCCACTTGCGCACCGCGTCGGTGAGTTTGCCCTCGGAAAACCCGAGGTCGCGTTCGAGTTCTTCCAAGCTATCGCGGCGCTTGAGCACATCGGCGTCGATGGCATCCTGCACGCCGTGATGCCAGTCGCGGTAATGCTCGGGAACCTTGTCGATCTGCTCCAAGTCGGGTGTGATGAGCTTGCGGCAATGCTCCTGGGCAAATCCTGCCAGGTAATCCTCGTAGTGCGAGTCAAAGATGATGTAGGAACGATGCCCCGGAGGCGTCATCTGGATAGTTGCCAAATCGCCAAGCGCGTAGATGGCGTTCGCGCCGTCTTCCCCAACTCGCGAATCCATGTAACGAATACGGTTGCCGCAGCGATCGATGGTCAGCCACGGCTGCCGGGACAGCTGGGTCATGCCGTCGTAGAGGAAACGAGCCCACTGGCCGCCTTCGGCTTCCCAATCGACGCCACCGTCGAAGCTCGCCGAGCTGTTGAAGCCCGAAACGTCGGCACCGACGCCAAGCCCCATGCGGAAACATTCCCCCGTCTCGCCACCGACAAGGTAGCTCGACGCGCAGCCCATCGCCGCCGTCGGGATGTATTTCTGCAGCAAAGCCTTGTTGTTGCAGAAGCCTCCCGCCGTGAGGATAACCGCCGCACTCGCGTGGATATAGACCTCACGCTCGAAATCTTCCTTCGCAACCAGGCCGACGATACGTCCCGCGTCGTTCTGGACAAGTGCTACGGCAGGGCACTGGAACTTATACTCGACGCCATGTTTCTGGCCGAAACTGAACATCGCGTCAGTCGCGTCCTTCATCTTGAGGACATGATGGTCGAGCGTCGAATTTTTGGGCGCAACATAGACGGGAACCTCGCCAAGGCGCCATTGGACGCCGCAGTCAGCCATCCAATCGAGAGATTTACCACCGTCGCAGGCAATGCGATAGATAAGATTCGGGTCGGCTGCATAGTGGTATTCGTCCATCGCCCAATCGGTAAGAGCCTTCGGATCGAACGGGTAGCTGGGAAAAGCGAACTTCTTCTTGTTCTGCCCGGAATAGCCGCCCAGAATGCCGCACATACCCGCCGATTGGGCATTGCCGCCATGAAGACCCATCGCCTCGATGCAGATGGTCCGAGCACCCAGCTCAGCCGAGCGTGCCGCAGCATTAAGGCCACCGCCACCCGCCCCGACCACGCAAATCTCGCACTCGTAATCCCATTTTTCAGGCACGGCTCGTGGAGGAATGGGGCTCGCGTCATTCGCGGGAAACGCTGCCGCATTATGCTCGCGGAACGTTCCATCATCCCACGAGGCATTCGTATCCGCACTCGCGGGAACGGAAACGTCTTTCGAGCCGTCCGCGGCCCAGTCGCCAATCACGCCCGGCTCTTCGGCGAGCGCCGCCGCAGGCATCGCCGCACTTGCCGCCACACCACCTGCAAACGTTGCCGCGCAGGTGAGGAAATCGCGTCGCGAAAAAGAACGCGTCACTTTGTCCTTACTTGTCATGATACCCTCCCTTTTACGCGTTCGAGCCAGCGGAAGCGGCGGCGCTATTCGGAGTCGCCTGATCGATGGCATCCGTTACCGCCTGCTTGATTCCCGCTGTCGTAATCGTGGCACCGCTGATCGCATCGATGTCGGGGCCTTGCGCTGCATCAATCATCTGGGCATATTTTCCATCTCGTATTGCCTCGAACCCGCCAACGCTTTGCGTCTCGCCCTCCTGCGTCGTCTCGAGGCAGGTGATACGATTGCCCTGAACGAGCAGCTTCACCGTGATGCGCCCGTCCATTCCCTTGCCGACACCTTCATAGACGCCGTCTTCAAGCGTGCCGTCGTAGGTCTTTTGCGCGTCAATCTCGACCGTATGCGCCCAAGGGTCGTCCGTTCGCATAGCAAGCTGCTCTGCGCTCGCGGCGTCTTTCGAACCCGAGCCCTCAAACGATGCCCCGCAGCCCGAAAGCCCGAGAGCAACCACGGTCGCACACGTCGCGATAGCAGCGTTCTTGTCCATCGTCATCTCATTCACCTGCCTTTACGCTGTGTGGGATACGCCATCGGTCTTCACTGGCGCCTTCCATCCATCAGGGACCTTGTAGTCATGGCACGCGTTGCAGTACATGACCGAATCCGTATGAATACCATGGCAATAGCTGCAGTCGAGCGCTTCTCCTTGATGGGATCTATGCGGGTTCACGCCGGCCTCGCCGCCCCAGTTTTCGGTAACAGAGACCACATCATCCCAGTTGTGGCAGCCGCTCGTCACGCACATCTTCTTGTCCGCCGTCACGAGCTGCTTGGTAATTACCCCGTTCTCATCCGTTTCGAAGTCCTGCAATATCCAAGCGAGACCCTCATGCACCTGCGCGTCAATCGTCGCCTCGTGGCACTGTAGGCACGTGACCCCCTCTACCTGATGAGCATACGCGCCAAGCGATTCGTTTTCGTAATAGCCTTCGACGTAGTTGTCCATCGGGTCGTGGCAAATCGCATTGCAGAAGCTCGGCTGCTCGTGCCAGGCGAAAAACCCCACTCCCGCCGCAACGAGCACTGCGACGATCACCCCTCCGACCACGAACGGCTTTCTCGTCTTCTTGCGCGGGACCGCGCCGCCTTCCGACGGCTTCTCGCTTTTCCTCATCGCTCCTCCTTTTCATAGTTGCAAATTCTTTATTGCGTGTATGAAATTTATAAGACGAAGAATAACACCATATCTCTACAAATAAATTGACACTTCTTCAGATATGTTCATTGACGCAATGTCAACGGTGCACGTATTCTAACGGCGACGCAGGAGTTTCATAAGCGATGCTCATCTGCCGATTGCGTCTCTGGGGAACGGGGCAAACAATGAACGATGCGTGCGAACAGCGACGACGGGATATCGTCGAAGCGGCAAGGCAGCTCTTTGAGGAGCGCGGGCTCTCACGCACTTCGGTGAAGGACATCGCCGAGCGGGCTGGCATCACGCGCTCCCTGTTCTACCACTACTTCCCCGACAAGCAGGCGGTCACCTCCGCCGTGCTCGACGACTTCGTTGAAGACTATATCGAGGCTTTAAGCATATGGAACGACGAACGCCTGGCGGGCGAGATCGAGCAAGCACTCGACGGCGTCGTTCGAGTTCTACGCGTATCGGTATTCGAGGGATCGTCGTTTCGCCGCGCGCTCGACACGCGGGAAAACGCCGGGCTGTATATAGAGTTCATCAATCGCGTGGCCGACCGCACAGCCCGCTATATCGTCGACACGACCGTGCGCGATTACTCCGAGCTCCACTCGGTTGCCATCAGCCATCTCTACGAGACTTTCTACATTCTCATCCTGGGAATATGCGGCTATATTCGCACCCACCAAGATGTGAGCGACGAGGTGCTGAAAGATATCATCGCGCAATCGCTTCATATGGAGCGATAGGCTCCGAGGGGCACCTTTCAACGAACATGCAGGTCCGACCCGCGGCAGGACCTGATGAATATAAACTTAGTATCCTAAGGAGGAGATCATCATGCTCTTTCAAGTCTATGGCGATAACGCCGTCTATCAGTGGATCGGTTGGGCTCTTGTATTCATCGCGCTCATCCTCGTGAACGAGTTTGCAAGGCGCAGCAAAGCGGGCGGCATCATTTGCTTTCTCGTGCTGCCGGCAGTGCTCACCGTGTACTTCATCGCAATCGCCGTCGGTGCAGCATCGGGCGCGCAATGGGCGCTCGACAACCCCACTTACACCGACATGAACAGCTGGTTCCACTATGCCAAGCTCTATGCAGCGACCATCGGATGCATCGGCTTCATGGCGCTTAAATACAAGTGGGGCAAAATCGGCAAGTCGCACTGGTTCAAATGCTTCCCGTTCGTAATCGTCGCTATCAACATCCTGATTGCCGTGGTGAGCGATTTCGAAAGCGCTGTCCGCGCGTTTGGCACGACCTGGGTGTCGACCGAAGGCGTCACGCTCTACGGCGGCTGGCACAACGTGTTCAACGGCATCGCGGGAATCCTGAACATCTTCGTCATGACCGGTTGGTTCGGAATCTATGTTTCCAAGAAGAAGCAGGACATGCTGTGGCCCGATATGACGTGGGTGTTCATCATCTCCTACGACATCTGGAACTTCTGCTACACCTACAATTGCCTGCCGACTCACAGCTGGTACTGCGGCCTCGCTCTGCTTTTGGCCCCCACCGTTGCCGGACTCATCTGGAACAAGGGCGGCTGGATTCAGAACCGCGCGAACACGCTCGCATTGTGGTGCATGTTCTGCCAGGTATGCCCCATGTTCGCCAACGACAGCGTCTTCGCGGTGCAGTCGGTGAACAACCCTGACGTGAATCTCGGCATTTCGGTGCTGGCCCTCGTAGCGAATGTTGCTGCACTAGGATATGTTTTCTATCGCAGCAAGAAACTTGGGAGAAACCCCTACACCAACGAGATATTCGTCGGTACGAAGAGCTACAACAACGCACTCGCCCGCCGCGAGGAAGAGGAAAGCGCATAGCATCTATCCCCCGATGCAATTCCCCCTTCAACGAAAAAGCCCCGATCATTCGGGGCTTTTTCGTTGCTGTTAGAATTCCGCGTTGCCGACGGTACGCGGGTGCGGGATGACGTCGCGAATGTTCTGGACGCCGGTGAGATACATCACCAAGCGCTCGAAGCCAAGTCCGAAGCCCGCATGGCGGCAGGAACCGTAACGGCGAAGGTCGCAGTAGTACTTGTACTGCGCCGGGTCCATCCCGAGCTCGCCGATGCGGCGCTCGAGCACATCGAGGCGTTCCTCGCGCTGGCTGCCGCCGATGATCTCGCCGATGCCCGGCACGAGGCAGTCCGCCGCGGCGACGGTCTTGCCGTCATCGTTCAACCTCATGTAGAACGCCTTGATCTCGACCGGATAATCCGTCACGAAAGTCGGGCGCTTGAAGTGCTCTTCAGTGAGGAAGCGCTCATGCTCGGTCTGCAGGTCGATTCCCCAGCTCACGGGGTATTCGAACGTGTGGCCCTTCGCAACCGCGTCCTCGAGGATGGACACAGCCTCAGTGTAGGTCACCCGCGCGAAATCGCTCGTCGCCACGTGAGTCAAACGCTCGATGAGCCCTTTGTCGACGAACTTGTTCAGCATCGCGAGCTCGTCGGGGCAGCGATCCATCACCTCGTTGATGACGTGCTTCAGCATGCCTTCCGCGAGGTTCATGTCGTCTTCAAGGTCGGCAAAGGCGATTTCGGGCTCGACCATCCAGAACTCGGCCGCGTGGCGCTTCGTGTTGGAGTTCTCCGCGCGAAACGTCGGCCCGAAAGTGTACACGTCGCCGAAGGCCATGGCGAAGTTCTCGGCGTTGAGCTGGCCGGACACGGTAAGGCTTGCCGGCTTGCCGAAGAAGTCGCGGCTCCAGTCGACCTCCCCCGCGCGAAGTTCCCCACCCGACTCGGCAGCGGCTTTCTCACTCACGCGAGGCACGTCCTCCATGTCGAGCGCGGTCACGCGGAACATCTCGCCTGCCCCCTCGCAGTCGGACGCCGTGATGATCGGAGTGTTCACGTAGACGAACCCGCGATCCTGAAAGAAGCCGTGGATAGACGCAGCCGCGACGCTGCGGATGCGGAAAACGGCGCGGAAGAGATTCGTGCGCGGGCGGAGATGCTGCTGGGTGCGCAAAAACTCGACCGTGGCACGCTTCTTCTGCAACGGATAATCAGGTGCCGAAGTACCTTCCACGACGATGCTCGAAGCGGTGAGCTCGAAGGGCTGCTGCGCCTCGGGCGTCACCTTCAGCGTGCCCTTGCAGATGAGCGCGGCGGAGACATTCTGAGCTGCGATCTCGTCGTAGTTCTCTAACGTTTCGCGGCTCATGACCACCTGAAGGTCGCGAAAACAGCTTCCGTCGTTTAAGGTGACGAAGCCGAAGTTCTTCATGTCACGTACCGAGCGGACCCAACCCGCCACGGTGATTTCGGTGCCCCCGAACGCATCGACGTCGGCAAACAATTGGGCGATTTTCGTGCGTTGCATCATTCCCCTTCCCAAAATACGCGCAAAAGGGGCCGAGCGCGAAACGCCCGACCCCCGCAATGATAAACCGGAAAGCGCAGCTATTCTTCCTCGAGCGCAGCCTGCGCCGCCGCGAGGCGAGCGACGGGCACGCGGTAAGGCGAGCAGCTGACGTAGTCGAGCCCGATCTTGTTGAACGTGTGGATGGAGTCGGGGTCGCCGCCGTGTTCGCCGCAAACACCGCAGGTCAGGTCGGGGTTGCCCTCATGACCCAGCTCAACACCCATCTTCACGAGCTTGGCAACGCCCGGGTCGATCGTGGCGAACGGGTTGTACGGAAGCAGGTGCTCCTTCAGGTACTGCGGCACGAACTCGGCCTCGACGTCGTCGCGGCTGAAGCCGAACGTCGTCTGGGTGAGGTCGTTGGTGCCGAAGGAGAAGAAGTCGGCCTGCGTGGCAATCTCGTCGGCGGTGACGGCCGCGCGCGGCAGCTCGATCATGGTGCCGACCGGGATGTCGAGCTCGACGCCCTCGGCCTCGGCAACCTCCGCGATGATCTTCTCGGCGACGGCGCGCAGCTTTTCGAGTTCGGCGACGACGGACACGAGCGGAATCATGATCTCGGGCTTCGGATCGAGGCCCTCCTTCTTGAGCTTGGCAGCCGCGGTCGCGATGGCGCGAACCTGCATCTCGGGGAGAATGGGGTACACGATGCCCAAACGGCAACCGCGCAGGCCCAGCATCGGGTTCTGCTCGGCGAAGCCGTCGATCTGCTCCATGAGCATGCGCTTCTCGGCAATGAGGGTCTTGTCCCCGCCCGTCGCCTCAAGGCGCGCAATCTCCACGTCGAGCGCGCGCGGGCTCTCGAGGAACTCGTGCAGCGGCGGATCAAGCAAACGAACGATGACCGGCAGCCCGTCCATTTCCTTGAACATGCCGTAGAAGTCGCCGGTCTGCGCCTCGAAGAGCTCGCCGACGGCCTTCTCGCGCACCGCGTCGTCGTCGTTCAAGATGAACGTCTGAATAATCTGCTTGCGCTCGCCCAAGAACATATGCTCAGTGCGGCACAAACCGATGCCCGACGCGCCGAAATCGCGGGAGAGCTTCGCGTCCTCGGGGTTGTCCGCGTTCGCGCGAACGCCTAAGGTGCGGAACTCGTCGGCCCACTCGAGGATGGTGTCGAGGTCGCCAGTGAGCTCGGGCATCACCAGGTCGACTGCACCCAGAACGACGATGCCGGAGGTGCCGTCGAGCGAGATCATGTCGCCCTCGCTGATGACGATGTCAGTGCCGGTGAGCGTCGCCTGCTTCTTGTCGGCGTCGATCTTCAGCGCCTCGACGCCGCACACGCACGGAGCGCCCATGCCGCGGGCGATGACGGCGGCATGCGAGGTCTTGCCGCCATGGGAGGTGAGGATGCCCTCGGCGGCGATCATGCCGGCGAGGTCGTCGGGGTTGGTCTCCCAGCGGACGAGCACGCACTTGCGGCCGGCTTCGGCAGCAGCGACGGCGTCGGCGGAGGAGAACACGGCCTCGCCCACCGCGGCGCCGGGGCTCGCGTTCAGGCCGCGGGCGAGCACGTCGTAGTCGGCGTTCTTGTCGAACTGCGGATGAAGCAGCTGATCGAGCTGTTCGGGGGCAACGCGGCGGACGGCCTCCTTCTTGTCGATCAAGCCCTCCTTCTCCATGTCGATGGCGATATGAAGCGCGGCGGCGGCGGTGCGCTTGCCCACGCGGGTCTGCAGCATGAAGAGCTTGCCCTGCTCGATGGTGAACTCGATGTCCATCATGTCGTGGAAGTGGTTCTCCAGAAGCACGAAGATTTCTTCGAGCTCGCGGCCCGCTTCCTCAAGGCCTTCCACGTGCTTCAAGTCGGCGATGGGGCTCGTGTTGCGGATGCCCGCGACGACGTCTTCGCCCTGGGCGTTCACCAGGTAGTCGCCGTAGAACTCCTTCGCGCCGTTGGCAGGGTTGCGCGTGAACGCGACGCCCGTGGCGGACGTGTTGCCCTTGTTGCCGAAGACCATGCACTGCACGTTGACGGCGGTGCCCAGGTCATCGGAAATCTTGTTCTTCTTGCGATAGAGGACCGCACGGGGATTGTTCCAGCTGCCGAACACGGCCTCGATGGCGAGCTTCAGCTGCACCATCGGGTCCTGCGGGAACTCAACGGCGCCGTCGACGACGAGCGCGGGGTACTTCTCGGCCGAAACGTTCTCGGAGAAGATGCCCTTGAACTCGTCGACGAGCTCCTTCAGGTCGTCGGCGGTGAGGTCGGTGTCGGACCTCACGCCGCGCAGCGCCTTCATGGCGTTGATGGCGTTTTCGAACAGATCGCCATCAAGCCCCATGACGACGTTCGAGAACATCTGGATGAAGCGACGGTAGGAGTCCCACGCGAAGCGGGGGTTCTCGGTCTGCTTGATGAGACCGTTGATGGATTCGTCGTTCAGGCCGAGGTTCAGCACCGTGTCCATCATGCCGGGCATCGACATGGGGGCGCCGGAGCGAACGGAGACGAGCAGCGGGTCTTCCGCATCGCCGATCTTCTTGCCGATGCGGTTCTCGAGATCGAGACGGTACTCGTGAATCGTGTCGAGCACGCCTTCGGGCCATACGTTGCCGGCGTTGGCGTACTCCATGCACGTCTGACAGGAAATCGTGAATCCCGGAGGGACGGGAAGGCCGATGTTGGCCATTTCGGCGAGGTTAGCGCCCTTGCCGCCGAGCGTGGCCTTCATGTTGGTGTTGCCCTCGGTTACGTTGTTTCCCTGAGCGTCTTTGCCAAACGCATAGACGCGCTTCACTGGTTCGGTCACCTTGTTCTCCTTACAAGCTCCGGTTACCTTTTCGCCGATGACGTCGGGAAACGTGACTGCTGCAGAAACATTTCATGCACATTTCCCTAACGTTTCAAGCACTATTCAACTATACCAGTTGGTGCGGGGTGCAAACGCTCGTAGTAGCGCAATATCTCCTGAGCGGTCTCCTCGACGGCGCGGTTTTCGGTGTGAACGACGATGGCACCGAGCTTTCGCATGAGCGAGCGCGCCGATTCGAGGTCTTCATAAACGTAGGAAGGGTCGGCATAGCTGCTCGCGACGCCCGCCGCGTTGCCGAGTCTGCGCTCGCGGATGCTCACGAGCATCTCGGGCGTGGTCATAAGGCCGAACAGGTGCGTCGGGTCGATGTCGAACAGCTCGCGCGGGGGCTCGGTGGACGGGTCGAGCGGAATGTTCGCCACCTTGTAACCCTGCTGCGACAGGTAGATCGACGTCGGGGTCTTCGAGGAGCGCGACACACCGAGCAGGACGATGTCGGCCTGCGCGAGATCTTGGGGGTTTCGCCCGTCGTCGTGAGCGATGGTGAATTCGATCGCCTCTATGCGGCGGAAATAGTGCTGGTCGGCGACGTGCAACCCGCCGGGCTTCGAGGACGGTTCCAACCCCGAAAGGTCGGAAAGCGCATCGATGACCTGCGTCATCAGATCGATTGCGATGATATCCGGCTCAGAGGCTGCGAACTCGGCTAAGCGGGTACGCAGCTCCTTGTCGACGATGGTGTAGCAGACGAGGATTTTAGGCGAGCCTTTAAGCTCGCGATGAAGCTGCATGTGGTCCTCGAGGAAGCGCTTTACCTCGTCGAACTTGCGCACCTTCGGCAATACCTCGATGCAGGGGTTCGTCACCCCGAACTGCGCGGCGGCGGCGCGGGCCAAAGACTGCGCCGTCAATCCCACAGAGTCGCTGACGACGTGAATCGTCGGCAGGGGCGTCCTGTTCGTGTGCACAACGAAATCCATCTCTCGCCTGGCTTTTCCTGTCTGAGTGGGCTACTTTTGAGCCTTCTTCGCCATCAACCCGAAATCGGCGACGTCGGTGAACACGCCGACGAAACGGTTGAGCAGGCGCAGGCGGTTCTCGCGCAGCGATGCGTTCTCGTCCATGACCATAACGTCCTCGAAGAAGGCGTCAATCGGCTCTTTGAGGGCCGCAAGGGCGCTGCAGGCAGCGTCGAAGTCCTTGCAAGCGAGCGCGGACGCGACCTTGCCTTCCCCTTCCTCGCATGCGTGAAGAAGCGCAAGCTCGGAGTCGCCGAGGATCGAGGTATCGACCTCGCAGCCCAGCGCAGCGTCCGCAAGATTATGGGCGCGCGTGAAGGCGCCCGCGAGGGCCTCGTAGGTCTCGGGCTGCTCGGCGCGCGCGGCATCGAGCGCGCAGGCGCGGGCGAAGAACTCGGCGGGATCGATAACGCCCACAGCCGAGACGGCCTCGATGGAGTCGAGGAGGATGCCCTCGTCCTTCGCGATGGACTTCAGGCGCCCGGCGAAGAATTGCTCGACCTTTTCGGCCACGGCGGCGCGGTCGAATTCAAGCCCCTGCTCGGCGTACGCGTCAAGCGATGCGGCGATGAGATTCTTCAGGCCGACCGTAGGCATCGTGCGCAGCATGGCGATGATGCCGATCGCGGCACGGCGCACCGCGTAGGGGTCGGAAGAGCCCGTCGGGGGCTCGTCGATGGCGAAGATGCCGCAGCAGGTGTCGAGCTTGTCGGCGATGGCGACGCACTTGCCACAGATGCCAGAGGGCAGCTCGTCGCCTGCGAAGCGCGGGCGGTAATGCTCGCGGATGGCGGCGCAAACCTCAGGAGCCTCACCTGCTGCCTCGGCGTAGTAGCCGCCCATGACGCCCTGCTGGTTGGTGAACTCGACGACGGCCTGCGAGACGAGGTCTGCCTTGGCCAGGTGCGCGGCGCGCACGGCGTTCGCGACACCCGCCTCATCCTCGCCGGCGGCGGCAGCGGCCGCGCCCGCAAGCTTTTCCATGCGCTGGACCTTCTGCAAGGTAGTGCCGAGCTTCTCCTGGAACGTGACGATGCCGAGGCGCTCGACGAACTCCTCCATCGGACGCTTCAAGTCCTCGTCGAAGAAGAACTTCGCGTCGTCGAGGCGCGGGCGCACAACACGCTCGTTGCCGGAGACGACGGTATCGGAGACCTTCGGATCGGCGTTCGAGACGATCACGAACTCGCGGGTGAGCTTGCCCGCAGCGTCGAAAATCGGGAAATAACGCTGGTTGGAGAGCATGGACTCGCAGATGATTTCCTGCGGGACGCGGAGGAACTCCTCGTCGAAGGTGCCGACGAGCACGGTCGGCCACTCGCAGAGGTTCACGACCTCGTCGAAGATGCGGGCGGGCGTGTCCACGTGGCTGCCGGGACGCTCGGCCTCGATGGCGGCGATGCCCTCGCGAATGGCGGCCTCGCGGGCCTCGGCGCCGAG
>CAKUKU010000015.1 GCA_934663775.1 uncultured Ellagibacter sp. | reverse complement strand
GGGGTGTTAGCTCAGTTGGTTAGAGCGCCGGCCTGTCACGTCGGAGGTCGCGAGTTCAAGTCTCGTACATCCCGCCATTCGAATTGCGAAGCCCGCGAAAGCGGGCTTTTTTCATGCTCGCGCGTCTCTCTCGCGCGTGCTCCGCTTGTTTTTGTCTAGCATGAGAAAAACGCAACAGGGGAAAGGATTTTCGCGGGTGGCGGTATACCCCTCGAAAGACATCGATCGCGAAGCTGCGGGCAATGCGCGCGCGGCAGGTTCGCGTGCGCGCAAAAAGCTTCCGCCCCGCGCCGAAATCGCGTACGTTGCTCCCGAAAGCCCTGCCGACGACGCAGGATTCGAACCCGGCTGCTTCATCACCACGGTCGACGGCGAGCCCGTGCGCGACCTGATCGATTGGCGCTGGCTTTCCGCCGAAGACGAGATCACGGTGGGGTACATCGACCTCGACGGCGAGGTGGGGGAGGTCGAACTTTTCCGCGACGAGGGCGAGGACTGGGGATTCGAGTTTGAAGGCGTGGTGTTCGACGGGGTGAAGCAGTGCCGCAACGCCTGCATCTTCTGCTTCATGCGCCAGCTCCCCGACGACATGCGGGCGTCCCTCACGCTGCGCGACGACGACTTCCGCCTGAGCTTTCTCGCGGGCACGTTTGTCACCTTCACGAACCTCTCCGCCGAAGACGAGGCGCGCATCATCGAGCAGCACATCAGCCCCCTGCGCGTGTCGCTGCACGCCTCGAACCCCGAGGTCCGCCGCCGCATCATCGGCAAGCACGCCGCCCATGGCATCGAGGTGCTCGACCGCCTGCTCGCCGCCGGCATCGAATTCCACGCGCAGATCGTTCTCATGCCCGACGAGAACGACGGGGAAGTGCTGCGCGAGACGCTCGAGTGGGCCTATGCGCGGCCGGGGATCCTCGATGTCTGCATCGTCCCGCTCGGGTTCACCAAGCACCAGACGTGTTTTACGAAAAGCTTCGACGACCCCGACGCCGCCTATCGCGCGATGGAGATCATAAAGCCTGTTCAGGAACGCGCGCTGGCTGAACGCGGGACCCTTTGGGCCCATGCCGCCGACGAGTTCTACTGCAATGCCTACGGGGACGCGCTGCTGGAAAACCTCCCCGACGCAAGTTGCTACGGCGATTTCGACATGTTTGAAGACGGTGTGGGGATCGTGCGCTCGTTCGCCGATGACTGGCGGCGCGCTGAGGAGGCGGGCGCCGATGTTGCTTGCGCGCGTGCGCTTCGCGAGGTGAACGCGCGGGCGCTCGTGGTGTTCGGGTACGCGACGCGCGGTTTCGCGGCACGCCTTCTGGGGGAAAGCGCCGTGGCGGGAATCGTTCGCCCGCTGTTCGTGAAAAACGACTTCTTCGGCGGCAACGTCGACGTGACGGGGCTTCTTTGCGGCTGCGACATCGTGCGCGCGATTCGGGAGGACGCCTTGCGGGAGGGGCCGCTCGATGAGCCGGCCTCGCTTGAAGACGCCGACTCGCCCGCTTCGAGCGACTCGCCGCTCGCCCTCTTCTGCATCCCTCGCGTCGTCTTCAACGATGACGGGGTGACGCTCGACGACATGACGCTTGCGGATATCGAAAAAGCCGCAGGTGCGCATGTGGCCGTGGTATCCTGTAACGGTTCGGAATTTTTACCGGAAATCGCCCGCCTGGCCGCTGATTTGCGCGCCAAGAGCTTTGAAGGATAGTTCACCATGGCATTACCAATCGTCGCGGTCGTAGGCCGCCCGAACGTGGGGAAGTCCACGTTCGTCAATCGAATCGCCGAGGCCAACGAGGCTATCGTGCACGAGATGCGCGGCGTCACGCGCGACCGTTCGTACCACAAGGCTGACTGGAACGGCATCGAGTTCAAGCTGATCGACACCGGCGGCATCGAGATGGGCACGGAAGACCAGTTCCAGGGCTCCATCCGCTCGCAAGCGTTCGAGGCGACCAACGAGGCCGACGTCATCGTTTTCATCGTCGATGGCAAAACCGGCATCAACGCCGACGACGAGGAGGTCGCGCGCATCCTGCGCAAAACTTCCAAGCCGGTGTTGCTCGCCGTGAACAAGCTCGACACGCCCAACAAGCTCGACGAGTTGTGGGAGTTCTACCAGCTGGGCCTTGGCGACCCGTTTCCCATCTCGGCCACGCACGGTCATGGCACGGGCGATTTGCTCGACGAGGTTGTCGAGCACCTGCGCAAGGTCGACTGCAGCTTCACGGACGACGATGACGAGGGCATCATCAACGTTGCCATCATCGGTCGCCCGAACGCAGGCAAGTCCTCGCTCACCAACCGCCTCACCAACAACGACCGCTCCATCGTCTCGGATGTGGCGGGCACCACGCGTGACGCCATCGACACGGTGGTCGAGCACGACGGCAAGAAGTACCGCATCGTCGACACGGCGGGCCTGCGCCGCAAAAGCCAGATCGACGAGGACGTGGAGTATTACGGCTTCGTCCGCGCGATGCGCGCCATCGATCGCGCCGACGTTGCGCTGCTCGTGATCGACGGCTCGATCGGTCTCACCGACCAGGACCAACGCGTGGCGGGCTTCGCGGCCGAGCGCGGGTGCGCCATGATCATCGTGCTCAACAAGTGGGACCTCGTGGAAGGCCCCGAGGCGAAAGCCGAGGTGCGCGAGCGCATCGAGGACCGCATGACGTTCGTCGGCTATGCGCCCGTCGTCGCCACCTGCGCACTCACGGGCAAGAAGGTGGACCGAATTTGGGACGCCGTTGACAAGGCGTACGCCGGCTTCAGCCAGACGATTTCCACCAACAAGCTCAATTCGTGGCTGTCCTCCATCCGCGAGACCGGCCACACGGTGTCGCAGGGCAAGGCCGTGCTGCGCATGAAGTATGTCACGCAGACGGGCACCTGCCCGCCGCATTTCACGGTGTTCGTGAACCGCCCGGATCTGGTGACCGACAACTACGAGCGCTTCCTGGAGAACCGCCTGCGCAAGTCGTTCGATCTGGAGGGCACCCCCATTCGCTTGAAGTTTAAGAAGAAGGATTAACACCGCGCGGCGGCTCGCCTCGAATCTCCCTAGTAAAGCGCGTGTTTCTCGCGTCTTGGTAATGGGCTTCGGGGACGGCCGTCGTCGTTTGCTTTATCAGTTTTGCTAAGGAGTCTATTTTGGTCGTGCTTGTGTTGCTCGCCGTCGTTTGCTTTCTTTTGGGGTCGATTCCCTGGGGACTTATCATCTCGAAGTCGGTTTACCACACCGACATTCGTGAGCATGGCAGCGGCAACATCGGGACCACCAACGCCATGCGCACCATGGGCAAGAAGGGTGGCGCCGCGGTGTTCGTGCTCGATTTCGGCAAAGGCCTGCTTTCGGGCTTTGCTGCCCTTTTCGTGTTGGCGACGTTCATCCCGGGTGCCGGCGTGGCGGCCGACTCGCCGGTGAGCGCTTCTACGGTAGTGACGCTTGCCTTCCTTTTCTGCACGCTCGGGCACATCTTCAGCCCCTGGCTCAAGTTCAAGGGCGGCAAGGGAATCGCTGTCGCGGTGGGGTGTTTGTTCGTGACGTTCGGCGTGATGGGGGCGCTTCTGGAGATCGCCGTCTTCGCCGTGGTGGTTGCTATCTCGCGATTCGTGTCGGCAGGTTCGCTCGCTGCGGCGATTGTGTGCCCGATTTTTGCGGCATATTACTTTCTCTTCCAATCGTTTGAACCGATTGCTTGGGTGTTGTGCCTGGTCACGGCTCTTGTGGTGATTTGGGCGCACCGCGGCAACATCCATCGGCTTGCAACGGGGACCGAGCGCCGCATCGGCGACAAAGCAAAGGAGTAGCGCATGAAGGTTTCGGTCATCGGCGCGGGCTCTTGGGGCACGGCACTCTCGCAGGTGCTTGCGAACAACGGCCACAACGTGGGGCTGTGGGCGCGCAAACCCGAGGTGGTGCACGGGATCAACGTCGAGCATAAAAACCCTCGCTACCTAAGTGATGTCGAGCTTAATTCCGATGTGGTTGCCACACTGTCGTATCGCGATACGCTCCTGCGCGCTCGCGCCGCGGTCATCGTCACGCCGTCGACGCTCGTGCGCGGTGCCGCGCGCGCTTTGGCCGACGTGGTCGACTCTGATTTCCCCGTCATCGTGTGCTCGAAGGGCATCGAGGAGGGCAGCGGCCTTCTGCCGATCGACATCCTTGATGCCGAGATGGGCAATCGCAGCCGATTTGCCGTGCTTTCGGGCCCCAATCACGCTGAGGAAGTGGTGCGCGGCGTTCCCGCTGCCACGGTTATCGCAAGCGAATCGCCTGATACAGCGGCATTTTTCCAGGAGATGTTCGCGTGCGAGTCGTTCCGCGCTTATACAAGCGAGGACGCGTGCGGGGTGGAGCTGTGCGCTGCCTTCAAGAACGTGGTCGCGATTGCGGTGGGCATGTCTTACGGGCTTGGTTTTGGCGACAACACGGCGGCGCTCCTCGTGTCGCGTGGCCTGGCCGAGATGAGCCGGCTCGTGGTGGCGTGCGGCGGCAACGCGATCACCTGCATGGGACTTGCGGGCACGGGCGACATGGTGGCCACGTGCATGTCGCACCATTCGCGCAACCGCACGTTCGGCGAAATGCTCGCTGCGGGCAAGACGCTCGAGGACTTCACCGCCGAGACCCACATGGTCGCCGAGGGCGCGAACGCGTGCCGCAACGTGAAGGTGCTTGCCGACAAACACGGCGTCGACCTACCGATTGCCGATGCCGTGCGCGCCGTGGTATGGGAAGGCGCCGATCCGAAATCGATCGCACGCGACCTGACGAGCCGCTCGCTGAAGCCTGAATTCTACGGAATCTAACCTATTCCCGTTTATTTGCGAACGGAAGCTGCCGACTGGAGCAGTGCGGGGGGTTCGTGGTCATTTGAACGAGTTGTGCGACGTCTTTTCGTCCGATTTTCCCCTTCGCGATGGCCTGGAGCATTCTTCGAAAGTAAAACCCCTGGTCAATTTAAACCAAATTGGATTATTCTGAAAAATGACAGCGCATAACTCGCTCTGTTGACCACCAAGTGGCTTGCCTGGTTGTTTATCGCACAGATTGGTAACGGTTGATGTGAGGGTGCGTTTACACGAGCTTCTCGAAGGCGATCCGCGGCTCGCCCGCATCGTTTCCCTCTACCAAGGTGATGATGCCGCAGGGGGTAAATCCCGCTTTCTGGAGAGCGCGTTGCATGGGTTTGTTGTCGGCATGCGTGTCGACGCGGACCGAGGCAAGCCCCATCTGGGCGGCTTTGTCGCATGCGAAGTCGAGCATCGTGCCGGCGATGCCTTGTCCCTTCGCCTCTGGAGCCACGCCCACGCGGTGCACGGCGGCGTATTTCGCATTGGGCGTGAGCCATGCGCCGTCGATTTCGCCGTACGAGGGTTCCGGATCGCACGTCTCGACGTCAATGACGAGGGCGAACATTCCCACAACCGTCCCCTCGTCGGTTTCCGCTACGTAAGCGAAGCCGTCGTCGACGTCTGCCTCCCAGCATGCGCGGTTGGGGTAGCCGTCTTGCCACTGATCGATGCCCATGTTCCGCATGGCGACTTTCGCGGCCTCGCAGATCTCGTCCATTCGCTCGACATTGGAATGGGTTGCCGGTCGAATAATCATGCGTTCCCTCTCTCGCATTTGATGCTCCGATGATGATACCAGCTGACGCGGCTTGTGGGGCGAGCCGTTAAACGGCCGTTTCCCTTACCTTGTCAAGGGGCTACATGTTGGTCTATCTCGGTGTCGTCCTTGTTTTCCTTAGTAATAATGAGTATCATTAAAGAAGCGATATTTTCAAAGAGAGAGGGAGAACTCAATGATTGATAAGTCCGCTTTCCACAGCTTAAGTTACGGAATGTACGTCATCGGGACCCGCTTCGAAGGCAGCGATTTCGGCTGCGTCGCAAACACATTCGCCCAGGTCACGTCCTCGCCATTGCAGGTGAGCGTCGCCTTGAACAAGGAAAACGCCACGACGGCGGCCCTGAGAGCTGCGGGTCGCTTCACGGCGTCGTGCCTGTCGGAAGACGCCTCGATGGAGCTTATCGGCACGTTTGGCTTCCGTTCGTCGACCGAGCTCGATAAGTTCGCGCAACATGCAAGCGCTCGCGACGCTGCGGGTATGCCGTACGTTGTCGAGGCGTGCTGCGCGTGGTTCTCCGCGAAGGTCACAGGCGAGCTCGACTTGGGCACACACGTGCTCTTCATCGGCGAGGTGGAGGCGAGCCAGAAGGTCGAAGGTGCGGCGGCGCCCATGACCTACTCGTTCTACCACCAGGTCAAAGGCGGGAAAACGCCGCCCAAGGCTTCGAGTTATCTGGGTGACGAACAGGCGGTGCCCGCTTCGGCGTCTGTAGGGGAGGGCGGCGAAGGTGAGAGTGCTGCGGCCCCGAAGGAGAATGCTGCGACCCCGAAGGAGGGGGATGCGGCCCCGAAGGTGGGCTGGCGCTGCACGATTTGCGGCCACATCGAGTACGTCGATGAGCTTCCTGATGATTTCGAATGTCCCATTTGCGGTGTAGGCAAAGAGATGTTCGAGCGCGTGGAGCTGTAGACGGCCGCTGCACACAATCCCTACTCGAGCTTCCGCTTTCGAGTTTCCTGCCATCCGTCACGTACGATACCCGTAGACGGCCGTCGTTCAACCCTACCTAAGTTTTTCCCGATAGGGAGCCGTGTCCACAAGCTCCGCGAGTTTCACCTGGCCGCAGAATCGCTCGGCGCCGCTCGCGATGAGGCTCGGCTTCATCGCGAGCATGGTAACGGTGACGTCGGCGCAGAAGCAGGGGTCGGCCCAGGCCGCCGCCTGCGCGGAATAGCCGCTCGGCACATCGACCGCCACGGCGAAGGGGGCGTCCTTCCTGCGATCGCGCAGGGTGGTGCCGCTTGCCCGCTTGCTCGGTTTTCCCGTTCGGGCGCGATGGGCTCCGCGCCCCTTTCCGCGGGGCCCTTTGAACCTCCGCAGGTTGGCAAGGGAAATCCATGTTGCGTACGGCTCGCGCAGGCTGTTTCCCGTAAAGCCGGTTCCCAGAATCGCGTCGACGACGACTTCCGCCTCGTCGAGCGCTCGTGCGGCGTCGTCGGCTTCCGGTGCAACCGCGACGGTCAGGGGAAGCCCGCCTTCGAGCGCGCGCTTTAGGGAAGAGAAGGCCTCGGTTCGCGCGGGCTCGGCTGTCAGCTCCTCTGCCGTTTTCGGGGCGATCAGCGTGACGGGGTACCCGCTTCTCGCGAGGCTTTCCGCACATACCCAGCCGTCGCCTCCGTTGTTGCCCGAGCCCGCCAGCACGCATACGCGCACGGGGCCTCCCGCCCAGGTGCGCACCTCGTCTGCGACCGCTTCGCCTGCACGGCGCATAAGGCTTGCAAGCGTTATGCCGCCCTCGGCGATAAGCTGTTCGAGTTTTCGCACGTCCTCGACGGAAAGGGCGCTCAGTCTCGCGCGTTCGGCGGCAAGGCCGCTTTCGGTCATGATGCGGGTGCGGCTCAGCATGCCGTTCAGCATCACGAACGGCGCGCGGCCCGATGCCGCCCGCACGCCGCGACCGATCAGCGAGGCGATTCATGCCACGGTGAACACGGCGAGCACCGCGATGCAGGCTTCGGCGTTCTGTGAGGCGAAGGTTGCCAGCGTGCCCGCCTCGGACCCGATCGAGCTGCCTCCCACTTCGGTGAGCAGGGTGAACAGTCCCCAAGGAATCCAGATGAAGACGAACAGTAGGCCGTATCGCGCCAGATAGTGGTACCACGATGCACGCCGCGCCCCCGTGCGCACGATGCGCAGGTGCAAAAGCGCCTGAGCGGGAGTTTTGCCCCTTGTCGCCATGGGCACGATGAAGAACACAATGGCGAGCGCGGCGAGTATGCACAGGCGCGCCGGCAAGAGCGCGTCGCTCACCTGAGCGGTGGTCGCCTCGAGGGCTTGCGTCGCCGTTGTCTTCGCGCCGATCGGGGCTGCCACCAGGCCTGATTGATACATCAGATAGATAGACCCCACTGCAAGTGCGGCCGTCAGCGCGGAATCGAGCGCGAATGAGAGGGCGCGCCTCGTGACGCTGGCGGAAAGCCCCGCCTCGGCCGCACGCAGGTTTGCCGTGCGCAAGTCGGGAAGCGCGCGCATCGCGGGGCTCGCCAGCCAGAATCCCACCATGGCGCCGAGGGTGTTTTGGATCAGGTCGTCCACATCGAACAGGCGATACGGGTGCTCGTAGATGCCCCACAGCCCTGTGAGCTGGGTCGTCTCGAATGACAGCGTCACCAAAAAGCCGATGATGAGCGTCTGCCACCAGGTGCGTCTGAAGTAGTAGTGAAGGTAGGCACCTAACGGCAATAGCAGCAAGACATTGAAGAATGCCTCGTAGATGTACGGGTCGCGCAAAACCCGCAGCCATGTTGCGGGGTCGCTTGGCGAGAAGGTGGTTTCGGCGAGAAACTCATGGACAAAGTTGAAGGGAACAAGCTGCGGCGTCGCCGCGTAGGCGACATACGCCGTGCGGTCTGCGGGAAGTGGCAAAAGTACAAGGAAGTACGCGCACATGAGGTAGAACACGAACGAATAGACAATCGTGGTGTGGAGCTTCGGCACCGACCCGCGGCGACGGTATTGGTAGATCATGTAGGGGACGGTGACGAGGAACGCGACCGCCGGAAACAGAATGCATGCGGTGAGGATGTCGCTCAGGTATACGTTCAAGGTGTCTTGCCTCTTCTTTATCGTTGCCTGGCACGCGGGATTGACCGTCGCTCGGCCTTGCGGGTTCGCGTTTGGTTCGGCCTCGAATGGTCGTGAGCCGCTACGTTAAGCTCCCGTGCGCTCCTGCTCCATGCGCAGAAGCCCCTCGCGGATGCGTCCGCGCGCATCGGCAGCGATGGGCCGTCCGTCGGCGCGCACCACGCGCTGGTCGGGAACGATCACGGCGAGCGGGTTTTCCCTCACCGCCGCCCCAACGGCGCGGTACGATTTCGGCTGCCCCAGCTTGCGTGCGAGGTTGCTGCTCGTGATCGACGTGCCGTAGGGCACGAGCGCGAGCGCTTCCCACACGCTTTTCTGGAACGCGGTCCCCTCGGGGTCGAGCGGGACGTCGAAGGCGGTGCGCTTGCCCGCGAAGTATTCCAAAAGCTCGGTGGCGCAGCGGTTCGAAAGCTCGGTTGGGCGCCGTGTCCCCGCAAGCTGCACCTCGCCGAACGCCACTGCGCGCACACCCTTCTCGCTCACGCAGATGGTGATCGGGCCGTGGGGGGTGGGATAGGAATAGTGCGAGAGCATGCTTTGCGTCATGGGGCCTTCTTCCTCATCGATGCCTTCCATTATAGGCGCGCTGTCGCACGCGCACCTCGGCGCGTGGTGATTTCACATGTCAAGGGGCGATATGCCCGTCGCGCGCGCCCGGTGCGCTAGAATGGCTGCATGACGAGAGAACGCCGCAGGTGGGCGGCGCAACAGGCAGATAGGAGCAGTCATGTTTCAGCCGGTGAAGATAGCCCCGTCGATCCTGTCGGCGGATTTCATGAACCTAGGGCGCGACATCCGCATGATCGAGCAGGCGGGCGCGGGCTATGTCCACGTCGACGTAATGGACGGGCACTTCGTCCCCAACCTCACCATGGGCGTTCCCGTGGTGAAGCAGCTGGCGAAGCTGGCGAACATCCCGCTCGACGTGCACCTCATGATCGACAATCCGCTCGACGAGCTGCCCTGGTTTTTGGAAGCGGGCGCCGACATCGCGTGCGTGCACGCCGAGGTGCTCTACGGCGACGAGCTGCGCCGTGCGGTCGACATGATCCATGACGCGGGCGCGAAGGCCGCCGTGGCACTCAAGCCCCACACGCCCCCCGAGGTGCTCGAGGAGGTCATCGCGCGCCTCGACATGGTGCTCGTGATGAGCGTCGAGCCGGGCTTTTCGGGGCAAAGCTACATCGAGGGCAGCGAGGAGAAGGTTGCGGCCGTCGTCGAGATGGCGCGCGCGGTCGGCAACGACGCGCTCCTGATCGAGGTTGACGGCGGCGTGTCCGAGGCAACGGTCGAGCGGCTCACCGCGGCTGGCGCCGACGTGCTCGTGTGCGGCAGCGCTGTCTTTGGGGCGGAAGACCCCGCAGCCGCGCTTGCCGCCGTGAAGGAGAAGGGCGACGCCGCGCGCGTGGCGGCCATCGAGGAAGCGCAGGCCGAGGAAGCCCTCGCCGAAGAGGAGATGTAGGCAATGCCCGCCACTGTGAGTCCCGACTACGTGTATCTCGATTACGCCGCGACAGCGCCTCTGTGTGAAGAGGCGCTCGAGGCTATGGAGCCCTATCTCACCTGCGGGCGCGACAACCTCGCCCTCAATATGAACGCGAACTCGCTCCACTCGCCCGGTCGCGCCGCCTTCGAGGCGCTCGAAGCCGCGCGCAAGTCGATCGCTCGCGACATCGGTGCATCCCGCCCGAGCGAGGTCATCTTCACGTCGGGCTCCACCGAATCCGACGACACGGTGCTTCTGGGCGTCGCCCCCGCGGCTGCCGAGGCGCGCCGCGTGGCCTCGGGCTCGTTCACGCCGCACGTCATCGTGTCGGACATCGAGCACGAGGCGGTGCTCATGCCCGCAAAGCGCCTCGAGCAGCAGGGCTTTCGCGTGACGCGCCTGCGCCCCGACTCCCGAGGCTTCATCACCGCCGCCGTGCTTGAGGGCGCGATCGACGCCGACACGGTGCTCGTGTCCATTCAGGCTGCGAACTCCGAGCTCGGCAGCATCGAGCCGGTGCGCGAACTTGCCGACATCGCGCACGCCAAAGGTGCGCTCTTTCACGTCGATGCGACCCAAGCTTTGGGGAAGATGCCTCTTGACGTGGGTGAATGGGACGTCGATGCCGCGTCGTTTTCCGCACACAAGGTTGGCGGACCGAAGGGCATCGGCGCGCTGTACCTAAAAGCGCGTACCCCGCTTGCGGCGTTCCAGCTCGGCGGCGGGCAGGAGGCGGGACGGCGCTCCGGCACGCAGAACGTCATGGGCGCCGCCGGTTTCGCCGCCGCTTGCCGCGCGGTCTGCGCGATGGAGCCTGTGGAATCCGCCCGCCTGCGCGAGCTGCGCGATGAGCTCTACGAGAAGCTTTCCCGGGTGCCGGGCGTGCGCCCGACGGTCGACGTGCCGCGCGGGTCGCTGGACTTCCTGCCGAACATCGTGCATGTGATCGTGAGCGACCTGGAAAGCGAGACGCTCATCCTGCGCCTCGACATGAAGGGCTTCGGCGTGTCGGGCGGGTCTGCCTGCTCGTCGCACTCGCTCGAGCCGAGTCACGTGCTGCGTTCCATCGGCGTGGAAGGCGATGACGCCTACGGGGCGCTGCGCATCTCGATGGGGCGCTACACCACCGCCGACGACATCGATAGGTTCCTTGTCGCTTTCGGCGAGGCTCTCAACTGGAATCGAGGCTAGCGCACCCATGATGCCGCTGGTGAACACGCATTCCCACACGGCGCTGTGCGGCCACGGGCAGGGTACGGTGACCGAGCTCGCGGCGGCGGCTGACGCGGCGGGGATCGAGGTGCTCGCCGTAACCGAGCACTTCCCGCTCTCCGCTGCCTTCAACCCGCGTGGCGACGAGGCCATGCCCCGCGAGGCGATCGAGGGCTATCTCGCCGATATCGATCGCGCCCGTGCGGAGCACCCGCGCATGACCGTCCTTTCGGGGTGCGAGATGGACTGGCTCGGCGTCGACGAGGACCGCACGCCTGCCGAGCGCGACACCTCGCGCTTCGACGTGGTGATAGGCTCGGTGCACTTCCTTGGAGCCTGGGGAATCGACAACGAGGACGTCGAGAGCCCGTGGCTTTCTCCGGGCGCGCCCGATCGCATATGGGAGCGCTACGTGGACGAATGGTGCGCGATGGCGGTCTCCTCCGAGCGCTTCGACGTGCTCGCGCATCCCGACCTGCCCAAAAAGCTCGGGCATTTTCCGACCTACCCGCTTGCTCCCCTGTACGCGCGTATGGCCGAGGCTGCGCGTGTGGGCGGGCGCATGATCGAGGTGAACACGGCGGGTGCGGCGAAGCGCTGTGCCGAGATGTACCCGGCGCCTGACCTGCTCGCGACGTTTCGCCGCGCGGGCGTGCCCTGCACGGTGGGCACCGACGCGCACAAGCCCGCCGACGTCGCCTTCGGCATCCGCGAGGCATACGAGCTCATGGTGCGCGCAGGTTATGATTGCGTGACTATTCCCACAGGGCATGGCGGGCGGCGGGAGCTGCCGATACAATAGCAGGCGAAACGGCAAACCGAACGCATAAGGAGGATGTGGAAATGGCTTCTTCGAAACCAGAGATGGGACTGAGCAAACGCGCATCCGGGCCCCTTTCCAAAAAGGAGAGGAACTTAAGCGTGGGCGCTCTGGAAAAGGCGCTGCTCAGGATGTTCCCGAAAGAGGACGCAGAGGAATGGGACCGCACGGGAATTTCCGTAGGCGACCCGTCGCGCCAGGTCACACGCGTGGCGGTGGCGCTCGACCCCACGGTCGAGGCAATACACGAGGCGGCGTCGCGCGGCGCGAACGTGCTTGTGACCCATCATCCTGCCTTCTTGAACCCGCCCGACAAGTTCATGCCCGGCGCATCGGCGGCGGTGTCTTCAGGGGCGGTTGTGTGGGCTGCCATCGAGTCGGGCGTTGCGGTGATGTCGTTTCACACCTGTCTCGACGCGAGCCCGCTTGCGGCGCGCATGCTGCCCGACGCGCTCTCGCTCGATTGGTCGGGTCGCGTGCTCGAGCCGTGCCCAACGGGCCCCGACCGCGGCTACGGGCAGCTGTGCCAGGTGCGCAAAGGCGATGCCCCGATGACGCTTGAGAAGCTCGCCGCTCGCTGTACATCCGTGTTTGCGCAGGTCCCGCGCGTATGGGGCGACTTCGACCGCGAGGTTAAGAGCGTGGTCACGTTCACGGGGTCCTGCGGGGGCGTGATTCCCGCCTGCCTGCGCGAGCACGTGGATTGCCTTGTTTGCGGGGAAGTGAAGTACCATGCGGCGCTCGATGCGGCCGCGGCGGGGCTTTCGATCATCGATTTGGGGCACGACACCACCGAGCTGCCCTATACCGGCGTGCTCGCCGACGTGGTGGCCGACGCGGGGGTTTCCGCAGATTGCATCGAGGTTATCGACCAGAGCGGCAATTGGTCGCATCCCGAGTCGACCAGGTTGTAGAATAGCGGTTGGAAAACGACGGAACACAAAGGAAGCGCGAGGTAAAACGCATGCAGGTCACAGACGAAGACATTTCCACGCTCATCGAGTTGCAGCACAACGACATGGAGCTTCTGCGCGTCCAAAAGGAAATCGCCGATCTTCCGCAGCGAAAGACCATCGTCGCCGCGCGCAAGAAGATCAAGGCGATCGAGGAAAAGCAGGAAGCGGTGGGGAAGCTTCGCGCGAAGGCCGAGGAGAAGCTCGTCAAGATTTCCGAGGAAGACGGCAAGCTCGCCGCCAAGCAGGATGCCGCGCAGAAGGCGATCGATGGGGCTTCCGGGTATCGCGACGTCGAGGCGCATACGCGCGAGATGGACGGATTTGCGAAGCGCCGTGCCACGCTTGAGGAAGACCTTGCGGCGGTCGATGCCGAACTTGACAAGGTTTCCGCAGTTGAAAAGCAGATCTCGACGGCGCTCGACCAGCTTCGCGAAGCGGAGTCGGCAGCGACCGCGGAATTCCAGGCGCAGGGCGGCGAGCTCAAGAAGCAGGAGGCGGCGTTTGCCGCGGCTCATGAGAAGATCTCGGCTGGCCTGCCCGCCGCCTTGAAGGAGCGCTACGACCGCGCGGCGAGGCACTGCGGGGGAGTGGCGGTCGCCCTTCTTCGCGACAACGCCTGCGGTGCATGCCGCGCGCCCATTGAGCAGGGGCGCCTCATCGACATCAAGGCGCATGCGCCGCTCGGCGAGTGCCCCAATTGCAAGCGCCTGCTCATCGTGCTTCCGAGCTAGGGTAGTCGGGGCGATTCCGCTCGTGCGGGGTCGCCCCGCGCTTGGTGCTTGCGTCTAGCATCCACACCCCAAACCCAAAAAAGCCCGCAGATGCGGGCTTTGCGGTGCCATAAGGCGAATCGACCGTAAGCGGTCGAGGATGCGGCTCTTACGCGCGCTCGACCTTGCCGGCCTTCATGCAACGGGTGCATACGTTCGCCTTGCGGACGCGGCCCTTCTCGTCGCGAATTGTGATCTTCTGGATGTTCGGACGGAACATACGGTTGGTCACTCGATGAGAGTGGCTGACGCTACGACCGAAAGACGGTGCCTTACCGCAAACTTCGCAAATCTTCGACATATTTCTCAACTCCATGTACGTGCCGGTTACTAACCGTTGATGACAAAAAAGCCTAACTACTATATCACAAAGAGCCAATGCTGTTCAAGGACTTTTCGTGTGTAATACCGACCGCTGGGTTGGGGCAGCTATCGTGTGCGCTTTTCCTTGCGCTATACTGCGTTTTTGGATAATTGCGCGCGTCAGAAGGTATCGCGCGCGTTGCGAAAGGAGCATCATGAGCACAACGATTCCTGGCAGCTTGCATGTTGCCAACGACGTTCTGGCCGACATGGTCGGCAACGCGGCTCTCGAATGCTACGGCGTTGTCGGCATGGCGGCCCCGAATGCGGCCGACGGCATCGCGAAGATCCTGCCCGCTTCCCGCCTACGCCGCGGCGTGGTTGTCTCGAGCACCGACGCTGGGGTTCATGTGGAACTCTACGTGGTTATCGAGTACGGCACGAACATCAGCGCCGTTTCCCAGAACCTGGTCGACCAGGTCACGTTCGCGCTCAAGGAATACGCGCGCGTCCCGCTCGACGGCGTGGAGGTCCATGTGCAAGGCGTGAAGGTTCGCAAGTAGCATCGTATTTCGGCGGTGCGCGCCCGACGGTGCGCATCCGCTTGTTAAGGAGATAGTCCCACCATGTCACAAACCTACACCCGATCAGACGTCCTCGCCGCGATTGCCGCGGCCGCTGCCCAGCTCGGCGAGCGCAAGGAGGAGATTAACCGTCTGAACGTGTTCCCCGTCCCCGATGGCGACACCGGCACGAACATGTCGCTCACGCTCAAGTCGGTGGTCGACAACATCGCGAAGCTCTCCGACGGCGCGAGCTCGGCCGAGGTTCGTCGCGCCATCACCACGGGCGCCCTCATGGGCGCGCGCGGCAATTCGGGCGTCATCACCTCACAGATCCTGCGCGGTCTGTGCGAGGGCTACGCGGACGCGGGCGAGCTTTCCACCGCAACGGTCGATGCGGCGTTCTCCCGCGCGGTCGAAGTCGCGTTCCAAGCGGTGCGCAAGCCGGTCGAGGGCACCATTCTCACGGTTGTCAAGGACATGGCCGCCGCTGCCAAGCACGCGCGTAAGAAGAAGCTTTCCGCTGATGAAGCGCTTGAATGCATTGTCGAGGAAGGCTACGCCTCGGTGCAGCGCACGCCCGATCTGCTCCCGGTGCTCAAGGAGAACGGCGTGGTCGACGCCGGCGGCTTCGGCCTGGCCATTCTGGTCGATGCGTTCACTGCGGCGCTGCTCGGCAAGTCCGGTCCGCTCGGCGACGAGCTCGCGCTCGCGCGCGCGGGTGCTGCCCCGAAGGTCGCCATCGAGCAGATCAACGATTGGGAGGGTTCTAAGTACACCTACTGCAACGAGTTCCTCGTCGACTCCGACGTGCTCGACAAGAACGAGGCGCTCGATTTCCTGTCTACCATGGGCGACTGCGAGCTGTGCGTTGGCGAAAATCCTAAATTCAAGGTGCACGTGCACTCGAACACGCCCGACAAAGTGCTGCACTACTTCCTCGAGCGAGGCCAAATTTCCGAGGTGTTCATCCACAACATGAAGCTACAGTCCGTCGAGCGCAACGAGAAGCTTGCGGCCGAGGAGGAGGCCGAACGCAAAAAGCTCGGCTTCGTGGCGGTGGCCGCGGGCTCGGGCATGGCGCGGATTCTCGAGAGCTTAGGCGTTGACGTCGTGGTGTCGGGTGGGCAGACCATGAACCCCTCGACGAAGGATCTGCTCGATGCCGTGGGATGCGTGAACGCCGATGCGGTCATCATCCTACCGAACAACTCCAACATCATCATGGCTGCTCAGAGCGCCGCTGGCCTGGCGGAAGTGCCCTGCGCGGTCGTTCCCACGAAAAGCGTCCCCCAAGCCTTCTCGGCGCTGTTCGGCGTCGATGAGGACGCCACGCTCGACGAGAACGTGGAGGCCATGACCGAGGCCTTCGCCGAGACGAAGACCGGAGAAGTGACCACGGCCATCAAAGATTCTAAGGACGCTCACGACAATCCCATCCACGACGGCGACACCATCGGCATCGCCGACGGCTCGATCGAGGCGGTGGGCTCGAGCGTGGAGGACGTGGTCCTGTCGCTGCTTGACACCATGGAGGCCGAAGATGCCGACACGCTGACGCTGCTTGCGGGCGAGAATTTCTCCGACGAGCGTATGAGCGCCCTGGTCGAGCGCATTGAGGAACGCTTCGACGATCTGGAAATCGACGCGCAGCGCGGCGAGCAGCCGCTCTATCCGATCGTGTTTTCGGTGGAATAGGCTGGCTTTTCAGATTGTTCAAACCGAGGCTGGCGGGCGAGGACTCGACAGCCTCGACGCTTTTATCGGAGAAAGTGAGGGCTTCCGCGGCGGGCCTTCGAGCGCAGTTCCGCACGACGCGAACGGTCCAGTGGACCGTTCGCCAAAGCAGGACTGTTTGAGCACGAAGGTCTGCCGCGGAAGCTCGTCAGGGCTCACCTTGAAGGATTATTTTGCCGGAAGCTTCTCACATACCCGATAGGCTGCAGGCCACGCTCGGGCTCGACGAACCGGTCGGCCGCGTGCGCCTCGTGAGCCCCGCGCGCGCGAAGGCGCTCGAGAAGCTCGGCATCCGCACGGTTCGCGGCCTCATCACGCATTTCCCGCGCCGCTACATCGACCTTTCCGCCCGCGAAACCGCAGCGTCGGCGCGCATCGGCGAATCGTGCACTATCGAGGGCGCGATCCACGATGTGAAGCTCAAGCGCCCGAAACCGGGTTTGACGCTGGTGGAAATCGGCGTCACCGACCCTACGGGCGTGGTCATCGTGACCGCGTTTCGCCAGCCGTGGCTCGCCGAGCAGCTCTCCGCGGGCATGCGCGTGGCGATTGCCGGCAAAATCGAGTTCAACTACGGCTTCAAGCGCATGGTTAACCCGCATATCCTGCCGCTCGATGGAATGGATACGCTGGCGTCTGGCCTGGTCATTCCCGTGCACGCCGCGAGCGAGAAGGTGTCGGCGGCGCTTATGCGCCGGCTCGTGAGCAACGCGCTCGAGCTTGCGACGGGCGTCCTCGACCCGATGCCGCTTGAGCTTCGCGCGAAGTATCGCCTGGTGAGTCGCCAGGCAGCCTTCCGTGCTATTCACTTTCCCGAAAGCATGGCTGAGGCGCGCGAGGCGCGTCGTCGCTTGGCGTACGAGGAAGTGCTCATGCTGGAGCTGCACCTCATGCAGCAGGGCGCCGCACGCAGCCGCGGGAAGGTGCCCACGCAGCACGAGATCGGTGGCCCGCGCATGCAGGCGCTCGACGCTGCGCTGCCCTTCACGCTCACCGACGAGCAGCAGCGCGCGCGGTTGGAGATTTTGGGCGAGATGGCCGAGCCGCATGCGATGAACCGCATGCTTTTGGGCGACGTGGGCACGGGCAAGACCGTCGTCGCCGCCATCGCCATCGCCGCCGCCGCCGACACGGGCGGGCAGGCGCTTCTTCTGGCGCCGACCGAAGTGCTCGCGGTGCAGCATAATCGCAGCTTGGGGGAACTCTTCGATGCTGCGGGCGTCACACATGCGGTGCTCACGGGCTCGACTCCGGCCGCCGAGCGTGCAGACGCGCTTTCGCGCCTCGCCTCAGGTGAGCTCGACGTGCTCATCGGCACGCATGCGCTGCTCGAAGACGACGTGCGCCCGCGCCGCCTCACGCTCGCCGTGATCGACGAGCAGCAGCGCTTCGGCGTTGCGCAGCGCGCGAAGCTGCTCGCGAAGGGAGAGGCGCCCGATGCGCTCTACCTCACGGCGACGCCGATTCCGCGCACGCTCGCGCTTGCTTTGTTCGGGAACTTAACGCTTACGTATCTCAAGCACCGTCCGCACGACGCGGCGCGCCGCACGACGCGCGTGCTTTCGAAATCCGAGCGCGGGCGCGCCTACGATGTCGCCCGCGAGGCGCTTTCCCGTGGCGAGCAGGTGTATGTGGTGTGCCCGCTCGTGGGGAAGGACGCAGGCGAGCGCGACGCGATGGCGGGCGAGGGGGTTGCCGCCTCGCGCAAGGAGGCCGACGAGGAGGCGTACCATCCGACGGTCGCCATCGAGGACGATGCGGACCTTGCGCACGACGACGTTGCGGCGGCGACCCGCGAGGCGGAGATGCTTCAGGGGAGCACGTTTTTCGACTGGAAGGTCGAGCTTTTGCACGGCGGCTTGCCTTCCGTCGAAAAACAGCAGGTCATGCAGCGATTCCGCGACAACGAGACGCAGGTTTTGGTCGCCACCACCGTCATCGAGGTGGGCGTGGACGTCCCTAACGCCACGGTCATGATCGTGGAGGACGCCGACCGCTTCGGCCTCTCGCAGCTCCATCAGCTGCGCGGCCGCGTTGGGCGTGGCGAGAAGCCCGCCCAGGTATTCCTCGTGTCGGCATCGAAGCAAGACGTCGCTCTCGAGCGCCTTCGCGCGATGGAGACGTGCGACGACGGCTTCGAGCTCGCCCGCATCGACTTGTCGCTTCGCCGCGAGGGCGATATCCTGGGCAATCGGCAAAGCGGCGCCTCGGTGCTGAAGCTCGTGAACGTAGTGCGCGACGGCGGGCTGATCGAGGCGGCACACGCCGACGCGCGCGAGATTTTGGAGAATGACCCCGACCTTTCGGCCCCTGACCATGCGGCCCTGGGGCGGGAAGTGCGGTTGCTGCTCGGTGCCATGCGCGCTGGGGAAGGTGGATAATATGAGAATCATCGCAGGTGAATACCGTGGTCGCGTTATCAAGGCGCCCAAGGGGGACGGCACGCGCCCCACGACTGATCGCGTTCGCGAGTCGGTAATGAGCGTGATCGTGAGCGCGCGCGGCGGAATCGAGGGCGCCGTGGTGCTCGACGCCTTCGCAGGTTCGGGCGCGCTTGGGCTGGAAGCGCTATCGCGCGGTGCGGCGTCCGCGTGCTTCTTCGAGCGCGACGCGGCGGCGGCATCCGTCGTGTCGGGGAACATCCGCACGCTCGGAGTGGAGCCGAGACGCGCGCGCTTGGTGCGCACCGACGTGCTCGAGAAGCCGCCTGTTCGCCAGCGACCGGCGTTCGACCTGGTATTTCTCGATCCGCCGTATGCGCTTGCGGCGGAGGAGCCGCTCGGCATGGTGGAAAGCCTCGCGAAGGCGGGCGCTCTCGCCCTCGATGCGATTGTGGTCTACGAGCACGCGCTCGCGGCCAACGCCGATGCCGACGAGGCGGAGGCGGCGTGCGGGTTCGCGCTTTCTGCCCGCAAGAAATACGGCGAGACGGCAGTCGATATCCTGCGCTTGGCGGATACGCTCGGGTAGCGCGTGGCGGGCGCACTGTTTATTTGCGCCTGTGCCCAGCCGAGGCTTATGAATGCTCTGTGGTGCGTTTTGCCAAATCAGGGCGGCGTGATATGATAAGTGGACGCATGCGCGCCTAACGATTTGCGCGCCAAACGCAGATGAAACGCACCACATAGGCAGGTTGGAAGGAATAACATGGACGAAACCGGTGTCTTGGGTCTTCTCGAGGAACTCTCGATTCTGCTCGAGGATGCAAAGCCAGTTTTCGGTAAGAACAATCTCCGCCAGGTCGACGTGTCCGCCGCGTTCGAGATCATCGACGAGATTCGCGACACGTTCCCGAGCGAATTCGCGCAGTCGCGTCAGATCGTGCGCGAGCGCCAGAGCCTTCTCGACGACGCGGAGGCCGAGGCCAACCGCATGATCGAGGACGCGCGCAGCCAGGCGATGACCATCGCCTCCGAACAGGAAATCGTGCGTATCTCCCAGCAGCAGGCTGACACCATCTTGGCCGACGCCCGCGAGCTTGAGCGTCAGACGCGCGCCGGTGCGGAAGACTACGCCGACGAGGTGTTCGGCCACGTCGAGCAGAGTCTCGACACGCTGCTCGGCAACGTGCGCCGCTGCCGCGACCGCCTGAACGCTGGCTCTACCAACGTCGGTCGCAACTAATGGAAGAGCTTTCCACCGTTAAGAGCACCTTCCGCGTCCTTTCGGGAGATGCTCTTTGTTTCGAAGTCCCCGCCGAGATGTTCTCGCCGGCGGAATTCATGCAGCTTGAAGGCACCGTTGCCGTCGATGAATTCGAGTGCGGGCCCGACTCATATCGCTTCGCCGAGCCGCTTTCCTGGCGCGCCGACATCTCCAACACGGGCGACGCGCTGCTCGTCACGGGGCGCGTCACGGGCGAGGCGCACACCGACTGCGCCCGTTGCCTCGAGGATGCCGCCTTCGAAGTACAGGGCGAGATTGAGGGGTATTTCCTGCTTGAGGGCGCGGATGTTCCCGAAGGCGCCGACGAGGACGAGTTCGACCGCCTGCCCGCGAGCCACGTGCTCGATTTCGAGTCGCTTATCTGCGGCGCCATCGTGTTCGAGCTGCCGCTAGTCCCTTTGTGCAGCGAGGACTGCAAGGGACTTTGCCCTGCGTGTGGGGCGAACTTAAACGAGGGGCCGTGCGATTGCGAGAAGGAGACCTCGCGCGATCCCGACGAGTTCGAGCTGGCGAAAAACCCCTTCGCGGCGCTCGCGAACTACACGTTCGACTCCGACGGCGAATAAGCCTCGATCTTGAATGCGGGGCGGGTTCCTTGCGGGAGCCGGCCCCGCATCTGTTAGCGGGCTGTCTTTCTAAGATGTGCGACAGCTAACCCTTTGGCGACTGACCTCAAGAAACGCTCGCCCTTAGCTCACCTCGGCGTTCGCGAGGCCGTGCTCGGCCACTTCGGCACGCGCGAAGTCGATGAAGCGCCGCTCCGCGCTCGTCAGGTTCCCGTTCTTCGCGTACGTCAGGTAAAACGTGCGGTAGTTGTTGTCGTTCTCGATTTCCAGGCAGCTCACATCGAGCTGCTCTAAAATGGCGAGCCGCGGTACCACGGCGATGCCGAACCCGATGGCGACCATGCCAGCTACCGCGTAGTCTTCGCGCTCCTCGATGATATAGCGCGCCGAAACCCCGACGTCGCGATACATCTTGTCCACAATCGCTCGCAAGCCCGTGTTCGCCTCGAATCCCACCTGGGGATACTTCGCCGCTTCCAGCAAATTCACGCTCGTTTTCCCCGAAAGCTCGTGGTCTTTGGGGGCGATTACGACGAGCTTCTGCTTGGCGACCGCCATCTGCGAGAGCGCCTCGTTTTCTGCACGCGCGCACAGCCCGATTCCCGAGCGGCCCTCCTCCACGTCGGCCGCCACTTCGGAAGATACTCCGAGCCGCAGGTCGAACTTGCAGTCTTCCTCGGGATGCGCCGCTCTGAAGCGCGTGATGACGTTCGGCAGGAAGATGGCGCCGAGCACGCGCATGAGCGAGATGCGGACGATCGACGAGCCGCCCGCGATGATCCGCGCGCGAGCCTTCCCGACCTCGAGCTCCTCAAGCGCGCGGTCGACGTGCTTGAGGTATTCCTCGCCCGCAGGGGTCAACGTCACGCCGCGCGCCGTGCGTTCGAACAGCTTGATATCCGTGCGCGCCTCGAGTTGCGAGATGGCGTAGGAAAGCGCCGGTTGCGTGATGAAGAGCTGCTTGGCCGCAGCGGTGTAGTTGCCGCAAGCCGCAAGCGTCTGGAAGTAGCGTAAATGGTCGAAGTCCATGCGGGGCGCTCCTTGGGGGTATCGAGGGCGAAAATCGAACTATCAAGCCTGTGAGCAGCAATTATAAGCCGTTTTTATAACGCGTAGAACCATTCTATTGGATTCACGCATTCGTGTTGCGAAATAATTCGCGCTGTCTCGCAACGGGCAACAACAGCAAGGGGCAGCGAGAGGTGCGGCGTAAGGAGGGGGCGAAAAGCGCCTCGGCCGCGCGACAGGCCCGTCCCCCGTGCGGCTGCGGCCGCGAAACCCAAGGAGGGCATGCATGGCATCCTCATCGAAGAAGCTCTCGAAAGAGCAAATCGCCAACTTATCGAAAAGGGAGAAGACGACGATTCTCATCGCGATCCTCTCGCTATACTTCGTCGTGTGCTCGACGATGACGGTGTCGCCGGCGTTGCAGACGCTCTACAACGCGTTCCCCGACTTCGACCGCACCACCGTCATGTACATCTACACCCTGCCTTCGCTTGTGGGCATCCCGGTGACCATCTTGATCGGCTTCATCGCCGGCACTAAAGTGCGTTACCGCACCATCCTGCTTTCCGCGACGGCGCTCATGGTGGTCATGGGCATAGCGCCGTTCTTCATCGACAACCTCTACGCGATTCTCGCCTGCCGCTTCCTGTTCGGCATCGGGCAAGCATCGTGTCTCGGCGTCGAAGTGAGCCTTATGTATATGTTCTTCTCGGGCAAAGAGCTCGCCCGCTACATGGGCTTTACGCAGGTCGCGGGCTCGCTCGGTAACATCGTGTTCATGCAGATCGGCGGCATTCTGGCCACGATCGGCTGGCATATGGTTTTCCTTGCGTACCTCATCGTCACCGTCGCGTTCGTGCTCGTGCTGCTGTTCATGAAAGAGCCCGAGGTCGTCGCCCCTGAGAAGAAAGCAAAGGCCGTCGATGCCGATGCTTCCGCCAAGAAAGATCGCATCCCGCTCGCTTCCTGGGTGTGCATCTTCCTTGTGTTCTTCTTCACCCTCGTGTTCCAGGGCCTGACCGTGAGCCTTTCCTCCCTCGTGAGCGAACTCGGCATCGGCGACGCCGCCACGACCGGCACCCTCTCCTCCATCTCCATGGTATTCGGCATGATCGTGTCCGCCTTCTTCGGCCCGATCTTCGGCGTGACCAAGCGTCTCGGCGGCCGCGTGCTCTGCCTGTTCGGCATGGCCGCAGCGCTGCTCATCATGATCAACATGCACTCCTTCGTGGGCATCGCGATCTCCATGTGCCTGTTCAGCTTCTTCGGCTTGCAGGTCATGATCAGCTCCATGGCATCGGCCGCCACCGGTGCGCCCGACTCCGTGAAGGGCAAGATCGGCGCCTTCTGCCAGACCGGCGTGAAGATCGCGGTGTTCATCGTGTCCTACTTCACCGCCGCCTCCCTCGCCGTGGCGCCCGCGACAGGTCTCTACGCCTTCGCGCCGTCCGCCGCGCAGTACTCCGCCGACCTTTGGACGGGCGCGCTTCTGTGCATCGCTTGCGGCATCGTCGGCATCGTGGCGCTCGTGGTGAAGAAGGGCAAGGGCGCATCCTCCGCCTCCAAGTCCGACGCCGCCGAGCAGGCCGCCTAGCCAAATGACCGAGTGTGAGAAAGAAGACGAGTGAAATGACGGAAGAAATGAAAGAGGCGCCTTTCAAGGCGGTCGACATGTCCCAGTTCAAACGCACGTTCCTCGACGTTCCCTACGCCGACGCGCACGAGCGCGAGAAGCTCGACCTCGTGCTTCCCGACAAGGGCGAGGGCCCCTTCCCGGTAGTCGTCGCGGTGCACGGCGGCGCGTGGAAGTTCCGTTTCAAGCGCGCGGACAACATCGCGGGGCTTTTCCAGGCGGCCTCGCAGGGCTACGCGGTCGCGAGCGTCGGGTATCGCTTGAGCTCGCATGCGAAGTGGCCTGCCCAGGTCAATGACGTGAAAGCCGCTATCCGCTATCTTCGCAACCATGCCGAGGAATACCATCTCGACCCCGAGTGCTTCATTGTGTGCGGGAACTCCTCGGGCGGTCATATCGCCCAGACTGTTGCCGCGACCAACGACGACACCGACTTCGAGGACTGCCTGCTCGGCGACTGCGGCGATTCGTCGGTCCAGGGCTGCTTCTCGATGTACGGCGTGTCCGACATCTACGTCTGCGAGCATCAGACGGGCCATCGCGACGACGGGGACAACCCGATGTCTCCCCCCGACCAGGTGATGGGCTTCTGCATCGTGGCCGAGCCGGAGGAGCGTTGTGATATGGCGAGCCCCGTGAAGGCCATCAAACGCCGCCCCGACGGGGTGCCCCCGATGCTTATCCAGCATGGTACAGGCGACCCAGTCGTTCCCTTCGAACAGTCGGTGGCGCTCTACGAGACGCTGCAGGGCTTAGGCGACGGCGAGTGCATTGCGTATCGTTCTGCCGATCCGCATAAAGAATACGAGCTGCTCAAAGGCGAGCTTGCCGGCAAGCGCGCGGTTCTCGAGCTCGTCGAGGGCGCCGTGCACGGCGACGAGTGGTTCAAGACCTCGGAGAACATGGACCGCTTCATCGATTTCGCCGACGAGATCTCGGGAATCGATCGCAGCGCCCATCCGCGCACGGCGCTTCCTGAAATCGAGCTTGTGCCGTCGTATCTGTAGAGGCACGCGGCGCATTACGCAGCTTGCGGTCTTTCGGGCCTGCAGGAGCGCCGAATCATGGTGGGCAGCACGCGTCTCTCTGCGGCTGCGAGTAGGCGAGGGCGCATGCTGTGCGAACGGTTTGCGCCCTCGCTATATTGCGATGTCCGCGGTTTTCTGCGCATTATGTGGTAAGCTGGGGCGAAAACGCGAGCAAGGTCTTGCATCGTACGGTTCTCTTTGCTAATATATCTCTTCGCGTGTTTACCCAGTGATAAGCGGGCGGTTCGGAAATCCGCCCGATGTTTTACAAAGGAGCTAGATCATGGCAGTACCTAAGCAAAAAACGGGTCGTGCAAGCACCCATACTCGTCGCAGCGCTAACGACCGCATCGATGCGCCCGCTCGTTCCGTGTGCCCGCAGTGCGGCGAAGTGAAGCTTCCGCATCGCGTGTGCCCGAACTGCGGCTACTACAAGAACCGCGAAGTCATCGAGACCGAATAAGCGGCTTGCGGGCTCGCCGAGTCCGACCTAGCTTCTACTACATAGGCAAGCCTGAAGCCTCCCATTTCCGTGCGCGAAAGCGCGCGGGCGGGAGGCTTTTTCACTAGGTGGGCCGCGCGCCCGCCGGATTGGAGCCCACTATGGGAAGGAAAGCTCGCGAGATGGCCGCCGCACGCGCGCAGGCCGAGGCGTTCCCAGGGACCGTCATCGCCGTCGACGCCATGGGCGGCGACAATGCGCCGAGCGTCGTGCTTGAAGGCGTGGCGGCGGCGCTCGACGCCGATCCCTCGCTCAAGATCGTGCTCACCGGGCCGGCCGAGGTCGTGGAGCCCTTCGCGGACGCGCATGAGCGCTGCGGGGCGCACGCCACCACCCAGGTGATCGACATGGCCGAGCACCCCGCCCGCGCCGTTCGCTCGAAGAAGGACTCCTCGCTCGTGGTGGGGTGCCGCCTGGTGAAGGAAGGCCAAGCCGCAGGCTTTTTCTCCGCGGGGTCGACCGGCGCCTGCCTGGCTGCCGCCACGCTCGTGATCGGGCGCGTGAAGGGCGTGCAGCGCCCCGCGCTCGCCATGCCGCTTCCCGCGCCTGCGCATCCGGTGCTTCTGTGCGACGTGGGCGCGAATGCCGACTGCAAGCCCGCCTACCTCGTGCAGTTCGCCCGCATGGCCGGCATCTACGCCAAGCGCATCTTGGGCGTGGAGAACCCCCGCATCGGTCTTTTGAACATCGGCGAGGAGGACACGAAGGGCAACGAGCTTTCCATCAAGACGCACGGCCTTATGGCCAAGCAGGTGCCGGGTTTCGCGGGCAACGCCGAGGGGCGCGACCTCCTAACAGGTGCCTTCGACGTGGTGGTGTGCGACGGCTTCACCGGCAACGTGACGCTCAAGACCATCGAGGGCACGTCGAAAGTGCTCTTCAAGATGGTGAAGGAGACCATGATGTCCTCGACGAAGGCGAAGCTCGGGGCGCTTGCGCTAAAGGACGGGCTCTACGATCTGAAGGACCGCATGAGCGCCGACACCTACGGCGGCGCGCCGCTTTTGGGCTGCAAGGGCGCCGTCGTCGTCGGACATGGCTCCTCGAACGCGAAGGCCGTGAAAAACGGCATTCTCGTCACCGCCCGCGCCGCGCGCGAGAATGTTTCTGAAATAATCGCGCAAACCTTATCTGGCGCTGACATGAATGATTCTGAACAGGTAGAATAAGTCTTTAAGCAATCTAGCCGCACAAGACGCAAGGTGGTCGCAAATCCATGGCGCTGACTGAAGAACAGCAGGGAAAACTCGCACGCGCCCAGGAGATCCTGGGCTATGAATTCAAGCAGGAACAGCTGCTTTTGTCCGCGATCACGCACCCTTCGGCGACGGAGGGTCGCCCGGTCAAGTACTCCTACGAGCGCCTGGAGTTTCTCGGCGACTCGATCGTGGGCGCCATCGTGGCCGCCATCGCGTTCGACAGCTACCACGAGATCGACGAGGGCGGGCTCACGCGCATCAAGGTGGCGCTCGTCGCGGGCTCGAGCCTGTCGGATGTGGCCGCGAGCCTCGGGTTCGCCGACGTCATCGTGTTCGGCTCCTCCGAGACCGGCACGGGCAAGCGCGGCCTGCACTCCGCGCTCGAGAACGTCTACGAGGCGGTCGTCGCCGCACTCTACCTTGACGGCGGCATCGATGCCGCGGTGAAATTCGTGCGCCGCACGCTCATTCCGCACATGTCGCTCGATCTGGCCGCGCAGCCCGAAAACCCCAAGAGCGCCCTTCAGGAAAAGCTGCAGGAAGACGGCATCACGCCGACCTACAAGCTCATCGAGACGCAGGGCCCACCGCACGACCGCACGTTCGTCGCGCAGGTGTATGCGGGCGATCAGGGCCTTGCGCGCGGCACCGGCCGCACGAAGAAGGAAGCCGAAAGCCAAGCGGCGAAAAGCACGCTTGCGCGTTTGGGCGAGTTCTTCGGGCTGGGCTTATCCGAGGAGGAAAAGGCCGCCAAAGAGGAGGCCGCCGCGCAGATGAAGGCGGAGAAGGCCGCCGCCCGCGCCGCCAAGGAAGAGGCTGCGGCGCAGGCCAAGGCCGAGAAGGCCTCCGAGCGCGCCCGCGCCAAGGCCGAAAAGGAAGCCGCGCGCCATCAGAAAAAGCAGGGTTAGCGGATGTATCTCAAGTCCCTGGTCTTGAAGGGCTTCAAGTCCTTCGCCGACAGAAGCGCGCTCACGCTCGAGCCGGGCATCACGGCGATCGTGGGCCCGAACGGCTCGGGCAAGTCGAACATCTCGGACGCCGTCTTGTGGGTGCTCGGCGAGCGCAACGCCAAGCATCTGCGCGGCCAGGCCATGGAAGACGTCATCTTCGCGGGCTCATCCGCTCGTCGCGCGACGGGGCTCGCCGAGGTCGATCTGGTGCTCGACAACTCCGACGGCACGCTTCCCGTCGACTATGACGAGGTGGCCATCACGCGCCGCATGTACCGCTCGGGCGAAAGCGAGTACCTGATCAACGGCACCGTCGCGCGCCGCATGGACGTGCTCGACATTCTTCACGACTCGGGTCTCGGCACGGGCACGCATTCCATCATTTCGCAAGGTAGCTTAGATTCTATCCTGCAATCGAAACCGGAGGACCGCCGCGCGCTCATCGAGGAGGCGGCGGGCACCTTGAAGCACAAGCAGCGCAAGGCGAAAAGCGAGCGCAAGCTCGCCCAGATGGATCAGCATCTCGCGCGCGTGCGCGACGTGACCGCCGAGGTGGAGCGCCAGCTGAAGCCGCTCGAGCGCAAGGCGAAGCGCGCCCGCACCTACCAGGGGCTTTCCGCGGAGCTCTCCGAGCTGAAGTTGCAGCTCGCCGTTGACGACCTGCGACAGCTACAGGAAAAGCACGCCGCCGCCACGGCGCGCGAGGAAGCCGTTGCTGCCGAGCTCGAGGCGAAGCGCGCGGAGATTTCGGCTGCGGAAGCTGCCGCCGAGGCGCTGCAGGAAAAGATCCGCCAAGAGGGAGCCAGTGCCGGCGAACTCACACGCCAGCATCGCCAGGCTTCGGGCGCCGTTGAGCGCATCGAGTCCGCTGAGCTCGTCATGCGCGAGCGCAAGCGCGCAGCGACTTCCCGTGCAGGTGAGCTTGCGGTGTCGCTCGAGGCGAACGCCGTGCGCACAAAGACGGCCCAGGCCGACCTCGACGCCGCGAACGCGCAGCTTGCGGGCGTGCAAGCCGAGCGCGCGCAGGCGGAGGAGAAGGTTTCGCGCCTTGCCGCCGACCACGCTGACGTGACGGCGCGCCGCGCCGAGACCGAGAAGCGCGCCACCGAACTCGGGCGCGCGAGCCGCGATTTGGAAGCGCGCATCAACTCCGCGCGCGCCAAGCACGCCGAGCTCAAAGAGGCGCTCACGAACGGCCTCGCCCATATGAAGATCATCGAGGGGCGCACCCAGGAGCTTTCCCTCCAGTTCGACCGCGCGAAGGCGGAAGCCGAGCAGGCAGAAGCGCACGCGAGCGAGCTTGACCGCGAGCTTTCCTCGCTTGACCAGGCAGAAAAGGAAATCCGCACGCGCGTCGGCGAGGCCATGCGCGCAGCCGAGGCGGCCCGTGCCTCCCGCGACGAGGCGATCGACGCCGAGCGCGCCTGCGCCGCGTCCATCGATGCGCTTCGCGAGGTGGAGCGCGCGTCCGCGAAGGCCCAGGGCCCCGCGCTCGAGTGGCTCACCGCCAATGCCGCTTCCTTTGACGCCGCGATCGCCCCGCTCGCGCACGAGATTTCCGCGCCTGAGGGGCAAGAGGCGCTCGTCGAGTTCTTGCTCGGCTCCGATGTGGCCGCGCTTCTCGTGGCCGACAGCTCCTGCGCCGCGAACGTGGTGTCCGCGCTTACCCGCGAGGGCAAAAGCGGGGAAGTGACGCTCGTGCTGCGCGATGACGGGAACGCCTGCGCCGCCCCCGACGCCACGGCGCGCCCCAAGGGCGCCCCCGGCCGCGCGCTCATAAGCGACCTCACCTTCCCCGAATCCTCCGCCCGCGCGGTCCGCGCGCTTTTAGGCGACGTCGTCGTGTGCGAGTGCTTGGAAGAGGCGCTCGCAGCGCGCGAGGCGGATGCGCTCGGGCTGCGCTTCGCCGTCCCCGATGGGTGCATGGTGTGGCCTTCCGGCAAAGTCGTCGCAGGTCAGCAGGTAAACGATGAGGGACAGGGTGCTCTCGTGCGCGCCCGTCGCATCGAGGAGCTCTCGCGCGAACTCCACGCTGCCAAAGAAGCGACCCAAAAGGCGCGCGAGGCGGCGGATGCCGCCGAGTCCGCCTTGCGCACGGCGCAGGGGGAAAGCCTGGCGAAAAGCCAGGAGCTCGCCGCAGCGAAGGGCAAGGCCGACGCCGCGCGCGCCGCCGCCGACGCCGCCTCGCGCAAACTCACCTCGACGCGCTGCGAGCTCGAGGACGTGGAGCGCCAGCGCACTGAGGCGGAGCAGACCATCGCCGAGGCCCGTCCCAACGTGGAGGAATACGCGCGGCTCGCCGATGAGCTGGGGTGTGAGCTCGAAGGCGTGAAGGAGAGCCTTGCCGTCGCGCTCGACGCGGCGGCGCCCCTGCGCGATGCCGCGCAGCAGGCGACCGACGCCCTTGCCGAGGCGCGCCTTGCCGCGGCGACCCTCGTGGAGCGCGAGACCTACACCGTTCGCGTGCGCGATGCGCGCGCGGGCGAGCTCGCTCAGCTCGCAGCCCAGGCGCGAACGCAGCGCGTGGCCCTCAGGGCGAAGGAGGTTTCCGCAAGTCGCATAGACCCGCTGCTCGCCATCTTCGAAGAGCTCGCGCAAAGCGCCCGCAGATGGACGATCGACCTTGAGGACAAGGCGTCCCAGGCCGAGGACTCCCAGTCGGGGTTGCACGCCCAGGCGAACGACGCGCGCGCGAAGGCCCGCGCCGCGCGCGATGCCTACGACGCCGCAAACGAGCGCCTCAGTACCGCCCGTGTGGACAAGGGGCGCCTGGAAGTGCAGGTCGAGGCTGCGGTGAATGAGATTGTCCACGGTTGCCGTACGCCGCTCGAGACGGCGCTCGCGCTCCCTGCGCTCGAAGATCGCCACGAGGTCGAGGACGCCGCGTTCAAGCTGCGCCGCCGCATCGCCAATCTCGGCGCGATCAACCCCGACGCCGCCGACGAGTACGACGCGCTCAAGGTGCGCTACGACTATCTGGCAAGCCAGCTCGCCGACCTCGACGGGGCGCGCAAGTCGCTCGCGAAGATCAACCGCGTCATCGACGCGCGCATGAAAGACGACTTCGTGCGTACCTTCGACGCCGTGAACGCAAACTTCCAGGAAATCTTCGCCACGTTGTTCCCCGGGGGCTCTGCGCATCTGTCGCTTGTGGATCCGGAGGACTTGGAGAACACGGGTGTGGAAGTGTCGGCGCAACCGCGCGGCAAGCGCATCGCGAAGATGACGCTCATGTCCGGCGGCGAGAAGTCGCTCACCGCGATCGCGCTTCTGTTCGCGGTCTACCGCATCCGCACCACGCCGTTTTATATCCTCGACGAGGTCGAGGCCGCGCTCGACGACACGAACCTGCGTCGCCTCATCGCGTTCGTGGAATCGCTGCGCGACACCACGCAGCTCATCATGATCACGCATCAGCGCCGCACGATGGAGACCGCCGATGTGCTCTTCGGCGTGTCCATGCAGGCCGACGGCGTGACCAAAGTCGTAAGCCAAAAGCTCGACCGCGCCCTGCAGTACGCCGAGTAACGCTCGGATAACTTCACGCCGGGCGCATGCGAAGGGGCGCTTTACACGCCCTTTACCCGTCCGCGAAACGTCTAATCTCGTGCTCAAAGCGCCGTTTACGCCAAAATCTGAATAATTGAGCCACTAATATCTTCATTTAGGCTCCACAACTCGCTTTTCTCCGCTAAAGTGTACCGATACGAATTTCCTAGTATTCGCTAGGTGTTCGTCCGGCAGCGCGGGCATGGGTGCCCGTGCGAACGACTCGCCTCGGGGCGAGCCGTAATGGGAAGGGAGTATTCCAATGGAAGAAAGCAAGCTCAAGTTCAGCAGGCGCCAGTTCATGGGTCTGCTCGGAACTGCGGTTGCGGGCACGGCCATGATGGGCATGGCAGGTTGCTCGGGCGGCAGCTCCGAGAAGAAGAGCGACGACAAGGCCGCGTCCGGCTCTAAGGGTGCCGACAGCATCACCTACAGCCTGACCGCCGACCCCCGCGCCCTCGACCCGGCGTACTTCGACGACGGCGAGTCCGCAGTCGTTTCCTGCAACATCTACGAAGGCCTCTACGGTTTCGCTGAGAAGAACGCGGAAGTCAAGCCGGTCCTCGCAACCGAGCTGCCCGAGATTTCCTCCGACGGCCTTATCTACACCATCAAGCTTCGCGAAGGCGTGAAGTTCCATGACGGCTCCGACTTCAACGCCGCCGCCGTGAAGACCTCCATCGAGCGCCAGCTCGAGCCGAACCGCACCTCCGACCAGCCCTACGCCTCCTTCGTCTACGGCGAGGAAGCCTCGAACTCCGGCGTGAAGAGCGTCGAGGCCGTCGACGACAAGACGGTGAAGATCACCCTGCGCGCCGCGAACACGTCGTTCTTGAAGAACCTGGCTATGTGCCTGGCCGCCCCGATCGTCTCCCCGAAGGCCGCCGAGAAGGCGGGTCAGGGCAAGGCCATCACCGAGCCTTCCGGCACCGGCCCCTACAAGTTCGTCGACTGGACGAAGTCCGCTTCCATCACCCTCGAGGCAAACGAGGACTACTGGGATAAGGACAACGCCCCCAAGATCAAGAACATCATCTTCAAGGTCATCGCCGAGGGCAACACCCGCATCACGTCGCTTCTGAACGGCGAGTGCGACATCATCTCGTCTGTCGACCCGTCTTCCGCAAGCCAGATCACCGACGGCGGCTACGAGCTGTTCTCCGAGGACGGCATGACCATCAACTACATGGCGTTCAACACCGATGCGGGCGGCATCTGCGCCGACAAGGAAGTTCGCAAGGCAATCGCCCAGGCTGTGAACGTTGAGGAAATGGTCAGCGCGATCTACGGCGAGTACGCATCCGTCGCGAACTCCGTCATGCCGCTGTGGATGGCTCCCTACGACAAGGACATCAAGCAGACCGCCTACGATCCCGATGCCGCGAAGGCCACCCTCGCCGCGAAGGGCGTCACCAAGCTCACCTGCATCACGTACTCCACCGCGCGCCCGTACAACGCCAAGGGCGGCGTGGAACTTGCCAACATGATCCAGGGCTACCTGTCCAAGGTCGGCGTCGACGTGCAGATCACCCAGTACGACTGGACGACTTACAAGTCCAAGGTGCAGACCGATCCCTACGACATCTGCTTCTACGGCTGGACCGGCGACAACGGCGACCCGGACAACTTCATGAACCTGCTCGCCGACTCCAATAAGTCGATGAATGTCGCTCACTGGGACAACGCTGAGTACAAAAAGCTCATCGCCAAGGGCGTCGACACGCCGGACGGCGACGATCGCGACGCCATCTACAAGGAGTGCGAGCAGATGGTGGCAGACGAACAACCGTGGCTGCTCATCTCCCATTCCAAGAACCTGCTCGGCTACAGCCCGAAGGTGAAGGACTTCTACTATCATCCGACGGGAGTCGTCTTCTTCAAGGGCGTTTCCAAGGAAGCGTAAAGCGCGCTGATTTCAGCGTTTGCCCTCTTGCGGCGCGTGGGGCTCGCAAGCAGCCCCGCGCGCCCGTTTGTTGCGTGGCGCGCGGCCTTGCCCCGAGCTGAATCGACGCGATTCGGTTCCGGGCAGGATCCGCGTGAACTGCGCCTTTGCGGCCCTCTCAGACGAGAAGAAGCGGGCCGCGGTTTCGAAAGGACTACGGTGCTCAAATACATCCTCAAGAGAATCCTCATGGTGATTCCCGTGCTGCTGGGTGTGACGATCATCATCTTCTTCATCACGCGCGTCCTCGCCTCCGACCCGGCTCCCGTGGTCTTAGGCGAACACGCGACGGCGGAGGCGATGGCCGCATGGCGAGCCGACTACGGGCTCGATGATCCCATCTGGATGCAGTACATCAACTTCCTGGTGGCGGCGCTCCAAGGCGATCTTGGCACGTCGTACTACACCCACACCTCGGTCGCCGCCGAGCTCGCGGCGCGCTTCCCGGCAACCGCCGAACTCGCATTGTGCGCCATTATCGTGGCTTCCATCTGCGGCATCGCACTCGGCGTGCTCGCTGCGGTGAAGAAGAACAAGCTCGCCGACAACGTGTCGATGGTGATCGCGCTTATCGGCGTGTCGATGCCGGTCTTCTGGTCGGGCATTTTGCTCATCTTGCTGTTCTCGGCGACGCTGCATATTCTGCCGTCGTCGGGCCGCGTGACGCCGCTTCTGCAACCTTCAGGCGGCACGGGCTTCTTCATCATCGACACCATCGCGAAGGGCGACATGGAGGCCCTCGGCGACGTGCTCGTGCATCTCATCCTGCCGACGGTCACGCTGTCTTTGTATTCCATGGCTATCATCACGCGCATGACGCGCTCCTCGATGCTTGAAACGCTCAACGCCGACTACATCCGCACGGCGCGCGCGAAGGGACTCTCGAAGAGGTCGGTCTACATCAAGCACGCGCTTCGCAACGCCATGCTTCCCGTGTCGACCGTCATAGGCCTGCAGTTCGGAAGCCTGCTCGGCGGCGCACTGCTCACCGAGACCGTGTTCGCATGGCCGGGCATCGGCAAGTACGCCGTCGACTGCGTATTGAAGAGCGACTTCCCGGTGGTGCAGGGCGTGGTGCTCCTGGTCGCCGTCATCTTCGTCTTCATGAACCTGCTCGTCGACATCGTCTACGCATGGCTCGATCCGCGCATCAAGTACGGCGCGAAGGAAGAGGGGTGATAGCTATGAGCAAGAAGACCGTTCTGGCCGCCGAGGGCGCCGCGGGCGAGGTCGCGCAGGCCGAGGCCCCGGCAGTCGTCGAGAAACGCGAGAGCATCTGGAAAGATGTTTTCGCCGGCATCGTCTCCAACAAGGCCGCGCTCGTGTCGGCCATCTTCATCATCCTGCTCGCGGTGATCGCCATCGTGACGAAGCTCGTCCCCGGCATCCTGCCCTACGATCCCTATGAGCAGAACCTCGCGGAATCCGTGCAGGGCCCCTCGGCCGCGCATTGGTTCGGCACCGACCTGCAGGGCCGCGACATCTTCTCCCGCGTGCTCGTGGGAACGCAGATCACGCTCGTCGTGGGCCTGGCGGCCGTCGCCATCTCGCTTACCGTCGGCGTGATCTTGGGCGCGATCGCGGGCTACAAGGGCGGCGTGTGGGACACCGTCATCATGCGCATCATGGACATGATGCTCTCCATTCCCTCGATCCTGCTCGCCATCGCCATCATGGCGGCGCTCGGCCAGGGTATCGAGAAGGCGGTCGTGGCCATCGGCTTCGTCGCCATTCCCGAGTACGCGCGAATCGTGCGCTCGGAGATTTTGTCCATCAAGGAAAACGACTACGTCGCCGCCGCTCGCGTGATCGGCGACTCGAACTTCCTCATTGTGTTTCGCCATGTGCTGCCGAACGCGCTGCCGTCGATCATCGTCCGCGCGACGCTCGGCATCTCCTCGGCCATCCTCGACTGCGCGGCGCTCGGCTTTTTGGGCCTCGGCGTGCAGCCGCCCGATGCCGAGTGGGGTGACATGCTCGGCCGCGGCCGCAACGAGCTGTTCCGCGCACCGTGGCTCATGATCTTCCCGGGCCTTGCCATCACGCTTACCGTGCTCGCGTTCAACCTGCTCGGCGACGGCATTCGCGATGGTTTGGACCCGAAGGCAAGGAAGAGGTAGCCCATGTTGCTTGAAGTGAAGAACCTCTGCACCGAATTCCCGGTGAAGCGCGGCGTGGTCCGCGCGGTCGACGACGTGAGCTTTGAGGTCGATGAGGGCGAGATTTTAGCCATCGTGGGCGAGTCGGGCTCCGGCAAGTCGGTCACGAGCCTGTCGATCATGGGATTGCTCGGCGAGCCCGGCCACGTTGCCGGCGGCGAGATTACCTTCGACGGCAAGGACATGGTGCACCTTTCCGACAAGGAATACCGCGAGATGCGCGGCAATGACATGGCCATGATCTTCCAGGAGCCCATGACCTCGCTGAACCCGGTCTATCGCATCGGAGACCAAATCGTCGAGGCCATCCGCACGCACGAGAAGATCTCCAAGAAAGACGCGCTCACGCGTGCCATCGACCTGCTTCGCAAGGTGGGCATCCCGAGCCCCGAAGCGCGCGTTCGCGACTACCCGCACCAGATGTCGGGAGGCATGCGCCAGCGCGTCATGATCGCCATGGCGCTCGCATGCAACCCCAAGCTTTTGATCGCCGATGAGCCCACGACGGCGCTCGACGTGACCATCCAGGCGCAGATTCTCGACCTGCTTCGCCGCCTGCGCGAGGATACCGGCATGGCCGTGCTTTTGATCACGCACGATCTTGGCGTCGTCTCCGAAACCGCCGACCGCGTCGTCGTCATGTACTGCGGGCAGGTGGTTGAAGAGGCCGAGGTGCGTTCGCTGTTCGACAACCCGATGCACCCCTACACGCTCGGTCTTCTGAAGTCCATCCCTCGTCTGGCGGACGACGACAGCAGGCGCCTCTACATGATCAAGGGCATGGTTCCAAACCCCCTCGAGATGCCGCCGGGATGCCATTTCTCCGATCGCTGCGACAGCTGCATGCAGATCTGTCGCGAGAAGGTGCCCGATTTGGTGCAGGTGGGCGACCATAAGGTGCGCTGCTTCTTGTACGAGGACCAAGCGGGCCATGCGAAGGATGCCGCCGAGGTCGAGGCGAACGAGAAGAAGGCCCGCGAGGACGTCGAGTCTGCCCGTGAGGTTTCAACCGCGGCCGCGCTCATCATGGGCGACGAGAACCAGGAAGCCGAGGAAGGAGGCGCTCGTGAGCACTAACGAGAATGCTACCGAAGCCGTCGAGAGCTCGAACGACGTGCTGCTCGACGTGCAGCATCTAACGAAGCTCTTCGCCGCCGACACGAACTTCTTCGGCAAGGCGACGTCGTATGTGCACGCCGTCGACGACGTGAGCTTCCAAATCAAGAAGGGCGAGGCATTCGGCCTGGTCGGCGAGTCGGGATGCGGCAAGACCACCGTGGGTAAGATGCTCGTGAACCTGCTTCGCCCCACGAGCGGCAAGATCATCTTCGACGGTAAGGACCTTACCGCGATGAAGGACGCCGAACGCAAGACGTATTGCAAGGACATCCAGCTCATTTTCCAGGATCCCTACGCTTCCTTGAACCCGCGCATGCGCATCGGCGACATCATCGCCGAGCCGATGATCACGAACAACATCGTGCCGAAGGATAGGGTCGAGGACCGCGTGAACGAGCTTTTGGAATGCGTCGGCCTGGCTAACTACATGCGCAACCGCTATCCGCACGAGTTCTCCGGCGGTCAGCGCCAGCGCGTCGGCATCGCCCGCGCGCTCGCCGTAAACCCCAAGCTCATCGTGTGCGACGAGCCGGTTTCCGCGCTTGACGTCTCCATTCAGGCGCAGGTGCTGAACCTGCTCGACGACTTGAAGGAGGAGTTCGGCCTCACGTATCTGTTCATCGCGCACGGCTTGAACGTCGTGAAGCACGTCTCCGACCGCGTGGGCGTCATGTATCTGGGCAAGATGATGGAGATCGCCCCGAAGCGCTCGCTGTACGCCGACCCGCTGTCGCCGTACACGCAGGCGCTGCTCTCGGCCATTCCCTCGGTCGACCCGAAGACGAAACGCGAGCGCATCATCTTGGAGGGCGACGTTCCCTCGCCGATAGATCCGCCTCCGGGATGTCGTTTCGCGGGTCGTTGCTTCAAGCGCCTCGGCGTGTGCGGCAACTCGGTACCCGAGCTGCGCGAGGTGAAGGAAAACCACAAATGCGCCTGCCACCTCTACGACCCCGAGCTTCCTCCGACGGACGAGATGGTCGACGCTCTGCGCTAGCGCAGCTTTCGGTTTTACCGCGCATCTAGGGTGCTCGCAACGTGCGACTCATAACCTGCAGGTTGCATACGCCTCCGGCATTTTCGAATGCCGGAGGCGTTTCTTTGCTATGCTGTGTGATGGATGTTTTCACGGGCTGACATGCCCTTCCTCACATAGTGAAAGGACGCCCCATGGGCTTTTTCGACCGTATCAGCGAAGGTCTTTCGCGCTCGCGCGACAAATTCAAGGAGCAGATGAACGTCCTGCTCGACCGCGGGCCGGATTTGGACGACGAGTTTTGGGACGGGCTTGAAGAAACGCTCATCCTAAGCGACGTTGGCGCCCCGGCGGCAAGCTCGATCGTTGACAACCTGCGCGACCAGGCGACGCGCAAGGCGCTTCCCGACGCCTACGCCGTGCTCGACTTGCTGAACGATCAGATCGCCGACACGTTCACCGAAGGCGGGGAAGAGGTGTTCGGAGGCGAACCCGCACTCGTGCTGTTTGTCGGGATCAACGGCACGGGCAAGACGACCACCGTCGGCAAGCTTGCCAAAGAAGCCTCCGACGCGGGGCGCAACGTCATCCTGGGCAGCGCCGACACGTTTCGCGCCGCTGCCATCGAGCAGCTTGAGGTATGGGCGCGCCGCGCGGACGTTGAAGTGGTCGAGCGCGAGCGGGGGAGCGACCCTGCGAGCGTATGCTACGCCACGATCGAACGTGCGGAGGAAACAGGTGCTGATTTGGTGCTCATCGATACCGCAGGCCGCCTGCACACGTCTGCCGACCTCATGCGCGAACTCGAGAAAGTGGTGAACGTCGTGCGTAAGCGCTCGCAGCTGCCAGTGCGCACCGTGCTCGTGATCGATGCGACGACCGGCCAAAACGGCATGCAGCAGGCACGAGAGTTCAACAAGGCGCTCTCGCTCGACGGCATTATCGTGACGAAGCTCGATGGCACGGCGAAGGGCGGCATCGCGCTCGCCGTGAGTCACGAGCTTGAGCTTCCGGTGCTCAAAATCGGCGTGGGCGAGGGGATGGATGATTTGAGGGACTTCGACGCGCATGATTTCGCTCGCGCGCTCGTGGGCGACTTCGATGAGCGCGAGGCGTAAAGCTCAATAAGCTCGCGCATCGGCTCCTCCTTCCAGATGTCGGTGAGGAGCATTCGCCCGATAATTCCAGCCATCAAAAAAGGCTCGGCCCCGAAGGGTCGAGCCTTTTTACGTGAACGATGCTGTGAATAGGCTTACAGCATGTTCTTGTAGGAAGCGTTGGCAACGATTTGAGCAGCCATTTCGCGGGTGAGCGTCATCTGCGGCTCAACCTTGAGGGTGCCGTTGTCGTTGTAACCGTTGATGACGCCGTTGTTGAGCGCCCAGGCAACGGAATTCGCGGCCCAGGAGGAAACGCTTGCGGCATCGGGCATCGCGTTGAGCTTCGCGGTCGGCTGGTCGTCTGCAGCCTTCATGTAACGGGCGAGGATGGTGCAGACCATCTCGCGGCTGACCGGGGTGTTCGGCTGGAACTCCTTACCGTTGGCGGTGTCGACGCCCGAGATGACGCCGTTCGCGACGGCCCAGTTGGCGGCGGCGGTGTAGAACTGGCCGTCCTCAACATCGGAGAACTTGGTGGTGTTCTTCACCGTGGCCGGGTCGACGGCAGCGCCGGTCGGATCGGCGATGCGGTAGAGCACGGTGGCGAACTCAGCACGGGTAAGGCTCTTGCCAACGCCGAAGGTGTCGGTTCCGGCATAGCCGGTCATGAGCTTGTTGAAGTTGCAGAAGGTGACCGCCTCTTCGTACCAAGCGCCCTCCTCGACATCGCTGAACAGCTTGGAAGCGTGCGTGGTCTGCAGATTCACGTTCACGACGCCAGTGGCGAGACGCCAACCGGGTGCATCGATGGTGCCCGTCTCGTCAGCTTTCCAGCCGCGGAATACCTTGGCGGTTGCATGAGTTTTCATCGCGCTGGCCGCAGACTTCGCGGCGTCGAGCACGGTCGCGCCGTCAGAATTGGCCTGGCCGTAGGTGAACGCCAGGATGGCGGGAACCTCCACGGCGTCAGTCGTGTTGTTCTCGTCGGTCGGGGTCTGGTTGGGGTAGAGCAGGTTCTGCTCGGCCACGTCCTCGTAGGTGGGCTGGTTCTTCTTGTACAGGCCATCCGTGCAGATGAACTGCAGGTTGGAACCTGCCGTCCAGTACTGGCTGATGCCGGCGTCGTCAAGAAGGTCGGCGAAGGTGATGTAGTCGGTTGCGGCGTAGCCGACGATCTTGCCGTGGTTGGACTGCTGGTAGTACTGCGTGTCGGCCGAAAGCTTCGACTTCAAGTCAGCTGCAGTGTAGGACTTCGCGGTCTTGCCGTTGAGCTGGACGTTCAGGATCTTGTCGGTGATGGTGAACGTGCCCTTCAGCTGGCCCACGTAGGTGCCCGCGCCGGTGATCGTGTAGGACGCGGTGCCGGCGTTGACGTTGTTGGCGTACTCGATCGTGTAGTCGGTGCCTTCGGAAAGCAGGTTGCCTTTCTTGTCGGACACGGTGATGGGCGTGATGGTCGATCCAGTCCAGTACTGCATGTCGTCGCCGGAAACGACGCAGTCGGAGATGCCCTTCACGCTCATGCCCGCAGGGGCCTTGATCGTGACGGAGGTCACGCTGCCGGTGAGGCGCCACCCTGCATCGATGACGGCGTTTTCATCGCTTGCGGACAGGTCGCGCGCAATGCCGAGGCCAACCTTGGTGGAGTCGCCTGCGCCGTTATCCTTGGTAATGGTGCCGTCGAGCTTCGCGAGCGCGGTGGCGAGCGCGTCAGCGGAGGTTTCGCCGGAGGTCTTCACCGACGCGTACCAACCGGGGATCGCGATGCCCGCGGGAACCTCGATGGGGTTCGCCACGCTCTCGGAATCGGTGTTGGAGCGATCGGGGTAGAAGTAGCCCGGCTCGTTTACCTGCTCGTAGGTGGGAACGTTCTTCTTGTACACGCCGTCGGTGCAGGTGAACTGCAGCTTGGCGCCCGCCTTCCAGTAAGCGGAAGCGCCGGCGTCGGCGATGAGCTTGTCGAACGTGACCATCTTGTTGACGGCGATCAGGTTGATGTTGCCGTTCTTGCCGTACTGGTATCCCGCATCGACCTCGGCGGCGAGCGCCGCGAACTCATCTGCGGTGTAGGACTTCATAAGCGCGGTGTTGCCCGCCTGGTCCTCGACGTACACTTTCATCGTGCCGTCTGCGGCAGATGATGTGTCTCCTTTTCCATCGAGACCGAATGCAAGGCTCGGCAGCGAAAGTGCAGTCGCAAGAACGAATGCAAGCGCTATATGCCAGGCCTTTTTAGCGTTCGATAGCATGGAAACCTCCTTCTCCTTCTTTCCTTTACTGCTTCCCTTATTCCAAAACCTGAATATCCAGGTCTATGGATAGTATAGCGTGAACTATTCCCCTTTCAGATGCGACTGGGGAAGAATAGCTCTAATTTAATCGGCTCCTGTACTTCTGTCGGGTGCGGAAGAGCTCGACGAAGAAGAGCCTGAACCCGTGGCGCCCGAAGGGCTTGCGGCGCGGGACTTGGTGGACGAGCTCGAAGAACCCGATGCGCTCGACGAGTCGGACTTCGATGAGCTTGTGCCCGAGGTGGCTTCCTGACCAGCCAAATCGCTGTCCATGGCGTCCTTGTCCTCGGTGATCATGTAGTACTTGCCGGTCTTGGGATCCTGATACACCGTGCCCTTCTCCACGTAGGCGTTGCCCGCCTCGTTCATGTCTTCCGGCATGTCCTCGGGCGTGTCGATCGCCTCGAGCTGCTTGTCCTCAAGTTCGGACAGGGGAGTGAAGTCGATGTTCCACACGGTGACGAGCGCCATCATAAGGCCGCAGGCGAACACGAGCATGATGTCGGCGATGTTGGCGACCGACGCCATGGGGTCGACATCTTCGGACCCGCGAAGGCGCGAGCCGCGAAGCCCGCCGCCGCTTCGCAATGAGAGGGCCATGTTACTCGCCTTCCTTAGCGGGGGCGGATGCTTCCTTGGGCTCTTCGCCCGCAGCGCCCGTGAGCTCCTTCAAGGAGATGCCCTTGTCGCGCATTTCCTTTTCTGCCTTCTCGATGATCGCTTCCACGTCGACGCCGTCGCCGATGGTGGCGATAGAGCCAGCCGCGCGCTCCTTCTCGATCTTCTCGAGCATGGTGCACATGGCGGCCTCGAGGGCGCCTAGGTAATTCTCGTACCAGTTGCCGCGGATGCGCCCGACCACGTAGGCGACGCCTGCGGTGATAAGGCCTGCGACCGTGGTGTCGAAGGCGACGCCGATGGAGGCGGCGAGCACATCGGTCTGCCCTTGGCCGAGCGCGACGATGCCGGGGCCGAGCGGGATGAGCGTGCCCATGAGGCCGAACATCGGGGCAAGGCGCACGGCCGCGTCGGTGCGCCCGGTGATGCGGCTGCAGCGCAGCTCCTGGACCGCGAGCAGGCGCTTCGCGAGCGCCTCGAGCGTCTCGGTGGGAAGGGCGCGGTAGCTCCACAGCGTGAGCAGGGAAACCTTGTGGCGGCGCAGAAGGCCCGAGTCGATCACGACGTCGGCGAGGTCCTCTTCCTTAGCGCACGCGATGGAGGCCAAGAACTTCGAGATCACGATGCGGAAGTTGCGCCGCTCGGTCGCCGCCTCGACGATGATGCTCCCGATGAGGAACACCGCGTAGACGACGAACGCGAGCAAGATGATGATGACGGGAGCCAAAAGCCCCTGCGACACCGCATGCAGGATGTCGGTCAGATAGAATGCTTGTGCGATTTCGAGCATGGGTTAGTCTTCCTTGGTCGTGGTCTCGGTTGCGGGGGATTCGGTTGCGGAAACGCTTGCGGGCGTCTGGGCGGAGGCGGTAGCTTCAGCGCCGTTCGCCGTCGCCGTGCCTTCCGACTCGGCCGTTCTCAGGATGGACTCGGCAGAGCCTGCTGTATTAGCTGCGTCCTCCGAGCTGGGGATTTGCATCTTCACGGTCGGAGGCACGATGATGTCGTTGTTCGACGTGCAGTTGCGCATGATAGCGCCCATCTCGCAGCGGTAGATGCTGCGCAACGGCTCGATCGTTTTCGTGCCGTCCGCGTGCTCGACGCCGCCGATAACGCCACGCGTGAGCGCCCAGGCAACGCCTTCCTGCGCCCAGGTGCTCACCTGCGAGCCGTCGGGCATCGACGTGAGCTTGCCGGCGTCGGTCTGGCCTGCGATGTCGGCGGCGTTTTGCGTCTTCGCATAGTTCATGAGGATGACGCACACCTGCTCGCGGGTGACGGGGTCGTCGGGGCCGAAGCCCGTGACGTTGCCGTCGCCGTCCTTGTAGCCGGTGATGATGCCGTTCTTGAACGCCCAGTTCACAGCACCCGTGTACCACACGTTGCTCATGACGTCGCCCACGCCGGTCTCGTTCACCGTGGTTGCGGGATCGCTTGCCTCGGCAGCCTTCGAGTCGGCGAAACGCCAGAGGATCGTCGCGAGCTGCGCGCGGGTGAGCTCGCCGTAGGGAAGGAACGTGGTGTCGCTCGTGCCTTTGATGAGGCCCGATTCCTTGCAGAACTTAAGCGTGCCGTCCTTCACGTACCAATCGGTCGGGTTCACGTCGTCGTAGCCGAGGGCGTCGGCCTTGTCGTAGATGGTGAAGCTGCCGGAGTAGGTGCCCGTGTAGTCACGCGAGCCGCGGACGGTGAAGGTCGCCGTGCCGATTTCCTTGTTGTTCTCGTACTTCACATTGAAGTTCTCACCCTTGAGCTCGGTGCCGTCGGGTGCGTAGACCTTCACGGGCGTGATGTCCTTGCCGGTGTAGGCCTGGTCGTTTGCGATGACGGTGCAGTTGCCGATGCTCGCCGGCGCGGGCGCGTTCTCGCCGTGGATGATGAAGTACATGTTCACGAAGTTGTCGAAGTCGAAGGGACGCCCGCCGCCCTTGAAGCGCACGGTCACGCAGCCGACTTCGTTCGTGTCGGCCGAGCCGACGTTTGCGTACTGAGTGAAGTTGCTCGTGTTCGTGTCTGAGTTGGGGTTGCCGTAGACGAGCTGGTAGTCGACGCCTTCGGTGAGCGTGTGACCCTTGTAGGTGACCTTGGAGATGGTCGGGCGGATCTGCTCGCCGGTGTAGTTGAACACGGGAGCGCCGTTCTCGAACGCGCTCGCGTTGTCATTCCACGCCACGCTCTGGCCGTCCCAGTTCATGTACTCGATGTCAACGTCGCTCATGAGGCTCGCCGGCGTGATTTTGAACAGGCCCTCGGTCGCGCCCGTGTAGGGCGACGAGGAGGTTGCGGTGATGGTAACGGGGTAGTAGCCGTAGTGGACCACGCCGTCGGCGGACCATTCGGGTGCCGTCTGCGTCATGTTCACCGACTTGGTGGGCGAGATGTAACGCTCGACCATGGTTCGTCCCTTGTAGGTGGCGTCCGTGCCGTTGTAGGTGCAGGTCTTGAACGAGAAGGTATACCAGCTCTCGGGAAGCTTGTTGCCGTAGGCGTCGGTGACGGTGATGTCGCTCGCCGTGATGTTCTTCTTCGTGTAATCGAACTTGCTGCTCTTGATAGAGACGTTGCAGGTGGAAAGGTCGCCCTTGTCGATGCCGTAGGCGCAGACGCTCTCCTGGGTGCCCGAGTAGGAGCCGATGCCGACGATGCTCGCGCGGTACCCGCTGCCGATGTTGGTGGCGCCCTTCTGCGGCACCACGTAGAAGTCGACGTCCTGGATTAAGGTCTTGCCGCCCATGGTCACGGAAAGGCGCGGCACCGCGTCGCCGCCGGAGTACGTCGCGTTCTCCCTGCAGGTGGCGGAAACCCCGGTGAGCTTCGTCGTCGACGATGCGGCGGTGCTGCTCTTAAGGACGGGGTAGCCGTTGTTCTGGCCGTTGGAAATCATGAAGTAGTTGTCCCACTCGGCGCCGTTGCGCTGCTTGTTCAGCACGGCGACGGAGCTTGTCGCGCGCAGGTCGGCGGCGCTCACGTAGGCGCAGTTGGAATACGTGCCCGAACTGGAGTCGACCACATGGTAGATCTCGCCGTCGGGGCAGGTGTCCTTCAGGACGAGGCAGTCGTGCAGGTTGCCCTCGTTCTGACCGACGAGGCCTGCGCTTTTGTTGCCGGGAAGCGCGTCGATCTTGCCGGCGCTGTAGCAGCCGTAGATCTCGGGCGTGGGCGTGGTGGGCGTGCCGTCGGCCTTCGCGTACTGAAGCAGCATGCCCGCGATGCCGGCGACGTAGTAGCCGCCGCCCGTGGCCGTCTTCACGGTGCCGGTGTTGCTGGAGAACGACACGGTGCCGTGGCTTTGGCCCACAACGCCGCCGCCCGAGGGCTTGTTCCAGCGGTTCACGGTGACGTTCGCCGCGTTCGCGCACTCGGTGACCACGGTGTAGCTGCCCGCGCTGCCGACGATGCTGCCGCCGGCGTGCAAGCCCGTGACCTGGGCGCTTTTCTCAGTTGTGCAGCGCTTCACGTAGAGCACGTCGTCGGCCGAGCCGTAGTCGATCTCGGTGGTGTCGCCTGCGCCGCCCATGGAAAGCCCGCGAAGCGCGCCCGCGATGCCGCCCGTCATCGTCGCCTGGTCACCCACGACGCTGCCCTTGCACACGCTGTCGTAGATGCTGCCGAGCGAGAAGCCCGCGATACCGCCGACGCCCTCGGTCTTCGCGGAGATCGCCTCGCCGAAGCGGTCGGTGCCCGCCTCGCAGGGGGATTGCGAGAGGATGCTGCCGGGGAATACGCAGTTCGAGATCTCGCCGTGACCCTTCCCGCCGACGACCTCTTCCTTCGCGGGGTCGCCCAGATACGCCACGACGCCGCCGATGTTCTTCGCCACGACGAGTCCGGGCGAGCGGCCGTTGCCGTCGGTGCCGTCGGAGCCTGCGGTGTTCGTGACCGCCTTCACGGAGCCCGAGAACTCGCAGTTCTTCACGTTGCCGTAGACGTTGGCGGCCATGCCGCCGATCCTCGACATGACGCACTTCAGGGTGTCGGTCTGCGGCGTGTCGACGGCGACGTCGATCGTCGCGTCGACCGTGCAGTTCTCAACCGAGCCCTTCGAGACGGCTACGAGCGCGGCGACGTTCGAAACCGCCTGGGAGGACGACGCCGAGCGATGCACGGTGATGGAGGCGCCGCTCACGTTCACATTCTTCACGAGGGACTTCTCGCCGCATTCGCCGAAAAGCGCAATGTTGGTCGCGCGCTCGCCCGCGTCCGCGGTGGAGGTCATGGAATAGCCGCGGATGGTGTGGCCCGCGCCATCGAAGGTGCCATTGAAGGTGGCGCCGCCCTCCCCGCCGATGGGGGTGAGCTCTGCGTGGATGAACACGATGTCGCCGCCTAGGGTGACGGTCTTGCCCTCGAAGGTCACGCCCGAGTTCACGAGCTCGGCAAGCCCCGCGAGTTGCGAGCCCGAAGTGATGGTGTAGCTCGACGCGCCTGACGAGTACCACGAGGTGTCGGCGCTCACCGCCTGCAAGTCCCAAGATGAGCCGCCCAAATCGAGCAGCTCCCAGCCCGTCTGCCCCTCGTCGGCGGAAAGCAGCGATGGCCCTTCGTCGAGATAGGCCTCGGCCCACGATTGCGCCTCGTCGAGGGTGGTCACGCCGTCCGGCGTCTCGACCGCCCATGCCGAGCAGGGCACGGCGCAGGTGAGGGCGAATGCGAACGCTGCGCCCATTGCTTGAGTGCGGATGCTCTTCTTCATTTCGAATCTCCTTCCGAAGTTATCTCAACGGTAGTTTCTGTCTGCGGTATCTGACGCCCATCTGCACGCCGCCCGCCGCTGCCACGCCGACGGCGAAGGGGAGGACGAAGGGCGCTAAGGGGTTCTCGTAGTCGATCGCGTCGACGTTGGAGGCGTTCGGGTTCATCACCTGGTAGACCCGCCACGATCCCGAGGGGGACCCGCCGCCGCCGTCGCTTTCCTCGGCGCTGCCTTGCCCGACGCCCGAGACGTTGCCGTTGTCGGTGCCGGTGCTCGCGCCTTCGCCTCCGCCTTCGCCTCCGCCCGAGCCGCCGGATCCGGTTCCGTTGCCGTCGCCTTTGCCGGTCTGCGTGGGGGGTGCGCCTGCGAGCACGACTTTGATCGTGTTGATCCAGTAGATCTGAGCGTTGGATGTGACCTGGCCCGATCCCGTCGCGCCGAACAGCAGGCGGAAGCAGGCGTTGTCGTTCATGTCGGAGTAGTCGGGGTCGATCGAGTCGCCGTACTTGTACCAGCGGAAATTCGACTGCACGGCGAGCATGGGCGATACGGCCACCGCGTCGTTCACGTTGCCGCCCGCGTCGTATTGCGGGAAGTAGTAGCGAATCGACCCGAAGAGCATGTTGTAGCTCACCGCTGTGCCGAAATCCGATGAGCCTACGGGCGTGTCGGCGGTGACGAAGCGGAACTCCTTGATGCCCGAGAGGTTCGCTCCCGCAGCTTCGAGCACGGTCGAGAGCAGAACGCCGCGCCCGCTCGCCGTGGCGAAGCGGTTCGCGGATCCGATGACGGTGTAGGTCTGTTCGACCATGCCCATCGCCTCGATTTCGCCACGCGAGAAGGTTTTCTCGGAAACGACCTGGTCGGGAGCATCCTCCCAGACGACTTTCACGGTGAGGCTGTCCTGCGGGCGCGACACGGGGTCGGGTTTCTCCTCGCCTGCGGTGCTCACGCACACCTTGCCTGCGACGGTGGCGCCGCCAAGGCCCGCGGTCGATGACGCCGTGACCCACACGTTCGCCTCCTCGGCGGGGCGGTAGAGGCCCGTCGTCGGCTCAACGTAGCCGAAGGTGCCGTCGTCCACGCTCCAGGAGATATCGGCGATCGCGCCGTTCGTCTGCTGGCTTAGCAGCCCGTTTGCGGTGAAGTAGTCGCTCGATGTGCCGTCGGCGGGGTTCACCACGGTCACGCGTGCGTTGAGCTGCAGCGTTTGGTTCGTGCTGTACAGGCGTGCGCCCGCCTCGGTGTAGGGGTTGCCTCCCTCGTCGCAGATGGTGATGCTCTCGACGTAGAGCTCGTTGTTCTGACCGCTGACGTCGATCGCGTAGGCGACGGAGATGTTGTCGCAGGTCGCCGTGAGCGTGACCGTGCCGTTCGCGATGGCGCTTACTTGTCCCGAAGTCGTCACATGCGCGATGCTCGGGTCGCTCGAGCTCCACGAGGTCATGTGCCCGGTGTCGCCCGCCCACGAGGTCGAGCCGTCGTTCCACACCAACTGCACCTTGAACTGCAGCGACTCGCCCTTCTTCGTGAGCGCGCCGTGCTCGCTCGGTACGGGCTCCCAGCTGTTCGCCGCCACCTTCCAGCCGCTTCCGACGTAGGGAGTCTCGTAGTAAAGCGAGATTCCCTCCACCGTCTGCTCGGCGGGCTGGGTCGGCTGCTCGCCCGCACCGCCGTCCGCCTCGCCTTCCGCGAACGCGGCTCCCTGTGCGTAGAACGTGAGGGAGAACGCGAGCAGGAAAACGAGCGCGCAGCGCAGCGCGTCGGTGGCCAGGCGTTTCATTTTCGCGGTTTGCATGGGCATCGCTAGTTCTTCCCGTAGGGCGGATACGAGTTGCCCAGAAGCTCGCGCGCGTCGTCGTCGGTGATGTCGACCCAGTACAGAAGCGAGTAGAAGTTCTTGACTTCCTCCACCATGTCAACATCGTAGCGATCGGGGTAGAGCATGTTCGCGATCCATTGGATGCCCAAGAAGCGGTTCACTCCCGGTGGGCGGTCGCACCACGCGAACGGGGCGTTCGGCATGGTGTAGACGCGGCCGTTCTTCACGGCGGAGATGTGGCTCCACTTCGCGTCGGTGCGGATGATCTCGTCGGCGCCGCCGCGGATGACGTCGTCCCACGCGATGATCACCTCGGGGTCCCACGCGAGCACGGTTTCCAGGCTCACGTTGGTCATGCCGATGCCCTGCGTCTCCTCGACGGCGGCGACGTTGTTCGCGCCAGCCACGTCGAAGGTGAGCGCGTGCAGGCCGCGATCGGGCTCGGTCTGCAGACCGAGCGGGCCTTCCGCGTAGTACAGGCGCACCTTCTCGGAATCGGGGATGCCTGCGGTGGCCGCGGTCACGTCGTTGTAGACGCGCTCGAGGTACTCCGATATCTTGCCCGCGCGCTCTTCGGCGCCGAGGATCTCGCCGAGCAGCTGGTAGGCGGTGCGGATGTTGTCGAACGAGCCGTCGATGCACAGGGCGGGGATGCCCGTCTGGTCCTCGAGTTTTTGCGCGGTGGACACGTCGGATGCGGAAAGCGTCGTGCCCGAGCAGTCGATCACGAGCTGGATGTTCTGCTTGAGCAGCATCTCGCGGTCGATCTCGCCGCCGCCCGAAAGCGAGCCCATGTACACGAGGTTCTCGGTGCCCGCGGGCAGGTACTTCAGTTCCTGGGGCGTGAACTGCATACCCGTGCCGCCAAGAAGCTGCGGGGCCAACGTGAACACGAAGATCTGCGCGAGGGCGCTTGTGAAGTAGACGCGCTCGAGCTTGTCTACGGTGGGGATGGTGCGCGTGCGGCCCCAGGAGTCGGTGAACTCGCGCGTGCCGCGGAAGGTGGCGTCGAGGCCCGACTTCACGCCCATGTTGTCGAGCGTTTCGGTCACCTGGTCGGCCGAGCAGCCCGACAAAAGCCCGCTTGCGGGCAGAAGCACGGTCATCGCCGCCGCGCCGCCGAACTGCAGGAACTTCCTGCGGCTCATCGGCTTCGATTGATTATGCGAATACGTCAAATCTCTCACTCCAAATGGTTGGAACCTACAGCGGGATGCATACGCGTTCGGTGCGTCCCGGCTCGATTTCCACGTCGAGCACGTGCACGTTGGTGCCGTAGATTTCCCTCAACACCTCGTTGGTTATCACTTTGCGCGCCGTGCCGATGCGCGTCACTTTGCCCTCCTGCATGACGACAACCTTGTCGGCGCAGAAAAGCGCGTGGTCGGGGTCGTGCGTCACCATGACCACGCCCATGCCCGCCTGCGAGAGCGACTTCATGCGCGAGAGCACGAGCTGCTGGTTGCCGAAGTCGAGGCTTGCGGTGGGTTCGTCCATGACGAGCAGGTCGGGCTGCTGCGTGAGCGCGCGTGCAATCAGCACCAACTGCTGCTGGCCACCCGAAAGCGCGGTATAGGGGCGGTCGGCCAAGTGCTCGATCGACATCTGCTTCATGGCGTGCCATGCGATGGCGCGGTCCTCGGGCTTCACGATGGCGAGGCGGTTCACGTACGGCGTGCGCCCCATGAGCACCACGTCGGACACGTTGAAGGGGAAGGGCGGCGTGTGCGCCTGGGGAATGTAGGCGAAGTGCTGCGCGAGCTCGGGTTCTTCCATGTCGTGCGTGCTCACGCCGTTGATGAACACCCCGCCCGCGGTCGGCTTCATGAGCCCTAAGATGTTCTTGAGCGTGGTGGTCTTTCCGCAGCCGTTGGCGCCGATGATGCAGACGAACTCGCCGCGCTCCACCGTGAACGATGCGCCGTGGACGATTTCCTTTTTGTGGTAGCCGCCGTGCAGATCGCGCACCTCGAGCAGGGGAGCGTCGCTTGCCGCGGGGGCGTTGGGGGCGTTGGGGGCGGCAGCCGTGTCTGCTGAGGCGGGCGTCTGCTCTTGTGCGCTTGTCTTATGAAGGGATGCCACGTTCTACCACCCCTTCTGGTTGCGCTTGAAGATGAAGATGAAGAACGGCACGCCCAGGATCGAGGTCAGGATGCCGATGGGGATTTCCACGGTGGCCAAAAGGCGCGCGAAGTTGTCGATGAGGAGCAGGTAGCTCGCGCCGATGACCATGGAGGTCGGTAGCAGCACGCGGTAGTTCGGGCCGACGAGCGCGCGGGCGAGATGCGGGATGACAAGGCCCACCCAGCCGACGATGCCCGACACGGCCACCGAGCAGGACACGATGAGCGTCGACGCGAAGATGACGACAAGGCGCACGCGCTTGGTCTTCACGCCCATCGAGCGCGCTTCCTCGTCGCCGAACGAGAGCACGTTGAGCTTCCAGCTCTCTAACAGCAATATGACGAACCCGCCGATCATCGGCAGGATGATGGCCTTCATGTCGACGTCGGATACGCTCGCGAAGCTGCCCATGAGCCAGAAGGTGATAGTGGGGAGCTTGTCGTTGGCGTCTGCCATGAGCTTCACGAGCGAGGTGCCCGATTGGAAGAGCGTCGACACCAGGATGCCGCCTAGGATGAGGCCCAAGATGGCGTCGGAGCGCACCATGCGGTTGAGCCACACGGCGCATGCGACGGCCACCATGCCGCCCGCGAACGCGAAGACCTGCACCATGTAGTTCGGCATGTCGAGCAGAAGAGCCAGGCACGCGCCGAAGCTCGCGCCCGCCGATGCGCCGAGCAGGTCGGGCGAGGTGAGCGGGTTTTTGAACATGCCCTGGTAGGCGGCGCCGGCGACGGAGAGCGCCGCGCCGACGAACATCACGACGACGATGCGGGGCAGGCGGATGTTGAAAAGCGCCGTGTTCGCGGCGTCGGAGATGACGATGTCGGGATCGTTGAACAGGTTGTACACGCCGACGGTTATTTGCGCGACGACGTTTTTCACGAGCTCGTCGGGAGCGACGGGGTATTTCCCGAGCGCGAACGAGACGAAGAGCATGATGACGAGCACGGCGGCGATGCCGAGCTTCACGCCGAAGGGTACCTTCTTCCCGAGCGCCGCCTGCGCCTCGCGGTATTCTTCGCTGAAGTCGGGCGCCGTGATGCTCTGCGCGCTTTTCTGCATCGTAATTGAAATCCCCTAAATCAAAATATACGTAATGCCAAATAAAGCCAAAGGAGACTATACCAGAATTAGAACATATGAAAACAAGTATTATGCAAAATATAGGCAATATGTTCGATTTAGGATAAGAACTGACGCGGGAGGTCCAGGAAAAAAGAAAGCGCCCTCGACGGGGCGCTTTCTGGTGAGGCTCGGTTGTTTTTCGGTAAAGCTCTACGCGGCTTCGATGTCTTTTCCTGGTTTGAAGTCGCGGCCTTCCTTTCTCCACTGGCTGTACTCGGCAGATGCGGCGAAGAGCACGTCGGAGGAGGAGTTGAGCGCGGTCTCGCAGGAGTCCTGGATGACGCCGATCACGAAGCCGATGCCGACGACCTGCATCGCGATGTCGTTGCCGATGCCGAACAGCGAGCAGGCGAGCGGGATCAGGAGCAGCGAGCCGCCGGCGACGCCCGACGCGCCGCATGCGCTCACGGCGGAGAGGACCGACAGGATGATCGCGGTGGGGATGTCGACCTGGATGCCCATCGTGTGCGCCGCCATCATGGCCATGACCGAGATCGTGACCGCAGCGCCGCCCATGTTGATGGTCGCGCCGAGCGGGATGGAAAGCGAGTAGTTGTCCTTGTCAAGACCCAGCTTGCGGCACAGCTCCATGTTCACAGGGATGTTCGCCGCGGAGCTGCGGGTGAAAAACGCGGTGAGGCCGGAATCCTTCAGGCAGCGAAGAACAAGCCCGTAGGGGTTCTTGCGGAAGCAGGCGAAGGAGAGGATCGGGTTGGTGACGAAGGCGATGACGAGCATGCAGCCCACGAGCACGAGAAGCAGCTGACCGTACTCGGTGAAAATTTCCAGGCCATTGGTGGAGACTGCCGTGTAGATAAGGCCCAAGATGCCGAACGGGGCAAGCGCGATGATCCAGCGGACGACGGTCGACACGGCGTCGGAGATGCTCGTGAACACGTCTTTCACCTGGTCGTTTGCACGTCTCAGGGCAATGCCCAAAACGATGGCCCAGGCGAGGATGCCCAGGTAGTTCGCGCTCATGAGGGCCGTAACCGGGTTTGCCACCACGTTGGTGACCAGCGTGGCGAGGACCTCCCCGATGCCGGAGGGCGAAGACTGGGACTCGGCGGCAGCGGAAAGCGTGAGATCAACCGGGAACAGCGTGCTCGCCAGGACGGCGACGGCGCCGGCGATGAAGGTGCCCACCAGGTACAAGATGATGACGAGCTTCATCTGCCCGCCGCCCTTCGCGTTGCAAAGAGCGCTGATGACCAGGAAGAACACGAGGATGGGGGCGACGCTTTTCAGGGCGTTCACGAAAAGCGTGCCGAGCATCTCGATGATCTCGTTCCCGGGGATGACGAGCGCGAGGATGGTGCCGATGATCAAGCCCACGATGATGCGCTTGATGAGGCTGATCGAGTTCCAGGTTCGCCCGATCTTCTTGATGGTATCCACTGGCGGTCCTTTCATTAGAGAAAGCTGCATAAAACGAAGCTGGGGGAAGGGTGCAGGAAAAGCACCCTTCCCCCAGCTGGTGCGGGCGAAAGGACTTGAACCTTCACGG
>CAKUKU010000014.1 GCA_934663775.1 uncultured Ellagibacter sp. | reverse complement strand
CACGCGTTCCGTGTCGATGCCGAAAACTGGGTGCAACTGGAATGACGGGACGACAGAACCAAAGCCATCGAGTGGGAATAGGCCGATAGGGTTCTGACCTGCGGTTTTGAGTGCCGCACTGTACCGCTGAGTTTCGTTTCGTACGGGAGTCATGGCAAAGCCGCCAGCGACGGCGGTGAGTAAATACGATAATCTGGCCTCCGTTCCCATGCTGGGACGGAGGCTTTTTCTTTGCCGTTTTACTCCCTTTCACCTGCGATTTCGCTATTAACTCCCTGAGTTTCAAAACGGCAAAGCACGGGGCGGTATTCGGAGGAATGGGAGTAAGGATTTATCCCAAGTGAGTGGACGCGCGGTTTTTGTCCCCGATGGCGAAACGGGGCCGTTTCGGAGTCCGTGAAACTCAAATCTATCCGGCTCCAATTCCTGCTTGCCGGGCTGCGTTGACGAGAGCTTCGATTTCCTTGTTACGGCACATCTTCTTTTGACTGCGAAAAGCGCATTTTCAGAGGGGTTTCCAAGGGCATCAATCGCTCCGTGGCCGCATGTTTTCATCCTCGAGAATGTCCTGCCCTTTGAGACGGCTCCTTGTTGAGGTGCGCCCTCCTCAAGCCATACTGCTTCAAAACCACCATTCAGGTGTCAGATCTCCCAGCGCGGCAACGCGGCCGTTCGCGTAATCCATCATGATCTCGATTTCCCGATAATGCTCCGGCATGAGCTGGCTCATCAGCTCCCGACAAGCTCCACAAGGAGGAACCGCGTTGCCGCCGTTGTCTACGGCGATCACGCGCCGAACTGCATCCTCGCCATTCGTAATCATATTGAAGATGGCGTTTCGCTCGGCGCACACGCCCAGCGTGCAGGCGGTGTCTACGCAGACGCCGACGTAAATCTCTCCAGAAGAAGATTCCACCGCAGCAGCAACGCCGCCAGCTTCAATCATGCTGGACACTTCACGCGGTTTCAGAACCTTCATTGCGGCTTCGTGCAGGTCGGCCCAAGTCGTCTCCATAGTATCCTTCCCCCAACTGTATTCTTAAGAAATGCGTGTATCATACCCGACTTCTTTCGGGACGTGAACAGGGGACGTAGCCCTGTTCGCGCTAGGACCTCCATCGGCGCCGATCAATGCCCGCGATGCTTTTGCTTGCGCTTCAGCTTTCGCTGCTCGAAGCGCGCCTCCGCCTTTTCCACGTGGCGTCGACTTCTTGCGCGAGCCGACTCCTGCTTCGTTGCCTCCCGCTGATCCGCGAGCGCCTGCTGCGCCTTGGTGCTCATCGCCGGCTGCTTGAGGGCCTTCGATGCCTCGCGAGCGCGCCGCTTGGGGTTCTTTATGGGCTTGCTTGCCTCCGTAGGTTCGTCACCGAAGAACGAGAGCTTCCCCCATTTGCCTACAACGAATTGCAGGATCTCCTCATCGGACGGCTCTGCGCCGAAGACGATGCGAGCGACGCCGTACCCGCCGTCCTCGACGCATCCTTGCGCATATTGCCTTCTCGGTTTCGAAACTTTAAAATAATTCGAGTTTCGAAACTGGGAAGGAGCGGATGATGGCTTGGGTAGATCGCAACACGTACATGGAGCGGCTTTGGGCGCTCGAGGGCACCCGGGACATCAAGGTGATCACGGGGATGCGCCGCTCCGGCAAGTCCGAGCTCATGAAGGCGTTCTCCGCCTCCGTCGCACGGAAAGACCCGTCCTCCAACAACGTCTACATCGACCTGCTGGACCTCGACAACGAGCCGCTGCTCGAGTACCACGCGCTGCATCGCGAAATCATAGAGCGGTACAAAGAGGGCACCCGCAACCGCCTCTTCATCGACGAGGTGCAGCTGTGCGAGGGCTTCGAGAAGGCGATTAACAGCATTCATGCGCGCGGCGGATGGGATGTCTACCTCACGGGATCGAACGCGTTCCTCCTGAGTTCGGACCTGGCGACCCTGTTCACGGGGCGTCATAGGGAGGTTCACATCCTCCCTTTCAGCTTCGGCGAATACCGCTCCTACTTCGGCGGGCAAGGGGCCGTCGACGACGACTTCGACGGGTTCATCAGACGCGGCGGGCTCGCCGGGTCCTACGATTACGATGACATCTCGGAGTCGTACGGCTACATCCGCGACGTCTACAAGACCATCCTCGCGCGCGACCTCGTCCAGAAGTTCTCGCTGCCCGACTCCACCGTGCTGGAGAGGCTGGCCGAGTACATGATGGACAACTCCGGCAACCTCAACTCGCCCAACAACATCGCCAACGTGCTCGACGCCAACAGGGTTCCCACCAACCACGTCACCGTCGGGCGCTACATCTCCTACCTCCGCGACGCCTTCGTCTTCTACGAGGCGAAGCGCTACGACATCAAGGGAAAGAAGTACCTGAGCACGCAGGCGAAGCATTACGTATGCGACTCGGGAATGCGCTATGCGGTCCTGGGGACGCGTAACATGGACTGGGGCCGCATGTACGAGAACGCGGTCTTCCTGGAGCTGATGAGGCGAGGCTACGAGACCTACGTCGGGAAGCTGTACCAAAAGGAGGTCGACTTCGTCGCGAAGAGGGGGTCGGAGCTCGTCTACATCCAGGTGAGCGACGACATCAGCTCCGAATCGACGCTCGAGAGGGAGCTCGCGCCGCTTCTGTCCATCAGGGATGCGTTCCCGAAGATCCTCATCGCCCGCACGAGGCATGAGCCCTATACCCGGGAGGGCGTCCTCGTGCTGGACCTCGCGAGGTGGCTGCTCGGCGAGCAGGGGTTCTGAGCGCAGCGTGGGGCTATCCGGGGTTTTCCCGGATAAGAAACAGCCGAGGGAAACGCTCCGGCACTTGGATGCCCTCCTGACGAAAAATCATCTACTTCATATCATCGCCCGCGCAGGAGCTCGAACGCGCGCAAATCGATCTGGACGCGAGCGAAGCCCCAGGCCGTTCCGTGACTCATGGGAAAGCCACCTGAGACTACTCACTTTTCCCGCCGATGGCGAAGACCTGCGACCTGGGGTTTTGCGAACGGCGCGCAAGCCACCCGCGTTGATTCGCTTACGATTGCAGCTGGCGGCTTGCTGGCTAGAGGGCGGTTGAGTTTCGAAACGGGCGCTTTCGGCGCTATCGAGCCTCCAAAGATTGTCCGCTGTGCCCTTTGGGACAAAAACGAAAACTCAACGCCCTGAGTTTAAGGCGAGTTTTTGAAGCCGCCCCGGCTTTAGCCCCCGAAGCCGGTGAGACGCTACGCCGCGTCACGCGGCGGCACGCGTTGCGCGCCGATGCCGAAGGTTGAGTGCAACTGGAGTGACGGGACGGCAGAATCGACGCTGTCGAGTGGGAATTGTTCAATCCTGCTCTTTGATTGAATTCATGCAGATAGTCGAGAACCCTCCGAGAGGCTAATCAAACCTTTTGGAGGGTTCTCGTTTCGCTTCGACTTGGCGGTGCGATGAGCACGATGGGTGGTTGGGACGCGAGAGCGTCGACGCTCGAGGGCTTCTTGCCCACAAGCCTTCGCGCTACGACGCCTTCACGGCGTTGGAGCCTGCGGTCGACACGCCCGCCGAAGACGCGGCGTCGCTCTGCTCGCTCGTGCCAGCAGACGCCGAATCGGTCGAGGTCGCGCCATTTGTCGTCGAGTCCGACTTCGCCTTCGCGCCCGACGTCGCCCCGGCAGTGAGCTTCACCGACGAAAGATCGATGCTTTCGCCCAACCACTTCGACTGGATAACGTCCATAACTCCATTCGAGGTCAGCGAGGAAATCGCGCCCGCAACGGCGGTCTTAAGCTCAGAGTTGCCGTCGAGCACACCGACGCAGTAGCCGCTCGGCTGCTGCATGAGCGCGACGATGCTCGCATCGATGTTCGACCCGTTCGCGTAATACGTGCCGATGATCGCATCGGACGCCACGTACTGCACCTTCCCCGAGCTCAGGGCCGCAAAAGCCTCCTTCGGGCTTGAAGTGGACGTGAGAGACGTGTCGCCGAACTCGTTCATGACCGCCCACGCGCTCGTGGAGGAAACCTGCGCGGCGAACTTCGCGCCGGTCGACGCGGTGGGAACGGCGGCGTTCTTCGACATAGCGAAAAGCGCGATGCCCGTCGGCAGATAGGAATCGGATTTCCAGAACGATCCGTCACTTGAGGACTTGTCGATGCCGAGCACGATGTCGACCGAGCCGTCCTTGAGCGCGCCTTCGGGGTCGCTTCCCGTGTCCACAATCGAGAGCTTCAAGCCGAGACTGTCGGCGAGGGCAGCCGCCACGTCGACGTCGATGCCGACAATCTTGTTGCCCGACATGCCGGCGAGCGGTGCGCGAGCTGTGTTCACGCCGACGCGCAAAACGCCGGCTTCCTTGATAGTCGGGGATTGGACCTGGGGGGTCTTCGTTTCGGGCTCGTAGGTGGAATTGGACTGGCACCCCGTCAACGCGACCGCGAGCACCATGGCGCAGCCAATCGCCACGCAAAGGACAGCCTTCCGAAAACGTTTCGTCACCACAACCTCCGTCTGCTCGTTTTCATGCGCCTCTTTCGGCTGACCTAGTCTTTGCCCCCACACTCGCGCACTGGGACGTGAGCTTGCACCCGTGGTTCCTCTCGCCCGCGGCGGCCTCGTGCCGCGCGAATTAGGTGTCGGGCGGTGCGACTTACCTCTAGGACGCGCCATGCTCGCTGCGCGCAGAAACGCGCGAACTTACGTGGATCCTTTCGACCGCGTCTGCCTTGGACTGAGAAGCGCATGGCGCCTCCGCAACTACAGACCCGAAAGAAGCACGTTTCAGTGTAGCAGAACGACAACAGTGAATAGAAGTACATACATCATTCCACATGGAAGCGTGAAACACGCGGGGTTCGCGCCTCGTGTGCCGCATACGCGAGCACATCTCCTCTCGCCCGCGGGCCGCTGCAAGGTTTCTGCAAGAACTGCTCGCTACACTCCGAAGCATGACAGCCTTTGCGACAACCACTCTCGCCGACACCGCGCGCCTCTACGCCGAGGCGGCGGCGCAGGCTGTCGCGGAGACGCTTTGGCCCACCCGCTGCGCCATCTGCGACGAACTCGGCGAGCTTTTGTGCGAACGTTGCAGAAGCGAGCTTCCCTTCATCGACCTTTGGCGCGCGTGCCCCATCTGCGGCGCCCCCTGGGGACATACGCAGTGCACCGAGTGCAATCCCGTGATGCTTGCCGCGACAGGCCGCAAGGATGTGGCGTTCTCGAGCCTCGTGAGCCCCTTCGAGCTGACCGAAAGCTCGCGCCGCATCGCCGTCGTCTACAAGGACGGGGGCGAGCAACGACTTGCAACGGAGATGGCGCGCTATATGGCCTGCTATCTCTCCCCCGAGATCGCAAGCGAGGTGGCAGGTGTCACGTTCATCCCCGCCACCCGTAAAGCCCGGGCTCGCCGAGGGTTCGACCATGCGGAACTCCTCGCGCAGGAGGTGGCATTCGCAATCGGGCGACCCGTCATCCCGCTGCTTTCGCCGCCGCACGCCCACGACCAGCGTGGACTCTCGCGCCGCGCGCGCATGGGAAACATGTCACATGCCGTGTCCTCACTGCCGGGCGCGAGCGCGCCGGAGAGCATCCTGCTCATCGACGACGTGTGCACGACGGGCGCCACGCTGTTCGCCGCGTGCGATGCGATACGGGAAGCGGGCGGGAGGGACGTGCACTGCCTCACCTTCGCACGGGCTTGATGAGCGAGAAGAACCCGCAAGCTCTCGCGACGCAGGCTCTTTTGCGAACTGCGCCTTCCCCACCCATAAAAACGGAGGGCCCTGAAAGGACCCTCCGCTGGAAAACGTTCGCTCTGCGAGAAGCCGCTGCGCGCTTACTTCTGTGCGGCGATGCCCTGCTGGGCTTCCGAGAACTCCTCGACGTCGACCGAGATGCTGTGCTTGATCGGCTTCCACTGGCACTTCTTCACGAGCGCGACAAGCGCGATGGGCACATACGTCAGCATGAAGAACGGGAAGGTGAACATGTAGAGCACCTTCTTGCGCGTGGGCGCGTGGATGGAATCCCACTCGACGAACGTGGTGAGCACGCCGAAGAGGAACATGAACATGACGTAGTTGAACAGGCAGAAGAAAATCGAGGAGATGGAGCTTGCAATCATGATGCCGGTCGACATGGCGCCCGTCGCCGCAAGCACGATGATGATCGCGTTGAAGACGACCGACACGATGGTGAGCAGCATGCCGGGGGCGATGGTCATGAGCATGTCGTAGCAGGCGAAGCGGGAACCTTTGGGGTTGGTGAAGATGCCCTTCGCAAGGCGCGCGCCGTAATGCCAAAACACCTGGTAGAAGCCCTTCGCCCAGCGGAAGCGCTGGTTCCAGGAATCGCGGAAGGTGACGGGCTGCTCGTCGTAGAGGACCGCCGTCGGAGTGTAGGCGATGCGGATGCCCTCAAGGATGCTGTTCGCGGAGAACTCGATGTCCTCGGTGAGCAGGTGCCATCTCCAGCCGTCATTCTTCTCGATAATGTCAGCGGCAATGAAGAAGCCCGTGCCCGACACCGCGCAGCTCGTGTTGAGCGTAAGGCGGGCCTGATTCAGGAACTTGGCCTCGCGCAGGAACCATACGGCATAGCCCGCGGAAATCCAGTTGGAGTCGTAGTTCTTGGAGTTGCGGTAGCTCGTGGACGCCTTCGCGCCGTTGTCGAAGGTCTTGTTCATCTCGCGGAAGTAGTTCACGTCGAGCACGTTGTCCGCGTCGAAGACGAAATACGCTTCGTAGCCGCGGTCGGCGTACTGGCTGCGTATGATCTTGAAGCCGTAATCGAGCGCGTAGCCCTTGCCAACCTGCTCGGTGTTGAAGCGCTTGAACACGGTCGCGCCCGCCTCGCGCGCCACGTCGGCAGTGTCGTCGGTGCAGTTGTCGGCGATGACGAACACGTCGATCAGCTCTGTCGGGTAGTTCTGCACCTTGATAGAGTGGATCAAATCGCCGATGACCGCGCTCTCGTTGCGGGCGGAGACGACGACGGCGTATCGATGGTTCTTTTTAGCGACGAGCTGCTTCGGCTTGCGAGAAAGCACGACAAGCACGTAGTACAGCTGATAGGTATAGCAAATAGTAAACGTGATGAAGACGCAGAAGTTGAAGATATCCACGAACGATATCTGCGAGAAGAATTGGTCGAGCACCAGCCCTGCCCCTTACAACTTGTGGCCGCCCGCGCACGGACGAACTTTGGCTTCGCCGCGCAGGCGCGCAGCACTTTCAGTTCAAACTTGTTGGATTATAACGACCTCGACGGCGTTTGTGCACTCCACGTGGGGCAACCGTTGTCGATGTGTGTCTTTTCAGGCCGTAAAAGGGCAGCTTACACACCTTCTCTGCATAGGCTCTCCATATTAGTTGGGGTTTACTTGCAAGCAGGCGCGACGCGAGCAACATTCTCTCATATCACCTGCGAAAAATCACGACTGGAATGAGAATAATTCGATAGGTATCATACTATCTGAGAAGAGAAGCCTCCTGAACAACAAGGGCGAAAGCCGCGCCCGTTTGCACACCGAGGCTTCTCTGCCTTCGATTCGGGCGCCGGGCCGTTAACCCGGCGCCCTTTCGGAGAAATCGCGAAGAGCCATTCGGCAGAAGGCTTTCCTGCAACGCGAGCTCGAGCGCCCCCGCCTTCGCCCGCCCTTGTGCGAACGGGCGGAGCACGCAGTCCCCGAGCAAGCGTCGCTACGACAGGCCCAGCCAGGTGCTCACGATGGGCGCGTAGCCCAGCACGAAGATGATGCCGATTCCCACGGGCAGCACGTACTTCATGTAGCGATACGTCCACGCCGGGAACTTCATGCCCTCGCCCATGTCCGCCTCGGCAAGAAAGTTCTTCCAGCCCCAGCCGCGCTTGCTCGTGACGAACAGTACCAAAAACAGCCCACCCAGCGGCAGGATGTTGTTCGACACGAGGAAGTCCTCAATCGACTGGATGTCGCCGATGCCCGGGATGGTAGCGCCCGAAAGCACGTTGAACCCGAGCACGCACGGGATGCTCAAAAGCGCGATGAGCGCGCCGTTCACGAGGCACGCCTTCTCGCGGCTCGTGCCCCACTGGTCCATGGAGAACGCCATGATCGTCTCGAATACGGCGATCACCGTCGAAAGCGCGGCAAAGCTCATGAACAGGAAGAACAGCGTGCCCCACAGCTGCCCTAAGGGCATCGCGTTGAACACGATCGGCAGCGTGATGAACACAAGCGACGGCCCCGACGCCGGCTCCACGCCGAAGGCGAAGCACGACGGGAAGATGACGAGTCCCGCCATGAGCGCGACCAGCGTGTCGAGCACGCCCACGCGCACGGCCTCGCCCGTAAGGCTGCGGTCCTTGCCGATGTAGCTGCCGAAGATCGCCATCGAGCCCATTCCCACCGACACGGTGAAGAACGCCTGGCCAAGGGCTGCATACACCGCGTCGCCGAACGTCGCCCACTGCTCGGCGGGGGTGTTCCCCGCGAAAAGCTTCCCGAAGTCGGGCATCAGGTAGAACTCGAGGCCCTCTTCGGCGCCCGGCAGCGTGACCGCGCGCACGCACAGCGCCACGAGCACGACGAACAGCGCGACCATCATCACCTTCGTCACGCGCTCGACGCCGTTTTTCACGCCTGCGCGCGTCGTGATCACGCCGATCGCCACGATGATCAGCATGTAGATCGTCATCTGCACGGGGTCGGCCAAAAGCTGTCCGAACACGCCTGCGACATGTTCGGTACTCGCACCGTTGAATTCTCCCATTGCGCTTTTCACCATGAAGGCGAGCATCCAGCCCGCCACCACGGTGTAAAACATCATGAGCAGGTAGTTGCCCGCAAGGCCGACCCACTTGAAGCGGTGCCATTTCGTGCCTTCAGGCTCGAGCGTATCGTAGCTGCGCGCGATTGACTTCTGGCTCGCGCGCCCCGCGGCGAACTCCATCACGAGCACCGGCAGCGCGAATATCACGAGGAAGATCAGGTACAAAAGCACGAACGCCGCGCCGCCGTACTCGCCTGTGATGTAGGGGAAGCGCCATACGTTCCCCAAGCCGATGGCGCAACCCGCGCTCACCAGGATGAACCCCAAACGCGACCCGAATCGCTCACGCTCCATGCATAACCTCCCCAACCGAAAACACGGGGCGCGCCTTGCCGGCATGCCCCGTGTCCGATGCAACTCATCTTGCGAGGGCGCTCCCCCGCAAGGTCCCCGCGCTCCGGGCGGCTTTACGCCATAAGCCCGTGCGCCGTGCTACTCTTTTTCGCGACGCGCACGATTATAGTTGATAAGGCAGCCCGCGCGCACGATGGCCCGCTCCTCATCGGTCATATCGGCCACGTAAAGCGAAATCTTGCGCGCCTCGCCCGCATGAACCGCCCACGCGGCGATGTGCGACAGGTCGCCCCCGATCACCTCGCGAATACCCGGCACGTACACGTAGTCGCCCACCTCGAAAGGCGGCTCGCCCGCAAGCTGGAAGGGCACCATGCCCCAGTTCATCACGTTCGAGCGGTAGCGCTTCGTGGCGTATTCCTCAACGATGTTCGCAAGGCCGCCGATCACGCGCTGGCAGCTCGCCGCCTGCTCGCGCGCGCTTCCGTCGCCGGGCTTTTTCGCGTAGATCATGCTGCCGTACTCCACGCGGGATGCATCGACGTCCACGCCCGCGCCGTTGAGCGCCGCGAACACGACGGCGAGCTCGGGATCGGCCTTGATAAGGCTCTCCCCCGCCACGCGGCGCTTCTCCACCGCATCGACCTCCTTCGAGCGCCCGACGTATTCAGGATCGCGGCGCGAGAGCGTGAACTCGGCTAAGCCGAGCGGGTTCGAGCGATACGAGCTCGTCTCGCCCGAGGGAATGAGCTCGTCAGTAGTAGTCACGGGGTCCATGATCTTCGAGCACACCTTCAAAAGGATGTTCTCACCGAGCGGCTCCATGGAAGGCCACGGCTTGATGTTCGGCCCCTCGACAAGCTCGGCATCGGGCTTCGCCTTGCCGAATCCCCAGTACACGCGCTTGTCGTAGGGCGCGGAGTCGAAGGTGTACTCGCACGCCTCGTCCCACGTCTCCTCCGGCAGGTCGGTCGCGGGGGTCAGGATGCCGCCCGCAGCCGCCGTCGCCGCGATGGAGCGCGCGTCCATGAGCGCGACCGCCGACAGCTGGCCGTTGCCGGGCTTGGAGCCCTCGCGATTAGGGAAGTTGCGCGTGGTGTGGCGGATGGAAAGCCCGTTGTTCGCGGGCGTGTCGCCGGCGCCGAAGCACGGACCGCAGAACGCCGTGCGCACGATGGCGCCCGCCTCCATGAGGTCGTAGATGTAGCCGCGGCGCGTCAGCTCAAGCGCGACCGGCTGGCTTGTGGGATAGACCGACAGCGCGAACTCACCGCAGCCGATGTTTGCGCCCTTAAGCGCGCGCGCCGCCTGGACGACCGAATCGTAGTTGCCGCCCGAGCAACCGGCGATGACACCCTGCTGCACGCGCAGACGCCCGCCCTCGATCTTGTCGAGCAGGCTGAAATTGACCTTGTCGCCGCCGATGCGCGCGGCCTCTACCTCGACCTCGTGGAGGATGTCCTCGAGGTTCTCGTTGAGCTCGGCGATCGTGTAGCCATTCGACGGGTGGAACGGAAGCGCGATCATCGGCAGGATCTCGGAGAGGTTCACGCGCACGCAGCCGTCGTAGTAGGCAACCTTGCCGGGTGCGAGCTTTTTGTATTCCTCGCCGCGCCCGTGAGCTGCAAGGAAGGCGTGCGTGTCCTCATCGGTGGCCCAAATAGAGGACAGGCACGTGGTCTCGGTCGTCATGACGTCGACGCCGTTTCTGAAATCGGTCGTCATCGACGCGATGCCCGGGCCCACGAACTCCATCACCTTGTTCTTCACGTAACCCTTCGCAAACACCTCGCGGATGATGGCGAGCGCCACGTCGTGCGGACCGACGCCAGGGCGCGGGGCGCCTTCCAGATATATTGCCACAACGCCCGGATACGCCACGTCGTAGGTGTCGCGTAAAAGCTGTTTGGCCAGCTCACCGCCGCCCTCGCCGATGGCCATCGTACCGAGCGCGCCGTAGCGGGTATGCGAGTCGGAGCCTAAGATCATCTTGCCGCAGCCGGCGAAGTTCTCGCGCATGAAGGAGTGGATCACGGCGATGTGCGGGGGTACGAAGATGCCGCCGTACTTCTTCGCGGCAGAAAGCCCGAAGACGTGGTCGTCCTCGTTGATGGTACCGCCCACGGCGCACAGCGAGTTGTGGCAATTGGTGAGCACGTAGGGCAAGGGAAACTCGGTCATTCCCGACGCGCGCGCGGTCTGGATGATGCCGACGAAGGTGATGTCGTGGCTGGCCATCGCGTCGAAGCGGATCTTGAGCGCGTCCGGGTCGCCCGAGGTGTTGTGCGCCTGCAGGATAGAATACGCAATCGTCTCGCGCCGCGCCTCGTCGGGCGTCGCCGCGATGCCGCGCGCCGCCGCTTCCGCTTCGGGAACGATCTCGGTTCCTTCGCGCAGGAACACTCCGCCATCGTAAAGCTTGATCATAGGAACCCCTCATCTCATCCGGCCCCGCGGCCGGCCTTGCGGTTTACACGCCGCCCATTATCCTACACTTGGCGCCCCCGCGTGTTTCAGGCGTGCAACAGGCGCCCATTTCCACGCAAAAAGGCTCGCGACCGGCCAGATCGCGAGCCTTTGCAGTCGATGCGGGAGACGCGGAATCGTGCCCTTCGTGCGAGAGCTCCTCGCGCGAGCACGCACCCGCCCCTCGGGAGCCCGCACTCAAGCGGGCCTTTACGCCTTCGGAACGACCACCGTCGGCGTCGCCAGGTTCAAAAGCATGCTGTGCGTGACCGAGCCGAACAGCGCGCGGCCGAGCGCGGCACGGGAATGCGTGCCCAAAACGAGCAGCTGCGCGTCCTTCGATGCATCGAGAAGCACGCGCGTGGGAGAGGGCCCTTCGATGGAGCGGCCCACGACGTCGAGCGCGGGGTTCGCGGTCTTCACGCGCGAGACGAACGCGTCGACCTCGGCTTGACGCTGACGACCTACCTCTTCAAGCCCGCCGCCCATGCTCTCGGCCGGGCGCGCCATCCAGGCGGGGATGCCCCACGCGCTCACGAGCTCGAGCGGCTGCGCGGTGTCGATCGCCTCGCCCACGCCGAACGCCACCGCGGCCTCCGACACGTTGTCGGGGCCCACGCCCACGACGATGCCCGACTTGCCGGCGCAGGTCACGTCCCAGTCGCACGGCACGACAACCGTGGGGATCTTCACCTGCACGGACACGCGAAGCCCCGTCGCGCCGCCGAACGTCTCGGTGATCGACGCGCCGTGATGCGAACCCAAAACAACCATGTCGTGGTTCGCGGCTTCATCGACGATCGCCTCGACCGTCGATCCGTCGACGATCTTCGTCTCGATGGCCACGCCGGGGTGCCCTGCCGCGACCGCGTCCTTCTTCTCGCGCAGCGCCGCCTCGACGGTGGTGTGCACCATCTCGGCCTCGGCGCCAAGCTTCTTCGCCTCCGCGGAATTCACGACCGCGAGCATGAGCACGCTTGCGCCCGTGCGCTCAGCGCGCGCGACCGCCCAATCCAGTGCGCGGCGCCCGCGCTCGCTTCCGTCGACACCAACGAGAATGCTCGCCATGGTGAGCCTCCGTTCCCCTTCTCAGCTAATGAAACATCGGAATCATGAGCCACAGTGCGAACAGCACGATGGCCACGCAGGCGGCGAAGCAGACGGCCGAGGCGAGGCGGGTCATCAAACGCATTTCGCGCTCCACGTCCCCATCGGCGCGCGCCCACAAGCGCAGCCCCGATGCATACAGTACGCTAATCGAGCACGCAACACAAACGGCAACGACGAGAACAGTGATGAAACTAACGATTTCTTGAGTGAGCATACGATGAATCCCTCCTCGCTTAAGCAGCTGCCGTCGCGGTCGCGGCCTTCGTCGCGGCGTTGATCTTGACGTCGGCGCGCTCGTTGACGTTCGCGGAGTTGATCGGGTTGCGCCTCGACATACGCCAGATGGCGAAAGCCACGGCGCACGCGATGACGGCGACCGCGATGGTCCCCCAAAGACCCGTCTTCGCGAGCGCGCAGGCAAGCGCGCCGATGATGCCGGCGGCAGGGAAGGTGACGAGCCATGCGATGACCATCTTGCCGGCAACGCCCCAGTTCACCTTGTTGCCCTTCTTGCCGAGCCCAGTGCCGATGATCGAGCCGGAGCACACCTGCGTGGTCGAGAGCGCGAAGCCCATGTGTGAGGAGACGAGAATCGTGGTCGCCGAAGCTGCCTCTGCGGCGAAGCCCTGCGGGGTCGAGATTTCGGTTAAGCCCTTGCCGAGCGTGCGGATGACGCGCCAGCCGCCCATGTAGGTGCCGAGTGCGATGGCGACCCCGCAGATGGCGACGACCCACAGCTCGGGACCGGTTCCGGAGGGTTGGAACCCGACGGCGATGAGCGTGAGCGTGATGATGCCCATGGTCTTTTGGGCGTCGTTGGTGCCATGCGAGAGGGCAACCAGGCACGCCGTCACCGTCTGGCCGTGGCGGAATCCCGACTCGACCTGGCCGTCTTCCATCTTGCGCACCACGAAGAAGATGAGCCGCACCGCACAGAACGCCGCAAGCCCCGCAACCACCGGGCTCACGAGCGCCGGGATGAGCACCTTCGAGAGGACAGCGCCGAAGTTCACGCCCTCGACGCCCGCGCCCACGATGACGGCGCCCACAAGGCCGCCGAAAAGCGCGTGCGAGGAGCTCGACGGCAGACCGACGAGCCAGGTGATGAGGTTCCATACGATTGCGCCAACGAGGCCGGCGAAGATGAAGGCCGCGCTGATCGTGACCTGCTGCTCGTTGATGATGCCGCCCGAGATGGTCTTCGCCACCTCGGTGGAAAGAAACGCGCCTACCAGGTTGAGCGTGCCCGCCGCGATGACGGCGGTCTTCGGTTTAAGCGCGCCGGTGGCGATGGAGGTCGCCATGGCGTTGGCGGTGTCGTGAAAGCCGTTCGTGAAATCGAACGTGAGCGCCGTGACGATGACGAGCGCCACAACGACCAGGGTTGCCGGATCCATGTGTTTTTCGTTCTCCCTTCGAGTATCCCGTTCGCTCGAAGGGGCTAAACCCAACCCGTCCCTCGAGGCTGGGAACAACAATAGGGAGCGCGTGTCTTGAAAGCATCTGCCGATTGTAAAGTCCGTGTAAAGCGCGGCGAGAAGCGGCCGCAATCGGCGAGCGGCCGTCCGCTACAAGGCGTCTTCCGCGACCTTTTCCCAGGTGAAGCCCTCGCCGCAGACCAAGTCGATACGCAGCGCCTCGTCGGGGGCCGAAGGCTTCGCGGCCTCGTACGCCGCGCGGGCCGCCGCCTCATCTGAAACCTCGAGCTCGGTCTCCTCGAACACGTAGGGCACCCCCGACAGCTCGGAGTTCTTGATGAAGCGTACTTTGTACAGCATATCCGCACCTTTCTCGTATCGCCCAACCATTATAGAGGAACAACAGCCCGGACGCCCCTCGGCGATAATCTTATCGGCTTCACGAATGGACCCATCGACTCCTTGTTAGGCTTAGGGTGCTCAAGGGTAAGGGGAATCCTATATCGTGTTGTCATACATTTATATACGATTACCGAAAATGTTAGCTAATCATGAGAATTATTGAAGCGGACTCACCCGATGTCTTGCCGCCGTTGGCGCAGGGCGCTTGCTAGCGTGCTGCGCTACAATGGCGGAAACTCGTTTTCCCGTCGGAAGGGGCAGCATGGACGCGCAAACCGCACGCATCGGCTTTATCGGATTCGGAAACATGGCGGGCGCCATGGCGAAAGGCCTGGTCGAGCACGCAGGTGTCGACGGTAGCCGCATCTGCGCCTGCGCCGCGCACTTCGACGCGCTCGAGGCGCGCTGCACGCCGCTCGGCATCCACGCCGCGCACTCCCCCGCCGAGGTGGTCGATGCGAGCGACATCGTGATCGTCGCCGTGAAGCCCCACCTGGTGGAGGGCGTGCTCTCCCCCATTCGCGAGAAACTTCGCAGCAAGGCGGTCGTCTCGGTCGCGGCGGGCCTTCTATTCGACTTCTACGAGAACCTGCTCGGGGAGGGCTCGCGCCATCTCTCCACCATCCCGAACACGCCCATCGCGATCGGCAAGGGCGTGATCGCATGCGAGGAAAGCCATTCGCTCGCGGATGACGAATGGGAGGCGTTCGCGGAGCTGTTCTCCCCCATCGCGCTCATCGAGGCGCTGCCCGGGCGCCTGCTCTCGGCGGCGAGCGCGCTTGCCGGCTGCGGGCCCGCCTTTGCTGCAATGTTTCTCGAGGCGCTTGCCGACGGTGGCGTGAAAAACGGCCTGCCCCGTCAAACCGCCTATCGCCTTGCCGCGCAGATGATGGCCGGAACCGCCGAGCTTCACCTGGCGACGGGCACCCACCCTGGCGCCATGAAGGACGCCGTATGCAGCCCAGGCGGCACCACGATCAAAGGCGTTGCCGCGCTCGAGGACGCGGGCATGCGCGGCGCCGTGATGCGAGCCGTAGACGCGACGCTCTCGTAAGGGCGACTGTCAGCCTAGATTAATCGCGCGAAAGGGAACGGCCTCGTCATGAGGCCTTTCTTGGTTGTATGAGAAGGTGATTTTCCCAGCATACCGCTTGACCAGGCGCTTGAGCGTGAATAGGCTCGCGCCCTATTCCACGTGCACGAGCGAGAACACGTCGACGTCGGTTACTTTCGCGATGGCATCGCGAGGATGCAGGAAGTCGAGCTCCATGAGGAAGCCCATCCCCGCGAGCTTACAACCGAACTGCGCAACGAGCTTCGCCTGCGCCACCGCCGTGCCGCCCGTGGCGACCAAGTCGTCGATGATGAGCACCGCATCGTCAGGATCAAGCGCGTCGGTATGCATCTGCAGCTCGTCGGTGCCGTACTCGAGCGCGTAGCTTACCGAGCGCACCTCGCGCGGGAGCTTCCCCGGCTTGCGCGCGGGCACGAACCCGGCGCCGAGCCGATATGCGACAGGCGCGCCGATAAGGAATCCACGCGCCTCGGCGCCGACGACCTTCGTGACGCCCGCGTCTTTGAAATGGTCCGCAATCTCGTCGATGGCGGCGTGAAAACACTCAGGGTTCTTAAGAAGCGTTGTGATGTCCTTGAACACTACGCCCTTCTCGGGGTAGTCGGGAATGTCGGTGATATGACCCTCGAAATCGTAGGCGGCCATGGGTTTCCTTTCTTGGCGGCTTCTCAAAACCCCTTTATTGTACCGCGAGCAGATGGCTTCGCTCACTTGAGGTCTTGCCAGTTTGCCATGCAATTAGATGTGAAGAGATTGTGAATTTCAACCGATTCGGCTGCTTTTGCGCTTCCTCGGCGCGGTATGGCGAACGGCATCTCGGCTTTCTATGGTAAGTAACAAGATGTAAGGGCAACATAGCTGGTGTTTCTCCATTTCAACAGCTGTTTTCATGCTATCTTGGAAGCACCCGCCAAGAAGTGAGGGCCGCCATCGTCTGCTAGCAGTTTTCTTGTTAGAATTCGCATCCCCGTTGGTAGCACCTGGCGTTTCCGCCATTTCGATAACAAACAATGGTGGACTTTTCTATGTTTCTTGTTATAATTCGCTGCTGTAAGTTGGTTGCGCAAGCAACCGGTCGATAAGAAAAAGAAATCCCCTTCAGCGCCAACTGAAGGGGATTTGATAAGTGACCGAAATCACTCACGTCGCAATGAGTATTTTATCACTTAGGTGAGTCGCGCGCAACACGCACGCGTTCTTCGCTGCTTTTCCATATCGACATAGGAATCGTCCACTCGTCTTGCGATCGGAGTCTCGCTTCGATCGTCGGTTAGGTGCATTGTGTCGATGGGTGCTCAACATAGCGAGGGCGCGAAACATCTCTCAATCGAGAGGGAGACGTTTTTCCGCACGCTTTATCATGACGATCGCAACAGCGTTTATGCCGTTGCGACCTGCGTCGATGGTGTTTGGAGCGAGTCGATGCACCGACGTTCGCACCTCGATTTCATAGGCTCCCCCGAATACGGGTCGCTTTACGCCTCCGTGAACGGGTTCGCCGGCGCTCATCGGCGCAGCGATGCGCTCAGGCAGCTGAACGCCCTTTTCTTCGATCTTGACTGCCACGCCGCAACACCCGAAACGTCGCGCAGCGCAATCGAAGAGGCTTTCGCATCCATTGGCGAGGCGATCCGCGCAGGGCGCATCCCCGAGCCCACGCTTATTGTGGATTCAGGCCGCGGCCTGCACCTTTACTATGTGCTAAAGCGTTCGATTCCTTACCGATGCGCTGCAAACGGGCAGGCCAACGATAAGGCGGTCAATCTTTTCAGGTACACCCAGCGGCAGCTTGCGCATGCGCTTGCCCGCCTTTTAGCGCCCATATCCTGCATCGAGGTCGACGAGAAAGTCTTCGATTTCACTCGCGTTTCGCGCGTGCCGGGGTCGTTCAATCCCGCTGCGGGTCGTTTCGCGAGCCTTCTTGCCTCCAACAGCAATTACTACGACCTGGCTGAATTGAAGACGAGCTTGCCGGCACCTGAAGCACGCGACCACTCGAGTCGCCCTGCGAACAGCTGCATCGCGAAGGCCCTGCGCAAGGGCGGCGACAGTCCGCTTTTGCGCTCGCGTCTTCAAAACGTCGTGTCGCTGCAAGCGCTCCGCGGGTTTTGCTGCGAAGGCTCACGTGAGCTTATGTGCTTCGTGTTCTACAACACTGCCGTTCAGCTTTCCGGGAAAGCGGCCGCCAAGCAAGAGCTTGTGCAGTTCAACGCCCGGTTTTCCTCTCCCCTCCCGCCATCTGAGCTTGAGGGGGTCATCCGTTCCGTCGACCGCGTGGTGAACGTGCGCGGGCAGCGCGGGTTTTACGTTTTAAGCGCTCAGAAAATCACCGAACTTCTTGCCCTCACCGACGGCGAGAAGTCGCGCATTCGCTTCCATGCTTCCACTCGATCGCTCATGCGCGAGAAGGCGAAACGCGAGACATCGTCCCGCAGAAGAGCGCGCAACGAACGAATTGTGAGCCTTTATGGGAGCGGCAACCTGACGCAGAAAGAGGTTTCGGAGCTGGTTGGCTGCTCGCTGAGAACGGTTGCCGGAGTACTTGGCAAGGCAACGACCCAATCGAGCTCCACTTGCACACGTAGAAAGAAGCACGAGGAGCTTTCTCTTGTTGCACAACAAGAGACCAGCCGAAAGGCCATGCTAGCCTGGATGTACAGGAAACGATACGGTGCACACTTCATATCGTTGAAGATGAATGCAGGTAGCAAGAGAGTCAATCCATCTGCTACCTGCATGAACCTTAAAGAGCAAGCCGTTTCCGAATCAAAGGTGCTTTCAAAATCTAACAACCAACATATTGAAAGGTATAACAATTTTTTAAAAGAACATGCAATTTTTTGTCATACGAGTTTAAGTGTAGTACCTCGCTCTGACTCTTATGCCCTCCTATGCCGTTGGGTTGTTTGATTGCTTTGCCTGGTCGAAGTCTTCCTGCTGCTGCTCTATCTCTCGCAAAAGCATCTTGATTTCTCCAATCAGCTTGTAATCGGCTTCGCCGGCTACCTTATCTGCTTTTTTCAGTGCGTTCTTCGCTGTCTTGAGGTATCCGTTGATGTCCTTTGGCTTTTTTATCGGTGATTCTGTATCTTTGCTCTTTGACAACTGAGTCTTTTGCGTGGTGTTGTCACCGCTCTTTATTGGAAGGTCGTTCTCCTTCACGTCCTGCACAAGTGCTGTGATTTCATCGCTTTCGAACGTGCTCGCCTTTACTGCCTCGATGATGTAGTTTTGCTTTTCTCCCGATAGCTTTGAAATCGCTTCTGCCTGTGTTTGGGTGATTTTTCCCTCGTCAAGCAGGTCATTGCCTTCTTTAGATAGGTTCCTTGCGATATTGAGAAGAACCTGTGCTGTTCTCTCTGACACACCGAAGTGCTCTGCGAGGACCGTTTTCGTGTTTCTCCCTTTAAGTGATGGATCGTCTTTGCGCCATTCAACAAGCTTGTCGGCGAGTACCTTGAAACCTTGCGCGCGTTCCGACGGCGTGATATTGCGCTGCCCCATGTTGCTCGAATGCATGATGAACTCTGCCTGCTCATCGCTCAAGGACCCAAGCTTATGGCAACGCCCAGGCACCATACGCCAGGCGTCGCCATATTTCTCGGCTAGGAGTTTGCACGCTCGCCAACGCCTTTCCCCGTCGACGATTTGCACACCTTCCTCGGTCTCGCGAAGGATGAGGGGCTCCACCTCTTTGCTGTTGTAAATGAGGCCGGCGAGGTTTTTCACATCCTCTTCGGTGATTTTGTAGGTGTTATTGGGGTTCGGCTTGATGTCTTCGATGTCGAACCAATCGAAGCCCATCTCGCTCAACAGCGTATTGCGGCGATTATCGTTCGCCATCTTGTCGGTAATCGATGCGTTTTGGTTGTCCCGTGCGTTGAATGCGGCAACTCGAAGCTCTTCCTCTGAGAGCTTGTCGTGCTTTGTGACGACGTTTGCCACCGCTCCCCCATTGCGGGCGATTGCCGCTTGTAGTTTCTTCTTAGGCATTCATTTCCTCGATTTCTTGGGCGAGCAAACGATATTGCATACCGGGTTTGCTGTCGGGCGCGTATGTGATGAGCGGCTCCATGGCGAGGCTTGCCTCGGGGACTACGGTGCTCTTCTCGATTTTCGTGTTGAAGTACTCTGCGTTCGGAATCGCTTCCTTCAATAGTTCGCACCCTACCTTATATGCGGAGGTCTTGCGTTCGATCATCGTTTGCAGAATCTTCCAATGCTGCGGTAGGCGGCGGCGCTCTTTTGCGGTTCGGTTGATGGTATCGATAGTCTGGGACAGACCAGCAATAGCGAAACCATCAACTTTGATGGGAATAATGATATGAGATGCGTTGTTTCCCGCTTCAAGAGCAACGATTGCGTTCGTCGTTGTCATATCGAGGCGAGGGCCGCAATCGATGATGATGTAGTCGAAACGCTCTTCCCCTGCTTTTGCCATTTCTTCAACAAGGTCTTCGATGGCATAGCAAAGGCGTGTGTCGACACCGCCGGCAATTTCTGCTTTCAGTCGGGTGTCGGCATCGGCGAAACGGAAATTCGACGGAACGCAGTAGACGTTTTTGTAGTCGGTCGGCTTCATTACTTCGCTTAACGTTTTTCTCTGCCCGTTCGGAGTCGTCTGGTAAAGGACGTCTGCAATGCATGCTTCTTCCGAGCGGGGGTCATATACGCGAAGGCTTTGGCTTACGTTCCCCTGACCGTCCATATCGATTACCAGAACTTTGTACCCCATCTCGGAAAGGCATACCGCAAGGCACGTGCATGTTGTTGTTTTTGCGACGCCGCCTTTGTAGCTCATAATTGAGATAATCGTTGGTTTTTCAGCCGATTGCGTCAGCTGTCCGTTGAGAAGCAGGTCGGCGAGTTGAGATTTATTGAGGCCGCGGCGCTCGGCTTCTCTTTCGAGCTCTTCAACGGTCTCTCTTCCCAACGAGAGCGACTGCTGCTGCTTTTCTCCGCCTTTTGACTTGCCTTTGGTGGCCATTTTGACCTCTCTCACTTCTGACTGCTCTTTCGACATGCCTTTTCCTATCGTTGCTGTATTTATGGTTTGTTCGGTAATTGGCTGCTGTGCAGTCGCTGCACACTATGTCGTTTCGTCTCATTCTATATGCTTCGAATTGTTATAACAAGGCATTTTGTAGAAATTTCTTTCCATCGGACCATATTTTCTATCTAAAACTACTCTAATGATTTATTTAATCTCATTTCGCCTTGAACCGTATCTTCGCTACTGTGCAGTCGCTGCACAGTAGCGAAGATACAATGCTGCAGTTGCCAGGCTCCCTCCCCCATCCTCTACTGTGCAGCGACTGCACAGTAGAGGATGGGGGAGGGAAATGCAAAGCTGCCAGAGATTGGCGCTCCATGAAACTCTGTCAGTAGCAATGGCGAATAGCAAAGCATAATGAGAAAAGGAATACCCGTTTACAGATTTATTGAAATTACACCAACGACTAGTTGCGAACACTGCGATAATGAGGCAAGTAAAATGGGAGAGGAACGGCAAGATGAATTACTCGAACATCAAGTACTTCGATATAGCAGACGGCGAAGGGGTGCGCACCGCGCTGTTCGTATCCGGCTGTCGTCGAGGGTGCCCAGGTTGCTTCAATTCGGAAGCGTGGGATTTCTCGGCAGGAAAGCCGTTTACGAAAGAAGTAGAGGACGAGATTCTTGAGAGCCTTGCTGCGTCGTACGTGGATGGGCTCACGCTTCTCGGGGGAGAGCCGATGGAACCCGAGAATCAAAAGGAATTGATTCCGTTTGTTCGTCGGGTAAAAGAGCGCTTCCCTGACAAGACGATCTGGTGCTTTACCGGCGAAGTGTACGAAAAGCTCATTGATTCGGATGCTCGCTGCAGCTGCGAAGAGACGCCCGAGCTTCTCTCACTTATTGATATTCTGGTCGATGGCCCGTTCGAGCAAGACAAACATGATATAACGTTGCGCTTTCGCGGTTCTGCGAACCAGCGAATCATCGATCTTGCGGCAACACGAGAAGCGGGGGAGATTCGCCTGTGGCGGGACGACCCCACCTACGCAACGCATACGATGGAGCGTTAACGCCTTCAAGATGAAATAGATGGCCTGAGCAAAACATCCCTCGGGCCATCTTCGCTTGGAAGGGCAAAACCCGTCGCTGATCGATATTTCTTTAAGCGGGATTCTCGTGAATCATGATGTGCTTCACGGTGTCGAAGCGACTTTCGACAGAGTTGTGCGCAGCTTCGGCGATTTCATGTGCTTGAGACAGCGTTTGGCTTCCGTCGACGGCGATCTCGACGTCGACATAGACCTTGTTCCCGAACTTGCGCGTCCTCAGGTTGTCGATGCGGATGACTCCTGGTGTGCCCTTGACGACGTCGGCGATTTCGTGTTCGAATGCGGTATCGCAAGCGGTATCAGTTAGGTTACTAAGAGCATCTTTCAGCACGTCAAACGCAACTTTTAGGATAATGACGCAAATTACTAAGCTTGCCAGCGCATCGCCCGCGCGAAAACCCAGCATCGATGCTCCGATGCCCGCAAGCGCGCCGATTGAAGAGAGGGCGTCGGAGCGATGGTGCCACGCATCGGCCATGAAGGCACTCGAGTTGATGACGCGCGCCCAGTGCCGGGTGTACCAAAACATGCCCTCCTTCACGCCGATGGAAACAATCGCCGCGACGAGGGCGAGAATGCTCGGCGTGGCGGCGTCGAGATACGATCGCGTCGCGAGGCTTTCCAGGCTTGAAAAGCCGATCGCGAGGCCGGTGAACAGCAGGATAAGGCCAAGCGCAAGCGAGGCGACGCTTTCGAACCTCTCGTGACCGTAGGGGTGATCTGTGTCCGCATCGCGCTCGGCGAGACGCACTCCGATGAAGGCGATGGCGGTTGCAAAGACGTCGGACAGTGAGTGCACAGCATCGGTTATCATCGCCGTTGAGTTGCCGAGTATGCCTGCGACCAGCTTAAACGCCGAAAGGGCGATGTTGCCGCCAACTCCGACGCTCGCCACCTGGCGCGTGATCTTTCGCTTGTCGGGGATGTCCTTCTCGACGCGAGAGGGGGATTGCCCTTTTCGGGGCGTATCGGTTTCGTTCGTAGTCATGTGCGGCCTCCTTGGGTAGGGAACAGTGTCTCTCAGCTACCCGCAAGCGCGCATGAAAAACGCGCCTGCGGAACGGCAACTGTCCCGCAGGCGCGCCAAAAGGTGCATCTGCTGCCGGCGTCCTCACCGGCCCGGCTCCATGGCGGAACTCGCCACGGCCTGATCAGTTTGCGCTGTAAAAGCTTGCCGCGAACGCTTTGCGGCAATGCAGCGCAAAGAGTGGCTCGTATTTTATCGGTCAGAACCCTGGTTTGTCACCGCTAACATGGCAATTGTGACGAAACGATGAATCTACCTGGGCTTACTTTACGCGAGCGCACCCATGGGGTCCCACGGCGCAAGCTCGATGGGATCCTCGTCGTACGCCGCTCGCTCCTCGTCGGTGAGGTACTTCTTGTCCACGACCACCTGGTAGACGTACTCGCTGAACCAGTCGTCGGTCATGAGGTCGTAGCCGTCGTGCCCGTGGTCCTTGCCCCAGCTGTTCTCGACGCGCCAAAGAGTCGGCTTCCCGTCGCCGTTAAGGTTCACTCCCTGGAACACCATCGCGTGCGTCATGAGCGATTCGCCGTAATCGAGCCGCGCCGCCTTGTCCATGCTCGCCATGACCGGCACGCCGAACAGTCCGTCGACGTCCATCGTGTCGATCCCCATCATGCCGTCGTCCTGCAGGTAGTTCTGGTCCACATCGCAGCCGAACCATACGGGAAGGCCGTCTTTGAGCTGGGCAATCGCCGCGTGCTTCAGGCTCTCGACGGGCAGGTTCACATAATGCACGCCGCCGTCCTCGGCGACATTTCCAAGGAACCTAACTGAATAGGAATGGAAATAAGGCTTGTCGGCGGTGGGGGCGTTGATGACCGAGATGTAGTCGTCGAGGTTCATCTCGACGTACTCGTCGAAGAACTGCTTCGGCGTGAACGTGCCCGAAGCCACCAGGTTGTCGTCCTTGTCGCGCAGGCGCAGCTCGAAGGACGCGGGCGGCTCGCCGAGGCAGATCGCGAGCATGCGGTAGAACTGCCCGAGCAGCTCTGCTTGCTTGGCGGAAAGCTCGTCCGCCCCGGCGCCTGCAGCAACCATCTCGCGAAGCGTCTTCGCACCGCCGCGCAAAAAGCGCGTGAGGAACGCGTCCATGTCGCCCGTGTTCGAAGAGCAGTGCGTTTCGGGCATGGCGTCTTTCGGCACCACGCCGTACTTTTTCACGATGGATCGGAACATATCCCACTGTCCGCCGTCGCACAGCGGGTCGAGCAGAAGGAAGGCGACCTCGCGCGACGTCGCAGGATCGTTCGCCGTCGAGATGATGTTTTGGAAGAACCAGTTCGCGCGCTCGTACTTGTCCCAGAAAAGGGGATAGGCCTGCGACAGCTCGAAGGTTTTCAGATTGAGCTTCTTCATCACGCGAAAGCGCATGGTGTTGAGGCTGGCGAACATCCAGCAGCGGCCCGAGCGCTTCTGGTTGGTGATGTCGCCTTGGGAAAGCTGCACATCGAACGTGCGCGGGTCGATGCCGAGCGCCTCGGGCACGCGGGCGACTTTGCGGATGGGGCTTGCGGAAACCGCGTTCTTCGCAATGCGCGCGGACGCGTCGGCGGCGAAGGCCTTATGCGCGCGGGCGGTGGTCGCCTCGGGGATCGCGGTATAGCTTAAGGGTTGTTCGGTTTGCTTCATGGGTACCTCCAAACGAGAGCGATTCTTCTCACGCATGGAGGGTAGCACAACGGAGGCGAAGGCGCGCATATCGCCCATTTTTGTCCATGGCTTTGCGAGCGTATAACCTGGGGAAACGATGTGTTTAGCCTGGTCAAGTGCCTGGACAAAAAGAGGCGAAATGCGCGCTTGTGTGCCCGCGTCGCCTCCAGGTGGCGCTATTTCAGCTCGTCGAGCTTCGCCAGAACGGCATCCTGCCCCTCGATGAGCTCGCCGCCCACGTAGAGGTAGGGAATCTTGTTCGCATCGCCGCCGAGCGCGAGCAGCTCCTGGTAGGGAGCCTCCTGCTCGACGTCGCGCCTGTCGAGCTCGATGCCCAGCTCATCGGCGCGGTTCACGGCAACCGAGCAAGTGGCGCACGGCGCCCAATAATAGAGAATCGGCTTTTCCATTGTGGTTCCTTTCGGTCTGAAACGATGAGATGAGTATACTCCGAGACTCCGCGCCGTGCGCGCGATGAAGTTGGGCGAGGCCCGCGCGCCGAAAAGCGAAGCTTGTGTGGTGGTTGGGTATTGATTCGCTGAAAGGGCCACGCGTTTCAAATTACCAACATACGGCGCGCGTATGTTCTGGTCTTGAAAACGAGACGATAAAGCACGAGGTTTGGCATGACGGAGCAAGCGAAGAACAAGGGACTGACGGTAAAGGGGCTCTTCGATGGGCTGTCCGCGTCACAGCTTGCCGCGGGCGCGCTCGCGGCGGTGACGTCGATGCTCTTATCGGCGCACATCGGGATAGCGGGGTCGGTGATCGGCGTCGCCGTCGGCTCGATCGTGTCGACGGTGGCGTCGCAGGTGTACAAGCGCTTCCTCGAGCAGTCGGCGGATAAGCTGCGCGACTTGCGCGACGGAGGGGAAGGCGAGTTCTCGGCGCTTGAGGCTGCGGAGAGCCGCGAGGCGCAGGCGAGCGAGGCGGGCGAGCGCGGGGCCGCGCGCGGCGCATATGCGGGGAGAGGGAGCGCGCAGGCGTACTCAAACCTCGCGTCGCCGCAGGTCGGCAATGCGATTCCCGCTGGGCGCGCGACGGCGACGCCTCATCTCGGCGATGCATCGCTTCGAGGGGACGCCACGGCGCAGCGCGTGTGGGAAAAGCGCGCGCACGACAAGCGCATGCAGCGCAGCGTGATCGCCGTGTCAATAGTGTCTGCCCTTATCGCGGTGGCGATTTCGGCGGGATTCGTGATGCTTACCACGCAAGGTCAGGGGCTGGGTACGAAACCGGCGTCGATTGAGCAGGTGGTTCGAGCAGCTCAAGATTCAGGCTCTTCGCAGGCACCCCAAGCTGACGAGCAGACGGGGACGAAATCTGAAACGAGCGGGGACTCGCAAGGCGCGACCTCGGAGGACGCTTCGAAGGGAGACTCGTCGCAGTCCCAGGCGACGGCACAAGGAGAGTCGGGAAGCTCTCAATCGGGTACCCAGGGAAGCAGCCAAGGGCAAACAGGCTCTTCGACAGCTGCAGGCTCCGGGTCTAGTTCGAGTAACGGTTCTGGCACGTCGTCGTCGGAGAATCAGGGGAGCTCGTCGGGGGAGAGCGCCTCTTCGGGTCAGGGCTCGGCATCGGGGTCGTCCTCCTCGAGCAACGGCGGTGCGACGTCTGGCAGCAGCAAGTAGTAACTTACGCAGCTCAGACGATGGTGCGCATGCCGCCGACATCGGAGGGCGCGTCGGGCTATAATCGCTCTCATGTCAAATTGCGAACCAAACATAGATGATGTCGCGCTCATCTTTGAAGGCGGCGGCATGCGTGCGAGCTACACCGCCGGCGTTGTGGCGACGCTGCTTGAGCGCGGAATGGATTTTTCGCACGTGTACGGTATTTCCGCAGGTGCAAGCCATACGGTTAATTACGTATCGCGGGATATCGAGCGGTCGCGCGCTTCGTTCACCGACTTGGTGCGCGACCCCGAGTTCGGCGGGATCGGCAGCCTCCTCGCTGGGCATGGCTTCTTCAACGCGCATCACCTCTACGAGGGAATCGCCGAGGATTTAGCAGGCACCGACGAGGTGATGGCCTTCGATTTCGATGCATTCCTCGCGAATAAAGCTGAGGTTCATATCGAGGGATTCGATTGGGACACCGGTGAGACTGTGGCGTGGACGAAGGCGGATATGCCGACGATGCGCGATATGATGCTGCGCGTGCGCGCCAGTTCGACCATGCCCCTGTTCATGCCGCCAACGGTGATCGATGGTCGCACATTCATGGACGGCGGCATGGGCACAAGCTGGGGGATTTGCCTCGATGCGGCTCGACGTGATGGCTTCGAGCGCTTCTTCATCGTTCGGACGCAGCCGCGAGTCTATCGCAAGAAGCCTCTCGGCGCCTTGCCGCGGGCGGTGTTTCGCTCGGCATTTCGAAAGCATCCCCTGGTGGCGGAGCGCACCATCGAGCGGCCTGCTCGCTATAACGCTCTGTGCGACGAGATTGAGCAGCTTGAACGTGCGGGTGCGGCGTGCGTGTTTTACCCCGATGAGATGCCGGTCGACAACAAGGAGACGAACTGGGAAAAGCTCTGCGCGTCATACGAAGCAGGCTATGCGCAGGCTCAGCGCGAGGCTGCTTCGTGGGAGGCGTGGATTAATGGCCGATAGGGCATCCGACAGAGAAAGTGTTGGGTTTTGGACAAAAACCTACGTTTAAGGGGGGGTAGGGTTGGTGTCCGAGCCGCATTCGGGCTGCCAAATGGACCCGTAGACGCGGTTGGAGACCTCATTTAAAGGTAAGAGCACGTTCTTCCGTGACTCCAACCCCCTTAAACGCAGGTTTTTGTCCAAAACTTACTGAAAGTGATGTTGCCGGAGGGAGAGAAGCGATGCCGATTATCAGATTGGAGCAAGCGGGCGGCGAGGAAGCCGAGCGGGGCGAGAAGCTATCCCTGTTCACGCGCACAGCCGATGCCGACCTGCGCGAAAGGGGGCTCTTCGTTGGCGAATCGCTTAAGGTAATCGAGCGAGTGATGGCTGCGGGTGCCACTCCGCGCGCGATGCTCCTTTCGGAAAAACTGCTTGAAGAGACGATGCCCGCCATCGAACGGGCGCTTGCGGCGGATGCCTCGACGCCAATCTATGTCGCACCCAAAGCGGTTTTTAAGGAAATCACCGGGTATCAGGTGGTCAGAAGCGCACTTGCCGTATTCGAACGCCCCGCTTTGCCGAGTGCGGCCGAGTTGCTTGCCAGCGCAGAGGCTCGCCGCGTGGCGGTCCTCGAGGACATCGGGAACTCAACCAACATTGGGGCGATATTCCGGTCGGCAGCTGCGCTCGGCGTCGATGCGGTGCTCGTGACCCCATCGTGCCACGACCCGCTTTTTCGTCGTGCGGCTCGCGTATCGATGGGGACGGTATTTCAGGTTCCCTGGACGCGCATCGGAAGCGTCCAGGCCTGGGCGGGGGAGGGCATTGCGCTCCTTCATGACCTGGGGTTCAAAGTCGCGGCGATGGCGCTGTCCGATGATTCAATCGCGCTTGATGATGAGGATCTGCGAACTTGCGAGAAGCTTGCAATCGTCCTTGGGACGGAAGGCGAGGGATTGGCACAAGCCACGATCGATGCAAGCGATTACACGGTAAAGATACCCATGGCCCACGACGTCGACTCCTTGAACGTCGCGGCGGCAAGTGCCGTTGCCTTCTGGGAGTTGCGCGTGCGGTAAGCTGGCGTTTATCGTGCCCTAGATGTTCGGCGCCAACTTTTCCCAAGCGCTTCGAGAGTGGTTCGCAGGTAGTGAAACAGACCGCTGATCAGCACCGCGATGGATGCATAGCGCATCAGCGAAAGTGCGCCCACCGCGTCGTAGTCGGCGAGCGCGAATTGAACCTGTCCAAGTAGGTAGGTCCCGAAATCAAGTTTGACGAAGGAATACGCGCCGAAACAGGCGATTGCCACGAATAAGAAGCGGCCTGCCCAGATGACGGGGCGAAGCGCACCTGGCGCGTTGCTTGCTCCTCGGGTGCGCATGAGCCGGAAAAGACCTTTGAACTGCAGACCGACATGGGCGAATGCGAGCACGAACCCCCAGTACGAGCACAGCATGTGGACTCGGCGCGCGAGGGCGGCTCCCGGTAAAGCTGGCAGAAAACCGAAGGCGAACTTCGAGAGCACAAGCGCGCTCGCCATCTGACCGACAGCGCATGCGACCAGGCCTGCGATAGCCACAAGGCGAAGGATGCGGACCGCATTGTAACGGCCGTGAATGAGGGTCTTGAACCAGCGCCTGTTCAAGGCTATATGAGCTACGACGGCGGCAAATAGGGCCACCCCCAAATACTCGTGCGGTGCCTCCTGCACAAGAGCCGTAGCCATCACGGTTACGAGCAGACCCGCGAGGGCGGCGTCCACCATAACGCGAACCCCTCTCATTCCGCTCGCTCCGCGTAGTTGCTCTTCACTGGGTTGATTGCGGCTGCGGCTCTTCACAGGAAACGGCCTTTCTCTAGTACGAAGCGAAACGCTGGTTACGATCGAGGGCGTCGATGGCGGCCATCTCATCGGCGGTCAGGCTGAACCCGAACACGTCGGCGTCCTCGCGGATATGGTCGGGATTCGAAGAGCCTGGGATGCAGATATTGCCCGATTGCAGGTGCCAGCGGATGACCGCCTGTGCGGGGGAGATGCCGTGGTTGCCAGCGACCTCGGCGACGACGGCGTCGGCGAAGAGGGTGCGGCATTCGGCCTTGCCGCACAGCGGGAACCACGACTCGAGCACCGTGCCCGCACTGGCGATGGCCTCTTTGACGCTGCGCTCCTGGAAGTAGGGCTGCGTCTCGTTCTGCAGTACGGCCGGCGGGATGGACGCCATGTCCAGCATGCGCGCGAACCCGCTCTCGTAGAAGTTCGATATGCCGATGCAGCGGATCTTGCCGGCAGCCACGGCGTCCTCCATCGCACGGTAGGCGTCCTCGTCGTTGGCATCCTCGTGGTGAAGCAGCATGAGGTCGACGTAGTCTTGCCCCAGGCGCTGAAGCGACCCGTCGATGGCGGCGGCCGCGTTGGCGAAGTCGGCGGTCCACAGCTTCGTGGTCAGGAACACCTCGTCGCGCGGCACGCCGGCGCGGGCGATGCCCCGCCCCACGCCGTCCTCGTTCCCGTAGATGCGCGCGGTGTCGATGAGGCGCGTGCCCGCCATGAGCGCCGCGTAGACCGACTCCTCGGCCTGCGCGCTCGAAAGGATGTAGGTGCCGATGCCCAGCACTGGCATCGCGACCCCGTTGTTGAGCGTCACCGTGCGCGCGCTCAAATCGAATGAGGGGTTGTAGGCGGAAGCCGCAGGCGCGCTTGGCGTTCCCGCCGACGCCGAGTCGTTCGCGGCGTCGCTTGCCGAGGGAGCCGAGTCCGCGGCAGCTGATGAGTCGCCTGCCGTCTGCCCTGATGCGCAGCCTGCAAGGCCGAGCGCGGCGGCTGCGCCGAAAGCAAACGAGCCCTTCAGAAACGATCTTCTGTTCATTGCGTTGTTCATTTCACTAGTCCAATCTCCTCGCTGGGCGGGACAACCGGAGGGTTAGGAACTCGAAGCTCCCCGCTGCGTTGCGGTTGAACATCTTTCCCGAGGTCGAGGTGTCGTTGTGGTGGAATCTGTCGTGCGCGGACGAGCTGTCGGCGGTGGAGCCCTTCTCGCACCGCCCCTTGAGCGCGCCCCAATCCATCGTTTCCTACGCTTGCTAGCTCAGGTTCGCAAGCCAGTTGTCTATCTGCGACTCTGCGGCGTTTCGGTCGTTCTGCGCTGTGGTGCCCGACATGGTGAGGCCGCTTGTCACGGTCGCACCTGCGCATTTCCGAGCGACGGTCGCGAACATGCCGGCCTCGCCGCTTCCCGCATGCGTGTTGAACGGGCAAATCGTCTTGCCGCCCCAGTCGAGCGCCTCGATGGCGGTGTAAACCGGCATGGGCATGTCGCCCCACCAGCACGGAAAGCCGAGGTACACGGTGTCGTAGCCCGACAGGTCCGGCATCGTTGCCAGCTCGGGGCGCGCGCCGGAGTTCTTCTCCTCGAGCGCCTCGGCGCAGCACGCGTCGTAGGCCTCGGGGTAGGGCTCCGCGCGTTCGATTTCGAACAGGTCGGCACCGGTCTTCTCGGCGATCATTCGGGCAAGCACCATGGTGTTGCCCACCTCCACTGTGCCCACGCCGTAGTTCTCGCCGGCGCGGGAGAATACGAGTACAAGTGAAGTGCCACTCGAGGCGGCTGGTGCTGCCGAAGTGGAGGGCTCCGATGCCGTATCGCCTGATGGAGTGCCGCCCGACGACGCACTCGCCGAGGTCGACGCGTCCGTCGCGTTCCTGCTCTCGCTGCAGCCTGCGAGCCCCGTCGCCGCGCCGAGCACCGAGAGTCCCGTGATTTGGAGGAATCTCCGTTGAGTCAAAGTGTTCATATCGCTTTCCTTTCCTTCGTTTCCTTATTAATGTGCCCCTGGCTGCAGCTTCCAACAGCAGCAGCTGGTAGACACGCCTTCGGAACCTGCCTTAAGCCTTCGCTTCTGCAATTCGCTGCGCCCTGTCCTCCCTTCTTTCGTTCGCGTTTTGGCTGTTCAAACGTACCCAGAGTGCGATGGCCGTTAACGCCGTCACGGATTCCATGATGGGTTGCGCAAGCATGAGGCCGTATATTGGCCAGGCTGCGTTCAGCGCGATCATGAGGGGAAGGTCGATTGTTCCTTTCCTCATAACGGATACGACCAAAGATTGCTTGGAGCTGCCCGTCGCCTGAAACGCCGAGTTCAGCGCGAACTCCAACACGATGGCCGGCAACGCCAGGATGCGCAGACGCAGGAACGCGGCTCCGAAGGCGACGGACTCGGCGTCGGAGACGAACAGCGACACCAGCGGCTCGGCGAGAGCTTCATAGATGACGAGCACGAAGGCGGCCGCTACGAGGGCGATCGTGAGGACGAAGCGCATCGTCGCGCGCATGCGGGCTCGATTGCCGGATTTCGAGCAGTAGGCGATGAGCGGTACCACGCCGCTTGTCACGCCCATGATCAGCTGGAACGGGACGAGTTCCAGCTTCTGCACCACGCCCAAGCCGCTCTCTGCCGTCACGGGCGCGGACGAGAGCAGCGCCACCAAAACCCCGTTTGACAGCGATGCCAGCGCGATGATCGCGGCAGCCGGAAAGCCGACGGCGAAGATCTCGCGCAGGTCGGCGCCGGCAGGGCGGCCCGGCCTCGCCGCAATCGGGACCTGGAGCCTTTTGCGGTTTCGGATGAAGTACCCGATGAAAAACAACGCGCTCGCCGTGTTTGCGATGGCCGTCGCGAGGGCCGCCCCGGCGACGCCCAGGTCGAGCCCGAAAATGAACACCGGGTCCAAGGCGATGCACATAAGAACGCCCATGCACATGCCCGCGCTTGCAACCCCAGGCTTCCCTTGCGCCTGCAGCGTGGAGGCCAGTACGAGTCCCGTGACGGTGGGCAGCGCTCCGGCGGACGCGGCGAACCAGAGGAAGGCGCGGGCATGCGGCATGACGGCTTCGGGCGTCCCGAGCAATCTTAGCAGCGGCTCGGCGCAAAGCAGCAGGATCGCGCCTGCGACAAGGGAAAACGCTGCGGCAAGCCACACCGACGTGGTTGCCACACGTCGGGCGCGCTGCTCGTCGTGCGCGCCGAGGCTGCGGGACACGAGGCTTCCGCCGCCGACGCCGAACAGATTGGAAACCGCGTTCAGCAGCATGTATATCGGGAACGTGGCGGTCAGGGCAGCCACCTGGGCGGGATCCCCCGTCTGCCCGATGAACCACGTGTCTGCCATGTTGTACGCCAGCACCACAAGCTGGCTTGCCACCGCCGGCAAAGCGAGGCTTGCCACGGCGCGCGGGACCGGCGCCCGCTCGAACAGGTCCGTGGAATCGAACTTGTTCTGTCGATGGTTCCGAAATCTCCGTAGAGGGTTTCGATGTTTTTCGGCTCTGCCGCCTGTGAGCTGATCGTCGGTTTGCATGATTGAGATGCTCCTGATATGCCACGATAGTTGCTTATTCCTTACGAATGGCATAACATCATGAAGAACGGGTTCTTGCAATGGACTCGCATGCTCAAATCGTGGCTTATGACCACGCTTTGGCGAAATCAGTGGCTTAAAGAGAGGTGGGCGCATGGCCGAGACGCCAGATGGCCGGAAGAAAACGGATTTACGCGTTGTGAAGACGCTCGATGCGATTCGCACGCACTTCGAGCGGCTCGTCTGCGAGTGCGGCTACGACAAGCTCACCGTCGCGAGCCTGTGCGAGTCGGCTCGCATTAACAAGAAGACGTTTTACCGCCACTACAAAAGCCTCGACGATCTGCTCGCCCAGGTTCAGCGCGAGTTCGCAAGCGAGTACGTAGAGCTTACCGGCCATCTGAGGATTCCCGAAGATGCCGGCGAGATAACGCGCCGCTTCATCCTCTATTCGTGCGAAACGGGCGCAAGGAGTCCCTTCTACGAGGCTGTGACCTGCAGCTCTGCGTTCAGCAGCATTCAGGCATCGATGATCGACAACGTTCTTGAGTCGCGCCGCGTCTCGCCTGGTGGGTTCGGCTCCTTGTCGGCGGAAGAGGCGTCCGTCGTCATTTCCTTCCTGCAGCAAACCGGCATAAACGCCTACAGGCAATGGGTTGCAGACGGCAAGCGGCTTTCTCCGGAGAGGCTGGCAGGTTTGACGGCGAGTCTTGTGGAAGGCGCCTTGGAGGGGTCCTTCAGTAAGCAAGTGGGACAGGGGTCGGGAGATTTGTCCCACTTGGCGCCTTTGGGAAGGACTCGTGCGCCTGAAGGCGGGGGAGTTGGAAGCCCGCCACTGAGCGTCTTGCCAGGTTAGAGCTTCTTTTGCTGGTAGAGTCCGTGCTGCTCGAAGCCGAGGCTCGCGTAGTACTCGCGCGTTCCTACGGCGCTGATGACGTTGATGCGCTCATAGCCGGCCTCTCGCGCGATATCGCATGCCCGCGCGACGAGCTTGCGCCCGAGCCCCGTATGCTGCGCGCCCGTGCTCGCATGACCGAGCGCGGCGACGGCGCCGTACACATGCACTTCGCGGATCATGGCCTCACCTGCCGATAAAGGGAAAGCGTCTTGGGCGGCAAGTTCGCTTTGCGCGTCTGCGCTTGTGGGTGCAATATCGCGTTCTGCCTGATGAGACGCGTCCTCGCTTTCGGGCGGCATCGCCTTGCGCCCTCTCTCGCCAATAAGCCCGCGCTCGTTTTCCGCTTCCGTGCGCGCAGCTGCGATTGCGTCGGCCTTCGGGAGCGACAGGCGCAAGAACCCCGCGATTTTCCCGTCAGGCGTCACCCATTGCAGGAAACGCTCGCTTGACACGGTGGTCTCGTAGGGGAACTCGGCGAGCGCAAGGTCGCTTAAGTCGGTGCCTCGCGTACCGATCTCGCGCGTCCTGATTTCGGCTACCGCGGCCCCGCGACGCGCCAGCTCCTCGTCGACCATCTGGCGCAGGTTCACCTTCTTGTTCCCCGTCATGATGTCGTGCGAGGAAATATCGCGTATCATGCGCGACACACGAACATAGGGGGGCGTGACCTGCATGTTCGCGACCAGTACGTCGATGAGCTCCCCTTCGGTGTAAGGTTTCCACGAACCGTCTCGCCAGTGCGCCACAAGCCCCGTGCCGTCGACGAGCGCGCAAGGGTACATCTTCACCTCGTCGGGGAGAAACCGCCCGTCGGTCACGAGGGCGCGATACCCTTCGACGTCGCGTTTCGGGGTGGCCCCGTAGAGGTTCGCCATGAAGTGCGCGTGGATTTTGAAGCCGAACAGCCGGGCGAGCTCGAAGGCCCGGGCGATGCGGTCAAGGGAGATGCGGCGCAGGTTCGCATCGAGTATCTGCTGGTCGAGGCTTTGGATGCCGATCTGCACCTTCGTCGCGCCCAAGGCACGCATTTCGGTGAGCGCGCCGGGGGTGATGCAGTCGGGGCGCGTCTCGATGACGAGTCCCACCGAGCGGTGCGCCGCCTGCACGTTGCGCGCATGCTCGCGGGAAACGTCGGAAAGCGTCGCCGTTTGACAGGCGCTCGCTTGCCGCCAGCCTTCGTTGGCGCCGTAGAGGTCGCGAACCGCCTGGTTGTAGGTGAGTTCGCCGCAAGTGACCCGCGTCTGCTCGTCGCGGGAGAAAGCGGCAAGGTCGTCCCGTTCGTTTCTGATGTTGCATCGCTCGTAGAAGGCGCGGCGCTCGGTGATGCTCGCGTGCTGCGCCTTCGCATCCGCTGCCTCGTTCAAGGCCCGAAAGAGTTCGCGCATGAACCAGAATCGGTACTTGCGCGGGTAATCGGTCCACGTGCCGCCAAGGACGATGAGCTCCACCTTGTCAGTTGTGTGCCCCATGTCGGCGAGCGTGCGCAGCCGCAACGCCACCTGAAGATAGGGGTCGAACCAATTGCGCTCGGCGCGCTGGCAGGCGGGCTCGTCGGTCAGATAGCTTTTCGGCATGCGTATATCGTTTGGGCAGTAGAGGCAAGCGCTCGCGCAGGGCCACGGCTTGGTGAGCACCGTGACGGTCGCCACGCCCGATGCGGTGCGCATGGGTTTCATCCTCAGGGTGCGCACGAGAAGCGACTCGAGTGCATCGTCGATGTTCCAGCTGCGCCACAGGGCGGGGTCGTTTTCTTTCACCTGCTGGTAGAAGGGGAGAAGCTTCTTCTTCGCAACCGCGCGCACGGGTCCTCGTAGCTCGCGGTTGCGCGCGCGGATAATCCGATCGAGCGCGTTCGCGTCGAGCGGCTGGCCCTGTTCTTTTAGAGCCGACAATATGATTTCGAGAGTTTTCTGCATAAGCGGCATTGTACGCTATGCGGCCCCGACGTGCGTTGGCGGAACGTCGGCTCGCTGCGGGCGGCGCGTCGAGGCGCGAAGCGATACAATGCACGGGATGCCCTATGAATGTTGAGACCGCTCGAAAATTGCGCGACATAACCTCGTCCTTCTATCGCGAAAACGCCTCGTCGTTCTCGTCGACTCGTCATGCCTCGTGGGCGGGCTGGCGACGCTGTCTTGACGAGATGGGGCTTGGCGTTGGGTTGCCGTCGGACGCGAGTGCGGGGGGTCGTCCCGGGGGCGCGTCTCCCGGAGGTTCGCGACCCGAAAGCGGCCGTCCCGAGGGCGCGCCTACCGAAGACGCCCCTTCCGCCATCGACCAGCTTCCCGGCGAGCCGCTTCGGGTGCTCGATGTGGCGTGCGGCAACGGGCGTTTCCTTCGCTTTCTGCAGGATGCGTTGCCAGATGCGGCGATAGCCTGCTTCGCGGTGGACAACTGCGAGCAGCTAGCGCGCGAGGGGCTTGCAGGTGACGCCGGCAACGTGGTTTTCCAGAAGCTCGATATCGCTAAATCGCTGATAGATGGCACAATCGAGCATGCGCTTACGGCGCCGCCCGTTGATATGGCGGTGTGCTTCGGGTTCTTCCATCACATTCCCGGCGCCGATTCCCGGGCGGCTCTGCTGCGGGCGCTTGTCGCGAGCGTGCGCCCCGGCGGGTATGTGGCAGTGTCACTTTGGCAGTTCGCGAAGAGCCCCGATCTTGCTGCAAAGGCGGTGGAGACGACGGCGAGGGCTCAGGCGGAGTATGGGTTGCTTGCGCTTGACGAGGGCGACCGCCTGATCGGTTGGCAGAATAGGCCGCATGCGTACCGATACTGCCACACCTTCTCGGATGAGGAGGTGGCCGATCTCGCTCGCACCGTTGATGGCAGGGCAAGCCTTGTTGCGCGGTTCGAAGCGGACGGCCGAACGGGTTCGATGAACAGCTACCTCGTGTTTCGCCGCCTCTGAGGAGCGAGACCCTTGGTTGATGGTCAAAAGAACGAGTTGTGCGACACTCGGGGATGCGATAATGGCGATTTTTCGTTCTTCGAAGGGAAGGTCGGGGCTGCTGCGAGAGCAAAATGCCTGGTCGCAAATTTTCCGTGCGATTGCGGAGCGATTTAGAGGAGCGCACAACTCGCTCAATTGACCACCAACTCGCCTGTTTGCTCTACAATCGACCCGATAAGCGAAGAGAAAGGCGGCGGGTATGCCCAAGATCGTAGTGGTCGACAACGATTTCGAGAACTCCGACTTCGAGGAGCGCATGGCGCGCGAGGCGGGCGTCGAAATCGCGGTGTTCCACGAGCGCGACGCCGACGCGGTCATCAGAAACGCCGCCGACGCCGATGGCGTCGTCACTTCCTACGCGAATTTCCCGCGGCGCGTGTTTGAGGCGCTCGCCCCCCGCTTGAAGGTGGTTTCCCGCACGGGTGTGGGCTACGACTCGATCGACCTTCCCGCCGCGACCGATCACAAGGTCGCCATCTGCACGGCGCCTGGATACGGCACCGAGGTCGTCAGCGATCACGCCATCGCGCTCGCGCTGTGCGTGCTTCGCCGCATGAACGAGATCGACGCCGACATGCGCGCGGGGAAGTGGGACTACGCGCGCCGCCGGCCGCTCGGACAGGTGCGCGGGCGCACGTTCGGCGTGGTGGGAATGGGCGAGATCGGCCGCGCCACGGCGCGCAAGGCGGCGGGACTCGGATTTCGCGTGGTGTGCCAGTCGCGCTCGCTCGTGCCTGGACGCCGTACCCCCGAAGGTTACGACATCCTCTCGCTTGATGAGCTCTTGCGCACGTGCGATGTGGTGAGTTTCCATACGGCTCTCACGCCCGAAACCCACCATTTGCTGTCTGCCGAGCGGATTGCGACCATGAAGCCGGGTGCTGTCGTCGTGAACACGGCGCGCGGTGCGGTAATCGACACGATTGCACTCGCCCAAGCACTCGAGGAGGGAAGGCTTTGGGGCGCGGGGATCGACGTGTTCGAAGACGAGCCGATCGATTTCAGCCACCCGATCATGCGTGCGCCGCATACAGTGCTCACCTCGCATGCGGCGTATTGGTCGGAGGAATCGGGTCGGGAGCTTCGCGAGCGAACGATGCAAAGCGCCATCGACGTCGTATGCGGGCGCCGTCCAGCCGATTGTTTGAATGCCGACGTTTTCGATAGGCTATCATAGGGCAGTGCCCGCCCAGCTCGCGACGTTGCGTGCTGCGGACTCTAACTTCCGTTGCGCTGGAATCCTCCAACGCCTTGAGCCTGCATAAGGAAAGGATGTCCTATGAACGTGGTTTGCTTGGATTTGGAAGGCGTGCTCGTCCCCGAGATTTGGATTGCGTTCGCGAAGGCGAGTGGCATCCCCGAGCTTGAGCGTACGACGCGAGACGAGCCCGACTACGACAAGCTGATGGCGTATCGCCTGGACATCTTGCGCGAGCATGGGCTTGGGCTGGCCGAGATCCAGGACGTCATCGCGACGATCGATCCGATGCCCGGCGCGCGGGAGTTCCTCGACGCGCTGCGCGAGAAGACGCAGGTCATCATTATCTCCGACACCTTCGAACAGTTCGCGCAGCCGCTGATGCGCAAACTCGGCTGGCCCACCATCTTCTGCAACTCGCTTGAGGTGGGCGAGGGCGGCGCCATCACCGGCTACAAGATGCGCTGCGACCAGACAAAGCTCACGACGGTGCGCGCGCTTCAGGGCTGCGGCATCGAGACCATCGCCGCGGGCGACTCGTACAACGATTTGGGCATGATTCGCGCGAGCAAGGCGGGGTGGCTGTTCAAGAGCGCCCCTGCGATCAAGGCTGAAAACCCCGATGTGCCCACTCTGGAAGAATACGACGAGTTGCTCGCGGCGATCGAGGGCGTGCTGTAGGGGGTTGCGGGAGGAACGTGCGGTGCCTTGGCGACATGGCAAGGCGCTGTCGCTTTTCGGGGGCGTTTTGGCTGCGGTGCCTCGATGGGCTTTGCAGCTCTTCTGCCACCCGAACCGCGCGAGGGGACAGCGCACCGGCCAACACCTCCCCATGGGGCAACGTGGGCTTCGTTGCTCTCGGCTGTTCTCGAAACGCGGATGCAATATGCGAGGCAAATGGATGCTGGGAAGCATCTGTTTCGGCACGCTTTCGCGCTTTCGCTCGGAGAATGGTCTACAATAGTTCGTCCGATATTTCAGTCAAGGAGAGCGACGCATGTCAGACGAACAAGCGATCAACGCCGCGCAGTCGGCGCAGCCCGCATCGAGCAACCCGGAATCCGTGCGCGGCGACGCGCAACCCGCATGCGGCAACCCGAAGCCTTCGCCCAACAACCCGCAACCTGCACCCGAAAGCTCGGAGGACGTCGCCGATTACGCGAACGATCCCGTGTACAGTCAGGAGCAGCAGCACTTAAGCGAGGTATATGCCGAGCTTCAGTCGATGGCTGGCGCGCTTGCCGCTAAGATGCGCAAGAACGAGGACGCCGCCGCGGCCACGAAGAAGCAGATGGTCGAGGAAATCAAGCAGAATTACGGCAGCGACACCGAGGCCTTCGAGACCTACGCGGACTTCGCGACTGTGAACAGCGTCATCGACTCGTACAACCAAACTCAGGACGCCGCCGCCGAGAAGCTCTCCAACATCGGGCTTTTGCTGAACCAGCCGTACTTCGCGAAGATCGTCCTCGACTTCAAGCGCGGCGCGGCGCCGAAGGAGCTCTATATCGGGGCCGCGGGCGTCTCCGACGAGAGCTGCCGGCGCCTTGTGGTCGATTGGCGCTCGCCGGTGGCCGAGGTGTACTACAATCAGGACATGGGCCCTACGCACTACCGCGCGAACGGCCGCGACATCGGCGTCGACCTCACGCTGCGCCGCCAGTTCGACATCGAGCGCGACACGCTGCGCGCGTACTTCGACACCAACGTCGCCATCCAGGATTCGCTTCTGCTCGCGTCGCTGTCCAAGCAGCGCACATCCCAGATGCAGGCGATCACCGCGACCATCCAAAAGGAGCAAAACGCCGTCATTCGCCATGAGGACTGCCCCGTGCTTCTTGTGGCGGGCATCGCGGGCTCGGGCAAAACATCGGTGCTGCTCCAGCGCATCGCGTATCTGTTCTACCAGCATCGCGAGAACTTGCGCCCCGAGGACGTGTTCCTCATCACCCCGAACCCGGTGTTTCGCCACTACATCGCAAACGTGCTGCCCGACATGGGCGAGCGCAACCCGGAGACCCTCACTCTCGCGGAGTTCGCGCGCACGCTCTTGCCGCAGGGGCAGGGGTTCGGGAAGGGGACCGTCGACGAAGATGAGCTTTGGCGCATCGACGAGGCGCTCGCGCGTGATGGCTTCGACTATGTGCAGGGCGATTTCAGCGACATCCGCGTGGGGCATGTGAAGCTGATCACGCAGGCGCAGGTGGCGCAAGTGCGCGCGAAGTGGCCGCGCATCGAGCCGGGCGCGCGCCTTTCGAACCTCATGCGCGAGGAGCTCACGCGCCGCCTTGACTCCAAGCTCACCTCGATGGCCTCAAGCGACGAGATGTTCGACGAAGTTGTCTCGCTCACGCACGACGAGCAGCTCGCGGCGTTTGGCGAACCGGTGAACATCGACGACGACAAGGAGGTGCGCCGCGCCGCGTTGAAGCTGGTCCGCGGGCGATTCGAAATCGCCTACGGGATGATCGCGCGCGACGAGTGGCTTCATGTCGACAACCTGGGGCGCCGTCTGCTCGGCGAGGAGAGCCTTAAGCCGGCGGCGTGGTTGTACTTGAAAATCGCGTGCACGGGGCTTTCGAACCCCGACGCGCGCTACGTCATGATCGACGAGGTGCAGGACTACACGATTCCGCAACTCGCGGTCCTCGCGCGTTTCTTCCCGCGCGCGCACTTCATGCTGCTCGGTGACGAGAACCAGGCGATTCGTGAAGGCGGACTCACGTTTACGCAGGTCAAAAACACGTTCGAGCGCTTGCGCGGCGCGGTTGACGAATGCCATCTCATGACGAGCTACCGCTCCACCCCGAGCATCACCGACCTGTTCGCTCGCCTTCTGCCCGAAAGCGAGCGCATGGAGGTGTCCTCGGTCCAGCGCGAGAGCTCGGCGCCCCGCATCGAAGTATGCGAGGACGAGGCGGCGTGGGCAGATGCTCTGCGCCGGGCCATCCGCGCTGCGAACGAGGGCGGCGAGGGCTTGACCGCCGTCATCGTGCCGTGGAAACACGAGGCCGTAAAGCTTGAAAAGGCGCTCGGGGACGACGCGCCCGCGCTAGTCGGCGAGACGGGGGCGCTGCCGCGATCGGGCACCGTGCTGCTCACGCTGCCGCTCGCGAAGGGGCTCGAGTTCGACCACGTCATCATCCCGAACGCGAGCGCGGGGCTGTTCCCTGCGGGCGACCGCATCGCGAAAAACCGCCTCTACACCACCATCTCGCGCGCGACGCGTGAACTCGACGTGTTCGCGCTCGGCGAGCTCACGCCGCTTCTTCGTTAGGGGCCTGCCATGGCGACGCCCGATTTCATCCTGAAGCTGCGCGAGAAAATCGGCCACGACCCGCTGTGGCTCACGGGAATCACGGCCTTCGTGGAAGACGGCGAGGGGCGCATCCTGCTTGGCCGTCGCAGCGACACGGGCGAGTGGGCGTTAGTCTACGGCATCGTGGAACCGGGGGAGGAGCCTGCCCGGGCATGCGTGCGCGAGGTGGGCGAGGAGACGGGCGTACGCGTCCTCCCGCAGGCGATTGCGAGCGTGAAATCGTCGAACTACCTGGTGAAATACGCGAATGGAGACCAGTGCCGCTACATGGACGTTCTCTTCATCTGCAAGCCTGATTCGCACGCCGCGGCCCCTTTCGTCGCCGACGACGAGAGCACGGCGGTCGGGTGGTTTTCGCCTGACGAGCTTCCCGAGCCTCTCGCGCCGTCGACGGTCGAGCGGCTCGCCATCGTGCGCGAGTACCAGGCGCGATGCGCCAAGGGAGACGCAGCGGCGCTCTTCGAGTGCTAGCGGGCAAGCAGCGAATTGCTTGCGGGCGGTATCGCAAGCAATTCGCTTCCTAAAGCTTTACCACGTTGATTCCCCGCTGCCGCGCGAATTCGATGAGGTCGGCGTTGCGGGCGTTTGAGGTGCCGAACGACGGGGGACAGACGATGAGGCGCGAGCACCGGGCGAGAAGCCTCTCCGCCTCGCGGATGCGATCGTCGCCGATGGCCTCGAAGGCGTCCTCGACGACGACGTCCGCAGCCAGGTCGCGCGCGAGCTCGCAGTCGACGTCGCCCTCGTGGAGCACGCCTGCGAAGAATGCCTCGCCCTCGCGCACGAGCTGGCGAAACGTCGCCGATCCCGTGCCGCCGCCCGCGATGACGAACGTGTGTGGCTCGCCATGCGGCCGTCCGATTTCCACGCTGCCGAAGCGCTCGTTGAACGCGCCGTGCTCGAGGTCGTACAGCTCGCCGATCGCCTCGCGCGTGAACACATCCTCCGGCGTGCCGGCGTGAAAGATGCGCCCGTCCTTCACGCAGATTACCTTGTCGGCGCTTTTCTGCGCGAGCTCGAGTTCGTGGATGGACATGATGATTGCCGTGTCCCTCGATTTTGCAAGGTGTCGAAGTATTCGCAGCAGGTCGATTTGGTAGCGGATGTCGAGATACGACGTGGGCTCATCGAGCACAAGAACGCGAGGGTCCTGAGCGATCGCGCGTGCGAGCATGACGCGCTGGCGCTGCCCGTCGCTCACGCGCATGAAATCGCGTTCAGCGAGTTCTTCCACGTGAGCGGTTCGCATGGCGGCGCGCACGCGCTCGTGGTCGTCGCCCGAGAGCACGCCTAGGCGCCCGGTGTAGGGGTGTCGCCCCGCCTCGACGATGTCGCGGCAGGTGAGAAGCTCGGTTTGCGGGCGGTCGGTCAGCATGACGGCGAGGTTTTGCGCGAGTTCCGCCATCTTCCACGCAGAAACGTCGCGCCCGTCGAGCTCGACGGTGCCACCAAGGGGCGTCAGATGGCGCGTGATGGTTTTGAGTATGGTTGACTTCCCCGACCCGTTCGGTCCGATGAGCGCCACGACATCGCCCGCGCGAACCTCCAAGTCGACGTCTTCGACCACGGTCTTCTTGTCGTATCCCACCGCAAGCTCGCTGATGCGGAAGATGGGTTTATCGCTCCGCGGTACGGCTGTGCGCGCGGGATGCCCCCCGGCCCCGCCGCGCATTTCGCGACCTTCCATCTACCTCACCCGCTTCTTCAGCATGAGCGCGATGACCACCGGCGCGCCGAAGATGGCCGTGACGGCGCTGATCGAGAGCTCGACGGGAGAGAATAGCGTGCGCGCGATGAGGTCGCACCCAACGCAGAAGATGGCGCCGCCCAAGAAGCATGCGGGAATCACGCGGATGGGTCTCGACGACTTGATCGCCGTCTTCACCAGGTGCGGAACGGCGATGCCGACAAACGACACGGGGCCTGCGAACGCGGTCACGCAGGCCGAGAGCATGCTCGCCAGAAGTACGAGCACCACGCGGAAGCGCGCCACGTTCACGCCGACGCTTTGCGCGTAGGCCTCGCCGAGCTGGAAGGCCGAAAGCGGCTTCGAGATCGCGAACACAAGCGCGCTCACCGCGATCACGACGACGGCGATGATCGCCGCATCGTCCCAGCTCGAACCCGAGAAACTGCCCTGCGACCAGTTGTGCAGGTTCACGATGGATTGATCGTCGGCGAACGCGATGAGGAAGTTCGTCGCCGCCGAGCAGATGTATCCCACCATGACGCCCGCCACGATGAGCATGGCCATCGAGCTCACGCGGCGCGCGATCACAAGCACGAACCCGATCGTGATGAGTGACCCCAGAAAAGCCGCCGCCACCATGACGGGCGACGACATAGCCTGGTTCGCGCCGAGAAGCACGATCATCACGAGCGCCACGACGAGCTTCGCGCCCGATGACACGCCGAGGATGAAAGGATCGGCGATGGGGTTGTTGAAAAACGTCTGCAGAAGGAAGCCCGAAAGCGCGAGTGCGCCGCCGAGGAGCGCGGCGCACAGGATGCGGGGAAGGCGAATCTCCCAGATGACCTGGCTTTCCATGACGTCGATTCCGTTGCCTGAAAGAATCGCCGGGATGTGGTCGATGGGCACGGGCACGCTTCCGATGCACAGGTTCGCGGCGACGAGCGCCACAAGCGCGATCGCGAGCAGGGCCGTCGCGATGCAGCACCTTGAAGCGCGGCCCGTTTCATCGTATGCCATCGAAAGGCGGCTTCTCATGGCGCTAGCTAAGCTTCCTCAGGTAGCTGAGGAAGCTTGCGTCCTCGCCCGTAAGTACCCCGTGCAGCTCGTCGATGATGCCTGCGGTCGAGGTCATCTGCTGGTACATATCGGCGTCCGTCACCCAGACGTTTCCGCTCTTCACGGCCTTGAACTGCGCGAGCAGCGAGTTCTTGCCCAGAAAATCGGCCATGCTGTCGACCGACTCGTCGATCGTCCCGTTGTAGATGACGACGTCGGCGTCTTTCGCCATCGCGAAGAAGCGCTCCATCTCGAGCGTGAGCGAGGAACCGGAGGTTGATTCGGTCTGCGAGCTGTCGAGCGCGTAAACGCCGCCCGCGAGCTCGATCATCTGCGCCACGTAGTCGCCCGCGCGCCTTGTGACGGCGGCGCCGTTCGAGTTGATGTAGAAGTACGCCACGGTCTTGCCCGGCTTCTCAAGCGAGGAGGTCTTCTCGACGCTCGCTTTCTGCTCGTTGAACAGGCGCGTCGCCTCGTCTTCCTTGTCGAAGAGCACGCCGAAGAGCTTGATCCACTCCACGCGCCCAAGCGCCTCGGACTCGCTTGAGGACTGCTCGGTCAGCACGGTGACCCCGAGCTTTTGTAGCTTCTCCTTCACGTCGGGGGTGTGGTTGATCATGGCGTTCTCGATCGCGAGCGTGCAGCCGGAGGCGGAAATGCGCTCGTAGTCGGGCGCGCTGTACTTACCGCCATAGGCGATGGTGCCGTCCTCGAGCGCCTGCTTGAAGCCCGCAACCGAGCAATCCTCGGCGCGCGTTCCCGACATGATGATGTTGCCGTTCGCGCCGAGCGCGTCGACCAGGCACATCGTCGCCGACGACACGAGATAGACCTTGTCGGCCGGGCGCTTGATGACGGCGATGTCGGGGCTAACGCCCGCAGGTGCCTCGGATCCTTGCGCTACGACGAGGAAGCGCTCGCCGTTCGAGGTGCAGATAAGGCGCAACCCGCCCTCGAACTCGTCGATTGTGAAGTGCTTCGCGTACTCGAGCGGCACCGAGCGCGTCGGCTGCCATCCGTTGCCCAAATCGGCGTTGTGGAAGTCGGCCGCCTGCGCATCTGCGGAACCTTTCGCGGTACTCGCGCTGCCACCTGCGCTATCGCTCGCCTTCATGGTCGAGGAGTCGAAATGCAGCGTGTAGTCGATCGTGTGCGGCGTCGACATGGCGACGGTCTCGGCGGAGACCTCCATGTCCTCGTCGAGCGTGACGGGTATCTCGAATGAGGAGTTCCCGCCGTCGTTTACGGGCGCGTAGTCGGTGCCGTAGACGGTCATCTTGTCGTAGCTCGAGCTCGACCAGGTGATGGTGGCAACGTAGACATCGCCGTCGCGAACGATCTTCGTGGGCGACTCGATGCTCGCGCGCCCCGACCCGCCGGAGAGCGCGACCTCGATCGTGTATTCGCTAGGTTCCTTATCGCTTGTGCCCGCGCCTGCGCACCCCGCGAAGGGGAGGGCGAGCAGGGCTGCCAGCACAACGGCGAGAAGCCTCATCCCCGCGCCCGCTCGGCGGCTCGCAGCCTTCCCGTTCTCGAAACAGCCTCGCATGGCGCTACTTCAGCTCCATGCCCGCCGACTCGAACACGAGCGTGCGGTCGTACCACTGTTCCTTCTTGATGCTCCAAGCGGCGCAGGGCACGTCCTCGTCGAGCGCGGTCACGGGCACGTCGTAGGTGTACTTGCCCTCGGCGTTCGCGACGAACGGGATGCAGTCGGCCTCGCTTGCCGCGGCGGCCTCGTCTCCCGTGCCCATGAAAAGCTTGCCGTATCCCGTGCCCGAGAGCGTCATCACGCAGTCCATGGCGCCGTCCTTCACGTTGAGCTGGGCATCCACGATTTTGAACATGCTCGAGCTCGAATCGACGGTGATGGAATAGGTGCCGTCCTTGATCTTGTCGGCCGTGACGGGCGCCGCTTTCGCGGGTTCTTGGGTTTCGGCCGCCTGCTCGGTCTTTTCCCGGGAATCGCTCGTCTTGTCGCTGGTCGCGGCGTTGCCTGCGCAACCCATAAGCGAGAACACGGCGAGCGCCGCCGCTGTGGCGAGCGCGATGGCTTTCTTGAACATCAGTAGGTTCCTTTCGATTGCTTCGACTATCGTGAACCGCCCGCTGCGCGTGCGTGCGGCGTTTCGCGGATGCTTCGGGACGCGCGATCGGGCACGGGGCCGGGTGCGGAATCGGGTTCGGTCGAGCTCGCATATGACCGCCCGTCTGGACGCGAGCGCGCGTCTCGAAGCATGGGGCGCGCTCGCACCCCATGCGAAGGTGCGGCTTACAGCTTGGCGATGGCGGCGTCCACGTGGGACACGTAGATCTCGTCGATCGCGATGTTCTGCCCCAAGCCCTGGAGCAGGCAGGTCACGTCGAAGTCGGCCGCCACGAACTGGGAAGCCCAGCTCTCGGGGTCGGTCTCGTCGGCCATGTCGTTGTTGGCGTGGTCTCCGGCGACCACCATGAGCGGCGCGAGCACGGCTTTCTTGTATCCCGCGGCAGTTGCAGCCTCGATGACGTCTTCGCAGGTGGGTTCAGCCTCGACGGTGCCGACGAAGAACTGCGTGAGGCCCTTCTTCTTGAACGTTTCCTGCATCTTGGCGTAGTCGGCGTTCGAATCGGCCTCGGTGCCATGCCCCATGAGGCACAGCGCCGTCTTGCCGTCGTCGAAGCTCGCCATGCCCTCCTTGATGGCGTCGGCGACCTTGGAATAGTCGTCGTCGGAGGCGAGCAGCGGGTCGCCGAGCGCGATTTTGTCGAACTTGTCCTTGTATTTGTCCAGCTCATCCTTCACATCGGTGTACTCGAAGCCGGCCATGAGGTGCGTCGGTTGCACGACGACGGTCTTCACGCCATCGGCCACGCAACGGTCGAGCGCCTGGGTCATGTTGTCGATGGTGATGCCGTCGCGCTTCTTCAGCTTGTCGATGATAATCTGCGCGGTGAAGGCGCGGCGGATGTCGTAATCCTGCCAGTACTTCTCGCGGATGGCGTCTTCGATAGCGCCGATGGTGACGTGGCGCGAGTCGTTGTAGCTCGTGCCGAAGCTCGTGACGAGGATGACGGGCTTGGCAGCCTTTTCCTCCTTGGCGCCGCTCTCCTTGGAGCTGCTAGACGAACTGCAGCCGGTAAGCGCCGCGCCCGCGAGCGCGGCGGCTCCGAGGGCCGCGGCCCCCATGAAGTTGCGACGCGAAATCTTCTCGGACATGTTTTCTCCCTTTCTGGTCGGCCGGGCCTCCCGGCGATTCTCGGGTTTCGGCTCGGGCAAAGAGAAAGCGCGCTGTTCCATCGGGGAATAGCGCGCCCGCTTCAGGCCGGCGCGAGGCCGGTCTCGTTCGAAAGGGAAGCGCGCCCCTCGGGGTTCACAAGGGGTTGACGCCACGGCGATGCCGTGAGGAAAAGGCGAAGCAGTCTGGCTCGGCGTGCCGTGTGGGAGCGCGCCTCACAGTAATGTCCCTTGCCCAGGATTTTCACCTGGTTCCCTCCGCAAGCCATCGTTGCCGACCTTTCGGGCGGCACGCCGGTCGATTCCTTTTATTCGATTGTCATATGCTCGTGGCCGAAACTTTCTTTATGATAGAGGGCGCATTGTGGCGTGTCAAAGGTGCACGGCGGCCTGCGCGCCTTTTTCGGGTTGTGTTTTGTGCGGGCGACCGTTGCAAAGCGCGGCCGCATCGCCGAGTATCCGAAAAGAAGCGGGACAGGCGCGCCTAAGCGGGGCGCTGGACGAGCGAGAAGGGAATGCCGATGATCCATTTCGTGGGCGCGGGAAGCGGCGCCGCCGATCTTATCACCGTGCGCGGCGCGCGCCTTCTCGCGGCGGCCGACGTCGTCATATGGGCGGGAAGCCTCGTGAACCCGGCGCTGCTCGACGGGTGCAGGGAAGGCTGCGAGATCCACGACAGCGCGCGCATGACCTTGGAAGAGGTGCTCGGCGTGATGTGCGCCGCCGACGCGCACGGGCGCGACGTCGTTCGCCTGCATACGGGCGACCCGTGTCTGTACGGCGCCATCCAGGAGCAGATGGACGCGCTTGCCGCGCGCGGCGTGGCCTTCGACGTGGTGCCGGGCGTGTCGAGCTTCTGCGGGGCCGCGGCGGCGCTTCGCCAGGAATACACGCTGCCGGGTGTGAGCCAGTCGGTCGTGATCACGCGCCTTCAGGGCCGCACGCCCATGCCCGAAGGCGAGGATATGGCAACCATGGCGAAAAGCGGCTCGACGATGGTGGTCTTCCTAAGCTCGGGGATGCTTGCGGGGCTTTCGGCCGAGCTTCAGGCGGCGGGACGCGACGCGGCGGAGCCCGCGGCGCTCGTGTACAAGGCGACGTGGCCGGAAGAGAAGGTCGTTCGTTGCACGGTGGGCACGCTCGCCGAGGCGGCGGCGCGCGAGGGGATCGACCGCACGGCGCTCGTCGTGGTTGGGCGCGTCCTCGGCGCGCGCGGGATGACGCTGCGTTCGCACGGCGGCGCGGCGGGGGAGGCTTTCGCGGGCGGCGGCGCGGCGACGGGGCCGTCGGCTGGCGCGCCGGCGGCGGTCGCCTACGAGCGCAGCAAGCTCTACGACCCGGGGTTTTCCACGGGGTACCGGAAGGCGAGCGAGTGATGTCCTTCGAGCACTACATATATACGGGGACGAAGAGGCTGCGCTGCGGCTACACCACGGGAAGCTGCGCCGCGCTCGCCGCGAAGGCGGCGTGCGAGATGCTCCTTTCGGGCGAGGCCGTCGCGCGCGCGTCGATCACGACGCCTGGCGGGCTTCCCGTCGAGGTCGACGTGGTGGACGCGAGCGTGGGCGAGGGCTTCGCGCAGTGCGCTGTGCGCAAGGACGCGGGCGATGACGTGGATGCGACCGACGGCATCCTCGTGTACGCGCGCGTCGAGCGTGCGCACGATGAGGCAGCCGGCGGGTCGCGGGATGCGATCGTCGGCAGCGCGCAGGACGCGGAGGGCGCGCCCCGCGTGTCGATCGACGGCGGGCGCGGCGTGGGGCGCGTGACGCTGCCTGGGCTCGAGCAGCCGGTGGGCGCCGCCGCGATCAACGCCACGCCGCGCGCGATGATCGCAGCCGCCGTCGCGGGCGTGTGCGAGGAGCACGGCTATTCTGGAAACATGGCTGTGACGATTTCGGTACCCGAAGGCGCCGAGGTGGCGAAAAAGACGTTCAACCCGAACCTGGGGATCGAAGGCGGCATATCCATCCTGGGAACGACGGGAATCGTTGAGCCGCGAAGCCTCGCCGCTCTGCGCGACAGCATCGAGCTCGAGATTCGCCAGCATGCGGCCTTGGGGCGGCGTGGGATCGTGCTCACGCCGGGGAACTACGGCGAGCAGTTCATCGCCGATCACTTCAGCTTGCACGGCGTACCCGTCGTCGTCATATCGAACTTCGTCGGGGACGCGCTTGACTGCGCCGTGCGCGAGGGATTTACCCATGTCCTTTTTGTGGGACACATCGGCAAGCTCGTGAAAGTGGCGGGCGGCATCATGGACACCCACTCGCGCACGGCGGACTGCCGCGTGGAGATACTCGCCGCGCATGCCGCGATGGTGGGCGCCCCTGCGAGCGCGGTTCGCCAAGTGATGGAGTCGGTCACCACGACGGCTGCGCTCGAGGCGATAGAGCGCGCGGGCGCGGGGAGCGCCGTGCGCTCCTCGCTCGCCGTCGCGGTCGAAGAGCGCCTTGCTCGCCGGGCTGCGGGGGGATGCGGGGTCGCGGCGGTCGTGTTCGACGCCGAGAGGCGCGAGCTTTTCCGCACGCCGGGCGCGGGCGACGTCATCGCGGCGCTGGGGGCGGATTATGAGTAGTCGCGTGCTGTATGGCGTGCGCGGCGGCGCAGAAGCCGTCGGGGAGGTGCGCGCGTCGTCGCCCGCCCGCGGGCAACGCCCACCCGCGAGACTGGCCTGTATCGTGTTCACCGAGCGGGGGCTCGCCGTCGCCCGCCGCGTCGAGCTCGCCCTTTCATGCCCGTCGCCCGCCGATGCGGGCCCTGCATGGGAAGTGTCGGTTGAGCGCGGGTTCGGCGAGGGGAAAATTGACCTCGCGGCGTTCGCCGATCGCGCCTGGGCGGGCTCCGACGCGCTTTTGTTCGTGGGAGCCGCGGGAATCGCCGTGCGCGCGATCGCCCCGCACGTGCGTTCGAAGGCGACCGATCCCGCCGTCGTGGTCCTCGACGAGGGCGCGCGCTTCTCGGTGGCGCTTCTGTCGGGGCACATCGGCGGCGCGAACGAGCTCGCGCGGCAGGTCGCGCGAGCCGTGGGCGCCGAGCCCGTCGTCACCACGGCGACCGACGGACGCGGGCTGTGGGCGGTCGACGAGTGGGCGGCGCGCTCGGGGCTTCTCATCGCGAACTCGCATGCGATCAAGGCGGTGTCGGGTCGTATGCTCTCGGGATGCGAGGTGTCCCTTTTCTCGGATACCCCGATTTCGGGGAAGCCGCCCCGCCACGTCGCGATAACGCCTTACGCCGATGAGGCAGATGTTGTGATATCGCCGTTTTACCTGCGAGAACACACCCCTGCGGGTGACGTGTGCGATACTTGTGCCGGCGAATCCGATGCGGGCTGTGGACTTCCGCTTCGCCTCGTGCCGCGCTGCATCGTTTTAGGGGTGGGATGCAGACGGGACACGCGAAAAGAGGCCATCGAGCGCGCGTTCGCTCGCGCTTTGGAGGCGGCGCGCATCGTGCCCGAAGCCGTCGCGGCGGTCTCGACGATCGACGTGAAGGCAAATGAGGCGGGCCTGCTCGCCTTCTGCCGCGCCCGGCGCCTGCCGCTTGCCACCTATTCCGCAGCCGAGCTTTCGCAGGTTGCGGGCAGCGTGTCGTCGTCCGACTTCGTACGCGCGACGGTCGGTGTCGACAACGTGTGCGAGCGCGCCTCGCTTGCGGGCGGGGGCAGGCTCGTTTTCCCCAAGCTCGCGCTCGGCGGCGTGACGATTGCGTTTACTCAGGTACCTTTGGAACTTTCGTTTGAGGAGAGATGATGGGAAAGCTCTTCGTGGTGGGGCTCGGCCCGGGCGGACCCGACGGCATGACGTTTGCCGCCCGCCGCGCGCTCGAGGAGGCCGACGTCGTCGTCGGCTACACGAAATACGTCGACCTCGCGCTTGCCGTGGTGCCCGGCGCCGAGCATCTCGCGACGCCGATGATGCGCGAGGTCGAGCGCTGCCACCTGGCGCTATCGCGCGCGCATGCGGGGGCGAGCGTCGCGTTCGTGTGCTCGGGCGATGCGGGCGTCTACGGCATGGCGAGCCCTGTGCTCGAGCTGTCGGAGGGCTACCCCGACGTCGACGTGGAGGTGATCGCGGGGGCCACCGCGGCGCAGAGCGGGTCTGCGGTGCTCGGCGCGCCGCTCGCCCACGACTTCGCCGTCATATCGCTTTCCGACCTGCTCACGCCGTGGGACGTCATCGAGCGCAGGCTCGACGCCGCGGCGCGCGCCGATTTCTGCATATGTCTGTACAACCCGCGCAGCAAGAAGCGCGCCGACCGTCTCGCGCGCGCCGCCGCCATCATGTTGCGCTCGAAGGCGCCCGACACGTTGTGCGGCTGGGCGCGCAACATCGGGCGCGAGGGGCAAAGCTCGGGCACGCTTTCCCTAAGTGAGCTTGCGAATCTCCAGGCGGACATGTTCACCACGGTGTTCGTCGGCAACGCGCAGACGCGGGAAGTCCGCGGGCGCATGGTGACGCCGCGCGGCTATCGGGAGATCCCATGCGAAAAGTGACGATCATCGGGGCGGGGCCCGGAAACCCCGACTTGCTTTCGAAGGCGGCGCTCGACGCCATCGACATCGCCGACGTCGTGATCGGGGCCGCCCGCGCGCTCGCGGGCATCGAGGTCGCGTGCGACGTGGTGAAATGCGAGCTCGTGAAGACGTCGGAAATCGTGAGCACCCTTACTGGCGAGGCATCCTGGCAGCGCGCCGTCGTGGTGATGACGGGCGACACGGGGCTGTTCAGCGGCGCGGCGCGCCTGACGGAGGCGCTGCGCGCCGCGCCCGATGTGGAGGTCCGCGTGATCCCCGGCGTAAGCTCGGCGTCGTTTCTGGCGGCGCGCCTTGGCCGCCCGTGGCAGGATTGGCGCATGGCGAGCGCGCACGGCGTGGCGTGCGACGTCGTCGCCGAGGCGCGGCAGGGGGGCAGGCTCTTCCTCGTGACGTCGGGCGGCCGTGCGCCGGGCGAGCTGTGCGCGGCGCTTGCGGCGGCTGGGATCGGGGATGCGGACGTGACGGTTGCCGAGCGCCTGTCGTATCCCGACGAGCGCATTGTCCAGGGCCCGGCGGATAAAATCGCAGGTCAGGAGTTCAACGACTTGAACGTGATGCTCTTCGACTTCACCGAGTGCGCCCAGGTGGCGAAGGGAAGCGCCGAAGCGGCGACGAGGGGCTCGGCGCCTGCCGCTGCGACGGGCGCGGCCATGGCCGCCGCTGCCGAGGCGCGCCCCGGCGCGGATGCGCCCGCGGGCGCGGCGGCTGGCGAGCGCCCCCGGGACGCGGCCCTTGAAAAGCGCGCCGCCCACTCCCGTTGGCCGTATGCGTCCTCGGGGATTCCCGATGCGCTGTTCGCGCGCGGGCGCGTTCCCATGACCAAGCAAGAGGTGCGCGCGGTCGCGCTCGCCAAGCTGCGCCTTTCCGCCTCCGACACGGTGTGGGACGTCGGCGCGGGCACGGGGAGCGTGTCGGTCGAGGCGGCGCTTCTCGCTCGCGACGGCGCCGTGTGGGCCGTCGAGCGCAACGCGGAGGGTGTGCGCCTCATCCGCGAGAACGCGCGCGAATTCGGGTGCGGCAACGTGTTCGCGGTGGCGGGGCTCGCCCCCGAGGCGCTCGA
>CAKUKU010000013.1 GCA_934663775.1 uncultured Ellagibacter sp. | reverse complement strand
CGCAGCCGCAGCCGCAGCCGCAGCCGCAGCCGCAGCCGCAGCCGCAGCCGCAGCCGCAGCCGCAGCCGCAGCCGCAGCGCCCTGAGCGGTTGAGGTCCACCCGCTGATTTGTTGCGCGGGCAGGCCGCTTCCTCGCCATATGCGCGTGCGACATGCGCTAGACTGTCAACTTATGAAGACGGGGCAATTCAAACAGACGAGGGTGCGGAAATTGACCGCAGACGAGCTGGCCGAAATCGACCAGGCTGATTCTCCTGCGCTCAGCATACTTTCGCGCTGGGCTAACAAGAAGATGCAGTGTGCGCACTGCAAGCGCTGCACGTTGCGCTGCGAGGTGCTGAAGGAACCCGGTCTCGATGTGGGCACGGTGCAGGAAACCTACGATCGCATGATGGCCCTTCCCGTCGAGGAGCGCCCGGCTGCCGTGGCTGCGCTCATGCAGGAAAACTACGGCATGTACCATGCGCTTCGCCGCTGCTGCTTCTGCGGCTATTGCACGGCGGACTGCGCGGTTCACATGCTCGCTCCCGACCGTATGCGCGACTGGCGCGAGCTGTTCATGCAATCGGGGCTCTACCAGCCCGAAAAGCTCACGATGGTCGACAACGAATGGCACATCTTTTCCGCCTACCGCGCCATCTTCGGCATTGGCTATCCCGAAATCGTCGCACTGCGCGATGCGGGCGCGTACGAGTCGGGAACGTTCGACACGGTGTTTTTCCCAGGGTGCTCGCTTGTGAGCTACGCGCCCGACTTGACTCGCCGCGTGGGCGAATGGCTCACTGCTGCAGGCTTTAAGTGGTGCATGTCCGACGACTGCTGCGGAAGCCCGCTCATGAGCGCCGGGTTCTTCGAGCGCGCGGCGGCGCATCGGCAGAAGATCTTCGACCAGATGAAGGCCGCGGGAATCACGCGTATGATCACGGTTTGCCCTGGTTGCGGTGAGGAATTCGCCGAGCTTATGGCGAATGACATTGACATCACCCCTCTGCCTGAGCTCATCTTGGAACGCGGGCGCGAGATGGAGCGCGCGGCGGGCATCGAGCTTGCCGCGGACGGCATGCCGAAAGACGCGTCGGCTGCGGTGGCGGCCGCGGGGCTTTCTCCCGCGAGTGGCGTGTCGTCGCTCACCGTGTTCGATTCGTGTCATGATCGCCACGACGGGCGCCACGGGCGCGCGATTCGCGGCGTGCTGCGCCGTTATATGCCGCAAGTGGAAATCCGTGAGATGGACGAGCGCCGCAAGCAGACGCTGTGCTGCGGGGCGGGCGGGGCCGTGGCCGGCTACGATCCCGACATCACGAAGCGCCGCGTCGTCCGCGTGGTTGACGAGGCGCGCTCTACGGGCGCGAACACGCTCGCCACCATGTGTCCCACCTGCACCTATACTATCGCGCAGGAAAACCTCGCCGCCACGCCCGACCGCGTGATTGACAGCCGCAACTACCTGGAGCTGTTCTTCGGCGTTGCTATCGATTGGGCGCAGGTGTTCGATCAGCTGGGTTCCATGTGGACGGGCGAATACGGCCCCTGGTTGAACGCGACTTTCTTCTCGTAGGCTCCTTGCGGTTTTGCACACTGCGCAGTCGGCATGGCGCGCATGGGCGGTGCGCGTTCGCTTGCGCGGGCGCCTTGAGGGCGAGTGCTCGCGGGCGCGCGTGGCGTGCGCTCGCTTCCCTACGCGCAGCTACTCCCAGTATTTCTTGGCGAGCCCTGCGCGGGTCGACGTCTTTGTCTTCCGGTAGATCGATGCGAGATGTTTCTGCACCATGCGAAGCGATATTCCCAGTTCATCCGCTACTTGCTTCAGGGGACGTTCGTCTGCCATGACGGTGCGCAGCACGTCTTTCTCCCGCGGCGTCATGCCGAAGCGTTCGGCGAAGGCAGAAAGGCGAGCCTCGTCATCGGTGATGGGTGCGAACGGCGTTGCGAAAGCGGGTTCCTCGTCGCGGGCGGCTGCGGCTTCCTTCGTGGAATCCGCCGGTGATGCGAAGGCCGCTGCCTCGCCGGCGGTGCGCGCGGTTGACTTCGCCATGACAAGCGTGTCTTTCCTGCTCAGCGTGAAGCACACGGCGATGAGGGCGAAAAGCGCGAGCGCAGCGACCATGATGAGCGCGGTATTCCCCGTGCGAACGAGCGCGAGGGACGCACTCGAAAGAAGACAGGCGCACAGATTGTTCGCGGTGCGCCCGGCGCCCGCCCAAAGTTCGGGTATGCGCATGCGCGGCGCCAGGGTCAAAAACTCGGTGGTGAAGAAGACGACGAAAAAGCCCGACCCCAGGTAGAACACGATAAGGCCCCAGATCGGCCCCATTCCAGCTTCGGTTGCCAAAAGCGAGCAGGTGGAGAGAATCGCGATGCAGAACATGATGATGCTGCGATGCTTGCCGCCGTGCAGGTCGAATAGGAAGCCCGCGGCAAGGCCGCTTGCGGCGAGGAACAGGCGCGGCCATTGCTCGATTGAAAGGGAGCCTTCGGCATTCGCGATGGTCGCAACGTTGTCGAGCGTGCTGAACAGGCACGATAGGGACACCACGAGAACGATCGACCAGAGCGCGCCCTTCAGCGGTTGAGGGCTTTTCGGAATTGGCGGAACCTGGGAGCGATCGTCGATCGCACCCTCGCATTCTGGCTTGCACGAGGACGCGCCTGCGTTGGCGCTCATCGCGAAGAGAATCGCGACAAGTGCAAAGCAGCCTATGCAAAGCGCCGCTGCGCTTGCCGCCTCCGAGGAAAGGAGCTGGTTGCTCGCGAATTGCAGCGCGATGCCGCCTGCGTACCCGACGCCGACGGTGCGCGAGAGCGTCGCGTCGCCGCAAAGCGTGCGGGCAAGGGCCCAGTGCGCAGCACCGCCCATCATGCCCAGAAGAAAAAACGCGATGCAGCCGAAGGTGAAGGCGCTGCCCGCCGTGGGTGCCGCGGGAATCGCGCCGAGGCATGCGCAGGCGCCCGCCGTGACGATGATGCCGCCGATGGCCCTTGCGCGACCTGGGGGAATCTTCCTCGACCCCGCGAATGCCGCGAAACCGAGCGCGCTCACTCCTAGGATGAGGTTCTGGGCGAGCGTGACGTCGCTTGCGGCGACGAAGGCCCCCATGCGCGTGTCGAAGAAGAATTCGCTCCCCAAGAACACGAAGCTGAACAGCGCGAGGGCTGCCGCTGATTCGATTCGGGAGAGGGTTTGCTGCTCGGTCATGGGGTCTTCCTCGTGGGAGTTCGTGTCGTCTCGATTGTACCAGTGCGGCGCGCGCTTCGTCCCGTTCGCGGGCGCGCGGTTTGTGCGGATGGCAAAAGGCCAGCTCACGGTGACGCGAGCCCCAAGGTTCACATATGCGAACCTTGGCATCGGGGTGGGTTTCCCGACAATGGTGAACTGGATTGGCATCAACACCCCGGGTTGTTTGGGGTTGAACCCGAAAGCGAGGAGGCCCCCATGAGGAAAGTCAGTGCGAGAAGGAAAACGGCGGCATGCATCCTTTCGTTCGTGCTCGCGTTCGGGCTCGTTCCCGCGCCTGCGTTTGCGGAAGCGGAAGCCGGCGTGAGTGCTCCCGAAGCTGCGGCCGGTAATGCCGCCGATGGCGGCGCGCTTGCCGAAAACGGGACGGGCGCAGTTGCGGCAGGCGACGCGTCGGACGCGGAAGCCCTAGACGGGCAAATCGCGCTTTTGGAAACCGGCGAGGCAACCTACGACGAGATGTCTGGCTGCTGGGCCACGACAAAGGGCGTTGTGGGAACGAAAGCGCAAGGCGACAATGGCTACGTGGAAGGCGCAACCACGCCCGCCCAGCTGTACTTCACTATCAATGAGGAAACGAACGAGATCACCGTCACCGGTATCGATAATGGCGCGACGGCGGCCGAGGTTCCCGAAGCCATCGACGGCAACCTCGTGGTCGAAGTCGGCGGTTTCCAGGAGCGAAAGAACCTGAAAACCGTGACGTTTGCCGAGCGTTCCCAGGTGGCCAGGCTTGGCTCGCGCGCTTTCGCCGAATCGGCCATCGAGACCATCGCGCTGCCCGACAGCCTGAAGTCGATGGGCGAGTCGGCGTTCAGCGAGTGTCAAGGTTTGCGAGCCGTGAACTGGCCAAACAACTCCGAATTCACGGCCATCCCCGAATATGCGTTTCAGGGGTGCAAGTCGCTTTCCGACGACGTGGTGGCAAGCATTCCCGCCAGCGTGACCGTGATCGGCCGCGCAGCGTTCGTGAATTGCGCGTCCGACACCTACGGAGGCGGCGCGGACGAGCCGTTCACGGAAATCGTGATTCCCGACACGGTGAAGCGCATCGAGCCGGACGCCTTCCGGGAGTGCACCCACGTTCGCTCCGTCGTTATCGGTTCCGGCGTGGAGTACATCGGCGACCAGGCGTTTTACCACCTATCGAACGGCGCTGGGGGCGCAATCCCGTCCTTTGAGGGCGTGGAGGTGGTGATCCCCCAAAGCGTGAAGTCGATGGGGGAAGACGTCTTCAACAACGAAATCAACGAAGCGGACGGCTCCGGCCAGACGATATGCAAGCGCAACGCGCCCTTGCTGCGCGTGATGAACCCCGACTTCTCGTTTGAAAGCGGCGGCTCGCTGGAGCTTGACGGACAGCGTTGCAAAAACCCCTTCTCCATCGGGCAAACCATCATCGCCTATGCGTCCAACTCGGAAGGCACACCGTCGTGGATCAAGCGCTTTGCCGACTCCGTCGCGGGGCAAATGGACGAGAAGAACTCCGGTAAACCCGCCTACACGTTCCAGTGGATGGAAGAGCAGGTGCAGGTTTCGGGCAAGGTTCCCGCGGGCGCGAGCGTGACGCTTCTGCAAAACGGCAAGCGCACGGCGGTCGAAGTGGCCGCGGACGGCACGTTCAAGGCGCTCGCGTTCACGAACGCGTCGGCGACCGTGTGCGTCTCGCTTGCCGGTTACTACGACAAGGCAATCACGCGCCAGGCATCGGAGATGACGGGCGAATGGAGTGTCGGCGAGATCGTCACGAGTGGTGAGGGAACTAACTGCATGGAAAGGGTTCCCGTCTCGCGCAACATGGCGGTGAACGTGATGGCGCAAACGAGTTCGAACGACGCGGGCAGCCCCGTCTATGAGCCGATGGCGCTTGCCGACGGGCTTACGCTCACGCTTTCGCAGGGCACCACGCCGCTTGAAGAGGGCGAGGGAAAGGATTTCACGCGACAGAACTGGGGATTCGTGCTATCGGAGACGCTTGCGGAGGCGAACGCGGAGCTCACGCTTTCCGTCGAGCCCGACCCGGCGCTGAAACTCGCCGGCGCGACGGTTTCGGCGAAGCCCGAGGCGGGGGCCTTCGACGTGAAGCTTCTGAAGCTGGGAACCGCAACGGTGCAGGTGAAAAGCTCGTTTGCGGGCGCAAGCACCGTCATGGTGTTCGATGCGCAGGGTAAGCTCGCGGCGAGCGGTGACACGGCGTTTATGGGCTACGACACCGATAAAGCAACGCCTATCATGAAGGCGAAGACGCCTCAGCTTGCAGCGGGCGAATACACCGTTGTCGCGGTGAGCCAAAGCGGCGTGAAGCTTGCCGCGCCGACGCTCGCCGCGTTCGAGCTCGCGGGGCTTGAAGAGGGCAAACAGTACGCGAAGACGACGATTGCCATTGAGAACGGCAAAGATAAGCTTGTCGTGCTGGAGGCGCCCGCGTTCGACGTCTCCTCGTGGCGCAAGAGCGCGGGGGTCGAATCCTGCGGCTTCATCGCGCGAAGCAACGCTGTGGTCGAGGGCGGCGAAATCTACCTGCGTGCGAGCTATACGCTCCGCAATGGCACGAAAGCGACGAAGCTTGCGCTCTCGCTCGCGGATGACCAGGTGAAATACCCCAGCGCTAGCACAATTATTCGCGGCGAGTCGCGCGATGAGTACGAGCACTTTAATGGCGCATTTTCCGACGGCGCCTTGATCTTTGACCTTTCGAACGACGACGATGCGGGCGCATCGCGTGCGATCGACATCTGCCTGACCCCGAAGCTCAAGCAGGCGTACAGCGTAAGCGCATCGCTCACGCTGGAAAACGGCGCCACAGTGCCTCTGGGCTCGGCGGCGTTCGATGTGGTGGGTGGCTTCATTTCGCTCGATTCCGACGAGGCAGACGCATCTGGCAACAAGGCGCTCGTGTATGCTCCGTACGACAAGTATGTGGCCCTGAGGGCTGGCGACGGCGATGGAAGCCCCGTTGCGACGGGGCTGGTCGGTGGGTACGGTTACGCGTCGCTCACGTACAATCTTCCCGCTGGCACGATCATGAACGAGCGGGTAAGGCTGACGGCGGCCTACGGCGACAGCGAAGAAGAGGCGCGCACGGCCCTTGCAAGCAAACCCTGCGACACCGCCTACGTGAAGTACGTTCCCCGCGCAAAGGTGAGCACTTTCAAGGTGACCAATCGCGGCTACACGCAGACGCTTATCGAAAACGGCGAGGAAACGAGGAAGGGCCTCGTCACGCGGCATCAGCTCGCGAACAAGCGCAACGCGTACTGGACGTTCGACCTGACGCTCAGCACGGCCAACGGGGCGAAGCTGCAAGACGGCCTGTCGCTTATGGTGCTCTGCATGGGCGGGCAGACGGTGCAGATTCCCCTGAAAAAGCGCGAAGAAGGGCAGAACGCGGTGCGCTTCACCGGCGAATACGTCGATGAGGGCTATCTCAAGATGGTGAAAGACTGGGAAGAAGATGGTAAGCCTTTCAGTTTAGGTTCCTATGAGAACGTGTTCGTACCGCAGACCTACGCGATCTCGACTACGTCGCTCGGGCTCGTGGTGGTCGACGCTGAAATCACGATGCAGAAGGCGAATGAATCGGCCAACAAGAAAAAAGCCGAGTTCAATAGCGTGTTGGTGAAGGGAAGCGGCGAGCTTGCCGATGAGGCGAAAGCGATCGACGAGGAGTTCGACAAGCTGATCGACGGGATTGCGGAAGATTTGGCAAAGGACAGCGAGGGCGTGAGCGCCAAGGAGCTGGCCAGCGCCATTAAGAGCCAGGTTGGAAGCGCTTCGGCCGTTCTCGGCGGCTCGGGCAATGCCGACGGCATCACCATCGACAAGATGATCTTCGAGGATGCCTACAGTCCCGATGACGAATGGTATGCCGATTGGGCGGCTGCCGAGGCAGATGCCGACCCCGCGACGAAGGCGGACATCGCCGCCATCAAGAACGCCGTTTCCCAAAACGATGCCGCGCTCAAGCGCTGCGAGGACGAAATCGGCAAGATGATCGGCGTGGGCTCGCTCACCCAGTACGACTCGTGGACGGACGCCTTCACCGCGTCGCTCGCAAAGAACGCCGGCGTGAAAGTGAGGCGGAGCAAGGTAAACCCGAGCGGATATCAGCAGTTCGGCGGCAACGCGGGCTTCAAACCGAAAGGCGATGACACGATCAGCGGCTATTCGGCGTATATCTACGACAACGAAAGCGATGACGAGGACCCGATCTATCTCGAGGCTGACTTCGAGGACATCGCCGAAAGCGACCAGCAGCTTTCCGTCGACACGAACAAGATAGCCGTCGCCGCCAGCGCGTACGAGAACATCACGAGCATGGTGACGTCTCGCCGCAAGGCATTCACAGCACTTGGGAACAAGGTCGGCGTCGACGAGCTCGCGGGCAAGGTCTCGCGGAACCTGCGCCGCCTGAAGGGCATGGAGGTCGAAGCCAAGATGTGGGGCGTGTCCGCAAAGATGAAAAACCCGATCGGCGCCGGCTTAGGCGCGCTCGATGCGGGTTTCTCCTGCTATGCGGCGAATGACGCGATCGGCAACTACGAGGCTTCGTGGACGGCATACAACCAGCTCAAGGGCGACCTTGAGGGGTTGGAGATCCAGCGCGACAACCTCGCGCGCAAAGATCCGAAGTCCGAGGACGACATAAAATGCCTCAACGCCATGAATAAGGAGCTTGCCGAGGGCTACATCTTTCGCGATCTGCTTGAGGTTCAGGCGTACCAGGACGAGTCGAACGCGAAGGTTGCCATCACGCTGACGGCGGGAAGCGCTGCGGCAACGCTCGCAAGCGGCGGCACGGCGGGCGTGGCCATCATGACTACGGGAGCGCTGAACGACGCGTCGTCGGTTACCGCGAACACGCTGCGCGCCGAGAAGCTCAACGAGGCCCAGGCCAATTACGAATACGCGCGAGCGCTTCGCGAGCGCTCGTGCGAGGGTAAGATCGTGATGAATCCGGGCGAGATGACCGACGCGCAGCTCGCCGAGCGCGCAGGTCACGGTGATGCCCACGCTCAAACCGCGCTCGAGGCGCGCTACGCCAAGTACCGCGCGAACTGCGCCGTCGATCCGTCGGGCTTCGTGTACGAAGCGGTGGAGTCGAACCTGGTCGAGGGCGCGACGGCGACGATTTGGAAAACGGATGATGATCAGGGAACGAACAAGTGGGAATGGAACGCCAAGCCTTACGAGCAGGAAAACCCGCTTACAACCAACGCGAACGGCGTCTTCAACTGGGACGTTCCGACGGGCTGGTATCAGATTCGCGTGACGAAGGCGGGATATGGGGAGGCGAGGTCCGCATGGCTTCCCGTGCCGCCCATCCAGCTCGGCATCAAACTGGGGCTCGTGTCGACCGACGCGCCAACCGTGGCGCGCGCGAACGCCTACACCGACTGCATCGAGATTGAGTTCTCGCAGTACATGGATGCGGGCTCGGGCGCTGTGGACGCGCTTTCGCTCGCGGGGCTCGATGACGTCACGTTCGAATGGATCGAGGCGACGGACGGCGCCGGCGGGAAGAAGCTTTCCAAGGTGCTGCGCATAAAGCCCGCGACCCCGCTTCCTGCAGGGTCGAAGGTGAGCCTTGGTCTTTCGGGCGCGAAGAATTACGCGGGCACAACGGTCGCCGGCGGCACATGGTCGAGCGGCGAGCTTACCGTCGGCATGCGCCCAGCCGAGCTGAAACTCAACATTGAGCAGGGGATATCCGTTAGCGAAGGTGACAAGGCCCAGGTCGTCGAATATGTGCGAGACGCAAGCGGCAATCCGCTTCCGGGCGTGAGGGTGAGCGCGGCGATCGATTCCACCGAAATCGCGTCGCTTTCCGCCGGTGCCGTGACGACTGATTCCGAGGGCAAGGCGACGTTTGACGTGCAGGGCGTCCTCGCGGGGCTGTCGGGGCTTTTCGTCGCTGTTGACGATACGACGCTCGCAAAGGACGTCGACGTGCGCGTCTGCGCTGACCAAGTACGCCCCGCTCGTCCGGTGGCGACGCTCGGCAGCGTAACGCTTGATGCATCGGCTCCTAAGGAAAACTGCGTCACGGTGCCGCGGGGCACGCGCTTTGCGCTTTCCGCCGAAGAAGGCGCGACCATTTACTACAGCACGAACAACACCTGCCCGTGCCGAGACGAGGGCCGCGTCGTCTACACCGATCCCATCACGCTGACGCAGAACGGGTACTACCGAATCGCGGCGTACAAGGCAGGGCTTGAGGATGAATACTCTGAGCGCCTGAACATCACGGTGACGGTCGAGGGCGGCGAGCTGGATCCCGGCCCCGCGCCTGGACCTGAACCTGGGCCTGGTCCTGCACCCGGCCCTGGCCCTAAGCCCGACCCCGGCTCTAAGCCCGGCCCCGACGTCCCGGTGCCCGTCTTCGGTGATGTCGACTACGGCGCGTGGTACGCTCCCGGCGTATCGCTTATGGCCGAGAAGGGGCTCATGCGCGGCTACGATGGCGCCGACACCTTCGGCGTGGGCAAGACGTTGACGCGTGCTGAGCTCGCGACGATTCTCTGGCGCTATACCGACCCCGAGGCGGAGGCGGCGTTTACGGCCGAAGGCTCGCGAAACGAGACGGGGCTCCCCGACGTATTGGGCGGCCAGTGGTATACAGGTGCTGTGAACTGGGCCGTTTCGGCTGGCGTTATCAACGGCTATCAGGGCGAGAACGGTATGAGAACGGGCTTCGGGCCCGACGACCCGGTCACGTGCGAGCAGCTGTTGACCATCCTGCATAACCTGAAGGGCACGAGTGCCGAACTGTCGTCGCTCGATTCCGTCGCAGACGCGGGTGAGGTGTCTGCGTGGGCGAAACCCGCCGCGGCTTGGGCGCTTGAGGTAGGGCTTGTGAGGGGATATGCGTGCAACGACGGGTCTCGCGTGCTCGTTCCCGCCGAGCATATTGCCCGCGAGCGCGTGGCGACGGTGTTCGCAAACGCATTCGAGCTGGGCATTCTGTAGAGGGTGATTGCGGGGCGAAGCGTCTTGCCGCTTGTGGGACGCTTCGCCCCAAAGTGTTTCACATTATGCTAAAAGCAAATATATTCTTGACTGTGAATAATTCAAGGGGTATTCTTCAAGTCGTTCCAAAGATTTCTCCTCACTCCCACTCGTCCGAGTAAAAGGCCGCCTCCCCCGCGGCCTTTTCTCGTTGTTGGGGAAAATTCGCGGCCGTAGCTTGCGCCCGCATGCGAACAAGCGCATGGGCTGCGGCGTATGCGCTATGCGGACTGATTGCTCCAGCGAAGGTTGCGAAGGTGTGCCGACGATCGGGAGCGGGCGAGCCGCCGACGGCCGCGACAGTGGCGACGTGGGGCGCGACGGATTGCCAGGCGTGCTATTTTCCCAAGCGAGGTAGCTTTTTCAGCAGGGCCCAGGCGCGCTGCTTGCCCTCGGGCGTCGCGAGCATGCTTTCCAGATCCTTGAACGCTACGGCGCTGCGGCAGAAGATGCGGCAGGCGTCGTCGGTGGGGACGTCTTGCCGATAGGCGCGCGAGAGCCGTGCCGCCGCCAGGGCATCCGCCGCCACGATGACGAGCGGATCGATGCCTTCTACTAGGTTGAACAGGTCGCTGTCGCTCAAGGCGATGTCGTCGGCGCTCAGCGTGGCGAACGCCACGGCATCTCCGTAGCCGAGTGCGGCCATCGAGCTTTCGAGCGCATGCCGCGCGGCGTCGCTCGCCCCATGGCCGCCGATCGCGCAAGCGAGCGTCGTGCGGGACCCCGACACGTAATCGGAATACAGCTCCCAAACTTCCGTGCTGCTTGCCTCGTAAATGCTACTTTTTGTGATTTCTTTCACACCGCTCCCGTGCGCGTTGTCCCAAGGGGTATATCTGGGTTCATAATAGCAAGAAACAAGGTGTCGGGTTCGCGATTGCGCGCAAAGGGCGCGCCCACCCGGCGCAGGCGAAGGAGGCCGCATATGTGCACGAATGGCGTTAACACGGGGCAGTTTTCCCAGATGATCGACCAGATCGACGACCACATCAAGCTGGAGCGCCGCTGGGCTCACACGCTCGCCCATCAGGCGGGGGATGCCGGCTTCGCGCAGACGAACGAGAAGCTTCACAACGTGCAGGCGCTGCTCGACGACGTGCGTGCCATGCTCGACGAGGCGAAAGACGCGCTTGAGGACGACGCAGAGAACGCTCCCGGCGTTACTGTGAACCTGGTGTAAGCGGCTAGCCCATGAGCAACGACCTCATGCGCTTCTCGGTCGCAATGCCCGAGGAGCTCCTGATGCGCTTCGACCAGCTGGTCGCGCGCCGCGGCCTGGCGAAAAACCGCAGCGAAGTGGTGCGCGACCTGGTGCGCGACGCGCTTGTCGTGGACGAGTGCGCGACGCCCGGCACGGAAGTGATGGGCACGCTGACGATCGTGTTCGACCATCATGCGTCCGACGTGCAGGAAAAGCTGCACGACATTCAGCACGATTACTTCGAGAACATCGTGTCCACCCTGCATGTGCATCTCGACCACCATCACTGCATGGAAGTGGTGATCCTTCGCGGCGAGACGGGGCTCGTGCAAACCATCGCGAACCTGATCCTCGGCACGAAGGGCGTGAAAAACGGCCGCTTGGTCGTAACGACGGTTGATGGAGCCTTCTAACGGCTCACTCAAACGCAGGATTGCAAAAAGTTGGTCACGAATTCGAGTTATGCGCATTTGCGCCGTCGGTGAAGTCGGGAATGGGCGTAAAGGCATGACAGTTATGCCACAATTTCGTTTAATATGGGTATTAAATTGATGTGAGACGACCCTGATTTGCGTACAGACTTGGCCTCGAATGCGCACAACTCGAATTCGTGACCACTTTTTATCGAGTTGCCGTTTGAAATGCTTGGAAGCGCTTGAAAGGGCGAACCGAGCCAAGCCGTACTAGATCGGGCTGGGCTGAGTCAAGCTTTGCCGGGTCGAGTCGCTCCTAGCAAGGCTGGGGCGAATTGAGTCTAGCAAAACCTGGATAAGCGGGCTCACCTCTCGCTCGTGCAGGGGGGGCACCTCGGCGCAGCCTGGGGATGCGATTTGCGTAAGTGTGTCCCCGAACTGCGCTGGGGTGCGCCTTCTGGGCTCCGCCGATATGCGGCGGCCCCTATTCCCCGGGGTAGTAAGGGCACTCCTCTTTCAAGCACTCGGCGTTGCGCGTGTGGAAGGCGCAGATCACGCGCTCGGGCAGCTCCATTTCTATGCCGTGAAGCTCCTTGGCGTAGGCGGCGCCCTCGAGGATGGCCGTGAATCCCGTGCGCTTGCAGCAGCGCGGGCCTCCCAAATCGGCGAGCTTCCCCAAGATGCGCGAGGTCAAGCGCTGCGTTTGCGCCCAGGGGTCGCGCGTCATGGGCGTCGACCCGGAAACGATCGACCACCACTGCCCGGCGCTCGTCGCGGCACCGCACGTACCCCAGAACCCGCAGGTGCCGCCTGGCACCAAAAGCGAGCGTTTCTGCAGCTCGGCGAGCGCTTTTTCCAGATTGATGTCGCCGCCGGCGTTTCTGTAGGCAGCCATGAGCGAGGCCCCGATGAGCGTGTGGTGCTCAGGCCCGTTCGGGTAGATCGACTTGTCGCTCATGATCTTCTGCGCGATGCGGATGGGGTTCTTCGAGTCGGTCTCGCGGCATACGGCCATGATGTGCTCGACCCCGCCCGCGCGATGGCACGCGTCGCACACGTAGTGGCCCTCGACGCAGACGGAATGCCCTGTCTCCTTCTTGCCGCAAATCTGACAGGTAACCTCCTGGGCTTCCTCGAAGTACGCAAGCGGCTCCCCGCACACCAGGCAGATTCCCTTTCCTGCTGACATAAATCCCCTCTCTCGCCTTTATCAGGCTAGCTCCACTTCACCGTCTTGCGGACGAGCAGTCCCACCAAAAAGTCCAAAACGGTGACAACGATCCCGACCATGATAATGCCCGCGACGACGTTCGTGTAGTTCGCGTAGTTCGTGTAGTTGATGACGAAATACCCCAGCCCGCTCGTGGCTCCGTACATCTCGGCCATGACCAACATCAACATGGCGGTCGGCAGCTGCGTTTTCAGGCCGGTGGCTACGGTCGGATACATGTACGGCAAAAGCACGCGGAAGATCATTGTGGGCGTGGACAGCCCCATCATGCGCGCCGAGTCTACGATATGCTTGTCCATGGATTCCACGCGCAGGATGGTGTTCAGAAGCGTCGGCCAGAAGATGCCGAGGAAGATGACGGCGACGGCCGCGGCTTTAAACGAGGGCAAAAGCATCACGAGATACGGCGCGAACACGATGGCCGGCACGGGAGCGAGCACGTGCGCGATGGGGTAGACCGCTTCGCGCACCTTGGGCATCCATCCCACGAATAGCCCAATGATGTTGCCGGCGATAAGCGAGGTGATGAAGCCCTCTGCGAGCAGGATCATCGACGACGTTACGTTCTTGAGGAGCTCCTCCCATCGCGCGGGGAACACGGCGAAGACGTTCTCGGGGTTGGGGATGAGCACCGGGTGCGTGAGCTTTAAGTCGGTCGACACGATTTCCCACACGATGAGCAGCGCAAACACGACAATCGCGATATGGCACGTCGAGCGCTTCCGCCCGCCTGCGAAGTAGCGCCATAAGAACAGCGCCTCGATAATCGCCGCGGCGACGTAGAAGGGGACGCTCGTTTTCGGGTGGACCTTGCCGGGGACGGCGATTGCCACGAGGAGTGCTATGAACAGGATATTCGCCAGAATGAACGATACGGTGAGCACCTGGCGCGCCAGGCTTTTCGTCTGAGTGGGCGCCGCTGCAACATTGCCCTCGGCAGCGCACCCGCTTGCGCCTTCGGCGGGGCGGGGGTCGCGATCACCCGCGGCAGGCTTTTTCCCGAACGGCATCAGCGCTCCTCCTTTCCCGTCGCAGTGGCATCAAACAGTTCCATGACCTCGTGCTTTATATCGCGCAGACGCCCGTCTTCGACGATTGCCTCGGCGCTGCGGTCTCGATCTTCGGGAAGCTCGAAGGTGCGGATGATGTGCCGCGGCTCCATGAACACGATGCGGTCGGCGAGGATCAGCGCCTCGTCGATGTCATGTGTGACGAACACCGCCGTCTTGCAGCAGCCCTCGCCCTCGCGCCATAGGCGCAGCAGCAGCTCCTGTAATTTGCCGCGAATGAGCGGATCGAGGGCGCCGAACGGCTCGTCGAGAAGCATCGTGGGCGCATCGATCGCGAGCGCACGGGCGATCGCCACGCGCTGCCGCATGCCACCCGAAAGCTGGAAGGGGTAGCGATTCGCTGCGTCCTCGATGCCGACTTGGGCGAGCAGCTCGATAGCGCGCACGCGTGCCTGCTCCTTCGTGAAGTTCCTGCTCGTTTGACGGATTGAGAACACGACGTTTTTAAGCGCGGTCTGCCAAGGGAACAGCGAGTAGCTCTGGAACACGATCGAACGGTCGGGACCGGGGCCGACCACCGGCTTGCCGTCGATGAGAATCTGCCCTGTTGTTGGCATCGATAAGCCTGCGAGCAGGGACAGCAGGGTTGACTTGCCGCAGCCCGAATGGCCGACCAAACAGACGAACTCACCATCGGCGATGTCGAGGTTGACGTCCTCAATCGCTAGGAACGACTCGTTGTTGTCGATATACGAATAGCTGACGTTTTGGAAAGATATTGCAGGCATTAAGGTTCCTTATAAAATATGCGCCTGCGGGGAGCATGCCGCAGGCGCAGTGGAAGAAAGCGCGAACTTTAGACGCCGAGCGTGTTGTGCTTCTTGTACTCCGTCGCGAGCTTCTCGTAGAAGTCCTTGTGCTCGCCGCGCTCGATAAGCGCATCGAGAGCCGCCTTGTAAATCGTGGAGTCCATGTGCTCGACGATGAGCTCCTTGTTGGTGTCGTCGATGTCGCCGTTGTCGACCATGTCGCCGTAGAATGCCTTCACGTCGTCGGTGTAGGGGTCCATCTCGAACTTCATCGCGGCAACGTAGTCGCCCTTGCCGTACGTGATGTTCTCGATGTACTCCTCGGGCTGGCCGGAGTAATCCACGATGGTCGCGATGGTGCCCGTATGGTCGTTCTCGATGTCGTAGAGAGCGCGCAGATTCGCGATTTCGAACTTGATGAGGGCCGAGCGCTTCTCTTCGAACGCCTTGCGATTCGTGGTCTGGCGGCAGCAGGGGAACTCCTTGCCCGTCAGCTCGTTGGGACGAAACGCGATGGCGCATTTGCCGCCCTGCGTGGCGACGTAGCCGTATCCGCTGTTCACGAAGCACATGTCGATCTCGCCGTTTTCAACTGCGGCGACTTCGGCGGCCGAGCTTTCCAGCAGGATGAACTCCACGTCCTTGCCATCCTCGATGCCGTTTTCGCGCAGCCAGCTCTTGGTGATCATGTGGCCGGTTTCCATGCGGAAGCAACCAATCCTCTTCCCCTTAAAGTCCTCGGGCTTCTTGTAGGAGTCCTTGTTCTCGATGAGCGTGACGCACTCCGAGCCGTCAGCCACGGTGCCGCCGAAGATGACCAGGTCATCGCCCTGTCCGATGTAGGTGCAGGAAGGGATGGAACCGAAGGGGAGCACGTCGGCGGTGCCGTTGGAAAGCGCAGGCATTGCCTCGGGGAAGCCGCCCGATACGACTTGCGTGGCAACGTTGAGCTTCTCCTCTTCGTAGTAGCCCTTCTTGAGGGCCAAGATGATGGCGGCGATTTTCGAGTCCTTACCCAGAAGCACGATGTTGAGGTCCTCGGTGTCGCTCGAGATCGTGTTGTCGTACTTGCTCTCGGGGGTTTCGGCCTGCTTGTCGTCAGATTTTGCGTCCGACTTGCTTTCGCTTGCACAGCCGCCCAAGGCCGCGATGCCGGCAAGCGCGCCGGCCGCTGCCGCGCCCTTGACGAAGGTGCGGCGGGAAAGGTCGTGGGTGAGTTGGGTCATTTGGGGTCCTCCTTGGGGTAAGTAAAGTTTGCTCCCTAAAATTCATACTAATTGGTTATATACCACAGATGCAATCATTAGATTTAAGCAAATAAGGTTGGTAGTCTGTATTTTTCATCAAGCGGACAGCGTTTGAGCCGGAAAAATTATAGTAGTCACTCGGAATTACCGTGAAAATCTACTTATTTGGTAGGAATTATAGTGGGCTCAAGGAGGTCCTCCTTGAGAAGACTCCTTCCTGTGTGTCGGCGATTTGGCAGAAAAAGGAGGAGATAGCACGGCAGAACAAGTTAGGGAAGCGAGACGGCGAAAACCGTCGTCGGCGAGGCGCTTTCATGCGAACGGGTCTTTATAGGACTATTGACAATAGTTGCTTGGTAAAAGTATCTTACATTACGACTTCCAGCCTAAGCTGGTACGCAAAAGAAAGGCGAAACCATGAGCGATATCCGCGAGCAGGTTAAAGAGTATTACAGCAAGATGTCCATCGACAACGGCGGCGAGATGGTCACCCACACGTGCAGCTGCGGCACCGACAGCTTGCCCCGTTACATCCAGGACGCGCTGGCCGAGATTCCCGAGGAAATCACCTCGCGCTTCTACGGTTGCGGAAGCCCGCTGCCGCCGGCGCTCGAGGGCTGCACCGTGCTCGATCTGGGCTGCGGCACCGGTCGCGACGTGTTTTTGGCGAGCAAGCTCGTCGGCCCTGAGGGCAAGGTCATCGGCGTCGACATGAACCCCGATCAACTCGCCTTCGCCAAGAGCCACCAGGCGGAAATGGCCGCGAAGTTCTACGACAACGTCGAGTTCGTCGAGAGCTACATCGAGGACCTCTCTGCGATTCCCGACGGGTCGGTCGACGTGGTCATCTCCAACTGCGTCATCAACCTGTCGCCCATGAAGGAGCAGGTCTTCAAGGAAATCTGGCGCGTGCTGAAGATCGGCGGCGAGCTGTACTTCTCCGACATCTTCGCCGATCGCCGCGTGCCCAAGGAAATCAACGAGAACCCGACGCTTCTCGGCGAGTGCCTCGGTGGCGCCATGTACATCGAGGACTTCCGCCGCATGATGTCGCGCGTGGGCTGGGTCGACTTCCGCTATATGAGCTCGTCGGCAGCCACTATCGACAATCCCGAGGTCGAGGCGCTCGTCGGCAACATCCAGTACAGCTCGCGCACGGTCCGCGCGTTCAAGCTGCCCGACACGCAGGAGGACATCTGCGAACAGTACGGCCAGACCGCGATCTACCGTGGCGGCATCGAGGGCTGCGAGAACTATTTCGACCTGGACGATCACCATCGCTTCTTCAAGGACCTGCGACTCGACGTGTGCGGCAATTCCTGTAGCTACGTGCAGGACACGCGCTTCGGCAAGTACTTCGAGATCTTCGGCGATCGCTCCATCCACTTCGGCCCCTACGAGGGCTGCGGCAACGCCCCCGCGGTCGACGGTGGCGGCTGCTGCGGCGGAGGTTGCTGCTAGCGGAAGCTGCTGTTGGCGTCGGCTGCTGCTAGCGCCGTTCGCAAGGAATCTACGGAAAGGCCGGGCTTGGATTGCGGGCTCGGCCTCTTTCGATTTCGTGGCAAATGCGCTATCGACGCGAAGGCGGGGTATCATATGCCAAGCGAAAAAACGGCAGGCCGCGCGCCCGCCTGCAAGTGAAAGAGGGAGAGTCCATGTCGAAAAAGGAAAAGAAGCAGAAGGTCGGTAAGCTCGCCCGTGCCGCGAAGCGCGCTCGCATGGGGAAGGCGACGGAAGAGGAGTGCTCGTGCGGCTGCTCGACCGAGCGCGCGCTCGTCGCGTTCGACGAGTGGAAGCCTGCGCCCGTTCCCGCAGCAGAGTCCGCGACACTGCCGCCGTACAGCTCGGATGCGGCCTACAGCTGCGAAGATGATGCGTACGCCGGGCGCAAGAAGACGATTACGGTCGACTTCCTCTACCTCGATTTGACCGTGTGCGATCGCTGCCAAGGCGCCGACAAGCGCGTCGAGCGCGCGGTCGAGCTGTGCCGCCCTGTGCTTGCGGCCTGCGGATACGATATCGTGTTCAACTCCGTCAACGTAGACAACGAATGGCTCGCCGAGCAGTACAAGTTTTACAGCTCGCCGACGGTTCGCGTGAACGACGTCGACATCTGCCCCTCGATCGAGGAGAACGATTGCGATTGCTGCCGCGACCTTTCGGATTACGACGTGAAGTGTCGCCTGTTCCCCTTCAACGGCACCTACTACGAAGTGCCGCCGACCGACTTGCTCGTGCGCGGCATCATGGAGGTCGCGCTGCAGGGCCGCACGAAGGAGCCCGGCGCCGATGCGCCCTACGAACTGCCCGAAAACCTCGCCGGGTTCTTCGCGGGAAAACGCAAGAAGGATGCGGAGAAGCGCGCGGAAGCGGGCGATGGCGAGGGCGGTTGCTGCTCGGGGTCGGGCTCTTCCGCTTCGAGCTGCTGTTAAACCGCAGGCACGGGCGGTCGGCTCGTGGAATGCGGGAACTGTTTGCTGGCTCTAACTTAATGAGCGATGCAGCAAACTATTAGACTTAGACAAATAATGTCGTGATAAAATGGTCAGCGTTCAAGCGCGGGCTGCGAGTCGGAAGCTTTGCGGCCCGCGCTTTTTGCGCAGTCACAAGGAAGGGATCAAACAATGGAAATGAACCTCAATCGCCGCCAGTTCGTCGCGGCGGGCACGGTCGCCGCGATGGGCGCTATGGCGGGCCTCGCGGGCTGCTCCTCGAGCGACTCGAAGAGCGACGCCAAGTCGGGCGACAAGAAGGTCGAAGCCCCCGAGAAGCTCATCTTCGCGTGGGAGCCGGGCGCGTCGGAGGGTAAGTACGAGAACATGCGCGATCTCATCGCCGAAGCGATGGCCGAGGGCGCGGGCGTGCCGTGCGAGCCGATGACCACCACCGACTACAACGTGTGCATTGAGGCCGTGAACTCGGGCAAGGCCCATTACGCCTCGCTCGGTGCCAAGGAGTACGTCGAGCTCCACAAGAAGAATCCCGCAGTCGAGGTTGCTTGGGTCCTCTCCGACGGAGAAGGCAAGCTGAACCAGGTTTCCTACCATTCCCAGATCCTCGTGCTCGATGAGAGCGCCGACAAGTACAAGAAGGGCGACTCCTACGAGCTCACGAAGGACCTCATGAAGGGCAAGAACATGTCCTGGGTCGAGCTTTCCTCGACTTCGGGCTACGTCATTCCCTCGATCGCGCTCGCGACCGAGTTCGGCATCTCCAACTCCGAGGACCTTGGCGAGTCCGGCAAGTTCTTCAACACGGTGCTCTTCGGCGGCAGCCACGTGAACTCCATCTACAACGCGCTCACCGGCGATGCCGACTTCTGCGCGTGCGATGACACTGGCGCTGCCAACAACTACAACGTCGTCGAGGGCGAAAACGGTCAGCTTGGCGCCGTGTACGAGATCAAGTCCGGCCTCGAGGCTCCGCTCGACAAGTACGCCGGCGTGAAGCTTCGCTGCGTGTCGTCGCTGCCCGTCCCGGCCGTTCCCTTCGTCGTGAACACCGATTACGTGCCCGAGGACATGAACAAGAAGGTCGTCGACTACATGTGCTCCGACGCCGTGTCCGGCAACAAGGAGCTGTTCAAGGACCCGAAGGACAAGGACACCGTGACCAAGTGGAAGCAGACCACGGGCAAGGTCACCTTTACTCCCGCCGACGACTCCTATTACGACGACTTCCGCAAGCTTATCGGCGAGGAATAGCGTTTTCTCGCGCATACTAGGCGCGATGTGATTTCGAAGGGAAAGGAGGCGCCCGTGAGCGCTGAAGAGTCGTTGCTCCAGGTTAAGGGGCTGACGAAAAGCTACGATGGCTCCTCAAACGCGCTCGACGGCGTCTCCTTCTCCTTGCGGCGGGGGGAATTCGTCTCGCTGATCGGCAGCTCGGGGGCGGGCAAGTCCACGCTTCTGCGCTGCATCAACCGCTTAGTCGACCCGACCTCGGGTTCGGTCGTCTTCGACGGGCGCGAGGCGACGAGCGCGCGCGGGCGGGTGCTGCGCGAGATCCGTCGCCGCATGGCGATGGTGTTTCAGGGCTACAACCTGGTGTATCGCTCGACGGCGATCGAAAACGTCCTTCAGGGCCGTCTTGGCTACAAGAACTCCCTCATGGGCGCTTTGAGCATTTTTTCGGAGGAAGAGAAGCGCGCGGCGTTTGACGCGCTCGAGCGCGTGGGGCTGGAGTGCTGCGCGTACATGCGCGCCGACCAGCTTTCGGGCGGGCAGAAGCAGCGCGTCGGCATCGCCCGTGCGCTTGTTCAGGACCCTTTGCTTATTTTGGCTGATGAGCCCATCGCGAGCCTCGACCCAAAGTCGTCGCGAACGGTGATGGAGCATCTGCGATGGGCCGCCGACGAGCGCAACATTGCCTGCTTGGTGAGCCTTCATCAGGTGGAATATGCCGTCGAGTTCTCCGATCGCGTCATCGCGGTGTCAGGCGGCAAGCTCGTTTTCGACGGCGCGCCGGGGGATTTGACCCCCGACATCATCGCGTCGATCTACGATGGGGAAGACCCCTCGACCTCGACGGTGGAGTGCTGCTGATGGCGCCCCTGAAAGGCCGTCGGGCGAAGAGATGCTGCTCGCCGGGTGCGGGCGAAGCTGCGGGCAGGTCGCAGGCTGCGAGCGAGGCGCAAGGTGCGGGCGAGACCGCTGCGAAGGCTACGCCCGATCCGCTGTTCTTCCCGAAGCGACACGCTTCCTACCTGGGTATTCTCGCAGCATTCCTCGTTGTTACGCTCGTGACGAGCAGCCATATCGATTTCAGCTTCATCGACGCCGCGCGCGACTTTCCCGGAGGCTTCGCGTGGTTCGTGGCGCAGTTCATGCCCGACGCCAAGGCGTTCGACCAGATGGACAAGATTACCTCGGCGCTTGCCATGACCATCTTAGACGCGATTGCCGCGGGAACGCTCGCCGCGATTATCTCGTTTATCTTGGCGGTCGTGGCCTCGCGCGTTTCGGGCGTGGGCGGCCCCGTGCAGATGGTCATTCGCGCTTTCGCTACGGTGCTGCGCAACATACCCACGGTGGCCTGGGGATTCATCCTCTTGTTCTCGTTCAAGCAAGCGGAGTTCACGGGATTTCTCGCGCTTTTCTTCAAGAGCTTGGGCTTTCTCACGCGCGCGTTCATCGAGACGATCGACGAGGCGGACGCGGGCTCGATCGAGGCGCTCCGCGCGACCGGCGCATCGAAGTTGCAGGTCATCGTGCACGGTGTGCTTCCCTTGAGCCTAACGCAGGTGGTGAGCTGGGTTCTCTACATGATCGAGACGAACTTCCGCGACGCGACGCTCGTCGGCATGCTCACGGGAACGGGCATCGGGTTCGTGTTCAACTGGTACTACCGCACATTCAAGTATCACACTGCGGGGCTCGTGATCGTCTGCATCGCCGTCGCCGTGATCGTCGTCGAGGCTGCATCCAACTTCGTGCGTCGCCGCGTCGGCGCGCCCGACGGGCGGCAGGGCGCTCGGCGCGAGGTGCGCGGGAAGCTGAGAATTCGCGTGCGTACGACGTCGGGCACCGTGTTCGCCGCGCTCGTCGTGTTCCTCGCCGTGGCGACCACCTACACCATGGTCAACATGGGCTACGGTTCGGCTGACACCATGCAGGCGGCTTCTGACCTGCTGGAATACTTCAAGCTGATGTTCCTTTCGCCCTCGCTTTCACACTACACGTGGGGTGAGATGATCGAGGGGCTCGCCGTGACCATCTGTATCGCGGTGCTCGCGACGGCGGGCGGCGCGCTCATTGCGCTCGTGCTTTCCCTGCTTGCGGCGAGCAACCTGTCGAACAAGCTCGTGAGCAACATCGTGAAGACGCTCATGGCCGTCATCCGTTCGGTTCCTACAATTATCTGGGTGCTCGTGTTCACCGTCGCCATCGGGCTCGGCTCGGAAGCGGCCGTCATCGGCATGATGTTCCACACGGTGTCCTTCTTGACGAAGGCGTTCTCCGAGGCGTTCGAAGAGGTCGACAAGGGCTCCCTCGAAGCCCTCAAAGCGACGGGCGCGACGTGGTGGCAGCAGGTCGCACGCGGCGTGTTCCCCGACAAGCTCAACGAGATACTGTCGTGGATCTTCATCCGCTTCGAGAACAACTTCGTCGGCGCGGTCACCGTCGGCGCCATCGCGGGGTCTGGCGGCATCGGCTACTACCTCTACATCGTCGCGAACTACATGTTCAATTGGCATGAGATGGGGCTCATCATCTACATGTGCCTGGCCGTGTCCGTCTGTCTGGAAATCATCGCCACGCAGCTGCGCAAGCGCTTCATCGTGCATCGTTAGCGGCGTCGCACGCGGATTGGGTAGAATGGGCGCATGGGGACATTTGAATTGACATTGACGGGCTATGCGGGCGACGACGAGCGCGTCGCCGTACCCGAGGGCGTGCGGGTCGTTGGGCATCGCGCCTTCGCCAACAACGACGTCGTGCGCGAGGCGGTGCTGCCCGAGGGGGTCATCGAGGTGGAAAGCCAGGCGTTCGCCTCGTGCGTGCACCTTTTGCGCGTCTCGCTTCCCGAATCGCTCAAGACGATAGGCGTCGCCGCGTTCCGAGGGTGCCGCGACCTGCGTGAGATCCATCTTCCGGGAAATGTGAAAACACTGACTGAGCAGGTGTTTCTTCGCTGTTTTCACCTTGAGGACGTCGTTTTGCCTAACTCTCTCGAGGTGATTGAGAACGAGGCGTTTCGCAAGTGCGCCGCGCTGCGGGCGGTCGATTTACCACCTTCCGTGAACTGGATCGGCGAGCGCTGCTTCAAGGATTGCGCGTCGCTTGAGGAGGTGGCGCTTCCCTCGGGGGTGCGCTCGCTCGAGTCCGAGGCGTTCGCGGGGTGCTCGCAATTGCGCGCGGTTCGCGTGGGCGGGCCGCTTGACTACATCGCGCCCGACGCGTTCGACGGCTGCGCGAGCCTTGAGGAGCGCCCATGCGCCGAGTAGTGCCCTCGGCATGCCAGGGGTGCCTTTCTAACTGTCCCGTTTTGGTCACGATCGAAGACGGTCGCGCGGTGCGCGTTCGCGGAAACGGCGCGAGCGCGGCGACGGGCGGGGATGTGTGCCCCGCGCTCGCTATCACGCTCGAGCAGGAATACGACCCCGACCGCGTGCTCGTGCCGCTGCGCCGTCGCAACTCCGAGAAAGGGCGCGGCGTCGATCCTCAATTTGATCCTGTGACCTGGGACGAAGCACTCGATGAAATCGCCGACCGAATGATGGCGCTGCGTCGTGCGGGCCACCCCGAGCGCTTCGCCCTCGCAAAGGGTCGCTCAACGGGCATAGGCGACGTGCTGATGGGCGCTTTCCCCGACATCTACGGTACGCCCAACCGCTTCAACCACGACTCCATCTGCGCGGACGCCGAGAAGTTGGCGACGGGCGTGCTTGACGGGTGCTACGACTACCACGATTACGACTGGGAGCGTACGGAGTGCGCCATCCTGTGGGGCGCCGATCCCGTGGCGTCGAACCGCCAGAAGGCGCATGCCCGGCGCGCGCTTCCTGAGACGCTGCGCCGCGGTGTGCCGGTTTACGTCGTCGACCCTCGCCGCTCGATGACGGCCGAGCTCGTCGAGAAGGGGGAGCGCTCTGGCGCAGGGTGCTGGGTTCCCATCGCGCCTGGAACCGATGGCGCGCTTGCATCCGCCATTGCTCGCGTCATACTCGCCGAGGGGCTTTGGAACCGCGACTACGTTGGTGATTTCGAGGACGGAAGGAATCTCTTTGCCGAGGCGGCCCAGCTCAAGGGCAAGGTGGATGATGCCTTATTCCGGGAGCGCTTCACGCACGGTGTATGCACGTGGTGGAACGAGGAGCTTTTCGACAAGACGCCCGAGTGGGCATCTGCGCAAACTGGCGTCGCCGCAGAGGAAATCGTTCGGATGGCGCGCGCGTTCGGGGGCGCAGGCGAGTGCGCGGTTTCATGGGCTTCCCCGGGTGTGGCCATGACGGCCCGCGGGCTTTACTCTGGGATGGCGTGCTACGCGCTCAACGGGCTTGTCGGCTCGATCGGCGCGGAAGGCGGCGTGCTCTCGTTTCCTTCGCTTCCTATCGAAAAGCTTCCCAGCACCGAAGCCTATTGCGACGACGTTGCGCGCCGTGCGTGCGCGACGTCGCGCGTTGACGCTCCCGACCAGGTTGATTTCCTGTGCGCGAAGGCGGGGCGCGCCCACAAGGCCCCGGTCACAAACCTCATTCCTGAGGCAATCGAAAGTGGTGGCATCGACACGCTCATTGCCTACTGGTGCAACTTCCCGTTTTCGTGCACGGGCGCCCCGCGGTGGGAACGCGCGCTCGAAAAGCTGCCGTTTCTCGTTCATGTGACAACCCATCTCTCCGAGATGTCCCATTATGCGGACATCGTGCTGCCCGCGCGGCATCATCTGTTCGAGACGTGGGGTTTTGCGCGTTGCCGACAGAACGGGCGGTCGGCGGTTGTTCTCGAGCAGCCCTGCGTGGATGCGCGTGGCGAGGCGAGAAACGACGAGGCGGGCGTTGCCTATGCCTTGGCGGAGAAGCTCGCCGATCGGGGGTTTCCCAACATTCTCGCTTATTACCAGCGGGAATGCGCTGACCCCTGCACGGGTGCTGCGCCGACGTCGGGAGATGAGCTTGCCGAATATGCAACGAGGGCGATGACCGCGCGGCTTTGGCGACGCGACGGCGCGGGCGCTCCGGGGGACGCCGAGGCCACCGAAAACGTCGGGAGCGTCGAGAGCACTGGGAGCGCCGAGAGCGCCGAGAGCACTGGGGGCGCCGAGAGCGCCGAGAGCGCCGGGGACGCATGGCGGGCTTTCCGCTCGAAGGGCATATGGGAGAGCGATCCCGTTTGCGGTCGGGCAAAAGGCGAGGAGTCCGCGCCGCTTCCCACGCCGTCGGGCTGCTTTGAGTTCGAAAGCGGCGCGCTCCATCGCGCATTCGGGGAGCATGCGCGCCGCTTCGGGGTTGCCCCCGACGACGTGGCGGCATCGCTTGGGTACGAGGCGTGCGGCCGCAAAAGCCTCGTGCCCCACTTCGAGCCGCCGCGGCGCCTGGGGGACGAACTTGCGTATCCCTTCGTGTTCTCGCAGCACCGCTCGATCGCGAACCTGGAGGGCCGTTCTGCGAATTCACCGCTCTACCAGCGCCTAAAGCGGCTAGACCCGGGCGATGAGCCGTGGGACGACGTCGTGAAGATCCACCCCGACGACATGGATCGCCTCGGGCTTCGCTCGGGTGACGCGGTGCGCATCGTGTCGGAGGAGGGGTCGATCACCGCGCGCGCGAAGGCGTGGGACGGCACGCGGCCCGGTGTGGTCGTGAAGTGCTACGGTCAGGGGCATTGGGCGTATGGGCGCGTCGCGGCGGTCGATTTCGAGCACGGCATCCCTCGCGGAGGCAACAACAACGAGATCATCCCGGCCGAATGGGAGCGCGCGAGCGGGGCGACGGCACGTCACGGAGGCCTCACCCGCGTGCGCATCGAGCGCGCGTAGGGGCGCAGGTCTTTTTCCCCGTCGGCGGAGGGGCTGGTCGTGAGTTTGTAAGCGCGCGTGGCCTCATGGGGCCTTCGGGCGGTTAGCGACGGACCCGCGTGCTGCCCGATTCCCACGCGTTGCGGTGGACGATGCACGCCGCCTGCCCGACGCAGGTCCGATGAGGCGTCACAAGGTGGCGGACGATGCGGGGCGTTTGCTCGCCGACGGCGTGAGGACTCGTCCGCTCTCTCCTGCTGTTGGCGTGCCGATCTCGTTCCCGCGGTCCGTTCTGGCGTATCATGGGGCAAACGAACGATTATTCCGCTCGCGATAAACGCGTTGCGGTAGACAAAGGCAAGGGAGAATCCTCATGGACGAGAGAGTGATGCTCGGGCATGGCAGCGGCGGATCGATGATGAAGCGCATCATCGACGAGGTATTCTACGAGGCGTATGGCAACGACGAGCTTCTGCAGGGCAACGACGCGGCAGTGCTTCCCGCCCCCGCGCCCGGCGAGCGGCTGGCGTTCTCTACCGACAGCTTCGTCGTGACCCCCCAATTCTTCCCCGGCGGCGACATCGGGCGGCTCGCTATTTGCGGCACGGTGAACGATGTGGCCACTTCAGGAGCGCGCCCGCTGTATCTGAGCTGCGGATTCATTCTTGAAGAGGGCTATCCGATGGCAGATTTAAAGCGCATCTGTCACACGATGGCCGAAACGGCGCGCGAGGCGGGAGTGCGCTTGGTCACCGGTGACACGAAGGTGGTGAACCGCGGTCACGGCGACGGTGTGTTCATCAACACCGCGGGCGTGGGTGCGGTGCCCGAAGGGATGAACCTGGGCGGCGAGCAGTGCAAGCCGGGCGACAAGGTGCTCGTCAGCGGCACATTGGGCGACCACGGCATCACCATCATGAGCTGCCGCGAGGGCTTAAGCTTCTCGGCCGACCTGCAAAGCGACGCTGCGCCGCTGAACCACCTGATCGCCGAAGTTCTCGCTGCCGCGCCGAACACGCGCTGCTTCCGCGACCCGACGCGCGGCGGTTTGGCGTCGACGCTCAACGAGTTCGCCGATCAGGCGCAGGTCGATATCACCATCGAGGAGGACTCCGTGCCCGTGAAGGACGCGGTGCGCGGGGCATGCGAGATGCTCGGCTACGACGTGCTCCAGGTGGCGAACGAGGGCAAGATGGTTTGCGTCGTCCCCGCTGACGAGGCGGAAGCTGCTCTTTCTGCCATGTGCGCGAACAAGTACGGTGCCGACGCCGCGATTATCGGGGAAGTGGGCGAGATGCAACCTGAGCGCGGGCCGAAGGTGTACCTGCGCACGGCGTTCGGCGGCAAGCGCGTTCTCGACATGCTTGTGGGTGAGCAGCTTCCCCGCATTTGTTAGCACGTTGCCTGCGGTTTTCGTGACAAGGGGGACGATTCCTCGCAAAATGGGGTGTAATCATCGGGCGCCCCGCCAGGCGTGTTCGCGGGTGCGTCCAGCGGTTTTGCGGGAACTTTACGTTTTGGTGCCAATTCCCGCCGCACCCTGAAAAACGCCCGTTTCCCCTTGCGTTTGGCGGCTGCAATGGTATCTTTGCGTGCAGTGGTTTCCCGAGCGTGCGGCGAGGCGCCGCGAGAGGGCGCGCGGGACTCCCTTTCATTTACTGAGACGAGAAGGAGTTTGACATGGCTCACCCGGTTATTGATGCAGATGAGTGCATCGGCTGCGGCATTTGCGTTGACGCCTGCCCGCAGGAGGTTCTCGAGGTCGTCAACGGCGTTGCGGCTCCCGTGAACGAGGACAACTGCATCGCATGCGGCGATTGCGTCGAGGAGTGCCCGATGGGCGCTATCCCCGAGGTTGTCGAAGAATAGCGCATATTTCGCGATTGAACGAAGCGCCCGCTCGGTATCGAGCGGGCGCTTCGTGCTGTTATGGAGGGGAATCGACCGGTAAAACTGGTCTTGTGCGCATTTCAAACGCGAGAAAGCCGAAAAGTGGTCACGAATTGGAGTTATGCGCAATCAGCGAGTGACCACAAGCCCGTCGCGAGCACCTGGGTTTGTTGCATGTGTTGTTTTAATCCTCATGCCAAATAATAATGTGGATTATTCTACGTTTGGAAACGGTCTATTTGCTTCTTGAAAGCAATGCGGCTGCGCATAACTCCAATTCGTGACCACTTTTTTCGATGATTGCGTCAGAACAACGCAAAAGCCGCTTTGCGAGGCCTCCGAGTGGGCGGCTAGGCAAAGCGGCCTTCGAGCGTTGACCTCAGGTGCAGAAAAGCCTGATTACCCAATCATCTTGACAAACCGTTCGTGAATGCGCAGGTCGTTGTCGAGCTCAGGGTGAAATGCCATGCCGATCTGGTTGCCTGCCTGAGCAGCGACGATGCGCCCGTCGACCGTGGCGAGCGGGGTTGCACCCTCGTGGACTTCGGCGATGTAGGGCGCGCGAATGAACGTCATGGGCACGTCGCCTTCGATGCCCGAAAACGGTGCTTCCGTGTGGAAGCTGCCCAGTTGACGCCCGTAGGCGTTTCGTCGCACTGTGACGGGCAGCGTGCCGAAAGCGCCCGGCGCGACGTCTCCTCCGACCACTTCCGCCGTAGGGTCTCCCGCTTTCGGGATGCCCTCCTCGACGGTCTGCGCGAGCAAGATAAGCCCTGCGCAGGTGCCGAGCACGGGCATGCCGTCTGCAATGCGGCGGTGCAGCTCGTCGATTATGCCGAGCTCGCGCAGGAGCTTCGCCTGCACCGTACTCTCGCCGCCTGGCAGCACGAGCGCGTCGAAGGGTTGGCGAACGTCGGGCCCTTGCCGCAGCTCCGCGCATTCGCATCCCAGCTTCGAAAGCGTACGCTCGTGTTCGATAAACGCCCCCTGAACAGCCAGGACGGCTACTTTCTTTCCCATATGCAAACCTTTCAGGCGATATCGGCGTTCGCGCAGGCGCCTATTTGCCGCGCTCAGCCATGAGCAGGGCGATCTCGTTCTCGTTGATGCCGACCATCGCCTCGCCGAGGTCCTCAGACAGCTCGGCGATGAGCTTGGCGTCGGTGTAGTTCGCCACGGCCTTCACGATGGCTTGCGCGCGCTTGGCGGGGTTGCCGGACTTGAAGATGCCCGATCCCACGAACACGCCTTCGGCGCCGAGCTGCATCATGAGCGCGGCGTCTGCGGGAGTCGCCACGCCGCCGGCGGCGAAGTTCACGACGGGCAGCTTGCCGTTCTCGTGCACGTACTTCACCAGGTCGACGGGCACTTGCAGCTGCTTGGCCGCCTCGAAAAGCTCATCGTCGCGCAGGTTTTGCACGCGGCGGATCTCGGCGTTCATCATGCGCATGTGGCGCACGGCCTGAACGACGTCGCCCGTGCCCGGCTCGCCCTTCGTGCGGATCATCGTGGCGCCCTCGGCGATGCGGCGCAGTGCCTCGCCCAAGTCGCGCGCGCCGCACACGAACGGCACGTTGAACTGGGTTTTGTCGATGTGGAAGGTGTCGTCGGCGGGGGAGAGCACTTCGGATTCATCGATGTAGTCGATGTCGATGGCCTGCAGCACCTGCGCCTCGACGAAATGCCCGATGCGGCACTTCGCCATGACGGGAATGGACACCGCCTTCTGGATCCCCTTGATCATCTTCGGGTCGCTCATGCGGGACACGCCGCCCGCCGCGCGGATGTCGGCGGGGATGCGCTCGAGCGCCATGACGGCGCAGGCTCCGGCCTCTTCGGCGATGTGCGCCTGCTCCGGCGTGGTGACGTCCATGATGACGCCGCCCTTGAGCATCTGCGCGAGCTGGCGATTCAGCGCGACGCGCTCTGCTGCGGTTTGCGGTTCGGTCATTTCCTACTCCTTCTGTCGGTATGTAATAGTTTGGAATCATACGTCGGGTTTGAACCTGTTAACATGGTCAAATTGCGAGTAATAAATAAGACCAGATTGAGGCGAGGGCGAGAAATGCTGTCTTACGACATGAGTGAGCGAGGGAACGGGAGTCGTTACGACTACCTTTATCGGCGCATCCGCCACGATATCGCCCATGGGAACATCTTGCCCGACGAGAAGCTTCCCTCCAAGCGGGCTTTCGCGCGCAACCTCGGCGTGAGCGTGATCACGGTCGAGGCTGCCTACGCCCAGCTCATCGCAGAAGGCTATGTGCGCGCGGAGGAGCGCAGGGGCTACTTCGCGTGCGAGCTTTCCCCCGTTGCGCGCGGCGGGCGGTGCGAAGGGGCGCGCTTGCGCGGGGATGCGGGGCGCGCCGGCGCCCCCGAGGGCAACCTGACGACTCCCGCCTTGTCGTCGGCGTCGGCGGCCACGGCGTCGGCGGCGACGACGTTCTTCCCCTATCAAACGTGGGCGCGCGTGATGCGCCGGACGCTCACGGAGGAGTCCTCGGCAACGCTCGCGGAGGCCGCCCTCGGTGCCGGCTCCCCGCGTCTGCGCCAGGCAATCGCCGCCTACCTGCGCGAATATCGCGGCATGGACGTGCCTGCCGAGCGCATCGTCGTCGCCGCGGGGTCGCAGACGCTCTATCAGCTGATAATCCAGTTGCTCGGGCGCGATCGGGGCTTCGCGATAGAATCCCCGGGATATCCGCTGCTCGAGCGCATGTATGAGGCCCAGGGCGTGCACTGCGCGAGCGTTCCGCTTGCGGCGGGCGGCATCGATGTCGCCGCATTGTGCAAGAGCGGTGCGAGTGTGGCGCACGTGATGCCCGCGCACCAATTCCCGACGGGGGTCGTCATGTCCGCGGCTCATCGACGCGACCTGCTCAACTGGTCGCGCGAGGATGAGGCTGCGTTTGCCGGGGCGAAGGGCGGCGAGCACTGTGGCCGCTTCATCGTCGAGGACGACTACGACGCGGAGTTCCGCATGTCGGGGCGCCCGATTGCGCCGCTTGCGAGCGTCGATGTGGCGGGGCGCGTCATCTACCTGAACTCGTTCACGAAAAGCCTCGGCGCGGCATTCCGCATCGCCTACATGGTGCTTCCCGAGAGCCTTATCGAGCCATTCGAGCTCAACCTGGGATTTTACTCGAATACGGTAAGCCCGCTCGAACAGCTTGCCCTCGCGCGCTTCATCGAGCAAGGGCACTACGAGCGGCACGTGAACCGCCTGCGCACCCACGCGAAGCAGCTGCAGGACGGGCTGGTGCGCCGCGTGCGCGAAAGCTCCCTTGCCGAGGAGGTTGCGTTCGAAGGGCTCGACCGGGGGTTGTACTTCTCGATGCGCGTGCGCGGGGGCGCGCAGGCTCGCGTCGCGGGGGCGCTGCAGGAGGCGGGCGTGCAGCTGACGGATTTGGGGAAGGGCCCGCTTGCCTGGTCGGACGCCCGGGCGGGGGAGTCGGTCTTCGCCGTCAACTGCGAGAACCTCGACGTCGAGCGGCTCGCCTTGCCCTAGCGCCTTGGGCTTTAGGCCCCCCTCGTCCCCGTCTTGATAGGCCGCCTTGAGCCTTCCCGACTTAGATTTCATATGCGTCATCTTCATAATTCCTGCATGCCGGAATTTGCGTTTGCGCAGGTCAATCGTTTGAGCATTACTTTGGCAAAAAATCTCAGCGAAATTTAGAAGCAAACTTGACAGTTTCGCACTTAGATTTTATAGTACGCAATATCGAACGGGTGGGTCGATAGGAAAGCTGCGAAAACTCGGAGCAGCTCTTCTGAAAGCCTCCCTTCGAAACCACGGTAACTATCTCTACAAAGGAGAGGAAACATAATGTCTAAGATTCTCGGTATTGACTTGGGCACCACGAACTCGGCAATGGCAGTCATGGAAGGCAGCGAGCCTGAGATCCTCGTGAACGCCGAAGGCGATCGCACCACCCCGTCGGTCGAGGGCTTCCGCAAGGACGGCGAGCGCGTCGTCGGCAAGGCCGCGAAGAACCAGGCGGTCACCAACCCGGAGAACACGGTTTCTTCCGTCAAGCGTTTCATCGGCCGCTCCTTCAACGAGACGAAGGCTGAGCAGGCCAAGGTGAGCTACAAGGTCGAGGCGGGCAAGGACGGCCGCACGGTCATCGACATCGAGGGCAAGACCTACACCCCCGAGGAAATCTCCGCAATGGTGCTTCAGAAGCTGAAGACCGACGCGGAAAAGCAGGTCGGCAGCCCCATCACCCAGGCCGTTATCACCGTGCCTGCGTACTTCAACGACGCGCAGCGCCAGGCGACGAAGGACGCTGGCAAAATCGCTGGCCTCGAAGTGCTCCGCATCATCAACGAGCCGACGGCTGCAGCTTTGGCCTACGGTCTCGATAAGACCAACAAGGACGAGAAGATCCTCGTGTTCGACCTTGGCGGCGGCACCTTCGACGTCTCTATCTTGGAGCTCGGCGACGGCGTCTTCGAGGTTGCTGCAACCGCTGGCGACAACCAGCTCGGCGGCGACGACTGGGATCATCGCGTCATCGATTGGCTGGCCGACAAGTTCGCAGCTGACAACGGCGGCATCGACCTGCGCAAGGACAAGATGGCTCTGCAGCGTCTGAAGGAAGCGGCGGAGAAGGCGAAGATGGAGCTCTCCTCCACCACGCAGGCGAACGTCAACCTGCCCTTCATCACGGCGGACGCTTCCGGCCCGAAGCACCTTGACTACACGCTTACCCGCGCGGAGTTCGAGCGCATCACCAAGGATCTGCTCGACCGCTGCCGCAAGCCTGTTGAGCAGGCGCTGCGCGACGCGAGCATGTCCCAGGGCGACATCGACGAGGTCATCCTCGTCGGCGGCTCCACTCGTATGCCGGCCGTTCAGGAGCTCGTGAAGAGCATGACGGGCAAGCAGCCCAACATGTCCGTGAACCCCGACGAGGTCGTTGCTATGGGCGCGGCTGTCCAGGGCGGCGTGCTCGCTGGCGACGTCGAGGGCATCCTGCTTCTCGATGTTACCCCGCTGTCCCTGGGCGTTGAGACCATGGGCGGCATCATGACCAAGATGATCGACCGCAACACCACCATCCCGACCCGCAAGACCGAGGTCTACTCCACTGCCGCCGACAACCAGACGTCCGTGGAAATCCACGTCCTGCAGGGCGAGCGCCAGATGGCGAACGACAACAAGACGCTCGGCCGCTTCCAGCTCTCCGGCATCCCGGCTGCTCGTCGCGGCGTTCCGCAAATCGAAGTCACCTTCGACATCGACGCGAACGGCATCGTGAACGTTTCCGCTAAGGACCTGGGCACGGGCAAGCAGCAGCAGATCACCATTTCCGGCTCCACCGCGCTTTCCGACGACGAAGTCGACCGCATGGTGAAGGACGCCGAGACGCACGCCGCCGAGGACGCTCAGCGCAAGGAAGAGATCGAGACGCGCAACAACGCCGACTCCCTGGTGAACGCGACGCAGCAGACGCTCGACGAGCTGGGCGACAAGGCCCCGGCCGATGCGAAGGCCGCTGCCGAAGCCGCTATCGCCGAGGCGAAGAGCGCGCTTGAGGGCACCGATATCGAGGCCATCAAGGCCGCGGTGGAGAAGCTCCAGCAGGCCGGCTACAAACTCGCCGAGGTCGTGTACTCGCAGAACGGCGGCGATCCCGCGGCTGCGGCGGCTGCAGCGGCCGGTGCCCAGGGCGGCGCGGCTCCTGCCGACGACGACACGATCGAAGCTGACTACGAAGTCGTCGACGACGACAAGAAAGAAGGCAAGTAATCGCTATGGCGAAATCTGGAAAGGACGACGCCGTGAGTATTCCCATCGATGATGCCAACACGGGCGCAGAGGCTCCCTCCTCCTCCCCAACCTGCGCCAACGATAGCGCCACCGCGGCCGATGCGAAGTCGGCTGCGGAGGGCGCTGCCGCCGAAGCGCTAGAGGCGGAAGTGCTCGAAGGCGAGCCTGAAGAGGCGGAAAAGCCCGCCGAGGACGCCGAGGACGCCGAGGGCGAGAAGCCTGCCGATGACGCGAAGGCCGAAGCCGAGAAGGCTGCTGCCGAGCTTGCCGCCGCGAAGGCCGAGGCTGCCGAATGGAAAGACAAGTTCATGCGCCTTCACGCCGAGTGGGACACCTACCGCAGGCGCACGAACGAGCAGCGCGAAGCTGAGAAGGTCCGCGCCGCGGAGAAGCTGGTCACGAGCCTGCTTCCTGTGATCGATGACTTTGAGCGCACGATCGACTACGCCGAGAAGAACGGCGAGGGCGAGCTGCTCGGAGGCGTCCGCGCGGTGCACTCCAAGTTCGTCGGCGTGCTCGAGAAGGACGGTGTGGAAGTGATCGACCCGGCTGGCGAGGCGTTCGATGCGCTGGAGGCTCAGGCGGTCGCGACCGTTCCCGATGCGGAGGCGTTCGACGAGACGGTCCACGAGGTGTACCAAAAGGGGTACCGCCTTGGAGCGAAGGTCATCAGGCCCGCGATGGTTACGGTAACCACCGGCGGTCCGAAGCGACCCAAGCCCGAAGAGGACGAAACCGAAGAGTAATTCATGGGGGCGGGCGCGTGAGTCCGCCCTCGTTTTTCAAGTGAGAAAGGCAGGTGGTCGTGTATGCCGGCAACTCCGGATTACTACAAAACGCTGGGCGTTCCGCGCACGGCGTCCACCGATGAGATAAAGAAGGCGTTTCGCAAGCTCGCGCGCAAGCACCATCCCGACGCGGGCGGCGACGAGGCCAAGTTCAAGGAGCTCAACGAAGCCTACGAGGTGCTCTCCGACGACAAGAAGCGCAAGCTCTACGACCAGTACGGCACGGCGAACGAGAATCAGATTCCGCGCGGCTGGGGCGGCGGCCAAGGCGTGAACGTCGAGGACATCTTCGGCGGCATGGGCGGCGCCGGGAGCTGGGCCGATATCCTGGAGAGCATCCGCCGCGGCGAGGGCGCCTTCGGCACGGAATGGGATTTCGGCAACTTCGGCGGTGGTGGACGTCGCGGCCCGCGCCCGCAGAAGGGCAAGGACATGAACGTCACCCTGAACGTGACGTTCGACGAGGCGTTCGGCGGCACCGAGAAGCGCGTGACCGTCCGCATCCCCGGCAAGGACGCACCTGAAACCTTCACGGTGAAGGTTCCTGCGGGCGCCGTTGACGGCGGCAGGCTCCGCTTCCGCGGCAAGGGCGGCTTGGGCGCGAGCGGCGGCGAGGCGGGAGATCTGCTCATCACCACCAAGATCGAGCCCCATCCCTACTTCTCGCGTGACGGCGCTGACGTGCTCGTCGACGTGCCGGTCACCGTGGCGGAGGCTGCGCTCGGAGCAAGCGTCGTCATCCCCGCGCCAGACGGCACGAAGGTGCGCGTGAAGGTTCCCGCCGGAACGCAGAGCGACACGAAGCTCACGGTTCGCGGCAAAGGCGCGCCGCGAGTGAAGGGACAGGGTTCGGGCGACCTGAAGATCAAAGTAATCGTTAAGGTTCCCGAGCATTTGAACGAAGGACAACGTAGGGCCCTGGAAGAATTCCAGGCAGCAACGAGCGAGGACGTGAGGAAATGGTAATGGACGACCGCAACAGACCCCTGTACATGATCAGCGTGGCAGCGGAGCTTGCGGGAGTGCATCCCCAGACGCTGCGCGCGTACGAACAGAAAGGCCTCGTCACGCCGCAGCGAACGAGCGGCAACACCCGCATGTACTCGCAGGCCGACATCGAGCGGCTCGGGCTCATCAACGAGCTCACCAACGAGGGCATCAACCTCGCGGGCGTGACGCGCATCCTCGATCTGCAAGGCCGTTTGGACGCTCGCGACGAGGAAATCGATGACCTGCACAAGCGCGTGCGCCGCTTGGCCGATCGCGTGCACGAGCTCGAGACGCGCGAGAGCGTGAACTCGCTCGTGCAAAACGACGTCGGCGGCGTCACCCCGGGCGCCATCGTCTTACGGCGCCTCTCTTAAATGGCAAACCATCTCCTTGTGAAGGAGGCTTAGATTATGAGGTTAGACAAACTTGCAATCACCGCCCAGGAGGCGTTCCAGAACTCCATGGGTGTGGCGAGCGATGCCGAGTCGGCGGTCATCCAGCCGATTCACCTGCTGAAGGCATTGCTCGATGCCGACGAGAACAATCTCGCGGCAATCATCAAGCGCATCGGTGCCGATCCGGTGCAGCTCGGGCGCAACGTGAACGAAGAGGTCGAGCGCGGTCCGAAGTCGCAGGGCGGCATGCCCATGCCGATGCCGGGCAACGACCTCATGAAGACGATCGACAACGCGGTGAAAGCGGCCGAGAAGCTCGGCGACAGCTACGCCACAAGCGAGCACCTGCTCATCGCGCTTTCGGAGGACAAGGGCGCGGCCGGGCGCATCCTGAACAGCGCGGGCATTACGCGCAAGAACATTGAAGCGGCCTACGAGGAGCTCCGCGGAGACACGCGCGTGACCGATCAGCAGGAGAAAGCCCAGTTCGAGGCCTTGGAACAGTACGGCCAGAACCTCACCCAGCAGGCGCGCGAGGGCAAGCTCGACCCGGTGATCGGCCGCTCTGAGGAAATCCGCCGCACCATCCAGGTGCTTTCCCGCCGCACCAAGAACAACCCGGTGCTCATCGGCGAGCCGGGTACGGGCAAGACGGCCATCGTCGAGGGGCTCGCGCAGCGCATCGTCGCAGGTGACGTGCCCTCCAGCCTGAAGGACCGCGACATCGTGTCGCTCGACTTAGGCGCGATGATGGCGGGTGCGAAGTACCGCGGTGAGTTCGAGGACCGCTTGAAGGCGGTGCTGCGCGAGGTGAAGCAGTCCGAGGGCAAGGTCATCCTGTTCATTGACGAGCTGCACACCATCGTGGGCGCCGGCTCCTCGGGCGACAGCACGCTCGATGCGGGCAACATGCTCAAGCCTGCGCTCGCGCGCGGCGAGCTTCACGCCATCGGTGCGACGACGCTCGACGAGTACCGCAAGTACGTTGAGAAGGACAAGGCGCTTGCCCGTCGTTTCCAGCCGGTCACGATCGGCGAGCCGACGGTGGAGGACGCCATCGCCATCCTGCGCGGCCTGAAGGAGAAGTACGAGATTCACCACGGCGTGCGCATCACCGACGGCGCCATCGTTGCCGCCGCGGAGCTTTCCGATCGCTACATCTCCGACCGCTTCCTCCCCGATAAGGCCATCGACCTGATGGACGAGGCGGCGAGCCGCCTGCGTATCGAGATTGACTCGATGCCCGAAGAGGTCGACATGGCCGAGCGCAAGCTCACCCAGATGCAGATCGAGGAGCAGGCGCTCATGAAGGAGAGCGACGAGGCCTCGAAGGAGCGCTTGGAGGCGCTGCGCCGCGACATCGCGAACGCGCAAGAGGACCTCGACCGCCGCAAGGCCGAATGGCGCAACGAGAAAGACGTCATCGAGAACGTGCAGACGCTCAAGGCCGACCTGGAAAGCGCCCAGGCCGAAGAGGAGCGCGTCACACGCGAGGGCGACCTTTCGCGTGCTTCTGAGCTGCGCTATTCCACCATCCCCGAGCTGCAGCAGCGCTTGAAGACGGCGGAGGAGACGCTTGTCGGCAAGCAGAAGGACGGCGCGATTTTGAAGGAGGAGGTCTCCGAAGACGAGATCGCCGAGGTGGTGTCCGCGTGGACGGGCATCCCGGTCCAGAAGATGATGCAGGGCGAGATGGAGAAGCTCGCCGACTTGGAAGACAAGCTGCACGAGCGCGTCGTTGGTCAGGACGAAGCCGTGCATGCGGTGGCGGGCGCCATTCGCCGCAACCGCGCGGGGCTTTCCGATCCGAACCGCCCAGTGGGCAGCTTCATGTTCTTGGGCCCCACGGGCGTGGGCAAGACCGAGCTCGCCAAAGCGCTCGCCGAGTACCTGTTCGATTCCGAGAAGGCCATGGTGCGCATCGACATGTCCGAGTACATGGAGAAGTTCAGCGTCCAACGCCTGATCGGTGCCCCTCCGGGATACGTGGGCTACGACGAGGGCGGCCAGCTCACCGAGGCCGTGCGCCGCAAGCCCTACTCGGTTGTGCTGCTCGATGAAATCGAGAAGGCGCACCCGGATGTGTTCAACGTGCTTCTGCAGGTGCTCGACGACGGTCGCCTGACGGATGGCCAGGGGCGCGTGGTCAGCTTCAAGAACGCCATCATCATCATGACGAGCAACATCGCCAGCCAGGAGATTCGCGACTTTGCGAAGGAAAACGAGTCGATGGGCGAGATGATGGAAGGCATGATGAAGGCAGACGTGGCCACCGCGTCGAAGAAGCTCGCCGAGTTCACGAACAGGATTCAGGATTCGCTGCGCGCTACGTTCAAGCCCGAGTTCCTGAACCGTATCGACGACATCATCACGTTCAAGCCGCTGTCGATCGAGTCGATGGAGCCCATCGTGAAGCTCCAGCTCGAAGACGTGCGCCGTCGCCTGGCGGATCGCCATGTGTCGCTTGACGTGACGCCCGCGGCGCTCGAGCATCTCTCGATCGACGGCTTCGACCCGGTGTACGGTGCTCGTCCGCTAAAGCGTTTGATCCAGCGCGAAGTGGTCGACCGCATCGCCGACGCGGCTGTTCGCGGCAAGCTGCTCGACCGCAGCCATGTGCTGATCGACATCGACGACACCGCGGGGGACTACACCTGCCGCGTCGAGGCGCCGCTCGATTTGGACGCCCTGCCTTTGGAATAGGGTGCGAGAGTCGATAGTTTGTTTAAGGCTGCCAGGTTCTTTGACCTGGCAGCCTTTTTGCGTTTGGGGAGCATGCCTGAACGATTGCGGTTTCAGTGGTTGATGGGGAAGTGGTTCGGTCCCGAAAACCCGCTCTTCTTCGTCATATTCCGTTTGACGTCATTTTCGCATTTCCAGAAAAATCTGATTGCAGAATAATCCGCGCATAATGCTATACTCATTACGCTATATATGTGTGGAGCATATATATAACCTGAGAATAGAAAATCATTGACGACAACTGGGAAAGTCGGAATGTGGTGGGTGACCGCCTTGTGGCTTTGTGTTGTCTTTTTTCGGTTTAACGGGCTCAGGTTCGAGGGTTTTGCACTCCACGTTGGGTAACTCGTACGGAAGAAGGAAGAATGACAAAACAGTCCATTGCCAGGGCGTGGGGCAACAAGGTCGTTGCCTGCGTCTGCGCTGCGACCATGGCAGCGACCATGGTCGCCATCCCGGCATTCGGCGGCACCCAGAAGGCTTACGCCGCAGCCGACTACAACCCCATCGGCATCAACTTCGACTCCACGAACATCTACACGATGATCGACACGATGTACAATCTGGCTTCCGCAGGCGACCAGATCGCGGCCGAGAGCAACGGCGCGAAGAAGCTGCGCTACGGCAACGCCACCGACATCGCCAAGCGGTTCGAGAAGTACGTGAAGGGCCTGCAGGGCTACGTGCTCAAGAACGCCTCCGCCAAGAAGACCGTCGCCCTGGTGAAGAACTACGATGCGGCTTCGGGCACCTACGAGCTCGTCCCGACGGGCGTGGCCGAGGGCACCGCTACTGCGAACCGCTATCTGGAGGCTGTCCAGAACGTCGCCGTCAACCTGGGCGATTCCAAGACCACGGCGATCAAGGACGACCTTGCCGGCGTCGACCTCATCATGCTCGGCAGCCAGTCGGGTAAGGAGAATTTGCTATGGACGGTAAGCGCAAAGGGGGCAAGGGGCCGAATTGGAACGAGATCGCCGATTTCTACAGCGATTTCGCGTTCTGCGAGCTCGACGGCACGCGTGCCTATTTGGACGCGATCGGGGTCGGCGAGGGCGACACCTTGCTCGACGTGTGCTGCGGGCCGGGTCGTGTGAGCGTGGGTGTGCGCGCTCGACCCCGAACGCGCGGCGGGGCATGAGGACCGCGTTGCGACCAACGTCGCGCCGTTCCTCGCCGAAACGCCTGAGGGCAAAGTCGAGTTCCTCATCGCCACGAGCGCTGCCATCATCTGGTGGGACGTGCGCGGCAAGGCATCCGAGAACCCCTGGATCCTCGGACTCGAATAAAGTCGCCGACTCTTTTTTCTACTTCTTCCCGCAAACGCCCGCCGGCCGCTTGGCCGACGGGCGTTTCTGCGGTCTGTTGTTCGCGGGCTCGCCAGTCGCGCGGTGGCGGTTTTCGCGCTTCTCCTCTGCTTGCCGAGGGTGCGAAACACCCCACTTTTCTTCCGTTTGTTTCCAAACTGTTTCGCTTGTCGGTTATTCGGCGAACTAGCTTGACGGTTCACTTACAATCGCATACGGCTTTTCTGAGTCGGCGCTGGGCAAACGTATGCGCGGCACCAGGCGGGATAAGCTGGAAAGATTGCACATGAGAAGGGGGACATCGTGTCCGATTTGACCGACCTCGGGAAGGAGGCGGTTTCCGACATCGAGGAAACCGCGGCCGAGGTTTCCAAGAACAACGAGAACAAGCCGTGGTTCAAGCGCCTGTCGCTTACCACCTGGATTTTCATCGCGCTCGCGCTCGGCGTCATCGCGGGCTTGGCGCTGCAGGGCGCGCCCGACATCGCCAGCACCTACATCAAGCCGCTCGGCACGATTTTCCTGAACCTCATCAAGATGATCGTCGTGCCGCTCGTCATTTTCTCGATGATTGCGGGCATTATCTCGCTTTCCGACATCAAGAAAGTCGGCGCCATCGGCGGCAAGACCATCGTGTACTACCTGTGCACGACGGCATGCGCCATTGTGATCGGCCTCGTCGTCGCGAACGTGTGCAACGTCGGCGGCGGCTATACGCTCACCACGGCCGACCTTTCCTACGAGGCGAAGCAGGCGCCGTCGTTCATCGACACTCTCGTGAACATCTTCCCGTCGAACTTCGTGCAGCCCATGTCCGATGCGAACATGCTGCAGATCATCGTGATCGCGCTGTTCTTCGGCTTCGGTATCCTGGCTGCGGGCAAGAAGGCGAAACCCGTCGCCGACTTCGTGAACGGCATGTCGGAAGTGTGCATTAAAATCATGCACTTCATCATCTCAGTGGCTCCGTTCGGCGTGTTCGGCCTGATCACTCCTGTCGTCGCCTCGAACGGCCCCGACATCTTGTTCCCGCTTCTGAAGCTTATCTTGGTGGCGTACCTCGCCATGATTTTGCACATGGTCATCGTGTACTCGGGGCTTGTGCGCACAATCGCGAAGATGCGCCCGGTCCAGTTCTTCAAGGGGCAGATGCAGGCCATGACCTTCGCCTTCGCGTCCGCATCTTCGGTGGGCACGCTGCCGATCAACATGGAGTGCTCGGCGAAGCTCGGCGTTAAAAAGGAGGTCACGAGCTTCGTGCTTCCGCTCGGCGCGACCATCAACATGGATGGTACCGCAATCTACCAGGGCGTTTGCGCCATCTTCATCGCGCAGGTGTTCGGCATCGATCTGACGCTTGGCCAGCAGATGGTCATCATCATGACCGCTGTGCTCTCCTCGATCGGTACCGCCGGCGTGCCGGGTTCGGGCATGATCATGCTCGCCATGGTGCTGCAGTCGGTCGGGCTTCCGGTTGAGGGCATCGCGCTCGTCGCCGGCGTCGACCGCGTGCTCGACATGATGCGCACCGTCGTCAACATCACGGGCGATCAGTCCGCTGCTGTGTGCGTGAACGCGCTCGAGGAGCGCAAGGAGCGCCGTCTGGCCGCGAAGGCCGCCTAAGGGTCGTCCGCGACTGCATTCACCTGCAACGTTTCCGGGCGCGACGGAACACCCGTCGCGCCCGGCGCGTTCTTGCTGGCAAATGTACTAGAATATGCCCATGCAAAAGTCTTGGACCGACATACGGGAGTCAATTACGACGCCGCTCATGGGCTTCGCGATTATCATACTGTTCTTCGTGTGCTTCCTTTTGGCGATGATGGTCTTGGCCAGCGTCGTCCGCATCTTGATGGGGTAGCGGCATGTGGCAGCGATTCTCGCTTTACGACCTGCGCGTCATCGGCCATTACCTGGGCACGCTGACGCAGCTCTTTGCGGCCCTGATGGCCGTGCCGCTCCTGACGGCGATCGTCTTTCAGGAATGGGAGCCCGCCCGGCGCTATCTCCTGGGCATCGGCATCGCGCTCGTCTTCGGCACACTGCTGCAGTTCTTGCGCATCGAGCCGGGGCGCCTCGGACGCCGCCAGGCGCTCGCGGTCACGGGCTTCGCGTGGATCGTGCTCGCGTTCTTCGCGTCGATCCCGCTGTTTCTGTCGGGGCACTACGCCACCTACATGGACGCGCTTTTCGACGGTGTGTCCGGCCTCACCACGACGGGCGCTACCATCGCGCTCGACATTGATCACTTCTCCAACGCCGACAACATGTTCCGCTTCATGATGCACCTGGTCGGAGGCTTGGGGCTCATCGTCGTCGCGCTCTCGCTCGGCATCTTCGGCAAGCGCTCGGGCTCCTCGCTCTACACCGCCGAGGGCCGAAGCGAGCACGTGGTTCCCAACGTCGTCCAGACGACGCAGCTCATTTTGCGCATCTCGCTTGTGATCATCTTCGTCGCTGCGGGGATTCTCACGGCGCTGTGCATCTCAATCGGCATGGAACCGGTTCGTGCGGTGCTGCACTCGCTGTGGCTGTCTATCTCGGCGTTCGACACGGGCGGGTTCGCGCCGATGTCGGAAAGCGTCGCCTACTATAATTCGATTCCTATCGAAGTCGTTCTCGTGCTGCTCATGATCTTGGGCTCGGTCAGCTTCGTCGTCCACGCCGAGGTGTGGAAGGGCCGCCTGCAGTCGTTTTTCGGCGACATCGAGATTCGCACGCTCATCATCTGGCTTCTGGTGATGACGGCAGTCGTCGTGGCGTCGCTTTCGTCGAGCGCCCTGTTCTCCGATCTGCCCGCGATCCTCCGCCGCGGCCTGTTCATGGTGATATCGGCGTTCTCGACCACGGGACTCCAAAACGTCACGACCAACCAGCTCACGACGGTGTTCTCGTCGGGCGCGTTCCTCGCGCTCGCGCTGATCACGGCCGTCGGCGGCTCGGCGGGATCGACCGCGGGCGGCGTGAAGCTCTACCGCGTGGGCATCATCTTCAAGTCGATCGTCTCCACGGTGAAAGAGGCCGTGTCCCCCTCGTCCGCCCGCGTGGTGGTTTCCTACAACCATCTGGGACGACGTGTGCTCACCTCCGACGCCGTGAAGGAGGCCATGACCGTGTTCGTGCTCTTCGTGATCACGTATTCGGTCGGTGCGCTCGTTGGCATCGCGCACGGCTACGAGGCGACGCAAGCCATTATGGAATCGGTCGCCATGACGTCGAACGGCGGCGTTATCACCGGCATCGTGACGCCCGGCATGTCCCCCTCGCTCGAGGGATTCTACATCCTCCAGATGTGGGCCGGCCGTCTGGAGTTCGTGACGCTGCTCGCCGTTTTGGCCGAAATCGTCGTGTCGGTTGTTCCCCGTAAGCGGGTGAAGCGTCAATGACCAGGTGCGATACGGCAAATCGAACGGGGCTTTTCCGGCGTGCACTGAGGGTTCTCCTCGCGGCGGCACTCGTGTTGTGCGCGTGCTTTCCCGCCATCGCCGCAGCAGACGATGGGGGCGCCGACGACGATTCTAACCTCGTGAACCCCCAGCAGCGACCCGACTCGTCGTTCATCTATGACTCGTCCATCGCCGACCTGTCGAATGCCGATTCGTATTACGACAAGCAGACCGTGCAAATCACCGGTGAGGCGGTGGGCGACATCATCGACGCCGGCGACGGTATGGCGTGGGTCACGCTTTCCGAGACCTCGAATTCGAGCAATGCATCGGTCGCGGTGCTGATGACGCGCGAGTCCGCGTCGCACATCGATACGCTCGGCCGCTACGGCACCACGGGGACGATGCTGCAGGTTCGCGGCGTGTTCCACCTTGCTTGCTCCGAGGACCAGGGGTTAAGCGACGTGCATGCGACGAGCGTCGCCGTGGTTGCGAAGGGCTCGCATCACGCCGACGAGTTCCGCATTGAGTCGTTCGCTCCGGGCGTGGGCCTTACTGTCGTTGGGTTTGCTCTTATGGCGCTCTTCCGCTACCTGCGGGAACGCCAGCGCTAAGGGGAAGAGGGATTGTTGGAAGACACGGTTGTTACAGGACGCGTCATCAAGCTCGATCGCGGGTTTCCCTTGGTGCGTCTTTCGGACGGGACCGAGCTTCGCTGCAAGCACGCGACCTCGCTCGTGAAGGGCGAGCGCGTCCGCGCGGTGATCGGCGATGAGGTGCGTGTCTCGCTTGCCGAAGGCAACGACAAGGCGCTCATCGTCGAGGTGCTGCCGCGTGCGCGCGAGCTCGTGCGCAAGGATCCCACCGAGCGCGCCGTTCCCCAGGTGCTTGCCGCCAACTTTGACCGCGTCATCGTGACGCAACCTTCCGTTGAAGTTAATATGCGCAGGTTGGAGCGCGAATTGGTGCTTGCCCACGAAACGGGCGCCGCCGTGTCCGTCGTGCTCACCAAGGCCGATCTCGCCGAGAACGAGGACGAGGTCGAGCGGGTGCGCGAGCGCGTTTTGGCGCTTGTCGGTTCGAACGTGGAAACGCTCGTCGTGTCGGAGGCCGCGCCCGAAAGCGTCGATGCCGTTCGTGCGCTCGTGCCCGAGGGCACCGTCGCCGTGCTCATCGGGCGAAGCGGCGTGGGCAAATCGAGCCTGGTCAACCTGCTTGTAGGCAAAGAGGTGCAGGAAACGGGCTCGGTGCGCGAGGTCGACGGCGCGGGCCGCCACACCACGGTGAGCCGCGAGATGGTTGCCATCCCCCACGGCGGCTACGTGGTTGATATGCCGGGCGTTCGCGGTTTGGGTCTTTGGGATGCCGACGCTGGTATAGGCGTTGCATTCGCCGACGTGGAGAAGCTTGCCTTGCAGTGCCGCTTCCGCGATTGCAAGCACGAAAATGAGCCGGGCTGCGCTGTTCGTGCGGCGGTCGAGCGCGGCGAGCTCGCGCGCGAGCGATATGAATCCTACGTTTCCTTGAAACGCGAGACTGAGTCGGTCCGCGAACGCCGCGAACAGGCTCGCTGGATGCAGCGCGAGCAGGCCCCGTCGAGTCCGCGTGGCGGGCATTGTTCGGGCAAGTCGGCCGTGCGAAAGTCGGCGGGCACGGGCGGTAGCGCCGGCGGGCGCAAGACGTCTGCGGCTTCGTCGAAGATGCGCCGCAACAAGTCGGGCCGCGGCAGCGGCGGCTCGAGCTGGCGCAAATACGGCCAGTAGCGCGCGCCCACGGACCCTGCGGCCTCGCCCCGGGCCGCCCTTGTGCCCCGCGACCCCGAATCGGGCCGACTCTCGCGTCCGCACCCCCTTGCGCTTCGTACCCCCGCCTCCCTGTGGCCCGCACCGCGACTCTCCTGCGGCCCCCGCACCCGCGCCACGACGTCGAATCGAGCCGCCCTTGACCCCTCGCGACGGCGCCAGAAGAGCAGTAGCGCCAGTTCGTGGTCAAAAGAGCGAGTTGTGCGCTGTGAATGCTCTCGATTCCTTGGTGAATCGGCAAGACTTTACATAGTCGGCGCATGCGACGCACGCGTTTGCCCAGGTCGCGATTTTCGAGAAACAGCCGCCCGCTCTTAACAACCGCGCACAACTCGTCCAAATGACCACCAACTCGCCCTTGTGCTTCCCAATGTAAGCGATTCCTGCATGTTTGGGTAAGAGGGAGGTAAAGCTGCGTCATGCTTGCGTCATGGCTTGCCGCTGTGCTCCCATCGGGCGGATTTGCTCCCTACTATTTTCATCAGCGAGAAACGGCGAAACCCAATTCAACGCCAACGCTCGCCAAAAAGGAAATCTCGAAGGGAGAATAAAACTATGCAGGGCAACCTCATGAGCCGCCGTAACTTCGTTGGAGCCGCCGCGGCCACTGCCGCAACGGTCGCCGCCTTCAGCCTCACCGGCTGCGGTTCGAACGGCTCGGGCGACGCGAAGGAAGACAAGACCGAGACGAAGGCTCTCTCCGGCACCATCACGGCTGTCGGTTCCACGGCGCTTCAGCCTCTCTGCGAAGCTGCTGCCGAGCAGTTCATGGAGAAGAATTCTGGCGTTCAAATCACCGTCCAGGGCGGCGGCTCCGGCCAGGGCATCACGCAAATCACCCAGGGCGCGGTGCAGATCGGCAACTCCGACGTGTTCGCCGAGGCGAAGGTGAAGGACACCGCCGACCTTAAGAAAATCACCGACAACAAGATCTGCATCGTCGGCATGGGCCCGATCGTCAACAAGGACGTCACCGTCGACGACCTGACGATCGACCAGCTGAAGTCCATCTTCACCGGTGAAGTCACCAACTGGAAGGAAGTCGGCGGCGCTGATGCAGCCATCACGGTCATCAACCGCGCATCCGGTTCCGGCACCCGCGCGACCTTCGAGGCCGCCGTGCTCGGCGACACCAAGGTGCCCGATACCTTCAAGCCCCAGGAGCAGGATTCTTCGGGCACCGCTGCGAAGATGGTTGCTTCCACCCCGGGCGCCATCTCCTACCTGGCGTTCTCCTACTACGACGACACCGTGAAGGCGCTCAAAGTCGGCGGCGTCGAGCCGAAGGAAGCAAACGTCGAGGACAACTCCTGGACCATCTGGGCTTACGAGCACATGTACACCGCCGCCGATCCCGATGAGGCCACTAAGGCGTTCATCGAGTACATGATGAGCGACGACGTCCAGGGCGAGCTCGTCGAGGCGCAGGGCTACATCCCCGTCTCCGGCATGAAGGTCGAGAAGGACGCTTCCGGCAAGGTCACCAAGAAATAACTCGAAAGGAGACGCGGCTTTATGGCTCAATTGCCAAAGCATCGCGTCGAGCTTATCGGCAAGGGCGTCACGGGTGCGTGCATCGCGCTCGTGGCGCTTCTTGTTGTTACGCTCGTTGCAATGGTCGCGCAGCGCGGTATCGCGACATTTGCCGTTGACGGAATCGACCTGGGCTCATTCCTCACTGGCACCACGTGGAACCCCCATCAGGACGATGTGAACGGCATGCCGACGGTAGGTGCGCTTCCGATGATTTCCGGTTCGTTCGCAGTCACGCTGCTCTCGACGCTGTTCGCTCTGCCGATCGCCATCGGCTCGGCAATCTTCGTCGTGGAAATCGCCCCCGGGTTCGGGTGCCGCGTGTTCCAGCCGCTCATTGAGCTTCTGGTGGGAATCCCGTCGGTCGTCTACGGCCTTATCGGTCTCACCGTCGTGGTGGCTTGGACTCGCAACATGGCGGCAGCGGCTGGCCAAACCATCACCGGTTTCGGCATCTTCTCGAGCGCTATCGTGCTCGCCGTGATGATCCTCCCCACAATCACGAGTCTCTCGATCGACGCGCTCGCCGCAGTTCCTGGGCAATATCGCGAAGGTTCCTACGCGCTTGGTTGCACGCGCTGGCAAACGGTGTGGAACGTGGTTCTGCGCTCGGCGGCCCCGTCGCTCATGACGGCGGTCATCTTGGGGATGACGCGCGCGTTCGGCGAGGCACTCGCCGTGCAGATGGTCATCGGCAACGCTATCCAGATGCCGACGAGCCTGTTCACGCCCGCGTCGACGCTCACATCCGTGCTCACCATGGGCATGGGCAACGAGGCGATGGGCACCGTGTACAACGACGTGCTCTGGTCGCTTGCGCTGCTGCTTTTGCTCATGTCGCTCGTGTTCATCCTGATCATCCACCTAATCGGGCACAAGGGAGGGACTCGTCGTGGCTAAGTTCGACATGGCGGCGCACGTTCGCCGCATCAACTCGCAGGACAAGATCGCCACGGGAATCCTTACCGCCATCGTGGGCCTCGTGCTGCTCATATTGGCCGCCATCGTGATCTACATCCTGGTCGCGGGCGCGGGCAAGCTCTTCGATGTGAGCTTCCTCACCTCTAAGCCGCAGCAGTTCAAGGCGGGCGGCGGCATCGGCCCGGAGCTGTTCAACTCGTTCTACCTGCTGTTCCTGACGCTCGTCATCAGCGTGCCCCTCTCGCTCGGCGCGGCGATCTACCTGTCGCAGTATGCGCCCGAGAACTGGGTGACCAACGTGGCGAAGACGATCATCGAGACGCTCTCGTCGCTTCCGTCGATCGTCGTCGGCCTGTTCGGCTTTTTGTTCTTCGTGCTGACCATGGGCTGGGGATTCTCGGTCATCGCGGGCGCGGTGGCGCTCACGATGTTCAACATCCCGATCCTCGTCCGCACCTGCCAGCAGGCGCTCGAAGATGTGCCGCGCTCGCAGCGCGATGCGGGCCTCGCCATGGGGCTCACCCGCTGGGAAACGACGATCCACGTACTGCTGCCCGCCGCGATGCCCGCCATCGTCACCGGCATCGTGCTTTCCGCCGGCCGCGTGTTCGGCGAGGCCGCAGCGCTCATCTTCACCGCAGGTCAAAGCGCGCCGGTGCTCGACTTCACGTGCTTCGACCTCTCGAGCCCGTCGTGTCCGTGGAACATCTTCCGCCCCGCCGAAACGCTCGCGGTCCACATCTGGAAGATCAACTCCGAAGGCGTCGTGCCCGACCTTGAGGCCATCTCGAACGGCACTGCGGCCGTGCTCATGGTGTGCATCCTGGCCTTCAACCTGATTGCCCGCTTCGTGGGCAAGCTTCTGGAAAGGAGGCTGACAAGCGAATGATGACGCAAGAGAAACCCCTCGCTGAAAAGGATAATCGCGCGCCGGCCATCACGGCGGAAGCGGAGGCCCCCGCACGGGAAGGTGCCGAGCCGCTTTTGCGCACGCGCGACGTCACGGTGACCTACGACACGTTCGAGGCACTGCATGCAACCTCTCTCGATTTCGAGAAGGGGCAGGTCACAGCACTTATCGGCCCCTCGGGCTGCGGAAAGTCCACCTTCCTGCGCTGCTTAAACCTCATGAACCGCGAGATTCCCAAGTGCAAGGTCGGCGGCAGCATCGACTATCACGGCCGCGATATCAACACGCGTTCGGAAAACCTCTTCGAGCTGCGCAAATCCATCGGCATGGTGTTCCAGCAGCCGACGCCGTTTCGCAAGTCGATTCGCGACAACATCCTGTTCGCGCCGAAGCGCCACGGGCTTGTGAAGGGTAAAGACGAGTGCGATGTGCTTGTGGAAGAGGCCCTGCGCGCGGGTGCGCTGTGGGACGAGGTGAAAGACAAGCTCGACCAGAGCGCCCATGCCCTCTCCGGCGGCCAGCAGCAGCGCCTGTGCATCGCGCGCACGCTCGCCATGCATCCTGACGTGGTGCTTTTCGACGAGCCGTGCTCGGCGCTCGACCCGATTTCGACGTTCTCGGTCGAAGAGACCATCCGCGACATCGCGCAGACCGGCATCTGCGCGATCATCGTCACGCACAACATGGAGCAGGCAACGCGCGTTTCCGACCGCACCGCGTTCTTCTACGTGGGCGACATGGTCGAGACGGGCCCGACCAAGCAAATCTTCTCGGCGCCGAAAGACCAGCGTTTGCAGGACTATCTCACCGGAAGGTTTGGCTAATGAACATGGTGGAAAGAAGGAATACGGAAAAGGGCAGGTCGCTGTCGGATTCCCAGGCGAGCATGCTCTCGGTCGCCGAGGGCGAGTCGGTCATCTCGATTCGCAACTTCAACCTGTGGTACGGAGATTTCCATGCGCTGAAGAACATCTCGCTCGAGATTCCGAAGAACAAGGCGACCGCGTTCATCGGCCCCTCCGGTTGCGGCAAGTCGACGCTTCTGCGCACGTTCAACCGCATGTGCGACTTCGTGCCGACCGTGCGCACCGAAGGAACCATCGAAGTTGCAGGCCGTGACATCTTCGCGACCGAGCCCAACGAGCTTCGCGTCATGGTGGGCATGGTGTTCCAGCACCCGAATCCCTTCCCGATGAGCATTCGCGACAACATATTGTACGGGCCTCGCCGCATGCGCAAAATCTCGAAGGCGGAAGGCGACGAGATCGTGGAGCGGTGCCTGCGCAACGCGGGCCTTTGGGACGAGGCGAAGGACAAGCTCGACCAGAACGGCCTGGGCATCTCCGGCGGTCAGCAGCAGCGCCTGTGCATCGCGCGCGCCCTTGCCGTGGAGCCGCAGGTCCTGCTCATGGACGAGCCGACGAGCGCCCTCGATCCGATCTCGACGTCGCTTATCGAGGAGCTCATGGTCGAGCTGGCGCGCGAGCGCACTGTCGTCGTCGTGACGCACAACATGCAGCAGGCGACGCGCGTCGCCGACAAGACCGCGTTCTTCTATCTGGGCGAGCTCATTGAGGAAGGCTCGACCAAGCAGCTTTTCTCGCAACCGCGCGAGGAGCGCACGAAAGACTACCTGACAGGAAGGTTCAGCTAATGTTGGTTCCCCGTTCGAAGTATTTGAAGCAGCTTGACGACTTGTCTGCTGCTATGGAGGATCTGGGCCAGAAGACGATAGCCGATGTGACGGCGGCTGGCCTTGCGCTTGCGAAAGGCGATGCCGAAGCCGCCGAGGAGGTCATCTCGGGCGAGATGCGCATGCGCCGCCTCCGCGCGACGATCGAGGATACGTGCCTCGACATCATGCTCATGCAGCAGCCCCTCGTCGCCGACGACCTGCGCTTCGTTTCAGGGTCGTTTCGCCTGGTGAGCGACTTGGCGCACATTGATTCCAAGTCGCGTGATGTGGCGTATCTGGCGACTCAGATTCCCCATGAGGTCGCCTCCGCGATCGAGACCGAGATCGCCACGGCCTCCGGCAAGGTCGCCTACATGGTGAAGACGGCGCTCGAGAGCTTTGCGGACGCCGACCGCGACCGAGCCGAGGAGGTGTTCGCTTCCGACGACGAGGTCGATGCGCTGTACGCGCGGGCCGAGCAGGTGGTGGTCGACCTCATCCGCAAGGGCGATGCCGACGCGACGCATCTGCCCGAGCTGCTGATGGCCGCGAAGTATTTCGAACGCATGGGCGACGATGCCGAGCGCATCGCGAAGTGGACGATCTTCCGCATCACCGGCACGCACGACTTGAAGGTTGGGGGAATCCCGACCGAATAGCTTTCTGCCTCGCGCCACCTCGGGCCCGCACGGGCGCCGGGCGGGCGCGCGGGGCTCGACCGGGGCCCGCCGCCCGACCCCCCCGTCCCTCCCGACGCGCGGGCGAACCACCCTCGCCCGAGCCCTTCCCTCTGTGCGATAATCAACCGGATAAGGGTTTCGGCGAGGAAGGGCGGCAAGCTATGGTGTACTGCGTGGAAGACGACGCGAGCATCCGCGAGCTGGCGCTTTACGCCCTCACGCAGGCGGGGATTGAGGCCGAGGGCATGGCGAACGACGTGGAGTTCCGTGCGGCCTGCGCGCGTCGCCTTCCCGATGTGGTCATGCTCGACATCATGCTGCCCGGCGCCGACGGGCTGGAGATCCTCCATCGCATTCGCAACACGCCGGGCCTTTCGCGCATGCCCGTGATCATGGTGACCGCGAAAAGTACCGAGCTCGACATCGTGACCGCCCTCGACGGCGGCGCCGACGAGTACCTCACCAAGCCTTACGGCATGATGGAGATGGTTTCCCGCGTGCGCGCCCTGTTGCGCCGCGCCCCCGATTGGGGCAGCGAGAGTTCCCAGGGGTCGAGCGACGAGATAACGATCGGGCCGCTTTCCATCTCCGAGATGCGCCACGAGGCGTTTTGCGGCGGCGAGCCGCTTTCACTCACGGCGCGCGAGTTCGACCTGCTTCTTCATTTCATGGAAAACCCTGGCGTCGCCCTTTCCCGCGATGCGCTGCTGCAGCACGTGTGGGGATGGGACTTCGCGGGCGGCAGCCGAACGGTCGACATGCACGTCCTCACGCTGCGCCAGAAACTCGGCGAGCATGCTTCCCTCATCGAGACGGTGCGCGGGGTGGGGTATCGCCTCGTCTCGCAATAGCGGGCTCTCGGGCGCTCGGCGCGAGAAATCGGCGCTCGCTATGGGCATTCGGGCGCTTGCCGCGGGAAATCTGCCCTTGCGCGAGCGAGCCATTTCCCCAACCGCGCCATTCCCTCTCCCGCGCCAGGTTCATCGTTCTTCGCATTCGATGGAAGGTCTTGCGCGCTTTCGTCGTGCGAAGCGCGGAGCGATATAATAATTCGGTTCATGAGGTTCGCTTGCGGGCGGCGTGTGGCGGGCCTTTCCCTCGCGGGATGGCAAAATCTGCCGCGGCGTTCGCCAAGCGCTTCTGTGAACAGGCCAAACGGGGCCGACTCATCGAACTTTAAAGGAAGCATATGAACCCGGTTGTTGTCATTCCCACCTTTGTCTCAACGCGCTCGCAACGCGAGGGCGGCTCCATCATCACCACGTACGACCACCCGACGCCCCTGTCTCAAGAGGGCGAGCTGCCGCGTTGCCTCGAATCGCTCGCCAAGGTCGAAGGCATCGGGCAGATCATCGTGGTCGTCGCGGCGGAGCCCTCCATTGCGCACAAGGCCGCGCAGAAGACCCAGGCCATAGCCGCGCGCTTTCCCGAGCTGCACATTGCGGTCATCGGCGCCGCGGAGGCGGGACTGGTGCAGCAGCGCATGGAGCAGCTCGGTTTGGGGAAACTCACGCGTGAAGTGGGCTTGTCGGGTTACGGCGCCGTTCGCAACCTCGGTCTTGTCGTGGCGTGTGCGCTCGGGTTCGACGCGGTGGTGTTCCTCGACGACGACGAGGTGGTGACCGACGCCGACTTCCTGCGCCGTGCGGTGTACGGTCTGGGAAAACTCACGCGCAAGGGCATTCCCATCCTCGCGAAGACGGGTTTCTACTACAATTCGGAAGGCTCCTATCTGTCGAAGAGCCAGAACAAGTGGTACAACCGCTTATGGCAGCAGGGAAGCGCGTTCAACAAATGGATCGAGCGGGCCATGCGCGCGCCGCGCCTTTCGCGCTCGAACCACGTGTGCGGCGGGTGCCTCGCGCTTCACAAGGAGGCGTTCAAACGCCTGTCGTTCGACCCGTGGATCCCGCGCGGCGAGGATCTGGATTATATGCTTGACCTGCGCATGTACGGCTCCGACATCTGGTTCGACAACAAATGGAGCCTGCGCCACCTTCCGCCCGAGTCGGCAAGCGAGGGCACGCGTTTCCGCCAGGACATCTACCGCTGGCTCTACGAATATCGCAAGATGGAATACAGCCGCACCCAGATCGACCTCATGCAGGTGAAGCCTTCGTCCCTCGAGCCGTATCCGGGGCCGTTTTTGGAGCCGAGCATCGTGCGGCGGATTCGCATCACGGCGTTTCTGCGCAGCCTCGCCCGCCCCGACAAGAAAGCGTATCGCAAGGCGGCGAAGGCGGCGCGCACCGAGGCGGCGCAGTATGCCCAGCGAAACTGCACGAAGTACTTCGAGTTCCAGTTCGTGTGGTCGGAGCTTATGTCGCGCATCGAGGGCGATCAGATTTTAAGCACCGCCCTTGTCCGCAGCGCCGTGTCCCGCGCAGAGGCTGTAGCCAGTGCGAATGCAAACGGTCGGGTCGTCGAGCGCGCTCCTCGCGTTGAGGGGGCGGGGGAAGCGGGGGCTCCTGCGGTTCCTCAAGCGGGTGTTCCCGAGCAGGTCGCGGCCCAGTATCCCAATATCGACCCGGGCATGACGAGCGAGATTCGCCTGAACCTTGCCGATTAATGGCGAATGCGCGCGGTCGGCCTTCCGCTGCGAAACGGCGCGCATTCTCGCGATACACTGCATGCGGGGAAAGCGCCTCATTGGGGGGCGTTCTCGGTGCGTGCCCTGTCAGGGCGAATCTGCAGTAGAAAGACGCGATGGTGGAAATACTCGTTCATTTTGTTGTTCCCGCTCTGGTCGGCGTGTTGATCGGCATCGCTTCGGGGCTTCTCGGTATCGGCGGCGGCACGGTCATGGTGCCGATTTTCCGCCTCGCATTCGGAATGAGTGCCACCATGAGCACGGCGACCTCGCTGTTCGCTATCATCCCGACGTCCATTTCGGGCGCGATTTCGCACGTGAAGGGCAAGACCTGCATTCCCGCGCTCGGCATCGCCGCTGGTCTCGGGGGAGCGTGCCTGTCGCCTGTGGGGGTGTGGCTTGCGCAGCTTTCCCCCGACTGGCTCGTGATGCTCGTCGCGGCGCTCATCATCGGCTATTCGGCCATCAACATGTTCAAGAAGGCTTTTAAGGTTTCGCGGGCTGGCCAGCCCGCGAAAGGGGCCGACGCTGCGGCTTCCCCCAGCACCCAATCTTCGGGCGCTCCCGAAGGCTCGCGTACCGAAGTACGCGTCGCCTCCGCGACCGCCCGAATCTCGGGCACTGGGGAAACCCTCGCTGACCTTTCGGCGACCGGTGGCTCTTCGAGTGAGGCGCCCTCGCTGGCTTCCTCGGGCGAACCGGCGGCT
>CAKUKU010000012.1 GCA_934663775.1 uncultured Ellagibacter sp. | reverse complement strand
ACAGCCTATATACTCCGCGGCTTTCATATACCAACCCGCAACATAGTCCACGTTGCCGCTGTTTTTAGCGCCGCCGAACACATCCATGAGCTCGGCCTTCTGCACCTTGGTTTGATTGCGCGCGCCCAGAAATGGTGGGTTACCGATGATATAGCTGCATTTCTCGGCAGGCAGCACTTCCTTCCAGTCCATACGAAGCGCGTTGCCCTCGTGGATATTGTCGTTGCTTTTCAGAGGCAGGAAGTCGAAGGGCTGCAGCAAAATCTCCTGCGTTGCCTCCATCATCTGCTCCTCGGCTATCCACAGCGCCGTTTTTGCAACGCTGACCGCGAAGTCGTTTATCTCTATGCCGAAAAACTGATTGATGGAAACCTGTATGGGGCTGCTCTCCCCGTCGAAGCCGATGCTCATCTGATCGCCCTGCAAATCTTCGAGCACACGATTCTCAAGCTTGCGCAGGGAAAGGTAGCTTTCAGTGAGGAAGTTGCCGCTGCCGCATGCTGGGTCGAACACGTTTATGCTTGCGAGTTTTCGCTGGAACGCGCGCAGCCTCACTTTGCGATTGCGCTCCACGCCGTCGCTCTCAATCGCAGAAAGCTCGGCGCGCAAATCGTCCAGGAACAGCGGGTCAATAACCTTGTGGATGTTCTCAATACTGGTGTAGTGCATACCGCCCGCGCGCCGCGTGGCGGGGTTCAAAGTGCTCTCGAAGGCCGCGCCGAAGATGGTGGGGCTGATGTGACTCCAGTCGAAGCTCTGCGATGCCTCCAGCAGCAGGTCGAGGCGGATCTGGTCGGTGAACTGCGGTACCACGATGTCATCGCCGCCGAACAGCCCGCCGTTTACGTAAGGGAAAGCCAGCAGATACTCGGGCAAATAAGGGTCGCGAGCGTCCGCCGGCGTGTCCAGCACGGCGAACAGGTCGATGACGGCCTGGCGCATCTGGTCGGCCGGGAAGCGCTTGAGGTAGTTCAGCAGCGCATCTTTCTCATGCAGCAAGCCGGAATCTTCGGCATACAGAAGGAACACCAGCCGCACAATGAGTACGTTCAAGCTGCGCTGCTCGTGCGCGTCGGTTTCGATATTGCGATACTGTTGCGAAAGCTGGGCGTAGAGCTTCCCCACCAGCTCGCCGGCCTTCACCGAAAGCTCTTTCTCCTTCACCAGGCGAGAGTTGCGCCTATCGGAGAAAAACGACAGCAAGTGCACCTGCTCGGGCAGCTCTTCCAAAGCAAGCGAAACGTACTGGTCGTCTGCGGCCTCCATGTCGTAGATGCGGAACTCGTCGAAGTTGCACGTGATAATCCAACGCGGGCGTATGGAGTTCGGCAGATTGTCGGCATACCACTTCGCTTGCTGGTAGGGCGTCTCCGGTCCAGCCTTTTTCGATCTCACGGTTGCTTCGTCAAGGCTGATACCACGGCCTTTCATTTCTATGAGAATGCCCATATCCTCGTAGAACACGTCGATTTTGCGGCCCTTCACCTTACGTTCGAATTCCAGCGCATGGGTGGCATTCTGCACGCCCAGCACATCCTGCAAAAGCTCTATCCAAAACGAACGCGAATGCTCCTCCTCTACGCATGGGAGGGATTCCCACCTTGCTACGAAATACTTGGCGGCGCGTTTCTGCTCTGCTGGGGTCATGAATGCTTCTTTCTCATAAATGCATCGAGGTTTCATTGTAATTCAGTTCAACAGTGACAGAAATCAAATGGACGCGTTAGACGCAATGGAAGGGTTCAACGACGTGAATATCTCCAAAATCAGGCCGAGATACTTGCCTTCATAAAACATTCATGAAAAGTTTTGCCCATAATTTGCCCATGGACACAATGGAAATAAAAAAGGCCAGAAGCATAAGCCTCTGACCTGGGAATTTGGTGGGCCCACCCGGATTCGAACCGAGAACCAAAGGATTATGAGTCCCCTGCTCCACCGTTGAGCTACAGGCCCAATCAAGCAGAAACCATTGTACCCGAAACCCGAGCCATCGACGCGAACAACATGAGAAGCGGGCAAGATGAAAAAAGACCTGCTCATCGAGCAAGTCTTTAAGGATTCAAAATGGCTCCCCGGGTAGGATTCGAACCTACAACCCTCCGGTTAACAGCCGGATGCTCTGCCGTTGAGCTACCGAGGAATCTGCCAATCGCTTGCGTTCTTTCCGAACGCGCAAGATAGTATTATACGCATCTCCCAGATCGACGCAAGGGGCTATTTCAACTTTTTTGACGAGTACAGACATTCGGAACCTCCAGCCTTCCCACCAGGCGAAGCGCTCGTTCCTGCCCTTGCCAGGCGGCGCATCCGCCCCCCTGGCCTTCTCGTCAGACGACTCGCTCGCTTCCTCGACCTCTCGTTCCTTTGACAACTCTGGCCATTCCGCCATTTTTTCCTTGTTCCAAGATGAGGCAGATCACCCGACCGACGTCTCACCCTTAGTCCGTGGCCAACTGAACGAGTTGTGCGACGTTATTTCGCCCGATTCTCCCCTTTATGAGGGCTTGGGGCATCCTTCGAAAGAAAAGCCCCAGGTCAGCTTAAGGTGAGTTAGATTATTCTGAGAAATGACAGTGCACAACTCTCCCAACTGACCACGAAGTAAGGCTCCGCTCCACAGCAACCCCAAACCTCCTGCTCAGAATGAACTCGTCGTGGACAAATTGGGACGATTTCCCAGGGCCGCTCCAGCTACTTCCTGCGGACGATGAAGCACTTGTGGATGCGCGGGTTGCGCTCGAAGTCGTGCGGGATCGTGCTCGCCGTGATGTCCTCGATTTCCACGCCGTACTTGTCAAGCGATTCGACGTCGGGCTTGAACGTGCGCAGATTGCACGAGAACACTGCCTGCCCGCCTTCGCGCAGAAGACGGCTCACGCCGATAAGAAGCTCCACGTGATCGCGCTGAACATCCCACGTGCGCCGACCCATCGATTTCGAGTTCGAGAACGTCGGCGGGTCGACGAACACCAGGTCAAACGCGCGGCGATCGCGCCGCGCCTCGGTGATCCACTGCATCACATCGGCGCGCTCGAAGCGGTGAGCCCGCCCCGAGAAGCCGTTGTTCGCCATGTTGCGGCGCGCCCAATCAAGATACGTCGCCGACATGTCCACCGTGCACGTCGTTCGCGCACCGCACGCGGCGGCGTGTACGCTCGCGGTGCCCGTGTATGCGAACAGGTTCAGGAAATCCCCGCCCGCAGCCATCTCGCCCACCATACGGCGCGTGTCGCGATGGTCGAGGAAGATGCCCGTGTCGACGTACCCTGCGAAGTCGACCTCGAAAAGAGAGCCGCCTTCCTCGACGGTCGCCACAAACGAGCGCTCGCCAGCATCGCGATACTGGCTCCCCCCGCGATCGCGCCGCCGCGTCTTGGAGAATACCAGCTCAGGAGGCACGTCGAGCACGACAGGCACAATCGCTAGGATGTCGCTCATGCGATGGCGCGCCTTCGTCTCGTCGACCGAGGAGGGCGCAGCATATTCGGCCACGTGGACGAAGGTCCGTCCCTCATCTTCGCCTGCGCCCGCGTACAAATCGATCGCCGCGGCGTATCCAGGCAGGTCGGCGTCGTAGACGCGGTAGCAACTCACCCCTTCGCGGCGCGCCCACTTGCGGCGCTCCTTGAACACCTTGCGAAGGCGGTCGGCGAATTGCGAGGACGACTCGTCGAGCACGTCGATGACATGCTCGGCACCGCCGAACGCATCGGGAACGACGATCGTATGCGGGGCTGCGGGTGCGGCATCGAAGACGCGAGCCTTGATGCGCACACGCCCGCGGCCCAAATCCTCGCAGAGGGCGGCTGCCCCGAAACGCTCCACCGCACCCTCGCCGCCCACGCAGGCAAAGAGGGAGTGCTCGGGAGCGTCCGCGGCAGCGCGCACGAAGGCGGCGTCCCCCGCCGCAGACACGGCGTTGTCGTTTGCGGGGTCGACGAGGATGGCGCAGACAAGCTGCGGCGCGGAAGCGCTTAGGGGGCGAAGCGATTCCTGCGCGCGCTCGGCGCGATCGTCGGCGTCGTCGAGAAGCTCGTTCCAGTCGCGTTCGTCGAAGCGTCCCCATGAGGTGAAACCCCAGTTAGAACGCGCAGCGCCGGGTGCCTCGTCGAGAGCGGCCGCCCGCGCCTCGCGCTCGAGAACGGAAAGCCCTCGCGAAGCCGCCCCCTCGTCGCGCGCATCGGAGAGCGCGTCAACGAAGCGATAGCCCCGCCCCGCAAGCTCGTCCCATTTCGCGAACGAGAGAATCGCCGCCGCATAGGAGCACAGAAGCGGCATCGTCTCGGGGGCATTGCGCCCGAAATACGCCCGATCGTTCAAGGGGGCCCCGGAAAGATCGACCGACACCGTGGCCTTCCCCTCATGAATGCGCACGTCAATGGCCATATCCGGCTTTCCCGGATTCACGTTGGGGCGCTCGCCGCGCACCTCGCGCAAACGATCGCAAATCGCGTCCTTCACACGCATGCCCGTGAACTTCGTGTTGCGCAGCCCCTCGTTCGTCCCGCGAGCGCGCACGGCGATGCTCTTGCCCGGAAGCAGGATATCCTCCCAGGGAATCTCGCGCACTCCCTGGTAGAGCGCGTCTGAATCCTTAGCGTCCGAACGACCCTCGACGCAGAGCACGCGCGAGGCGAGCCGCGACCACAAGCACACGCGGAGCGCGGCCTTCGGGCGACCGAAAAACGCCACGCCGCCACCGAGCGGCCGCGTGCGACGCACGCCGAGCTTTTGCAGCTCGGCTGCGAGCTGGCCTTCCAACCCGGGAAGGCAGCTAGCGAAGAATTCGAGGGTTTCAGGATTGCTTTCGGGCATGCGGCTTCCTTTCCCGCAGGTCAACGTGATAGTTCAACAATAAAGCCCCTCGCTGCCTCACCGCTGCCAAGGTCGACGCGCACGTTCGCGCAGAAGGCCAAAGCGAGCAGATGGACGGCGAGGGGCTCTCGAAACGCCGGGCACGCAGGCGCGGCGATGTCAGGTGGCGTTAGTCCTCGAGATAGTCCTTCAACTTGCTCGAACGACTCGGGTGGCGCAGCTTCGCGAGCGTCTTGCTCTCGATCTGGCGGATGCGCTCGCGCGTGACGCCGAACTCGCGTCCGACCTCCTCAAGCGTGCGCGGATGGCCGTCTTCCAAACCGAAGCGCAGGCTGATGACCTTCCGCTCGCGCTCCGCGAGGCCGTCGAGCACCTTGCCGAGCTGCTCTTGGAGCATGCTGAAGCTCGCGGCGTCGGGAGGCACCACGGCGGCGTCGTCCTCGATGAAGTCGCCGAGCTGGGAATCCTCTTCCTCGCCGATCGGCGTCTCGAGGCTCACCGGCTCCTGCGAAATCTTCTGGATCTCGCGGACGCGCTCCTCAGGCAACCCCATCACGCCGCCGATTTCCTTCGGGGTTGGTTCGCGACCGAGCTCCTGGAGAAGCTGGCGCTGGATGCGCACGAGCTTGTTTATGGTCTCGACCATGTGCACCGGGATGCGGATGGTGCGGGCCTGGTCGGCGATGGCGCGCGTGATGGCCTGGCGAATCCACCAGGTGGCGTACGTGGAGAACTTGAATCCCTTGCGGTAGTCGAACTTCTCGACCGCGCGGATGAGGCCCAGGTTGCCTTCCTGGATCAGGTCGAGGAAGAGCATGCCGCGGCCCACGTAGCGCTTCGCGATGGAGACGACGAGGCGCAGGTTCGCCTCGATGAGCTGCTGCTTCGCATCGAAGCCGACCTCCTCAATGCGCGTAAGGCGGCGAAGGTCGCGGCGATCGAGCTCGATTTCGCCCTTGTCGGCCTTCTCGAGCTGCTCGCCTGCGGCGACGCCAGCCTCGATCTTCATGGCAAGGTCGATCTCCTCGGCGGCGGTGAGCAGCGGCACCTTGCCGATTTCCTTCAGGTACATGCGCACCGGGTCGCCCGTGAGCATGGTGACGCCGCCGTCATTGGCGCGCTTGCGGGCGGCGCGGCGCTTGCTGCGGGCCGTCGTCACCTTCGGCAGCTGCACATCGGTGGTCGCCTTGAGTTCTTCTTCGGGAATGCCCTCGAGCAGGTCTTCTTCCTCGTCGATGCCGGCTTCGATCTTGTCTTCGGCAAGCGTGGTCTCGGGAGCTTCGGAAACCTCGGCTACGGGAGGCTCCGCTACATCGAGGTCCTCATCGAGTTCGTCCTCCTCGAGAACCTCATCGGGTTTGGAAAGGTCTTTCGGTTCTTCGGCAGTCTTCTTCGATAACTTCTGGGAATCCTTTGCCACGTGATAGTCCTTTCTGGATAAGAACGCCCGGGGCTAAACCGCAACCGGGCGCAAATACACAGCGATAAAATATACCATAAATAGGGCTATCTGCAGGGGAATGTCACAATAAATCGTTCGGATCGACGTCAACGGCGACATTGACCCCTTCTTCAGGCACGCGCGCGCGGAAAAGCGGCTCGATAGCACGCGAAAGACCGTCGGCGGGCGGGCATTTCACCACCACGTGCCAGCGGTAGACGCCGCGCAATTTCGCAAGCACGCACGGGCTCGCGGGAAGAACCGACCACCCGTCGCCGCCGAAGTCGCGGATACGTACCGAGAGCTCGCCGAAGAGCTTTTCCGCGCTCGTGCGGACAGCGGGCTCGTCTTTGCCCCACACAAGCACGTTCGCCATGCGAACAAACGGCGGGTAGAGGAGGATCCGGCGCTTCGGCAGCTCGGCGCGAAGGAAACGCGCGCGGTCGTAGGCGGCGGCGGCGCGGATGGCAACATTGTCGGCCTCGTAGGTCTGCACGAGCACGCGCCCTGGCAAATCCGCGCGACCCGCACGCCCGGCAACTTGCTCTATCAGGGAAAACGTGCGCTCAGCGGCGCGATAGTCGGGAAGATGCAGTTGCGTGTCGGCGTTGATCACGCCCACAAGCGTCACGTCCTCGAAGTCGAGCCCCTTCGCAATCATCTGCGTGCCCAAAAGCACGGCGGCGTCGGCGGAGGCGAATTCCTCGAGCAGCCGCTCGTGCGCGCCCTTGCCGCTCGTGGTGTCGGCGTCCATGCGGATGATGGGCACGCCCGACCCCACGCCGGGCATGCCATCGAGCAGCGCGCGCAGCTCGGCCTCGACGCGCTGGGTTCCCGCGCCGAACTTCTTCAGGTAGGGGCTTCCGCATTCGGGGCACACCGCAGGCGCCCCCACCGTGTGGCCGCAGTGGTGGCACACGAGCATACGCCCGCGCTCATGGTAGGTAAGCGAGGTGTCGCACGAGGGGCACGTGGGCACGAACCCGCAGTCGCGGCATAAAAGGAACTTCGCGAACCCGCGCTGGTTTAACAGCAGCACCGCCTTGCGCCCGAGCGAGAGCTCCTCGCGCAGGCCGTCCACGAGCTTTCGCGAGAACATCGCGCGCGAGCCACCGCGAAACTCCGCCGCCATGTCGACGACTTCGACTTCGGGTAAGGGCTTGCCGTTCGCGCGGTCGGGAAGGTCGACTTTCGTCCAGCATTCTTCCTGCTCACAAGCGTACAGCGCCTCTATCGAGGGCGTGGCCGAGCCCAACACGAGCACGCCGCCCGAGCGCTCGACCATCCAGCGCGCCACGTCACGCGCGTCGTAGCGGGGAGCGGAATCCTGTTTGTAAGAACCCTCGTGTTCCTCGTCGATCACGATGAGCCCCACATTCGCAAGCGGGGTGAAAAGAGCACTCCGAGCGCCCACCACGACGCGCGCGGCACCGCTTCTGATGAAATCCCACTGGTCGTAGCGCTCGCCCTGGCTCATGCGCGAGTGCATGACGGCGACCATGTCGCCGAAGCGGCCGCGGAAGCGACCCACCGTTTGCGGAGTGAGCGAGATCTCGGGCACGAGCACGCAGGCCGTGCGGCCGGCGGCGAGGGTCTCTTCAATCGCGCGCAGGTAGAGCTCGGTCTTTCCCGACCCGGTGACGCCGTCGACGACGACCACCTCGCCGCAGGCATGCTCGCGCGCGCGGTCGATGGCCGCAAGGGCACTTTCCTGCCCCGGCGTGAACGCAGGCTTCGGCGAAGGGGTGAAGGCTGCGGGCTCATCGCCTGCCGCATCGCGAGTCGCACCGTCGTCAGAGGTCCCGGCGACGGCGCCCTGCGCGCCCTCGGGCACGCCGCGCATGCGGCGGCGGCGTACGATGCGCACGACGCCTTTCGACTCGAGCGTGCGCAAAGTGGATGACACGGCCCCGATCTGGGCGGACAGCTCGGACACGCGCAGCTCGCCCGTGCGCACCGCGGACACGATCGCCTCCTGGCGCACGGCGTTGCGACGCGGCTCGAACTCGTCGAGCGCATGACCCGCCACCACCCAACGGTCGTCCACTTCCCCGATCTTGGGTTCCTCCAAACGCCAGCGGCCGTCGCGCCCGTGAACCATGCGCGGCACACCCCCCGGCGGCGTGAACAGGCGAACGCAGGCGGAAAGCGGGGCTATGTAGCGAGCGGCGAGCCATTGGGCGCACGCCGCGCCCTCCTCGTCAAAGTAGGGTTTCGATAGGCCCCGAACGATTGACTTCACCTTGCGCGGATCGAGCCCATGCGGCCACGCATCCCCGCCGGGAACGCCCGCCTCAAACACGTCGATCACGAACCCGATCGCCTGGCGCCGTCCGAAGGGCACGAGCACCGCGCATCCCACTTCCACAGGGTATTCCCGAGCGAAGGGCGCGTCGTTCGCACTCGCTCCTTCTTCGCACGCCGCGAGCCCATCGTCGTCAAACAGGCTCGCAGTTTCGGAATATCCGCAGATGGAAGCGCATACGGCATCGTCCTCGCCCGCATCGGGCAGGGCGTAGGTGTAGGGCGCGTCGAGCGCTTGGGTGGGGATGTCCAAAATGACGGAGGCGAGTTTCATGTGCCCCAGTATAGCGAATGCGGCCCGCACGCGAGCCCTGGGTCGGCCCCGATTTGCAACAGCCCGCACACCCCACGCCGGCGCACCCGATCACGCGCAATCTCGCACCAACGGAGCCCTTCCCCTCACGCGAGCCCCTCCACTCACGCGAGCCCCGGGTTGCCGTCCCAAAAGAAAACCCGCCGCCTTCCCCGCCTGCAGCGAGGCGAGATGGGCGGCGGGCTCGAAAACCTCTTCGGTCCCTACCTGTTACGCAAGCCCACAGGCGGCGCGAAGCGCATCCGCGCGATCGGTCTTTTCCCAGGTGAACTCAGGAAGCTCGCGGCCGAAATGACCATAGGCCGCGGTCTTGCGGTAAATCGGGCGACGCAAGTCCAAGTCGTCGATGATCGCGCCCGGGCGCAGGTCGAAGACCTCGTTCACCGCGCGTTCGATATCGGCCTCGGGAACGTGCGCCGTGCCGAAGGTCTCAACCATAACGGAAACCGGCTTCGCGACGCCGATGGCATAAGCAACCTGAATCTCGCAACGATCAGCCAGGTCCGCAGCCACAACGTTCTTCGCAACCCAACGGGCGGCGTACGCGGCGGAACGATCGACCTTCGTGCAATCCTTGCCGGAGAACGCACCGCCGCCGTGACGGCCCATGCCGCCGTAGGTGTCGACGATGATCTTGCGGCCCGTAAGCCCGCAGTCGCCCATCGGTCCGCCGATGACGAAGCGCCCGGTCGGATTGATGTGGATCTCGGCACCGTCTGCGAGCTCCACGCCCTCGTCAGCGAGCACGGGCTTGATGACCTGCTCAGTGATATCACGGCGTAACGTGGCGTTGTCGATGTCCTCGGCATGCTGCGTGGAAACGACCACCTTCTCCACATTCACGGGAGCGCCGTCGACGTAGCGCACCGAAACCTGCGTCTTGCCATCGGGGCGCAGGTAGGGCAGCGTGCCGTCCTTGCGCACCTTCGCCAAACGCTCGCTCATGCGCTGTGCCAGGTAAATCGGCATCGGCATGAGGGTCTTCGTTTCCTTGCAGGCATAGCCGAACATCATGCCCTGGTCACCTGCGCCCACCGTCTCGTAGACATCTTCTGCCTCGCCGTGCTGCGCCTCGAACGACTCGTCGACGCCCTGCGCGATGTCGGGCGACTGCTCGTGGATGGCGTTCAGAACGCCGCAGGTCGTGCCATCGAAGCCGTACTTCGCGCGATCGTAGCCGATCTCGCAGATAACGTTGCGCACGATCGTCGGCACATCAACATAGGCCTGCGTGCGGATCTCGCCCGCCACGACGACCATGCCCGTCGTGGTCATGGTCTCGCAGGCGCAGCGCACCTTCGACACATCGGCGGGCTGGCCCGACGGGGAAATGTAGCCCTGCTTCTGAAGCTCGGTTTCCTTCTCGAGGATCGCGTCTAAGATCGCGTCGGAGATCTGATCGCAGATCTTGTCCGGGTGACCCTCCGTCACTGATTCGGACGTGAATAGATACGTAGAATGCTGCTCTTCGGCCATGAAGCTCCTCCTTCATCGTTGTCGGCCGGACCACCTTGACGCTGTGCCAGGTTGGTGTCGGGATCGCAGAGCCAACTCTCTCCCCCGACTCTTGATAAACGGATATTCGCGGGCGCAATCCGTGCACCCTCGTTTATGCATGCGGTACTTTACCACACCGCCGTCTATTCTAATTGAGAACAAAAAAGAAACAATTCCCAACCGCAGTCGTTTCGCGGAGTTTCTCCCCGCCACCCTTCCCAATGCGTCGAGCTGGCGACACCCGCAGAAGCGAAATCGTCAAAGGTGCAACTTTCGAGGGTAGACAGGGGGAAAAGTTTCGGCGAGGCAGTACGAAGGGTTCCAACGATGGCCCATGGCTCACCACGAATCGGGGCGCTGCGATTCCATTCACGCGGTTCACGTGCTCGGGTTCCTCGATGCACCGCAAAGAGGGACGCAAGCAGAGCAGCTCCTGGCGATGGCCCTCAATACACCGCAGATCTTGACGCGACCTCCGGGGGGTCTTTCGGGAGCAAGGAAGCAAGTTGGTGGTCAACTGGACGAGTTGTGCGACGTTTTTTCGCCTGATTTGCCCCCTCATGACGGGACGGAGCACTATCCGAAAGCAAATCACCAGGTCAGCTTAAAGCAAGTCAGATTATTCTGAGAAATGGCAGCGCACAACTCGCTCAGTTGACCACGAAGTGAGCTTCGCCCCGCAGGAATCGCCCCGGCAGGCCCAAGGACTGGGACCTTAACGAGGACACGCTTTACCTCGCCCCACAGGCGCCCCGGCAAACCCATGCAGTGGGATGACGCGAGCTGCATCGCTCCCCGGAAAGCGACGGCCGCAGCCCCATCAGCATTCCGTCGACATCCCGCCGCCTCGGTGAGCCCCTGCAATGCTACACTCGTCCAATAAGCGAAAACTCCCCCGGAAGGAGCGTGCATGCTGAAGAACAGCGCCTACACGCAGGAATACTTCGACATCATGGAGGGCTTGGGCGGCGACATCGAGGGTCGCCGCGCCGCCTACGATTACATGAAGAACTCAACCGCCATCGTGCATCATCAGGTCATATCCACCTCGTTCGTGCCGCGCCTCTACGATCGCCGCACGCGCGAGATTATGCGCACCACGGTCGAGACGACGCACCGCATCCTGTGCAAGGTCATCGAGCGCTACCTCGAGGATCCCGACTACCGCACCATCTTCGACTACGACCCGCGCTTAGCCGAGCTCATCTTGGTGCCGCGCGGCTACGACGCCATCCTGCCCTTCGCGCGCTTCGACATCTTCCTTAACGAGGAAACCGGGGATATCGCCTTCTGCGAGTTCAACGGGGACGGCTCGTCGGGCATGAACGAGAACCGCGAGATCACGAACTCGCTCGAACAGACGAAGACCTTCCGGGAATTCGCGCGGCGCCACGACGTCGAGCCTTGCGAGCTGTTCGAGAGCTGGGTTTTCGAGTTCATCGGCATCTACGGCACCTACAAGGGGCGCGTCGAAAACCCCCGCTTCGCCATCTGCGATTACCTGCAAAACGGCGTCGTGGACGAGTTTCACCTGTTCGCGAAGAAATTCGAGGACCACGGCTACCCGTGCTGCGTGTGCGATGTGCGCGACCTCACCTTCGACGGCGAGGTGCTGCGCGACTCCCAAGGGCAGCCCGTGCACGCCATCTGGCGGCGCTGCGTAACCAACGACGTCCTCGAATTCTGGGACGACTCGCAGGCGCTCATCGAGGCCGTGCGCGCGCAGAAAGTGGCGCTCATCGGCAGCTTCGCCGGGCATATCGTGCACGATAAGCAGATCTGCGAGGCGCTTTTCCACCCGAAGACGCAGGCGTTCCTCACCGACGAAGAGAACGCGTTCGTCGCACGCACGGTCCCCAAGACGCGCTATCTCGACTCGAGCGAGATCGACCTGGACGAGGTGCGCGCGAACAAGGACGCCTGGATCGTGAAGCCGACCGACGCCTACGGGGCCGCCGACGTGTACGCCGGGTGCTTCCAGACGCAGGAGAAGTGGAACGGAATCATCGACCGTTTCGCGAACGGCGCGGCGGGCGCGCCGTTTCTCGTGCAGCGCTATATCACGCCGTACAAGACGCACATCTTAGAGCCCGACAACGACATCGCGGGCCTCTCCGACGAGGAAGTCGACCGCAAGGGCGCCATGTACAACAATCTGGAAGGCCTCTATTGCTACAACGGGCGCTTCCAGGGTGTGTTTAGCCGCCTGGGGCCGCTTCCCACCATCTCGAAGCCCATGCGCGGCATCACCGCAGCGACCATCTGGGTCAACGAGTAGGAGGCTGGCGACATGGGATGGGGAAACCGCATCGTCTCCGTGATATGTGTCGTCTGCCTGGCCATCTCGTTTGTCACCGTCGGGTTCATAGCCGTGGCCGTGCCCGACGACTCGACGGTGAAGCTTGCCGATGCATATGCGGGAACGACGAACCCAGACACGCCGTTTGCCCACGACGAGCTTGTCGCCATGGCGCTCGCGGGGAAACGCTACACCTTCGACGAGAACGACCGCTTCGCCCTCAACCAGGCGATTTACGACATGAACGCAAGCGCCGAAGCCGACGGGCGCGCGACTCGGGGCGCACTCGACGTCGCACGCTGGGACGAGCTCGCCGCGAAAGACGGCGTGAGCACGGGCGACGCTTCCGCGGACACCACGCTTTTCTACAGCTTCGCGACCTCGCTCGGCACCGCAAGCGCCACACCCGGCGAGGCGAACAAAATGCGCACGCTGCAGCCGAGCGCCGAGCACGCAGACGCGCTGCTCGAGCAGGCGTCCTACACCTGCGTGCTCGACCCGGAGGCGATAAGGCACCTAGACGACGTCTTCGGAGTGGTGAAGGTTGCCGAGCCCATAGCACTCGGCGCGTTCATCGTAGCCGCGCTCACCGCCGTGGGCGTGGGTTGCGCAAGCGGCAGGCGCACGTTCGGGACCGTGCTTTTGGGGGCGGGGGTCGCCGTGATCGCGGTTTTCGCCGTACTCGGCGCGTGGGCGGCCATCGACTTCGAAGGGCTGTTCGCCGTGTTCCACAGCCTGTTCTTCACGCAGGGGAGCTGGGTGTTCGACGCCGACTCGCTGCTCATCACCATGTATCCCGAGCCCTTCTGGGTAGGCATGGGCGCCATCTGGCTCGGGGTGACGCTCGTCGTGAGCGCCATCTCCGCCGTCGCAGGCTTCGCACTCCGTCGCGCTTAGCTTCCCTCCCACGGCGAAACACCGCACCCGCCGCGCCCTGCCATGGCGGGTGCCGCACCCTTCTTCTCGAAAAACGAGGTGCAGTGGACAAATATCGTCGATATGTGAGTCCTCAGGCTCGGAAATGATCGCTCGCTCGCGCTTCTGCCGGCGTTTCCCCAAGTCAGATTTTCCAAGATGAAGTTTACTCCTAGAAACTCCTCGCATATCGCCGTTTTTTGTCCGCGAAGGCAGTTTTTCGCGAAAGAAGGCGACGGGCAAGGGAACGTGCGGCCTCGCCTCACCCCGCGCTACCTGATTGGTAGGATGATCGGCATGTCGATCCTTTGCTTTCCGGCATGCTTTGGTGGCCGAATCAACCTCGTTCACCTCGATTGTCGCAATACCGTGCAATCCCCGCGCCCGCCCGCGAAAGCGAGTATCATATATGGGTTGAAACGACTTCCAAAAGACGAAAGAGGAATCCGTGACTGACAAACCTGTACGCGTGCGCTTCGCGCCCTCGCCCACCGGCCGTTTGCACGTTGGCGGCGCGCGCACCGCGATCTATAACTGGGCGTTCGCCCGCGCGATGGGCGGCACCTTCATCCTGCGCATCGAGGACACCGACCCCGAGCGCTCGACCGAGGAAAACGTCCAGGTCATCCTGAACGCCATGAAGTGGCTCAACCTCGACTGGGACGAGGGCCCCGAAGTCGGCGGTGACGCGGGTCCCTACTTCCAGACCCAGCGCTTCGACACCTACAAGGCCGCGCTCGAGCGCCTGAAGGACCGCGGGGCGGTATATCCGTGCTTCTGTTCTAAGGAGCTGCTCGACAAAAAACGCGCGAAGGCGGAAGCGGAAGAGGGCGGCTATGCGGGCTACGATCGCACGTGCCGCAACATCGACCCCGCCGAGGCGCAGCGCCGCATCGAGGCCGGCGAGCCGCACGTTTGGCGCCTGAAGGTGCCCCTCGACCACGGCCCCATCGAGTTCGACGACGCGGTCTACGGACACGTGTCCTTCCCCGCCGACGTTATGGACGACATGATCGTCGTGCGCACCGACGGCACGCCCACCTACAACTTCGCGGTCGTGTGCGACGACGCGAACATGGGGATCACGCACGTCATCCGCGGCGATGACCACCTATCGAACACCCCGCGCCAGATTCTCATCTACGAGGCGCTCGGCTACGACGTGCCCACGTTCGCGCACCTGTCGATGATTCTAGGCCCCGACGGCAAGAAGCTCTCCAAGCGCCACGGCGCGGCGAGTGTGGAAGAGTTCCGCGACCGCGGCTTTTTGCCCGACGCGATGGTGAACTTCCTTGCCCTTCTGGGCTGGTCGCTCGACGGCGAGACGACGCTCATCAGCCGCGACGTGCTGTGCAGCGAGTTCTCGCTCGACCGCATCACCAAGAAGGACGCCGTGTTCGACGAGACGAAGCTCGAATGGATGAACGGCCAGTACATCAAGGAGATGGGCGCCGAGGATTGGGTCGACGCGAGCGTGCCATGGCTTGCGCGCGCACGCGCGGGCGTCGCCGCCGACGCGGAGATCTCCGAGGAGGAAATCCGCGAGACTGCAGCCGACATTGCGAACCGCCCCGAGTTCTACGAGAAGCTCTACCCGCTCGTCGCCGAGCGCGAGACGCGCCTTGTCGACGCCGCCGACAAGCTGGCCTACATGTTCTGGGGGCCGCGTGTCGAGGTGCTCGACGAGAAGAGCACGAAGAAGGTTCTTTTGAAGGAAGGCGCCCGCGCCGAGGAAGCGCTCGCCGCGTGTCGCGCCATCTTAGCCGACGAAAGCCGCGCATGGGAGGCCGCGGGACTTGAGGCCGCCTGCCGCGAGCTTGCCGAGGAAGGCGCGCTCAACATGAAGCTCAAGTTCGTGCTGCAGCCGCTTCGCGTCGCCATCTGCGGCAACATGGTTTCCCCGCCGCTGTTCGAGTCGATCGAGCTTTTGCCGCGCGAGGACGTGCTCGCACGCATCGATCAGGTGACCGCCGAGGTCTTCGGTGGGAACGACTAGCGACATCGAAAACGGGGCGACTGCGCAAGCGAGCGCGGACGCCCCATCCACCTTGCGCGTCGCCCTAGGCGCTCCGCGCAAGGTGCTCTTCCTGCGCGACTTCTGCACGCGGTCCTTCGGATCGGTGTGCAAGGAGTGCATCGAGGCATGCCCGAAGGGTGCAATCGCCTTCGCGAACGCCTCCGCCGCCGTCGATGCGCATGCGTGTACCAAATGCGGGATATGCGTTGGCGTCTGCGACGGCTTCGCCATTCCCGGAGCAAGCGTCGAGGCCGTCATGTCCCAGATGCGAAAGATTGCGCTCACGGGGGAAAACGTCATCCTGACCTGCTCGTATCTGCTTCCCTCGAACTTTCTCTCCGCGGACAACGTGATCGCGCTGCCATGCCTGGCGATGCTTCCGCCCGAGCTTTGGACCTGCGCGCTCGCGCAAGGCATCAACATCGCCGTCGCCGTCGTGTTCGAGGAATGCGAGGTGTGCAAGCGCACCCGCGCCCAGGGTCTCGACCATTTCGCCGCCGCAATCGAACAGGCGGAAGCGGCCACGGAGCGCTCGGTCGCCTTCACTGACGACGTCCCCGAGGCGCAGGTCGCGCCGACGCTCATGCAAACGCTCAGCTCGCAAGGCGGCAAAGACCGCCGCGAGGCGATAGCCGACCTGAAGGATCAGGCGGAGGAAATCGCGTCGGGCGTCTACCGCATGAGGCGAAACGAATCGCTGCGCGCCTATCACGAGCAGCGAGCGCACATGCTCTCAGACGAGCGCATCGGGGGCGCCGTCGGCTCACCGGAGGCGAACACCTTCGCTGAGGGCGGCTTCTCGCGAAGCATCCTCATTCCGCGCCGGCGGATGCTACTTGAAGCGGCCGATGCGTCGGATGCCGTCGCCGTGCGAAGCCGCGTGACGGTTTCTGCCACCGACGAGGCGAAATGCGACAACGCGGGCGACTGCATGAGGGCCTGCCCCACGGGTGCGCGCCATCCAAGCCCCGAAAACGGTACGCTCACCTTCGAGGCGCGGCTGTGCATCGGGTGCGGTTTGTGCGAGGACGCCTGCCCGAACAAGGCCGCAGGTCTTCGCGAGGCATATGCCGGCGAGCTGCTCCCCCAACCTGACGACGAATAGCGAAAAGAAAAAGGTAAAAATGCTCTCGGACAATCCCACACTCGAAGAAGTGGCGAACCATTTCGCGAACGACCAGTTCGCCACGCGCGCGGCAGGCTGCACCGTCGTCGAGGCGAGGCGCGGACATGCGGTCTGCGAGATGAAGCTCGCCGAAATCCACCGCAACGCAACGGGGAACGTCATGGGCGGCGCCATCTTTACGCTCGCCGACTTCGCGCTCGCCATCGCCTGCAACATCGGCGAGCCCCCGAGCGTATCGGTGAGCAACACCATCGAGTACTTCTCGGCAACGAAGGGCGAAAAGCTCATCGCTACCTGCGATGCCGATAAATCGGGCCGCCGTCTGGGGTTCTACACCGTAGAAATCACCGACGACACGGGGCGGCGCATCGCGAAGATGTGCGCTACCTGCGCGAGATAGGTTGCACCCGCCCTCCCAGCGGGAAGCACGCAAGCCTTCGCGACCTTAGCGACCGTTGAGGGTCCTAAAGGGTTGCGTCCTTACTTCTCCGCGAAAAAGCGTGCGGCGTTTTCCCAGAACATCTTGCTCGCGATCTCGCCGCCGAACTCCTTTACCACGATGTCATGCAAATTCGCGACGCCCGTGCAGGGGGAAAGCCAGCGGGGCACCTCGCTGCCGTCGTAATCGCTTCCGAGCGCAAGCAGGTCTTCTCCCGCCACTTCCAGGATATGATCGATGTGGCGCAGCGCATCGTCGCGCGTGGCCTCTTCCCCACGGTCGTTCAGGAAGTCGTTGTAGTAGTTGAACCCGACGATGCCGCCGCGATCGGCGATCTCGCGCAGCTGCCAGTCAGCGAGATTGCGCTTGTGCCCGCAGACGGCGCGCGCGTTGGAATGTGAGGCCGCGAAGGGCTTTTGCGCGCAGCCGCACACGTCTTTGAACCCGGCGTCATTCAAATGCGAGACGTCCACCACAATACCGCGCGCCTCGAGCTCGCGGACGCACGTACGGCCGAACAGCGTCAAGCCATCTTCGGTGACGTTGCCGCTGCCGAGCGCGTTCCGCCCGTTCCAGGTGAGCGTCACCATGCGCACCCCGTCGTCCGCGATCGTGTCGAGGCGCTCGCCCGCATGACCGTCGTCGGCGAGAAACGCCGCACCCTCCACCGTGAGCATGCCGGCGGTCTTTCCCGCGCCAAACGCGCACTCGGCCTCGCCTGAGGTGCGAACGGGCGCAAGCTGCTTTTCGAATTGCGCCGCCTGACCGCGGAAGAAATCGCGAATGCGCAGATAGAACGACCACGCGGCGTTGCCTCGCAGCTCGTCGGGAACGAACACGGCGAAGCACTGGCACCAGTTGAATTGCGCCGTGCGCTCAAGCGAGATGTGCGCGTCATTGGAAAGAAGCGAGCTCATACGCGCATGCGGGATGGAGCTATCGCCCTCCATGTACTCGAACGCAGCGCCTCCCGCCTCGCCGTGAAGCGCCAAACGGTCGAGCGTATCGCAATGCAAATCGAAAACCCTCATGTCAGCCTTTCCTTTCCTGTCCCACATTCACACCACCCGAAAGCGGTGGGCATGCAGAACCCGCCGCAGGCTTCACGCCCTCGCCAAACGCGGGCCTTGTGCCCTCGCAGGAAGCGGGCTTCCCATCCCCGCAGGTTGCAGCCTCCGCGTCCATGCCGCGCAAGGGCTCCTCGTCCGCAGGCTTCTTCCCGCCTGCCACGGAGACGAGCAGGATCATCGACACCATGAGCAAAAAGCCGGCCCAGTCGTAGCCGGTAAACGAGGTCCCGAGCCACAGCGCGGCGAACACCGTCGCGCTCACCGGCTCCATAGCGCCGAGCAGGCTACCCGTCACGGGGCCCACGAGCGCGACGCCGTGCAGGTACAGCGTGAAAGCCGCGAACGTTCCCAAAACGGCGATGGCTGCAAGGACAAGCCATCCCGTCGCATCGAGAGCAGGCACGACGACGCCACCGCCCCACGCGGCAGGCGCCGCCCACGCGATTCCCGCAGCAACTCCTCCGATCGCCATGCCAACGCCTGTCGTCAGGAGGGTTCCCCACACGAACATGAGGCGTTTGGGGTACATGATGTAAATCGCAACAGTGATGCTGTTCGCAAGACCCCACGCAAGCCCCGCAGCGGGAAGCGCCAAACTTGACAGGTTTCCTTGTGTCGCAATAAGGAAGGTTGCCACCAGGGCGAACACAAGCCCTAGCGCCTCTCCTGCGCGCGGAGGCTTCCTCGCGAGCACGCACGCGGCGAGCATGACCCACACCGTGCCGAGCGATTGCAGCACTGTGGCTGTACCGGCATTGGTGCAGCCGATCGAGGCGATGTAGGAAAACTGGCAGGCGAAGAGCCCGAAGACGCCGAATATGACGAGACTCCGCAACGAGGCCCTATCGCGTAGCATCGCAACAAGGCGCTCGCGGCGCGTCGCGAGAAGCAACACTAAAAACAGCGCACCCGAGCCGAGCATGCGGGATGCAGTGATGAAGGAGGCGTCGATGTCGTAGTGCGCGAACAGGTACTGCGAGCACGCGCCCGAGAAGCCCCAGAGCGCACCGCCCGCGAGCGCACACGCCACGCCAAAGAGAAAGCGCTCTCTACTCCCCTTCCCCACCGCTGAGCTCCTTTAAGAAATCGAGGACCGCACCGAAGAGCGCATCGCCTTCTTCGACCTTGAAATACCTGATGGGAAGCGTAAGCTTGCGTTTCTCCGCGAGATAGCGGCCACCCGCTCGGCGAATCGGCACCATCTTGTCGCGCGGTACGGCGACAGGCTCGACGATGAGCTTTCCGCCCGCGACCGTCACCGTGTTCATATGATGCTCGTTCGCGAACGCCTTCACGCGCGCCTTCGCGAACAAGTTCCTTGCCGCGGCGGGCATTTCCGGCCGCTTGGCGAGCATGTCCTGCTCGATGGCCTCGACGTCCTCCATCGTCGCCGCTGACGCAATCTTTCGGTACCACAGCACGCGCTCGTCGGTATCGGGGACGTACTCTTCCGGCAGGTAGGTGTGGCCCGGCAGGTTCACGGTGATGTCGGAGAGCGCCGGCGGCAGCCCGTCGGCGGCGCCCGCATCGCCTTCGCGCGTGGCGGCAACCGCCTGCTCGAGCATTTGCGCGAACAGGTCGAAGCCGACTGCGCTCATGTTGCCCGACTGCTCGGCACCAAGCATGCTTCCCGCGCCGCGTATCTCCAGGTCGCGCATGGCGATGCGCATGCCACTGCCGAGCTCGGTGTGCTCGTCGAGCGCGGTCAGGCGCGCCTCAGCCTCCTCGGTCAGGCTCACGTTATCGGGGAACATGAAGTACGCGTACGCCTGCACCGACGAGCGCCCGACACGCCCTTTTAGCTGGTACATCTGCGCCAAGCCGAGGCGCTGGGCGTCCTCGATCACAAGCGTATTCGTATGCGGGTTGTCGATGCCGCTCTCGATGATGGTCGTCGCCACGAGCACGTCGAGTTCGCCTGCGCTGAAGTCCTCCATCACGCGCTCGAGCTCTTCGCGCGACATCTGCCCGTGCGCGATCCCAACGCGCGCCTCGCCCGCCGCCGCTTGCACGCGCGCCACGGCATCCTCGATCGAGTGGACGCGGTTGCTCACATAATACACCTGGCCGCCGCGCGCAAGTTCGCGCCTGATCGCGCCGGAAACGATGTCGGGGTCCCATTCGCCCACATGCACCTCGACTGGCCTGCGATCGCCCGGCGGCGTCAAGATCAGGCTCATGTCGCGCACGCCCGACAGCGACATCTGCATGGTGCGCGGAATCGGCGTCGCCGACAGTGTCAGGACATCGATCGACTCGCGCAGGTTCTTCATCTGCTCCTTATGACCCACGCCGAAGCGCTGTTCCTCGTCGATGATCACCAGTCCCAGGTCGTAGGGGTTCACGTCGCGCGAAAGGAGTCGATGCGTGCCGACGAGCACCGACACGCTGCCATCGGCGAACCCCGCCAGCGCCCGCGATTGCTCAGCCGGCGTGCGGAAACGCGAAAGCACCTCGACCGTCACACCGAAGGGCGCGAAGCGGTCGTGGAAGTTCGCGAAATGCTGTTGCGCAAGAATGGTCGTCGGGCAGAGCACCATGACCTGCTTGCCATCCTGTGTCGCCTTGAAGGCCGCACGCAAGGCGACCTCCGTCTTCCCGAAACCGACATCGCCGCAGATGAGGCGGTCCATCGGGCGCGAGCTTTGCATGTCCGCCTTCACATCGGCGATGGCCGCGAGCTGGTCGGGCGTCTCCTCGTAGGGGAACGACTCCTCCATCTCGCGCTGCGCTGCGGTGTCCGGGCCGAAGCTGAAACCCTGCGTCGCCGCACGGCGCGCGTACACGTCGACCAGATCGAACGCGAGCTTCTTGGTCGCCTTGTGCGCCTTCGCCGTCGCGCGCGACCAATCCGACGTGTTTAGCCTGGTGAGGCGCGGGCTTGCCCCCTCGGGACCCACGTAGCGCGTCACGCGGTCGAGCTGCTCGACTGGCACGAACAGCTTATCGCCTTCCGCATACTTCAAAAGCAGGTAGTCGCGCGCCGTGCCATCAATCTCGCGCCGCACGAGGTCTTCGAAGAAAGCGACGCCGTGAGCAGCGTGGACGACGTAGTCGCCCGGCTTATAGGGGAAGGTCACCTCCGTGATGTCGGTCCGCCTGCGCGCGCGGGCCGTCGTCTGGGTGCCCTGGGTGTCGGAGAGCGCCACGATCGCGAGCTTCGCTTTCGGGAATATCATTCCCAAGGGGACGTCGATGTCGACAACATTCACCACTGACCTGCGAAGACGCCGCTTCGCCGAACCGTCGCCTGAAAGGCCGTCCAACTCTGAGAAGTTCGCGTCGAGCGCCTCCTGGAAGGCGATGCCGTTGTCGACGAGCGCAAGCTCGATGTCATGTCGCGCGCGCGGCTCCGGCGCGCAAAGAGCCACGGTGTTGCCGCCCTCGACGAGATTCACCAGTCGACCGAACAGCTTGTCGGGATGCCCGGCAACCTCAACGCGCTTCACGGGAAGCTCGACGTCGATCGTGCCGCCGACGCGCATGATCGACACGTACGTCGCGCGAACGCCCCCGCCAAAGTCGAGCGCGGTCGGCCCAGCGTAGAGCCCCACCACGGGAATCTTCGTCCCCTTCGCGCGCGCCTCTATTTCCTCATACGCATGCGTGGCGTCGTCGAAGAGCGAGCGCGGCTCGATAAGGCACGTCATCGTATTGGGGCCCGCCCATGCGCCGAGCGTCACCGGCTTGTCGTAAAGATACGGGAGCAGCGCATCGGCGCCCTCGAAGCGAAGCCCGCCATCGAGCTTCTCGAGCATGTCGCGCAAAACCGCGTTCGATTTCGCGGGAGCTGCGATCTTCTTGCGGGCGCGGGCGATTGCCTCCGCTGAACAGGAGTATTCGCGCACCGGGAATATCTCGACGCGCGAGAGCGGGGAGATGGTCTGCCCCGTCGAGGGGACGATGCGCCTGATCTCGTCCACTTCGTCTCCAAAGAAGTCGATGCGCACAGGATAGGTGAGGTTGCCGGGGAACACGTCGATCGTGCCTCCATGCACACCGAAGGTGCCCTGCCCGTCGAGCTCGCCGGTGTTCACGTAGCCGCGATCTTCAAGCGCGCGGGCCACGTCCTCGAAAGCCTCAACGCGGCAGCGCTCGCGCATCGGGCTTGGGAGCGCCGCCTCGCCTTCCCGCGCCGTATCGGCAAGCTCGATCCCCGCCTCGAACACGAGGGGTGCCGCCACCAGGCTTTCTTTCGGCGGCATCATCCTGATGAGCGCGCGGGCGCTTGCCACGACGACGCGCGGCCTGCCGCATGCGAGCGAGAAGGCGGCCTCCATACGGCGGGCGACCTTGCGAGCATCGGGCGTCTTCGGGGAGAAGGGGGTATCGGCACGCTCGGGGAACAGCAGCACGCGGTCTTCCCCCAAATAAGCTGCCATATTGCGAGCGAAGGCAATAGCGGCATCCTCACCTGCGACGACGACGAGCGTCGGGCGCGGCGAGCGCGAGAACTGAGCGCTCGCGAGGAAGGGACGCGCAGATGACGCGACACCGAGCGTCGCATCGGTTCCCGCGTCGAGCTTTCCCCAAAAGTCATCCAGCGCGCCCGACTTCTCGAGCACGAACGTCAGCGAATCGATGAGCATGCGCGTCCTTCCAAGCGTCTGCAAGGCGAAACAGCCCGCAGACAGCACAAAGAGCCGCATCGCGCACCTTTATGAGGGGAAACGCGAATACGGCTTCAGTTTTGATATTGTTCCCAACAGGGAATTTCCAAGCGCAAGTGTATCACAGCGAGCCTTCGCACCCCAACCGCCCATGCCCGCATCTCCCAAACCATCACGATGATTCAAAAAAGTACACGCTTCGTGCCAGAATTCGGGTTCAAGCGTGCACTCATTCCCTCGAACCCCGAAGAAGCCGCTATACTTTCAGCGGAGAGGAAAGGATGAGCCATGCCCCGTGAGACCGTCGCCGCGAAACGCGAGCGAGCCATCGAAATCGCCCGCCGAATGAATGAGCACTACCCCAAGGCGGAATGCGCTCTACATTACGATTGCGACCCGTTTCGCCTGGTCATAGCCGTATTGCTTTCCGCACAAACGACCGATAAAGGCGTGAACAAGGTGACGCCCGCACTCTGGAAGCGCTACCCCACCCCCGCCGACCTCGCGTCGGCCGACGTCAACGACGTCGAAGAGATCATCCGAGCCATCGGCTTCTATCGCACGAAGGCCGCGAATTGCGTGAAGTGCGCGCAACTGGTGGTCTCAGAGTACGGTGGGGAGGTCCCGCGGGATATCGACGAACTGCAAAAGCTCCCCGGCGTGGGAAGGAAAACCGCGAACGTAGTGCTCAACGAGGCATTCGGGATCGTCGAAGGCATCGCTGTCGACACGCACGTCTTTCGAATCGCGCACAAGCTGAAGCTCGTCGGCCCCTCGGCCGACACGCCCGCAAAAACGGAAACCGCCTTGCTCAAGCTCTACCCACGCGACTTTTGGGGGCCGATCAACCATCAATGGGTGCTCTTCGGGCGCGAAACGTGCATCGCGCGGCGGCCCAAGTGCGAGGAGTGTTTTCTTGCCGACGTCTGCCCGAGCTGCGGGAAGAAATAGCGATTGGAGCCGCCCCGCGAGCGAAGGCTCTCCCGCAAGCACCCTACCGAACGTTGCCGTACACGAGGGCAAGCTCCTCAGGCGACGCCCCCTTCACATAGCGCGAGCGGAGGCGCGCCATGTTTACCCACACCCGGAGACGATTGATCTCCCCATTGGGAAAACGTCGCGCTGACGTGCGTATACGATCCCTGGTCATGCCGATGGGCTCGCCGAGGCGCTTCAGGTTCAAAGCGAATTGGAAGTCCTCCATAAGCGGCACGTCGGGAAACATCCCCGCCTTGAAAAACAGGTCTCTCTCGACGAAAAGGCCCTGGTCGCCGTAGGAGATATGGCGGAACCTCACCCGCAGGTTGGACATCACCTGACACAGCATGAGCACCGGGGTCAGCTCGCTGAAGCGGATACCGAACGTCCCGACGCGCACACGCGATAAAACCTCGCCGATTTCGCGGAAGGCCCCCTCGGGAAGCACGCTGTCGCAATGGAGGAAGAAGAGTACCTCGCCCGCTGCCGCTCGCGCCCCCGTGTTGAGCGCGCCACCGCGCCCGCGTCCCTCCTGGTCGATGAGGCGATAAGGAGCACGCACACGGTCTCGCGTACCGTCGGTGCTGCCGCCGTCGACGAAGATCACCTCGCAGCGACTTCCCGCGAAATCAATGCGGTCGAATTGGTCCTGCAGCGCATCGATGGTGGACGCCTCGTTGAAAACAGGCACGATGACCGAAATGCTCTTCGGACATTGACTACTCTCGACTGCCACCCGCGCGCTCATCGGATTGCCGCCTTCGCCCGATTGAGCACCGTCGTCGAAACTGCCGGTGCTTCATCTACCCCCATCAGGGCCGACAGCGCGTGGACCACCCGAACGTTGCCGGCAAGGCCGTCCGAGCACTGGCGACGTGCCCGCTCGAGCTTGCCCGCACACGATGCGCAATACACGTACAACACGGGTTCCTCCATGCCCGCACGGGCGCACTCGCGCGCAACCGACTCCAGCACGCGCTTTGCAGCGACAAACGAGGCTTCAGGCTGAGAAAGCTCGAAGGCAGCACCGCAGCAAGCCGAGCATTCCGACACGAATACCGAGGGCTCGAGGAAATATGCCAGGTCATCAAGCCATTCTCGATGCGCACGATCGGGACAGGGAACGAACACCGCACCGGGAGTCGCAACGCGCGCGCAGTCGATGAGCCCGCGCTCGGCAAGATCGCGAAGGCAAGCATAGATAGTAACCTGAGAAATAGACCGGTCGAGCACCTCCGTGAACGCCGAGCCGCAATTCGGGCAGAGCGGCACCACTTCGCGCGCACCAACACGCACCAGGCGCTCCTCGACGCGCGAAAGCTCCGCACGATACGCCTCGGGGCCCTTCAACCCCTCAAGCGGCAGGCCGCAGCAATCAAGGGCGAAGCTCACGCCGGAAACAGGGCGCAGCGCGTCCTTAAGGGCTACAAGCGTCTTCGGGAAAAACGAAGTGAAGCCGCAACCAGGGAAAACAACGCTCCCCGCGCTCGCATGGCGCCAGTTCTTGAAAACGTAGTTCGTCTTCTCGAAGGCAGTCAACTTCGAGGGAAGCGAAGACAAGCCCATCGTCTACTCTCCCCCTTCCCCATCGTTACTCGAAATCGCATCTTCCAGGCCGTAGCGCCTCTTCAGCACCACAGCCACTCCAACCACCACCGCGCCGACGCCCAAGGCACACGCAAAGCACCACAAGCCCGACGCACCCTGCGACACGCCGGCGCCAGCAAGCACGTACATCGCGGTGCCGGGAATCATGAACAGAAACGAAAACGCCGCATATGTCGCAACCTTCATATCGGTTACCCCGTATGCGAAGTTTTGCAGGTTGTACGGGAACAGGGGCACAAGCCGTGTGATCGCGAGCAGGACCACAGCGTTCACGCCCGTCTCCTCGAAAAGCCATCGACGAAGATAGGCGTTGCGAAGGGCGCGCGGCCGCACTGCATCGCGCAGGAAGAAGCGGCCGACGAGAAACGACAGAACCGCACCCACCGTCGCCGCCACGACGCACGCGATTGTCCCTAAAACGGGACCGAAGAGCGCACCCGCCGCCAACGCGAACACCATGCCCGGCAGCACGAGCACCGTGCAGCCCGCCACCGTGCACAGAAAGTACACCGCAAGGGAGAGCGCAAGGTTCTCCTGCACGAGCGTTTCCAGATTCGCCCACGGCCCGAACGCGGCAAGGCCCGCTTCCCCGCCGAGAAGGACGCTTGCGGCCACGACAAGAAGGGCCAAACAGGCGAACACCGCCGGTTTGACCCATTTCGGAAAGGACGATGACGAACCCTGAGGGCTCCCTTGAGAATCGCCGAGACTCAGCACGTACCCTCCCGAGCGTCCGCCGTATCGTCTGCACACGGCACATCGGGCTCGACCGCGCCCTGCGACGCGCACGCCGCCGCGTCCGTCCCCTCCTTGCCGCGCGATGCGTGCTCGCGGTAGAGCTGCCGCGCTAAAACAGCGAGCGCCGCGAGGGCAAAGAGAATAAGCAGGGCCGTGACCAGCATTTTCGCGCCACCGGTGAGCATGCCGCCCACATAGGAGTACACGATCGTCGCCGGAAGCTGCCCAATGCCCGTCGCAATCATGAAGCCCTTGAAAGACATCGAGGTCAAGCCCGCGAAGTAGCTCACGAAGTCGAACGAGACGAACGGGAGCAGGCGCGCGATGAGCACGCTTTGGTCTCCATGCCGCTCGAAAAACCGCTCAATGGTCGCAAGTCCCGTCTTCGAGCACAGCTTCTCGACCGCTTCGCGCCCAAGCGACCGAGCAATCCAAAAGCAGACCGCCGCTCCCGCCATGGCGCTCGTCCACGACAGAATCGCGCCCTGCCACCAGCCGAACAGGTTCGCGTTCGCGAACGTCAGGATGAAAGCAGGCAGGGGTGCCGCAACCGACTGGAAGATCATCAGGGCAAACGACACCACGGCGGCCCATGCGCCATACGACGCCATGAAATCGCGCATCTCCGCGAAGTCACCGGTCGAGAAACGGCGACACAGATCGTTCACGAATGAGTTCACGCTCGGAACAGCGAAATACGCCACAGCGGCCGCCACGACAAAGACCGCGATGGCGATTCGCGATGCCCAAGCGTTGCGCTTGAAAGCCATAAATTCCTACCTGGGGAAACTAAGCTTCGGTTGCGCCGGTCCAAGCCTTCATGCCGCCCTCGAGAGTGAACACGTTGTCCATGTTCGCGTCGATGACGGAAAGCACGTTGGTGCCGGCCTGGGCATAGCTCTTGCCAGAGTAGCAGATGAGCACAAGCTTCTTGTCCGCGCCGTTCTCGGAACCAGTAGCGTCCTTAAGGGCCGCCTTCATCGTGTCGACGCCGTTCTGGAAGTCGCCGCCCTTGCAAGCGTCCATGTCAGCCGCGATAGCGCCCTTGATATGGCCCGCCTTATAGTCATCGGCCTTGCGCAGGTCGATGAACACGTAATCGGAGGAATCAAGGTTAGCCTCGGCATCCGCTGGGGTGATGTACTTCATGGCGACGTCGGACTCGGGAGCCTTGACCTCGTCGGTGGCCGCAGCCTTCTGCTCGGTAGCGGCAGAATCGGACTTCTTCTCGGCGTTGTCGGAATTGCCCGAGCAACCAGCGAGGACGCCGCCCGCGAGGGCGAGAGTGCATACGACAGCGAAAACCTTCTTCATCATGGTGAAGCATCTCCTTATATTGATTTGTACGAGATTGTCAGCCTTCAAGACGACGCAGAATCGCCATGACCTAAAGCCCACCCTTGATCTGGGCACCGCGCGCAAGGCAGAAAGGCGCGAATAACTTGCCCGATAATACCCGTTGCAGAATGGGCATTCGGTTGGTAAGGCCGTGTGAGATAATATCATGCACCACTCAAATAACGCAAATCCAGCCTGCGCTATTCGGAAGCAAGCGGCCTCTTTTTCAGGTAAAAGCCGCGGCGATGCAACTCGGCGACGAGCGTTTCCACCAAAAGGGGGAGCGCCGAGCGCACAGGCTCGGTCAAATCCATCGCATACCCGGAAGGAGACATGTTGGCAACCTGCATCCCCAGGCAATAGCCTTCGGCCTCGTACCCAAGAAGCGACGCGGCGTCGAAAAGGTCGACGAGCCTCAAATCGTGCAGCGAGGCCATCGCGCCTGTATGCCTGGCCATGGCGTCGGGCGAGAAGCGGTACACCGTACCCGGGGCATCGCCTGTGCCATCAACCGCATCGACCGTGATGATCACGTCGAAGCTCTCCACGTAGGGAAGCATGTCTAAGCTCATGCAACCGACGTCGAAGAGGCGCACATTTTCAGGAACCTCATAATCACGCAGCACGGTATCGTATACGGCAGGCCCCACACCCTCGTCGAGCATGAGCCGGTTTCCCACGCAGAAAACGGCGGCTTTCCTCTCCCCCATGCGCTTAAGCCCCCAATCCCGGACGGATGGCAAGGTTGTAGTAGGTGGCGGCAGCAATCATCGCGCAACCCACAAGAACGGAGACGACGGCCCAGATGCGCTGGCGAGAGAGATACTTCGCGCGCGAGACGCCGTGCTCGGCCGCGCGGTGTGCCGCAAACGGCTGGCTCACGATGGAGAAGGCCACCGTCGCCGCGGTCAGAAGCACGAACACGATCACCGCGAAGACGATGGAGAGCGCACTTCGAGTTGCAAAAGCCGCGTAAAAGGTGTTGTCGGCGAAAAGCCAGATGGGGTAGAACAGGATAGACGCCCACATGCCATGCGCCGGCCCCCAGATGGGCGGTAAGAAAAGCGCGCCAATGTTCACGCGCGGAACGCCCTTCAGGAACTTCTCTTCGCGGGCAATTTCCTCATCAGTGAGCTCACGTGCCACGATGACGCGCACCTCTCTTCAACGTCGGTTTCGAAACGATGGGATTGCAAGTTGCAGCATATGCCTCGATGCGCGCGCTGCAAATAGTGCGCGCATCGCCTGCAAGCTGCGAAGATAAAAGGAGCCCGCTTTTGACGGCGGGCTCCTTCACGACGCAAACGCCTAGTGCTTCTCGGACTCGCCGAGGTCGTCCTCGCCCACGATGGTGTGGGTATCGGGGTCGTACACCAGTCCGCCATGCTCTTTCCAAAGGAACATGAGCTTGGTCGGGGCAATGCCTTCGATGTTCGCCAGGTAAACATGGATGAACATGAAGATGATGAAGATGTACATCATGAAGTAGTGGATGATGCGCATCGACATAAGACCGCCAACGAGGGTCGTGCCAGCAGCGAAGAACGGCAGGTTCATCGTCGGCACCCACAGGCACATGCCGGTGTAGAACATCACGATGATGAGCACCGGAATGAACAGGTAGGAAATCTTCTGAGGAACGCCAAGCTTAGCTCCCAGCGGATGGTCCTTCTTCAGGAACAGGTAGTACTTGATCCAGATAAGGCCCTGATGGCGGTTATCCTTCTGCGGCAGCCAGGTCTTGTAGTCGGTGACCTGCTTGCGCGTGCCGCCCGTCGGCGCCGTCTTCACGAAGAACGCGGCGATGATGCGGAACACGCAGTTCAGGAAAATCACGAATCCGAAGAACACGTGCATGCCGCGCGCCAGGCTCTCGAAATAGGGCCAGAACGGGAAATGGATGCAGAAACCGGTGACGATCAGGACGATCATCGCGATAAGGTTGATCCAGTGGGTGATGACGAAAACGAGAGGATGCGCCTCACGGTAATGTGCAAGATGTGCCATCCTACTTCACCCCCCAAGGGCTCGTAACGGTTTCAAAATGCTTGCCCGTGGCAGGCTCGGTCACATGCACGGCGCAAGCGGTGCAGGGATCGAAGCTATGAACGGTACGCAGCGCGTTGATCGGCTTCTTGATGTCGCCGACCGGCACGCCGATGAGCGCCTGCTCGAGCGGGCCGTACTCGCCCTTTTCGTTGTGAGGAGCGAGGTTCCACGTGGACGGAATGATGATCTGGTAGCCCTGGATGCGGCCGTTTTCGACCTTCTCGGCATGGTAGAGTGCGCCACGAGGTGCCTCCCAGAGACCCTCGCCCTCGCCGGAGATGCGTGCGGGCTCGCGGAAGTACTCGCTGTCGCCGCTCTTCACGGCCTCGATGAGCTCGTCGACCCATTCCTTCATGAGGCTGGCGATGTAGAGCGTCTCGACCTGACGGATGCCGGTGCGGCCGAGCGTGGAGCCGAGCGCGTTCAGGTTGCCTGGCGCGCCGAGCGCCTCGAGCACCGCGTCGACATGCTTCACGATGAAGGGCACGTTGCGCTTGTAGGCAACGAGGATACGGGAAAGCGAGCCCGCCTCCATCGGCTTGCCGTCGTAACCCGGGCACTTGACCCAGGAGTAGCGGTCGTTGACCGTGTCCGAACCGTCCTTGTAGTACTCGGTGTACTCGGGCTCGGTGGTGTAGTCAGGAGACTGACGGGTTGCATCGCCCTTGTACCAGGAATGGCCCACGTACTCGGCGATCTTCGAGGTGTCAACATCCTCGAGCTTGAAGCCGTCCTGCAGAACGCCTGCCGGCATGTAGCGCTCGTTCAAAAGCATGCTCTTGTTCTCGAACACGCCCCAAGCGATGTAGCGACCGCAGCCCTTGCCCCAGTTGAGAGCGTCCGTGTAGTACGGCGCCAAGGCGAGTACGTCGGGAAGCATGGTCGCTTCGACCCAGTTGTACAGCTCATCGACGAGGTACTTCAGGTCATCGAGCTTGCTCGAAGTCGGGACAAACGCGGTGCCGCCAGGAACGATGGTCATGACGTGGGGCATCTTGCCGCCGAGCAGAGCCGCGATCTCGGAAGCCTTCGCCTGCATCTTGAGCGCCTCAAGATAGTGCGCAGTGAGGATGAGGTCGAGTTCCGCGGGAAGCTTGTAGCCCGTGCCGTCCTCGGCATCGAACCAGTTGCCCGAGAAGATGGACAGTTGACCGTTGTCGGCGAACTTGGAGAGACGCTCCTTTAGGGCGTACATGTCGCTTGCGGTGGCGCAACCCTGGGCAGCTGCCAGGTCGTACGCGTCGCCGACGTTCGCCTTCAGAGCGTTCAGCGGGTTCACGTAGTCAAGGCCGGCCAGGTTGTAGAACCACAGGATGTGGCTGTGCAGGAACTGGGCGCCCTCGATCAGGTTGCGGATGATGCGCGCGTTATTGGAGATCTCGATGCCGTAAGCCTTCTCAGCGGCGATCGAGGAGGCGTGAGCATGGGAAACCGGGCAAACGCCGCAGATGCGCTCGACGATCTGAGCCGCATCCTCGGGAGTGCGGTCCTTCACGACGAGCTCCATGCCGCGGAAGCAGCCACCCGAGACCCACGCATCGGAGACCTTGCCGTTCTCGACTTCCATCTCGACGCGGAGATGGCCTTCGATACGGGTAATCGGGTCAATGATAGAACGGGTCATTTACTCCTGACCTCCTTCCGTATCGTTTTTCTTCAGGTCGGGACGAACGCCGATGGTGTCGTAGAGGCGCTCTTTCTGGCTGAGGTTGCCGGAATTCTCCTTGCAAGCCTGCGCCTTTTCCTCGTCGGTAAGGTCGTAGGTGCCGATGGAGTTCTCGGGGTGATCCTTATCCCACTTGCGGATGGTCTCGAAGTCCGCGCCGCCGTCCATACGTCCGGTGGCCTTCATGCCGAAGCCGTGCACGACGAGCGCTGCGGCAACGAGGCCGGTGAGCGTGAGGGCGATCGTGCCAGGCTGAACCATCCAGTCGCCAATGCGAAGGTCGCGATGGCGCTTGTAGAACGGGGTGTTCACCTCGACCCAGTTGTCGCCCGGATCGTTGGGGTTCGCCTCGCAGCAGCCGATGCAGGGAGAACCAGCCTGCACGCACCAGCTGCGGCGGTTGTTCCACATCGTGATGCCGCACGTGGACTTCGTCTGCGGACCGCGGCAGCCGAGCGGATAGAGGCAGTAACCCTTGGCCTCTTCCTCGGAGCCGAACTTGTAGACGAACTCGCCGTTCTCAAAGTGGCCGCGGCGCTCGCAGTTGTCATGGATGGTCTGGCCGAAGATGCCCTCGGGCTTGTTGTCGCTCGTGAGCTTAAGCTGCTTGCTGTCGAGCATGATCACGTCGACGAGCACGGAAACGAGCCACTCGGGATTTGCCGGGCAGCCGGGGATGTTCACAACGGGAACCTCGATGCCGGACTTCTTCAGGAACTGCTCGACGCCGAGCGCATCGGAGGAGTTCGGGTGAGCGCCCATCCAGCCGCCGTTCACGGCGCAAGAGCCGAGCGCGACAACCGTCTTCGCGTTCTTGGCAGCCTCGATCAGATGCTCGGTGCCGGGCTTGTCGGCGACGCGAAGCGCCTGGCCGCCCCAGCCCTCGAGCACAGCGCCCTCGTACACGAGAACGTAGTTGCCGGATTCGATCGTCTGCTCCTTGGCTTCCTCCATCGACCAACCGGCCGCCGCGGAAAGCGTCTCGGAGTAGTTGAGCGACAGAAGCTCGAGCACGACCTCTGCCGGATCGGGAGTCTCAACCTGAGCGAAGGACTCCGTGCAGCCTGTGCACGACGCGCCCTCGATCCAGATGACAGGATACAGGTTTCCCTTAGTTGCACCGATAACGGAGTTTTCCAATGCAGAAGCAACGCGCGGAGCCGCGAGCTCGGAAAGTCCTGCTGCGACCGCGATCGTACCGCAAAGCTTCATAAAGCTGCGTCGCGTGACCCCCCGCGCTTCAAGCATGCTGGAGAACTCGGAAGCAGTAGCTTCGTTTACCATGTGCACACCTCCTCTTTTTCTCTCTCTCAAGAATCGATTACGGAGTGCCCGCGCATACCGATCCGTGCATGCGCGAACGTTCCTTGTATAAAACTTAGCCATTGTATGCATGTAATGTTACGGGATAAACACGAAGGGACGAAAAAACACGCGCTTGTACCGAAAATGTTACGCTAATTTAGCAATGTAACACCAATTGTGCCTGCTCAAGCATTGTATTGCGTATCGGATGGTTAAACCAAGAATCAGCAAGCGAAATAACACGGCTCAAAGATTGCGCATTGGGAAGACGCCCCATTCAAAGACTTTTTCGGGGAATATCGCCCCCTATCGAATGCGACCGCTACAATGTTCGCGCACGTGAAAACCGCATCCAAGGAGTTGCCCACCTATGAAATCGCCCGACAACACCATCGCATTCCTCGGCCCAACCGGCACGTATTCTCACGAGGCGACGCTCGCCTTCGCAAAGCGCCTCGGCATCGAGAGCCCCGACTTTATCGAGTGCACCTCCTTCGACGAGGTCTTCGATTGCGTCGACCGCGGCCGCTGCGAGTTCGGTGTCGTCGCGAAGGAGAACTCCATCGAGGGGCCGGTTACCGCCACGCTCGACGGTTTCGCGCTGAAAAGCACCTCCGTTATCTTGGGGGAAGAAGTCGTCGATATCCACCACTGCCTCGTCGTGAACCCCGACGCCAAGCTCGAGGACATCACCACCGTGGCGTCCCATGCGCAGGGGCTCGCCCAATGCCGCCGCTTCATGGCGGAGAAGCTCCCTGGCCGCACGACCGTGACCACATCGTCCACTGCCGAGAGCGCGCGCCTCGCGGCAGCCGATATCCATACGGCGGGCATCGCGAACGCCTTCGCCGCGGAAACCCACGGCGCGAAGGTTTACGCCCACGACATCGAGGATCACTTCGGCAACCAGACGGTCTTTGCGCTCATCGGCCGTCAGGGCCATGCGCCCGTGTTCACCGGGTCGAAGTACAAGACCTCAGTCGTGCTCTTCCTGAACGTCGACCGCGCGGGCACGCTGAACATGATCCTGTCGGAATTCGCCTACGCGGGCGTGAACCTGTCGCTTATCCAATCGCGCCCGACCAAGCAGGCGCTCGGCGACTACATGTTCTTCATCGAGTTCGAAGGCAACGCCGCAGACCCCAACATCCAGACAGCCTTGAACTGCCTGCGCCTGAAGCTTCGAGAGGTGAAGGTGCTCGGCAGCTACCCCATCGGGTAGCAAGCGAGCGTTCTTTCCCGATTTCCTCCTATCGTGGACAAAAAACGCCGATATGTGAGTCGATATAGCTCCCCAAGCGCTTGCCATAATTGCTTTTGCCGAGAAAGCCCTGGTCGTAAATCGACGAGTATGCAAGGTGGACGACGCTTCACCCAGATTGACTCACATTTCGGCATTTTTTGTCCACGGCGAACCGTTTTTCAAGAAGAAGGCCCTGCGGCTGCGGGCTGCGGGCTGCAGCGTCAAGGCCCACAAGCTGTGGCGCCTGGAGCTAGAACGTCACAATTCCCAAATGTTCGAGAAGAATCTTGCAGCCGATTAAGATGAGCACGATGCCGCCCGCGATTGTCGCACCCTTCTCGTAGCGCGCGCCGAAGACATGCCCCACGCCAACGCCCACCAGGGAAAGGACGAACGTCGTCACGCCGATAATCGCGATTGCCCAAACGATGTTCACGCCCAAAAACGCGAAGGTGATGCCCACGGCAAGCGCGTCGATGCTCGTCGCAATGGCCAGCATGAGCAGCTCTTTAAGGTCGAGCCTCGCATCTTTCGGGTCAGCCGCCTCCTCCTCGTCGTCTTCGCGGAAGGCGTCGAAGAGCATCTTGCCGCCGATGATGGCGAGCAGGATGAAGGCGACCCAGTGGTCGATCGGCGAAATAAGGTCTTGGAACTGCGACCCGAGCGCCCACCCGATAAAGGGCATAAGCGCCTGGAACCCCCCGAAGAACAGGCCGATCACGAGCGCCTGCTTCATGTTCAGGCGATTCATCCCCAGCCCCTTGCAGATGGACACGGCGAACGCGTCCATCGACAGCCCGACGCCGACCAAAAACAGCTCGATGAAGCCCATGTGCGAAATCCTCTCGTCTTGATGCGTGCCCGAAGCCCCCGCTTCCGGGCATAAAAAAACCGGCTCGCACGCCGGCATACGGAAAGCGCGGTGCGACGAGCGTCACACCGCGAGTCTTGTCGATTAAGGCTTGACCAGCTCGAACGAGCAGCATGTTGGCCAAGCCGCGCACATTCGGCGCCGACTACTCCCCCACGGATTCGGCCATTCTACCATAGGCCGGCCGCTATGCGGACGCGACGCCGCCTTCGACGGCGAAAAACCCTTCCCGGGAAAGGTCGGCCACGATCGATGCGAACAGCTCGTCGCCGACGCCGTCGCGCCCGTGTTCGCGCTCGAAGCGGTTGAGAAGCTTATGGACTTCTTCGAGCGGGACCGCGCCCTCGGCCGCGAGCACGATTCGCACCACCTCGGCGCGCTTCTGGCGCCGCGAGCCCTCGAACGTGCTCTGGCGGGTGTAGTGCGCGCTCCGGCGCGACGGGTTCGCAACCGTCGCCTTGAGGTGCGCGCCGTAGTCGAGCAGCGCGTAGTACCAGCCGCGCACGTCCTCGTCGGGGCACGAAGCCGCGACGAGCGGGGCGATTTCCTTGTCCTTCACGCCCTCGCGGTCGGGGAAAACGTCGTGGAGGAAGACGGTGCGCACGTTCGTCTCCAGGTAGAGCGCCGGCTTATCGTAGGCGAACGCCACCACGCCCGCCGCGGTGGCGGGCCCGATGCCGGGCAGCTTCTCGAGCTCCTCGGCCGTGAGCGGAAGCGAGCCCGCGTAGTCGGCCGAGCAGGCCTCGCAGGCCAGCTTGAGCGCGAGCGCACGGCGGTTGTAGCCGAGCCCCTGCCACTCGGCGACCACGTCGGAGGTCGCCGCGGCGGCGAGCGCATCGGGCGTGGGGAACTTCGCAAGGAAGCGCTCCCACCTGCCGAGCACGCGCTTGACCTGGGTTTGCTGCAGCATGACTTCGGACACGAGCACCGCGTACGCGTCGTCGACGTTGCGCCAGGGCAAGTCGCGCCAGAGGAGCTTTCCCTCTTCGCGCACATGCGAAACGAACGCCCCCAGGGAGGGGGCGTCATCGGGCCAGGCGGGCGGGCGGTTCGAGGGGCGCGCCATGCTAGCGGGATGCCTTGCCGTGGCAGCCGCCTTCGAGCGCCAGCCCGAACGTGCCCGTGCACGCGGAGCAGCCGTCGTCGGAGTCGCCTAAGGCCTCGCGCACCGACGGATGGTCGCCGCCGAGCTCGAAGAGGTCCTTGAGCGTGATGGAACCCAGGTAATCGCTCAGGATGCGGTCGGCGCCGCGCCACACTTTGTTATAGGCGCATGTATCGCTCTGGCCGCACGGCGCGCTTCCCGCGCCGCACTCGGACACGCTCACCGGGCCCTGCACGGCCTCGACCACGTCGCGCACGGTCACCGTCGCCGGGTCGCAACCCAGGCAAAGCCCCCCATGGGCGCCGCGCGTCGTGTTGACGAAGCCGCATTTGGTGAGGTCATGCTGGATGCTTCGAGCGAACGCGTAGGGAATCCCCTCGCGCTCGGCGAGCTCCGAGACCGACATGCGCACCTCGCCGTTGCGATATGCGGCGCGCAGCATCCTACATGCGTAGTCGCAGCGTCGCGTGATGTCCATCGATTACATCCCCCTTATTGGCCCGAAAGCAAATCGTCGATGTTCTCCAAGTCGGTGCGAAAATCGCGCACTACCTGGTCTTCCAGCTCATGGTACTCCTTGGAATCAAGCGGCTGGTAGGCGGCGAGCTTGTCGAAGAGATTGTCGCGCGTGACCGGCACGTAGCGGCGGGAGAAGAGGCTTTCCTTATAGGCCTCCTCAATCGCCTCGCGCGCTGCCATGTAGATGTCGAAGCGCGGCATGTTCACCGAGTAGCGCACCAAATCCGCGATGCGCACTCCGCGGATCGACGGATGCTCGCGGGCGATTTCCATCCAGATCTCCACGCGCTCCTCCGCCGTGGGGCATTCGATGTCGATAAGCGACAGCGGCTCTAGAAGCTCCAGGAAGAACGGGTCGATCTCGGCGTCCTTCGCGGCCGAGGCCAGCACGTAGACGTCGGGGTTGTCCACCGCCGAGCGGATGAGGTCGATCGCCTCGCGGGCGCCGCGCGAGAGCGAGGCGTACACGAAACCCTCGAAGTCGTCCCCTGCGTCCATCTGCGGCGCGATCCACAAGTCGATGTCCTCAAGCACGAGGATGCCGCGCCCGGAGAACACGCTGTCGGCATGCGAGGGACGCGCCATGTGGCCGGCGGGGCCCATCACGCAGAGCATTGGCATGCCGGAGAGGTTCTCCTCCATGCGCATACGCATCGCGGGAAGCTCAAGCTCGCCGATCGTCGCCTGCACGAAGCGCCCGGCATCCTCGCGCGCGGGCGAGCGAAACACGAAAGTGTCGGTCACCGGCAAACGGTCGAGCCCGTGGCGCGCGTTCAGCATGGTCACGAGCGACTTGAAGTCGGGGTCGTCCTGCATGCCGACGCCGAAATCGCGCATGGTGGCGACGGCGGCGTCGTATCCCGCCAGGTCGTCGTAGGTAAGCGTCTCCTTCGCGTCGTCGGCAGACTTCACGCCCGCATCGAGCGCGAGCTTCGAGAGCGGCGACATGCCCGAGCGGCCGCCCCGCCCGGAAGGATTCGTCTCGCCCTCGACTGAGCCCTTCGCGGAATCGCCCTTTCCCGACGCGATAGACGAAAAGTCCTCGGGGGTGAAGTCCCCCAAGTGCTCGACCTTGAGCACCCTCGCGTCAGAGCCGAGGAGATCCTTCGAAATCATCTCCGCCATGTCCTGAAGCTCGTCTTTCGAGAGCCCGAACTCCTCGAGCTTGTCGATTGCGAGCTTTTGCAGGCGCGCCGAGCACTCGACGGACTCCCCCGCGCTCAGATACGGGTCGAGCTTGCCGAAGATATACTCGGCGAGAGACCGTTCCTTGAGGTCGCAAGCCAAATTCCATGCCTTCTTCAGCGCATCGATCGCCTCGGGACTCGGCTCGCCGGCGGCTCCCACCGCCTTTTCGAAGGCGGTCAGATACAGATGCATGCCGAGCACGGCGTCGCCCCTCTCGCACGCGTCTTTCGCGCGGCACAGGTAATCGACGTCTCTGCCGTCAAAGCCTTCTCCGAAGTTCTGCCTATCGGCGTTCTCCAGCATGGACCCACCTCCAATCGTGCACGCTGACGCACCTCGGTGCGTTGCAGTTCTTCTATGTTTAACTTTCGATTGTAGACTACGTACAGGGAAAATTCCCTCTTGCGGCAAGCATTCTCGCGATTCTTTACAAGCACCGCCGAGACGATGCGGAACGCGGGCGCGTGCTTACCACTCGACGATGCGCCAACCCTGGCTTTTCGCCGTTCGCGAAAGTGGGCGATCGGGCGTGACAGCGACGGGGGTCGCCGCAGCGTCGAGAAGCGTGCGATCCGAATGATGGTCGCCGTAGGCGGCGTCGAGCGTCCAACGCCCCTCGCCGAAGCGCTCATCGGCGAACTCGCGCAAGCGCACGATCTTTTGGTCGCCCTCGACGGGAAGGCCCTCGACCTCGCACGTGTAGGTTCCGTCCGACGAGGTGCGCATGCGCGTCGAGATCTGAAAGTCAATCGGATGCGATTCCATCGCGCGCACGACGATGGGCTCGAAGGTCGCCGAGACGAGCACGACGACGCGGCCCTCTTCGCGATGACGCGCGAGCTCCTCATCGGCCTTTTCCCTGAACAGGCGCGCGACGTCTTCATCGTAGAAATCGCGCAGGAACCTATCGACCTCTGCCGTGGGCTCGCCCGCAAACGCGCGGAACACAAGCCCGCGCACCCAGCTCTCGTTTTGCGGGAGGCGCAGCTTGTAGGCGATTCCCCATAGCAAGATGCGCGCGAGCACGCTTTTCTCGAGGCGACCAAGTTTCATTAGGCGACGAACCAAAAGCACGGGGGAATTGCCCGAGATGCACGTCCCGTCGAAATCGAACGCGGCGATATGAACCAAGCCGTCGACCTGGGCAAACGACGATGCGACGGGCTCATGCCCCGCCGGCGCCGCAACCTGTGATGTACCTGCGAGATCTTCCACGACACTCCACCGAATCAACCATCTTGCATACAAGAGCGCCCGAACAGGCGCCCTTGCAAAGGATATTACTCTTCTTCCTCGTCGAACTGCGAATTGTAGAGTTCCGCATAAAAGCCACCGCAAGCGAGCAGCTCATCATGCGTGCCCTGCTCGACGATGTCGCCATGCTGCATGACCAAGATCAGATCAGCCGAACGAATCGTGGAGAGGCGATGTGCGATGACGAACGACGTGCGGCCCTCCATGAGGTTGTCCATGGCGCGCTGGATGCGCTCCTCGGTGCGCGTGTCGACCGAGCTCGTCGCTTCGTCCAAGATAAGCATCCGCTTGTTCGCCAAGATTGCGCGCGCAATCGTCAAAAGCTGACGCTGACCTTGGCTTACATTGCTCGCATCCTCGTTGATCACGAAATCATAGCCCCCGGGTAGGGTGGAGATGAAGTGATGCGCGCATCCCGCGCGGGCTGCCGCCTCCACTTCCTCGTCGGTCGCGTCGAGCTTGCCGTAGCGGATGTTCTCGCGAATCGTGCCGCTGAACAGCCACGTATCCTGCAGCACCATGCCGAAAAGCGAGCGCACGTCTGCGCGCGCGAGGTCGCGCACGTCGACGCCGTCGATGCGGATGGCGCCGCCGTCGACGTCGTAGAAGCGCATGAGCAGCTTCACCATCGTCGTCTTGCCGGCGCCCGTCGGGCCCACGATTGCGACGGTCTGCCCCTCGATCACCTTCGCGGAGAAGTCGTCGATGACGATTTTGTCGGGGGCATAGCCGAAGCGCACGTGGTCGAACTCCACGTTGCATGCAAGGTTATCCGTCGTAGCCTTGGGGGTCTCTACAGGAAGCTCCTCTTCGCCTAAGAATTCGAAGATTCGCTCGGCGGCAGCGGCGAGCTGTTGGAGCACGTTGCTCACCTGGGCGAGCTGGGTGATCGGCTGCGTGAAGTTCTTCACGTACTGGATGAACGCCTGGATATCGCCCACCGTGATGATGCCCTGGACAGCGAACAGCGAGCCTGTGAGCGCGACGGCGACGTATCCCACGTTGCCGACGAAGTTCATGATCGGCTGCATGATTCCGGAGACGAACTGCGCCTTCCAGCCGACGTCGCGCAAATGCTCGTTGGTATCGTTGAACGCCTCGAGCGTGCGCTCCTCCTGCCCGAAGGCGCGCACGACTGTATGTCCCGAAAATGTCTCTTCCACCTGGCCGTTGATCATGCCGAGGGCGCTTTGCTGCTCGCGGAAGTAGCGCTGGGAGCGCCCCACGACCACCTTGACGAGCACGATCGATACCGGCACGATGAACAGCGTGATGAGCGTCATGAGCGGGTTGATCAAGAGCATCATGATGAGCACGCCCACGACCGTGACGACGGAGGTGATGAGCTGGGTCACGCCCTGGTTCAAGCTCTGCCCGAGCGTGTCGACGTCATTGGTGATGCGCGAGAGCACATCGCCCGTGTTCGCGTTGTCGAAGTAGCCGAACAGCATGCGGTCGATCTTCTCCGAGATCTGGCGGCGCATCTCGTAGCACGTACGCTGCGAAACCGAGCTCATGATCCAGCCCTGCACGAACGAGCAGGCGGCCGACATCAGGTAGAGCCCCAGCGTGAACAGGAGTATCTGAGCGATGCGGTCGAAGTCGATGCCGCCCTCGCCGCCGATCTTGGCGACGATGCCGTTGAAGAGCACGGTGGTCGCCTCGGAGAGCACCTTCGGGCCCACGATGCTGAACACGGTCGAGCCGATGGCGAACAGGAGCACCACGACGATCTGCACCTTGAAGCGCCCCATGAACGAAAGCAGCTTCTTCATCGTGCCCTTGAAGTCCTTGGCCTTCTCACCGGGCATCATGGCGCCCATCGGGCCGTGAGCTGGTTGGCGTCTCTTCGCGCGGGCCGCGATCGGGCCGTTCTTGGATTCCATGTTGCTCATTGCGCATCACCCCCCTTCAACTCCTCTTCCGACAGCTGAGAAAGCGCGATCTCGCGATATTCCTCGCAGGCGTCCATCAGCTGCTTGTGCGTGCCCAAACCGCAGATACGGCCCTCGTCGAGCACGACGATCTCGTCAGCGTGCATGATCGTGGAGATGCGCTGCGCGACGATGACGACCGTAGCACCCGAGAGCTTCCCGGAAAGCTCGGCGCGCAAGGCAGCATCGGTCTTGTAATCGAGCGCTGAGAACGAGTCGTCGAAGATGTAGGCGCGCGCGGGAACGGCGAGCGCGCGGGCAATGGCCAAGCGCTGCCGCTGGCCACCCGAGACGTTCGTGCCGCCCTGCGAGATCGGCGAAGATGCACCTTCTTCCATCTCGCCCACGAAGTCGGACGCCTGCGCGATATCCAAGGCGCGCTCGACGCGCGAGGCGTCCATTTCCCCATCGGAGTAGGCGACGTTGCTCTCGACGGTACCCGAGAACAGAAACGCCTTCTGGGGCACGTACCCCATCTGCGCGCGCAGCGCGTGCTGGGAAAGCTCGCGCACATCGATGCCGTCGATGCGCACAGAACCTTCGGTCACATCATAGAATCGCATCATGAGCTTGGCGATGGTCGACTTGCCCGAGCCCGTGGCTCCGATGATGGCCGTCGTCTTGCCCGGATCGGCGCGAAACGTGATGTGCTCGAGCGCGGGCACCGACGCATCTTTGTAGGAGAACGTGACGTCCTCGAACTCGATCGTGGCGCCCTCGCCGCATGCGCTCGCCGAAAGCTCGGCGTCGCGCGGGCATGTGGGATCGACGACCGTCGGCTCGCACTCTATGACCTCGTCGACGCGCTCGGCCGCCACGTTCGCGCGGGGAAGCATGATCGAGATCATGCCGATCATGAGAAAGCCCATGATGATCACCATGGCGTAGGTGATGAACGCGATGAGGTCGCCCGTTTGAAGCGCGCCCTCATCGACTCGGATGCCGCCGAACCACACGATCGCGACCGAGACGCAGTTCATGATGAGCATCATGCACGGCATCATGAACGTCATCACGCGGTTGGTGAACAGCTGAGTCTTCATGAGGCGCTCGCTCGCCTCGTTGAAGCGCGCCTCCTCGCTCGCCTCGCGCCCGAACGCGCGAACGACGGGCAGGCCCGTGAGCATCTCGCGGGCGACGAGGTTCACGCGGTCGATGAGCTTCTGCATGACCTTGAACTTCGGCATCGCCGCCGTGAACAGGACGATGACCAGCACGAGCACGGCAGCAACCGCGACGACGATGATCCATGCCATCGAGACGTTGGTCTGCATCATCATGATGACGCCGCCGAGGCCCAAGATCGGCGCGTAGAGCACCATGCGCTGGAGCATGACGGCGACGTTTTGGATGAGCTGGATGTCGTTCGTGCCGCGCGTGATGAGCGATGCGGCGGAGAAGCGGTTGATGTCGGCTTCCGTGAAGGAGACGACGCGGGCGAACAGCTTCGAACGCAGGATATAGCCGATTTTCGCCGCAGTCCGCGACGAGAGGAACCCGACGAGGATGGCGACCGCCATGCCGAGCGCCGCAAGCCCGAGCATTTGAGCGCCCGTTCGAATGAGATACGACGTCTGGATCGCGGACACGTCGTAGCCGAGCGCCTCGTATTCGGCCTTGGCGGCGGCGATGCCCTGTTGGCGGATGATCGTGTCGCTGTTCTCGCCGAACTTGTCGGTGACGGCAGAAAGGGCGGATTGCACCTGGTCTTTCGTGACCATGCCCGCCTGATACGCGACAACGGCGGCGCCGAGGTCGAAGCCTTCCACAGACGACGCGTTCTCCACGACGACGAGCGGCAAGGCGATCATGTCGTCGACCTCGTCGATGCGCTTTTCGCCCGCATCGGTCAAACGGTACGTGCCCGCAGACGCAGGCTCGTAGCACTCGTCGAAGAGCGCCTCGTCGTCGTCGGAGAGCATCATGCGCACGGCGTCGTAGGTGCTCTGGCGCATCTCGTCGACCGCGGCATGCTCGATGCCCGACTGTTGGATGCCGACGTCGACGATGTCGGAGGTCAGGCGAGGAAGCGACAGGTCGGTGAACGCCTGCACGACGAGCAGGCACACGACGAGCGCAAGTGCCGCCTTCGAATGCTTGAAATAGCTGATGATTCGCATGCGGTTGGTTTCTTTCTTTCGAGAATGTGAAGCGCCTTATGCTACCGCTAGAGCGCTCGCCGTTGCCCAATCGTTTCCCACGCTTCATCATTTTCCACAGAATCCCACAGTGCACCCGAGCAAACTGCCGAAACGCGCAACCGGGAGATTTCGCGGGCGGCGATCCGAGCGACCGACAAGGGCGGCTTCGCCGGCGCCCGCGAGAAATCCTCCACGAAGTTGTGCTACCCTTCCAAGCCGAAAACGCGAGAAGGGACGCACGTGTCGAAGCACAAGGAAGCAAAAACGAACGCCATGCGCGAGATCGAGCGCGCCGGCGTGCCCTACGAAAGCCACATCTTCCCCTGCGAGCAGGCGCTTTCAGGCGTTGAAGTGGCGAGCCTGCTCGGGCAGGAACCCAGCCAGACGTTCAAGACGCTCGTCACCGTGGCGAAGTCGGGTGAGCACTACGTGTTCATGGTGCCCGTCGCCGAGGAGCTCGACCTGAAAAAGGCAGCCGCCGCCGTCGGCGAGAAGGCGATAAGCATGCTGAAAGCGAAGGAGCTTTTGCCGCTGACCGGCTACGTGCACGGGGGATGCTCCCCCGTCGGGATGAAGAAGCTGTTCACAACCACCATCGACGAAACGGCACAGCTCTTCGACACGATCATGTTCTCGGGCGGACGGATCGGATGCCAGGTCGAGCTTGCTCCGAGCGACCTCGAGAAGGTCATCCCGCTTCGCTACGCCGACATCACGGTAAGCTAGCCTCATCGTGCTGGCAAAACCCACAGCAAACGAAAAGAGCCTGCCCGCGCATCGACCGAACTGCGCAGGCAGGCTCTCTTCTTCTTACCAGTGCGACACCACCACGTCGCCCACGGAGCAAAGCTGATGTAGCTCAGCTGCCTTGCTCGTCGGGAGGTTCACGCACCCATGCGACCCCGCGCCATCCCGATACCGTGTGCCACCGAACGCATATTGCCAGCTAGCATCATGCAGGCCAATCAGGTTCCCGACGAAGGGCATCCAGTAGGTGACAGGCGTCTTGTACTTCGAGCCGTCATCGTTGGTGCCCTCGAGCGTCGACCCGCCCGAATTCGAGTTGATGACGTACACGCCCGTGGGCGTAAGGCTTCCCGAACCGCCGCGCGGCTTGCCGCTCACGATATCGGATTCCCAGATGACCTCGCCGTTCTCGTCGAAGAGGCGCGCATGTTGCGCCGACAGGTCGATATCGATGTAGCGAGCGCCCCAATCGCGACCGCCGACCCCGTTCCATGCGTTCGCGGTCTGGCTGCACGGCAAGTCAGCCTCGCCCGTCTGGTCGGCCTCAATCGCCGCCTTCGCCCAATCGAAGAGCGCGTCGCGGTCGACCTTCCAGCCATACGAACCGCCCGATACGCTGAACTGCGCGCCGTCCGCGCGCGTGTAGGAGCGTGTGGAACCGACCGTCGTGTAAGCCGAGGCGACCTCGTCGGCCCAGGCACCGAGCGCATCCTCGTTCAGCGAGACCGAGCAATCCTCCCCAATCGAGATGCAGGGACCGATAACTGACGCATCGAACACAAGGGCGCTTTTCCCCGCCATCGTAAGCTGCACGTTCGCAAGAATCATACTATTCGCCTGCGACGCCGCGTCGATCACGCGCTGGTCGTCCGAGAAGATCGTTGGCTGCGAGAGCGCACGCTCGTCGAGTTCGACCTCGCTCTCGAGCGTGGCGACGGCCCGCTCCACGTCCTGCATCACCACGTCGGTGTTGATCTGCGTGCCGTACTTCTCCTTCACGATCTTGAACATCTTCGCGTCCTCGTCGAACACCACCGTGGCGTTCACGGGAGCTTCCGTGTTCTCATTCGCCGCATCGATCGCCTGATGGAGCTTGTCGGCAACGCCGGACTTGTCGAGGGTAGCGACAAGGCTTTCGGTCTCATCGTGCTCACGGAACACCTCGACAGGCCAGGCCCATTCATTCGCCTGCGCGAACATGTCGCTCACAATCTGCTCTGCATTGAACCGCACGCCCGCTTCGTCTGCGGAAAGCGTCACATCCAAACCGTCGCCATAGACGCGCAGCGAATAGTCGTCGATTCCCTGCTCAAGAACCGAAGCGACCTCGTCGGGTGTTTGGAAGGAGATGTCGGAAGAGCCGATCGTCGCCTTCGGCCAGAAATGGCCCGAGAAGACGGCAACTCCCACAAGGTAGACGACGAGCAGGACTCCGAAGACGACGCCGAGAACGATTCCCGCGATGCGGCCGGCGCGATGCTTGCCAGAAGGGGCCGGCACGTCGACCGTTTCGGGAGCAAACTCGTTCGCGCCATGCGCACTCGGAGCATCAGAGGCCCTCATGCCCGCAGGAACCACAGGGGGAACCACCTGCGTCTTCCCGTGCGAGGGCGCGACGCGAGGCGGCTCGCTAGGGGTCTTCTTAGTGTGAGCTGCATGTTTTCCGTGGGAAGGAGCGGGTTGCTCGTTACGTTTGGTCATTCCTGATTCATCCGGTTCAGCTTGCTTCTTATATCCGGCTCATTGTAGCAAGAGAACCCGCCTTGGCGGGACGCGTTCTGGCACGTTGCACGAATACTTGACGCACGGCTCAAAAGTGAGCGGAAAGCCAGGCTTGTCGTCCTAATCAAAGCCGCGGAAACAAAACAGGCAGACCCTTGTTCGGGCCTGCCCGTCAACTTTTGGTGGAGGCGCGGAGAATCGAACTCCGGTCCATACTATATTCTCGCCGAGGCTCTACAAGCTTATTTCGCGTTCAGGTTCAAGGCCGTCTCGGTCCGCGAACTGACGTTGCCGACCCGGATCGGTTCGATCTTAGCCAAAGCCATACCGATTACGTGCTTTGGCGCAGTCCCCTCAAATGACGTCGCGCCCGAGCCGGGGACAACCCGGGGTTGACGTGCCAGGCGCTAATTAAGCAGCCATGGCGAGCGCCGGAGCGCTCTGATAGTTCTTCTTGCCAATTAACTTGACGGTACCCCTGTTTTACGTGGCGAGGAGACCACGACCTGCTCCTCAGTTCAAACATACCATGTCGAAACCAGTCGCCCCCGAATTCGTCGGCGCCAATCGCCGACAGACGGGAACTCATGCGTTCCACCTTGTCAAAGTGCGCAAGACGTACTCTTGCAGAAGAATTATTGTAGCCGAGCAGCCTGACCTGTCAAGGCAACGCAGAGAGGCTATTTCTTCTTCGTCGGGAGGATGTCCGAGAAATCGAGCGCCTCCTTGATTTCGGAGAGCGCGTCCTTCAAATCGACCGCGATCGCGACGCCATCGCGATAGATGTCGTTCATATCGCTCGTTGCCTCGGCAACGCCTTCTCGGGTGATGCCCAGGTCATAGGGGTTGTCCTCGTCGGGTTCCCCCTCCGCGGCCTCTTCGTCGTCATCGTAGTAGTACTCGACCTCGTTACCGTCCTCATCGAGTAGGATGAACCCAATCTCATTGTCGTCCTCATCGACAATATAGGCCTCGATGTCATCCTCGGAATACTCGAGCTCGACGGTCTCGTATTCCTCGTCTTCATCAGCGGCGTCGGCGGCTTCCTCCTCGTCGTCTTCGGCGGCGATGTCGCCATCCTCGGATTCGGTCGCGTCGATGTTCTCCGCAGCGTCCCCATCGTCTTCGACGGCGTCCCCTTCCCCAGAGACTTCCTCCTCGCAAGACGCGCCTTCGTCATCGGCGGCGGTTTCGATAGGTTCCTTCTCGGCCTCGATGCCTTCCGCTCGGTCCTCACCCATGAGAGCCCCTTTCTAGCGAGAGCGCGCCTTCAGCGCTCGGTCGATCTCGCGCTTGGTGTCGCGCTCCTTCATGCTTTGGCGCTTGTCGTAGAGCTTCTTGCCGCGACAAATTGCAAGCTCAACCTTGACCAGGCCATTTTCCTTGAAGTACATCTTTAGGGGCACGAGTGCCATGCCCTTCTCGCGCGTCGCCTCCGCAAGGTAGCGAATCTGCTTTTTGTGAAGCAGGAGCTTGCGCTTGCGGTCGGGGTCGGGATTGTAGATGTTCCCATGCGAGAACGGCGTGATGTGCACGTTGTGCATCCAGACCTCCCCGTTGCGCACGAGCGCGAAGCAGTCGGTCAACTGGCAGTTGTTCTCGCGCAGCGAGCGCACTTCCGTCCCCGAAAGCTCCACCCCCGCCTCGAACGTCTCCACCACCTCGTAGTCGTGGAACGCGCGGCGATTCTTCGCGATGGTTTTCTCTTCACGCTTCATGGGAGCGATACGAAACCTTTCCTTTCACCAGCGCATACGCGCAAAAACCTACCGTGTCATGATACACCATGGCGCGCCTGCCCTCGCATTCGTTTCCCTACGCGCGCACCTTCACGACGACTTTCTTCACGTGAACGGGCGCATCCGCGGCGTTGCAGCCGGGCTTGTGCGCGTCTTCGGGAGGAAGCACCGCAACCTCGCCGGCATGGAGCACCACCGACGTCGCCTGCACGGGCGATTCGAAGAGCGCGTAGTCGTCGGCTTCGTCGTATTCCTTCGCGCAGGCAAGCCCCGAAAGCGGCGCCACCTCCACACGCTCTGCGCCGGATACGACGCACTGCACATCGTAGTAGCGCTTGTGCGCCTCGAGCTTTTTCTCGGATGCGGGCACGGTGTCGTATTCCATAACGTTCGCGTACACGTCTTCTCCGTCGATATCGTGGCGCCCGTTTTCAAGCGCAGCCAGGTCGTTTTCGCGCAGGAAGGCATAGGCCTTCTTCATGCGCGCGGACAGGTAATCGTGGGCCTCGGCGTTTTCGATGGAAGCTACGAGCATGGTATCAAGTCCCTTCGATGAGATTCGTTCGAACGTCACGAAATTGTAGCAGAGCGCGCAGACGAGGCTAAGGGCGCTCAATTATTCCAAAGCATCTTGTCCGTACGGGGGACTCGCCTATACTGAGCCAAGAAGAAATAATCCGTACGCTTCGAAGGAGTTGTTCATGACCCAGCCATCGAATCCTCTGGCCACCGTTTTCGCCGAAACCGGCAACCCCGCTTCGCCCTGGATGCTCTACGACCACCTGATCGAGGGCATCCCCGAGGACATCATCGTTCGCGACTACTGCCTTGGCCTGCATTGGTCCTATGTCGAGGCCGATTGCGGCTGCGGCGTCTCCTTCACCACGCGCAACGGCGCGAAACGCACCAACAAGGACGATTTGCGCGGCAAGACGCTTCGCGAGGTTGCGCAGCTGACGAAGTCGTGGTGCTTCGAGGAGGCGACCCTCGGCATAGCAGCGCTCAACGCCTGGTACGCGCGCCGGGAACTGCTCGACCCCCTCGGGGCGACCTACGATACGCAAGAAACCGACGATGCGGGGAACCGCGGCGGCAGCTCGCAGAAGGACGCGTTCGAACTGTACCGCCCGCGCATCGAGTCTGCGGGCGGCGATGCCCACGTCGTCGTCGTGGGACATTTCCCGCATGTCGAGAACATCGCCGAATACGCTAAGCTCACAGTGCTCGAACGCTCGTGCCGCGACGAGTGGGACACCCCCGACCCCGCCTGCGAGTATGTGATGCCCGAAGCGGATTACGCCTTCATTACGGGCGTCACGTTCATCAACAAGACCGCACCGCGCCTGCTCACCCTCGCAAAGGAAGCAACCGTTTGCCTGGTTGGGCCGAGCGTCATCATGACACCGTACCTGTTCGAGTGGGGCGCGGAAACGCTCGCGGGCAGCGTCGTCGCAGATCCGGAGGCCGTGAAGTTCGCCTGCAAGAACGCCGCGGGCAAACTCTTCGGCGAGGCGCTCCAAATGACCACCATCACGGCGAAGTAGCGAGTCGCGCGCCCACTCTGTACGAAATCGACGTTTTCTTATGAAGAATTCGTGAAGAAAGCCAATCCACGTGGTGAATAAGCCCCAAATCAATCTGATTTGGGGCTTATTTTTCGAGCATTTTCCTGATAATCAGCTCGTTTGACCGTTTCTTCATAACTTTTCGTCATTCTTGTACAGTTAGGTTCCTGCCATACAGCCGTCACTCGCGCACACTTCCAGGAAAAGCTGCCAAATCGAGATCGGCAGAGGGAAGCACCCCCCCCCATCCGAAAGGCGCGCTTTCGGATGTCGCCCCAACGCATGGAAGCCCCAGCGGTCTGATTGCGACTTCTGCACGCTGTCACTTCCCAGCATGCAGAAGCATAAAGAATCGCAGCCTGATCATAATAGCAAGCGAATTCCCCGAACGTTACCCTCAATACCTTGAAGCATGACGGGGCGTAATCTAGTCGGGGGCGAAGGGGAATTCCCTAGACGTTGTCCTCCACGTCCATCAACATGAGGTTCGTGTTGTCGCGCATACGCTTTGCAGCCGCGCGGCTGAGCATGCCGTCCTCGTAGCGGGACTGAATCTGCTCGAGTTCGAGCATGTATCCGAGCCGCTTCACCTCTTCGGCCTTGTCGGACGCGCGCATGATAACCGTTGCAGAAGGTGCAGCGAGTCCCGCCGCAAGCATACCGACCGTGCGCTGATACTCGATAAGAAGCGCACTCACGTGCTCGCTCGGAACATCGCAATCAGGATCGGCGAGCATCCCGTTCAGCTTCTCGATGACGCACTCGCCGGCCTTCTGCTGAATCTTCCTCATCTCGGCAGCCTGTCCGGCGGCATCGATCGGCGAGGATGCCATACGGGAAACGTAGCGCAAGACGATGCCCTTCACGCGCCTGAGCAGCGTCCTTAGCACAAGGTAGATATTCTGCACGGACCAACGTCCCGAGCTGTGCTTGCGAAGATCCTCGATGTTCTTCAGACGCTTGAGATACTTAAGTGCGAGCTCGCTGTCCACGTCATCGTGCTCGGCGAGCTTCTTCACGCATTCCCGCTCCCATCCGATTGCCCGAATACGCAGGTCGGATAGGGGTTCGTCCTCGTCCTCGTCGAAGCCGTGGGCCTCTTTTATGCGCTCGATGCGATCGTTGTAGGAGCTCACGACGCTTCGCGTGGCACGGCGCGTCTCCGAGGTCTGGCGTGCGGTGAGCTCCTCGACAACGCTGCGAAGAATGTCGATCTTCACTTCGGCCTCGCGCTCGCGCGCCGCCTCCTCACTCTCGCTTTCGGCTTTCGGGGCGATAAGCGGAACGAGGAACGTCGCTACGAGCAGCGTGCACACGATGACGCCGCATCCTAGGAAGATGATGAGGTCGCGTTGCGGGAAACGCGTTCCGTCAACGTAGTACGGGATGGTGAACAGAATCGAGAGCGTGATGGTGCCCTTCGCACCAGCAAGCGTCGTGATCAGGCTCTTCCGCATGTCGAGCTTGTATCTCTCGCCGTGCTTCTTGCTGCGTCGGCGCGTGTAGAGCCAATCGCTCCCGCAAACCCAGACGAAGCGCACTACGTACAAAAGCAACGTGAGCGCCACAACATAGATGATGAGCGTGTAGTTACTGAAGGTGACGTCGTCCCAGGTATGGACCATGGCTTGGGGCAGCTGGGTTCCCAGAAGCACGAACACGAACCCGTTCAGGGCAAACGTGAGGACGCGCCACACGCTTGACGACACGATGTTCATGCGCGAGATGGAAGGCCCGATCGCGTGCGGCGAGATGACGTTGATAAGCCCCGCGACCACGACGGCGATGATACCGCTCACATGAACAGCGCCGGCGATTGAGTACACCAGAAGCGGCGTCAAGATCTCGAAGAGCACGTGGAACGTCGTGTTCTCCACGCCTAATGAGCGCGCCTTGTTGACGAGGAACTTGCCGATGTAGGCGAGCAGCGCGCCCACCGCGATGCCGCCGACGAACTCGACCGCGAAGTTCGCCGTCGCGTCGAGCAGCGAAAACGACCCCGTCACGGCAGCGGCGATGGCGAACTGAAAAGAAACGATGCCGCTCGCGTCATTCAAGAGCAGCTCACCTTTCAAGATGCTCCCCTGACGTTCGGGGATTTTAACCTGCTTCGACAACGACGTCACGGCAACGGCGTCGGTCGGGCCGAGCGCGGCACCAAGCGCGAACGCCGCAGCGAGCCCGATCGAGGGGACGACCGCATGGACGGCGAACCCGATTGCAAGCGTCGTCGCGACGACAAGGCCGATCGCAAGCGAGAGCACGGGGCGCTTGTGATGCCAAAGCGCCGTCTTGTCGGCAGATTTCGCCTCGTCATAGAGCAGCGGGGCAATGAAGAGCACGAGGAACAGGTCAGGATCGAGCGTGACACGGATCTGCGAGGAGGCGAGCAGCGCGATGAGAAGGCCCAGCCCGATTTGGATCAGCGGCAGCGACACTTTCGGCACAATCTGGTCGACGATCGAGGACAAGAGCACCGCCGCGAGAAGCAGCATGACGAGCGTGAGGGCTTCCACCTAGGTATTACCTCCTCATTCGAAAGTTTCCGATAGCTACATCTTTTCCGGGGCGCTCACGCCCAAAAGGCTCAGCGTCAGCGCAAGCACGATGCGCGAGGCGTCGCACAATGCCAAGCGCGCCCGGCGGACGGCTTCGTCGTCGTCGAGCACATGGCAGTTCGTGTAGAACTGGTGGAACAGCGCCGCGAGATCCTGTGCGTAATGCGTCAGACGGAACGGCGCGCGATCGGCCGCCGCCTGCGAAACCATGTCCGCGAAGTCGCCCATCTTGCGCATGAGCGCGAGCTCGGATTCCTCGCCAAGCGGAGAGAGGTCGACATCGGCGCCCACCATATGCTTCGCGAGCTCGTCGAACGAAATATCGCCCGCTTCCGCTGCAGCAAGATCGTCTTCGCACGCAGCCTTTCGCAAGATGGAGCAGATGCGTGCATGAGCGTATTGCACGTAGTACACCGGGTTGGTGGCGTCCTTCTTCTTAGCAACCTCAATATCGAAGTCGATCGGCTGATCAGACGAGCGCGAGAGCATGAGATAACGCGTCGCATCGACACCGACTTCGTCGATGAGTTCCTCGAAGGTAACCATCTCGCCTGTGCGCTTCGACATGCGGACGGCGCTTCCGTCGCGGAAGAGGTTCACGAGTTGGCCGAGCACAACCTCAAGCGCGCCCTCGTAACCCCAAGCGGCAAGCATGGCCTGACAGCGCTTCACGTAGCCGTGATGGTCGGCGCCCCAAATGTCAATCAGGTGCGAGAATCCGCGCTGGATCTTGTTGTAGTGGTAGGCCACGTCGGAGAGGAAGTACGTGAACTCGCCGTTTTCCTTGATGAGCACGCGGTCCTTCTCGTCGCCGAACGCAGTCGACTTGAACCAGGTCGCGCCGTCTTTCTGGAAGACATAGCCCTTCTCGTCCATCGCCTCGAGCGCATGGTCGACAGCGGATTTGCCGTCCTCGCCTGAAACGTAGAGCGTACGCTCCGAGAACCAAGTGTCGAAGGTGGTGCCGAAGCGAGAGAGCACTTCCTTATTGCGCTCAAGCATTTCCTTGTACGAGCGCTCGCGGAACTCTACGACGCGCTCCTCCTCGGGCACATCAAGCCATTTCTCGCCATCGGCATCGAGAATCTCGCGCGCAATATCGATCACATAGGCGCCACCGTAGCAATTCTCGGGCATCGGAACATCACGCCCGCAAAGCTGCTCGTAGCGCACCGACACCGAGCGGCCGAAATTATCCATCTGCGTTCCATGGTCGTTGATGTAGAACTCCTCGGAAACGTCGTAGCCGGCGTGGCGCAGCACGCGAGCCATCGAATCGCCGAGCGCCGCCCAGCGGCCATGGCCGACATGCATAGGACCCGTAGGATTAGCGGAGACGTATTCCAAGTTGATGCGCCCGGCATCGGCGGGGGCCGCACCGCGTCCGAAATCCTCGCCCTCGCGACGCGCTTCAGCAACGACGCTGGCTAAGGCGGCATTCGTCAAACGGATGTTCACGAAGCCCGGACCTGCGATTTCCGTCGAAGCGATAAGGTCGTTCTCGGGGATATGCGCAACCACGGCCTCCGCAACGTCACGAGGCTTCATGTGCGCCGCCTTCGCCGCACGCAGAGCAACCGTCGATGCCCAGTCACCGTTCGCCGCATCGCGAGGGCGCTCAAGTGCTGAAGAGGGAACCTCCTCAAGCGGAAGCGACCCATCGGCCACAGCAGCGTTCAACGCCGCATCGACAACCTGCTCAACCTGTTCACGTAACGTCATTGCCCTGTCTCTCAATCAATCGGATGAAGCCGCTCAAATAAATGAGGGGCTGCGAATTCACAGTCCCTCAATTTTACCATCCTCTACCGCTCGGACAGAATTACTTCAAAGTTGCATAGATAATCGCCTTGATGGAATGCATGCGATTCTCCGCCTCGTCGAACACGCGGGAGCGCGGGCCACGAAAAACCTCATCGGTGACCTCCATCTCGGTAATGCCGAACTTCTCGGCGATTTCCGCACCGATCGTCGTCTCGGTGTCATGGAAGGCGGGAAGACAGTGCATGAAAATTCCGTTAGGAGCCATAAGGTCGATAACCTTGCTGTTCACCTGATAAGGAGAGAGGAGCTTGATGCGTTCCTCCCACAACTCGGAAGGTTCGCCCATCGAAACCCAAATGTCGGTGTAGACGACATCTGCACCCGTGCATGCCTCTTCAACGCTCGGAGTAAGCGTCACCGAACCGCCGGATTCGCGCGCGAGATCGCAGCATGTTGCGACAAGCTCAGCACTCGGCATGCGTTCTTCGGGTCCGCAAGCGACGAAATGAAGGCCCAGCTTCGCACAAACGACCATAAGCGAGTTCGCAACGTTGTTTTCAGCGTCGCCCATGAAGACGAGCTTCTTGCCCTTGATGCCTTCGGGGAAATTCTCCTCGAGCGTGAGCATATCGGCGATCATCTGCGTGGGATGGAACTCGTTCGTAAGGCCGTTCCACACGGGAACGCCCGCATGCGCAGCAAGGTTCTCGACAATTTCTTGACCATAGCCGCGATACTCGATACCGTCGAACATGCGCCCGAGAACGCGCGCAGTGTCCTCGATCGACTCCTTCTTGCCCATTTGCGAGCTATGCGGATCAAGGTACGTCACGCCAAGGCCCAAATCATGTCCCGCCACCTCGAAGGAGCAGCGCGTGCGAGTCGAGGTTTTCTCAAACAGAAGCACGATATTCTTGCCTTCGAGGTACTTATGGGGCGTACCAGAAAGCTTCAATGCCTTGAACTGTTTTGCCAGCTTGATAAGATAGCGAATCTCATCAGGCGTGAAATCGAGAAGCTTCAGATAATTACGACCGCTCAAACTAATCGGCATGCGAGTTCCTTTCACTGAAAATAGGCTTAAAGAATACCCTTACTCGCAAGCCTTGAACAGGAGAAACAAAAGCAAATCCATGAAAGGAAATGAAAAAAGGGCCGCAACCCCGGGTCGCCCCCGGGGCCGCGGCCCTGCGCGATCGAAAGAAAAAGCGCCGCCCATGAGCGGA
>CAKUKU010000011.1 GCA_934663775.1 uncultured Ellagibacter sp. | reverse complement strand
TCCGCTCATGGGCGGCGCTTTTTCTTTCGATCGCGCAGGGCCGCGGCCCCGGGGGCGACCCGGGGTTGCGGCCCTTTCTCGCTTTGCGCTCGGGAGGGCCCCGGGGCTTCGCTATCCGTTTGCGCTTGCTGTCGGGCATTTCCGATGAAAACAACTTGCTTCTTGCGCTCTTCTTTCTTTTGTGAAGTACAATAATCCAGTTTGAGTTACATACCCGCTTGACGGGTTCAGAGCGCACTTCAAGGAGCTTTTTCAATGACGGACTATAAGAACGAATTTTGCATGCACACTGCCACGTGCGGCGAGCTGCGCAAGAGCGACGTTGGCCGCGAGGTCGTGCTGACTGGCTGGGCTTGGCACAATCGCGACCATGGTGGGCTGATTTTCTGCGATCTTCGCGATCGCGAGGGCTATACGCAAATCGTCGTCGATCCCGATTGCGTGACCGAGGAGGAGTTCCATATTGCGGAACATCTCGGCCGCGAGTACGTGCTTAAGGTTTCCGGTCGCGTGCGTGCGCGCGGCGAGGGTGCCGAGAATCCGAACATGGCAACAGGCGAGATAGAGGTTCTTGCGAATTCCGTCAAAGTTCTGAATACCTCCGTCACCCCGCCGTTCTCCATCGAAGACGGCATCGAGACGGACGAGACCACTCGTATGAAGTGGCGTTATCTCGACCTTCGTCGTCCTGAGATGTATGCGAACCTCCTGCTTCGCCATAAGGTTGCCCAGGCGATGCGCCAGGCATTGAACGAGCGCGGGTTCATTGAGGTTGAAACGCCGATTCTTGCGAACTCCACGCCTGAGGGTGCGCGCGATTACCTGGTGCCGTCCCGTCCGAATCCGGGCAAGTTCTATGCGCTTCCGCAGTCGCCGCAGCAGTTCAAGCAGATGCTCATGGTCGGTGGCATCGAGCGTTACTACCAGGTCGCGCGCTGCTTCCGCGATGAGGATTTGCGCGCTGATCGTCAGCCCGAGTTCACTCAGGTCGACATTGAGATGTCCTTCGTTGAGGAAACCGACGTCATGGACCTTATGGAGGGCGTTTTTCAGGAGGTTCTAGGCGCTGCGGGCGTCGAGCATGAGTTTCCGCTTCAGCGTATGCCCTGGAAAGAGGCGATGGAGCGTTTCGGTTGCGACCGCCCCGATGTCCGCTTCGGCATGGAGCTCGTCGATCTGACCGACCTTATCAAGGACTGCAATTTCAAGGTGTTCACGGGTGCTGCGGAAAATGGCGGCGTCGTGAAGTGCATCAACGCGAAGGGTGCTGGCAATTGGTCGCGCGGCGAGATCGAGAAGCTCGGCGACATTGCGGCTGCTAACGGCGCGAAGGGCATGGCGTGGATTGCCTACACCGATGCCGACACCGATCTTAAGGGCAAAAGCCCCATAATCAAGTTCCTCGGCGATGAAGTTCACGAGGCCATCAAGGAAGCGGCCGACGTTAAGCCGGGCGACCTGCTTCTCTTCGCGGCCGACACCTTCGATACGGCAAGCGCCGTGCTCTCTGCGTTGCGCCTGCATATGGCCGATGCTCTCGGTATCGAGCGCAACGGTCATGCTCTTCTCTGGGTCGTCGACTTCCCGATGTTCCGCTACGACGCGGACGAGAAGAAGTACGCCGCCGAACATCATCCGTTCACGATGATTCCTGAAGAGGATTGGGACAAGATCGAGTCCGATCCGCTTGCCTGCTCGAGCTATAGCTACGACATCGTCATGGACGGTTTCGAGATGGGCGGTGGTTCTATCCGTATCCATAATGCAGAGCTGCAGAAGCGCGTGCTTCGTCGTCTTGGCGTGGAAGATGATCAGATGGAAGAGAAGTTCGGTCACCTGATTCACGCGCTTGAGCTGGGAGCTCCGCCGCATGGCGGCATCGCCCTTGGCCTTGACCGTCTGGTCATGCTTCTCGCCGGCAAGCAATCCATCCGCGACGTCATCGCCTTCCCGAAGACTTCAAGCGCATCCGACCCGATGACGGGTGCGCCGAACGAGGTTACTGGCCGACAGTTGAAGGAAGTCAACCTGAGGCTTTTGTAATTTCCGATTCACCTGACGGCAAATCGGAAACCGTCGACGCTGCGAGCCCGGCTGACGGCACAGCTGGCGTTCCAAAGATTTGCGGGTTCGGCTTTGCCTTGCGGCAAACCCGTACCGCCGACGCTGCGAGCCCGGCGGACGGCACAGCTGGCGTTCCAAAGATTGCTCACGTACCCAAGGTACGCTTCGCAATCTTTTCGCGCCATCTGCGCTCGTCAGCCGGGCTCTCGCTGACTTTGGGGCGAAAGGAGGCAGGCGTTCTGCTCGTATTAATGGGATAGCGCCTTACTCTCGCTGGCTTTAGGGCGGATGGGGCGTTCTCTTGACGCCTTTTCCCATCATTTGAAAGGACCCTTATGAAAACTCAGCGGCCTTATGCTCGGGCCACCGTCACGCCGAAGGGTGAGCATGCTTTGAGCAAGGGGCATCCGTGGGTGTACGAGGCGGAAGTCGTCTCGCTTGAACCCACCCCGGGCGCAGCGGACGTGCCGAACGGGTCGATTGTCGATGTGGTGAGCCGCAAGGGGACATATCTGGGGTCGGGGCTTTTGTCCCTGAAAAGCAAGATTCGCATCCGGCTCATCACCCGAAATGCGAATGATCGCTTCGACGGCGCGTTCTGGAAGCGCAAAGTGCAGTGGGCGTGGAGCTACCGCAAGACGGTGATGGGCGCCGATGCGAGCGCGTGCCGCGTGATCTTTTCGGAGGCGGACGGATTCCCTGGCCTTGTCGTCGACCGTTTCGAGGACGTCCTCGTAGCCGAGACGCTTTCGGTAGGGATGGAGCGTTTGAAGCCCGTCATCTTCCCGGCGCTTCTGGAGGCGCTTGCCGAGGACGGCATCGCCATTCGCGGACTCTACGAGCGAAACGACGCCTCGACCCGCACCCTCGAGGGCCTTTCCCAGACGACGGGATGGTTTGCAGGTGGGAATGCGGGCGAGGCGGGAAGCCTTGACCCTCTTGCCCCCGGGGCGCCGGGGACGGAGGCCTTCGGGCCCACGGCAACGCAAATCGAGGAAAACGGCGTGCGCTACGAGGTTGATTTCGAAAACGGCCAGAAGACGGGCTTCTTCCTCGACCAGAAGTACAATCGGCGTGCCGTCGCGCAGCTCGCGGCGGGAAGACGCGTTCTTGATTGCTTCACGCACACGGGCAGCTTTGCCTTGAATGCCGCCTACGGTGGGGCTGAGTACGTGAATGCGGTCGATATCTCCGAGCTTGCTGTCGCTCAAGCGCGTAAGAATGCCCAGCTCAATGAACTTGACGGCAAGATGGACTTCACGGCGGCGAACGTTTTCGACCTGTTACCTCAACTTGAGGCGGCGCACGATCGCACCTACGACTTCATCGTCCTCGACCCGCCGGCGTTCACGAAAAGCCGCAAGACCATCGACTCGGCGGCGCGCGGCTACAAGGAAATCAACTATCGTGCGATGAAACTGCTGCCGCGCGGCGGCTATCTCGCAACGTGCAGCTGCAGCCACTTCATGGACACGGAGCGCTTCCGCCGCGTCGTGTCCTACGCCGCGCAGGACGCCGGCGTGCAGCTGCGGCAGATCGAGGAACGCCAACAGGCGCCCGATCACCCGATTCTCTGGGGCGTCCCCGAAACTGATTACCTGAAGTTCTTCCTCTTCCAGGTGGTGTAGGGCGCCGATTGTGCGCATCCGCCGCGCGTTCGATGACGGTTTGTTGACGGAAGGCGATGTGCGCATCGTCTGCACATCCGTTGCGTACTATGGGAAATGTCATACGACCCCAAACGGTGGCTAACTCCCGTTTGGGACGCTGGGCGCTCGCTTCGTGAGATGCGGGCGCTTGGTTTTTAGAAACGAAAGCGAGCAAGAGGTTATGAAGGGTTTTCTCGAGAGGATGCAGTGGAAGCTCGCAGGCGCCATGCAGGGTCGCCGCGGCGCCGATTCGCTGTCGAATACGCTGGTCGTGGCGGGTATCGTGTGCCTTATCCTGTCGGTGCTGCCGCATATGGGGCTGTTCAGCTGGGCGGCGATGGCGTTTTTGGCATATGCGCTGTTCCGCACGTATTCCAAAAACATCGCGGCGCGCGATCGCGAGAACGAGGCCTTCCTCCGCGTGACCGAGAAGCCCCGCCGAGCGTTGGCTCTCGGGCGCAAGAAATGGGCGAACCGCGAAACGACGCTGTACTTCAAGTGCAAAGGTTGCGGACAGGAGCTTTCGGTGCCGCGTGGGAAGGGGACGCTGCGCGTCGTGTGCCCGAAGTGCAAGACCGAGACGCTGAAGAAGTCGTAAGGACCCTATGTTCGGCTACATCATGGCAGATGAAAAGCAGCTTTCCGAAGAGGAAGTTGCCCGCTACCGCGAGGTGTACTGCGGCGTCTGTCGTTCATTGAAGGACCAAAACGGGCAGCTCTGCCGCCTTACGCTCACCTACGACATGACGTTTCTGGCGCTTCTGCTGAACTCGCTTTACGAACCTGTCGAGGAAAAAGGCAGCGCGCGATGCGGGGCGCATCCCGCGAAGGCGCAGCCGTTCGCCACGAGCGAGTGCACGGAGTATGCGGCCGATGCGACGGTGCTTTTGGCCTACCACAAACTCATGGACGACTGGCATGACGATCGCAAGGTCTCGCGGCGCGCGATGGCCCAGGCGCTTTCGCGCGCGTATCGCGAGGCGTCGGCGCGGCGACCCGAGATGGCGCAGGCCATCGAGTCGGGGATGGCGGACATTCGCAACATCGAGCGTTGCGGCGATGCGTCCCTCGACGCCGCCGCGAACCGCTTCGGCGCGATACTGGGGCACGTGTTCTCGTACCGCAATGACTTTTGGACGGGCGAGCTTTCGCGCATGGGCGCATGGCTTGGCAAGTTCGTGTACCTTATGGACGCCGTCATAGATTACGCCGAGGACGCGAAATCGGGCAGCTATAATCCGCTTGTCGCCGCAGGTGTTGAGCCGAGCGATGCCCTGGAGGCTTTGCGGGGAGTTGTCGCCCAAGCGGCGGGCGCATTCGAGCGATTGCCGTTTGAGCAGGACATTCATATTCTCCGTAACGTGCTTTACGCGGGGTTGTGGGGGCAGTGTTGCGGGAAGTTCGGCGATGACGCCCAAAACGACGAAGAGGATACGACGCCGGAGGCAAAGGCTGCCGGCGAAGACGATGGTGAATAGGGAATGCAATGGCAATGGACCCGTATAGCGTGCTTGGCGTGTCGCGAGATGCTTCGCAAGACGAGGTGAAGAAGGCCTATCGCAGAAAGGCGCGCGAGAATCATCCCGACTTGAACCCGAACGACCCGAATGCCGCCGAACGGATGAACGAGGTCAACGAAGCCTACGACCGCATCATGAACCCTGAGAAGTACGCAGCTGCCGACCGCAGAGCTTCTGCGGCGCCGGGCAGTGCGTCTTCGACGCAAGGCGGGTCCGGCTACGGCGGGTATTCGGGGGCGGGGTCTTCTGGTGGCTACGGCGGTGGCCCGTACGGAGGCTACGGCGGAGGCCAGCAGCAGGGCAATCCCTATACCTCGGGCGGCCCGTACGGTTGGACGGGCGGCTTCGGTTTCGATTTCGACGACCTGTTCGGCTACGGCGCGGGTGCTGCATCCGGGTCGATTCACCCCGAGGCGAACGCAAGCGACCCGGCGGAATTCCGCGCAGCGATCGACCTGATCAACTCGGGGGATGCGGCGCAATGCAAGCGCGCTGCGGATATCTTGGCGCAGGTCACGAGCGGTGGGCGAAGCGCTCGCTGGTATTACCTTTCCGCGCTCGCCAACAATGGGGCGGGAAACACGGTGATGGCGCTCGATCAGATTCGCCGAGCTGTTCGTATGGACCCGAACAATCCTGACTACCAGCGCGCGTACCGCAAGTTCCAAAACGCGGGGCAAACCTACACGCAGGAGCAGCAGGCGCGGGGATTCACCATCTCGGCAATCGACCCCACGACGCTGTGCTGCGGTTGCTGCATGCTCCAGCTGTGCCTGCAGCAGTTCATGCGCTACGGGTTCATGGGATTTTAGGGCGCTCGTGGCCCGTCGGCTGACGCGACGCGCCTCGCTTTCTGGCGTTGGTGCGGCTAGGGAGATTCAACTCGTTCTCTCGGAAGGAGACTGATATGGCAACTATCGGGATTGACTTGGGCACGACGAACAGTTGCGCCGCGGTGGTGGAGGGCGGCAAGCCGGCCATCATCCACAACGCGGAAGGCTCGCGAACAACGCCGAGCGTCGTCGCGTTCACCAAAGACGGCGAGCGTCTCGTCGGTGCGACGGCATGCCGTCAAGCGGCAATCAACCCCGATCGCACTATCTCCTCGGTGAAGCGCCATATGGGAACTGACTGGCGTGCGAGCATCGACGGTAAGCGCTTCACACCGCAGGAAATCTCCGCGATGATCCTCCGCAAGCTGCGCCGCGACGCTGAGGCGTTCCTCGGCCAGGAGGTGACGCAGGCCGTCATCACCGTCCCCGCCTACTTCAACGATATGCAGCGCCAGGCGACGAAGGACGCGGGCCGCATCGCGGGGCTCGACGTGCTGCGCATCATCAACGAGCCGACGAGCGCGGCGCTCGCATACGGGCTCGACAACGGTGATCCGCAGAAGGTGATGGTCTACGACTTGGGCGGCGGCACGTTCGACGTGTCGATTATCGAGATCGGCGAGGGCGTGATCGAGGTGCTCGCGACGGCGGGCGACAACCATCTCGGCGGCGACGACTTCGACGAGCGCGTCGCGAACTATCTCTTCGACGCGTTCAAGCGCGAGACGGGTGTCGACGCGAGCCGCGATGCCGCGGCGGCGCAGCGCGTGCGCGAGGCGGCCCGTCAGGCCAAAGAGGAGCTTTCCTCCATGGAGACGGCGCGCGTGAACCTGCCGTTCTTGGCGCAGGGCGCATCCGGCCCGCTCCATCTGGAGACCCAGGTCACGCGCTCGGAGTTCAACCGCATGACCGCCGACTTGGTCGAGCGCACCGAAGGCCCCGTGTCTCAGGCGCTCAACGATGCGGGCATCGCCGCCTCCGAGTTGGGAAGCGTGCTGCTCGTCGGTGGGTCGACCCGCATCCCGGCGGTTCAGGATAAGGTTCGCTCCCTTACGGGAAAGGAGCCTTCGTCGTCGATCAACCCCGACGAATGCGTCGCCGTGGGTGCGGCAATCCAAGGGGCGACGCTTGCGGGCTCATCGACGGGCCTCGTGAAGGCGAATTCCATCCTGCTGCTCGACGTGACGCCGCTTTCCCTTTCCCTTGAAACCGTCGGCGGCGTGGCGACGCGTATCGTTGAGCGCAACACCACGCTTCCCGTGCACTACTCGCAGATCTTCACGACGGCGGCGGCGTTCCAGACGAGCGTGGAAATCAACGTGCTTCAGGGCGAGCGCCCGATGGCGCGCGACAACAAATCGATCGGCAAGTTCCGACTGAAGGGCATCAAGCGCGCCCCCGCGGGCGTTCCCCAGATCGAGGTGACGTTCGACATCGACGCGAACGGCATCCTTACGGTTTCCGCGAAGGACAAGGGGACGGGCAAGGAGCAGTCGATCACGATCGACGAGTCGGGCCGCATGTCCGACGAGGAAATCGATCGCGCCATTCGCGATGCGGAAACCTACGCGGCGCAGGACGCGACGCGCCGCGATGCGATGGAGGTGCATGCGGAGGCGGCGCGCCTGGTCCAAGAGGTGGACGCGGCGCTCGCAAAATCTGGCAAGCAGCTGGAAAAGGAAGAGAAAAAGCAGGTCAAAGCCGATGCGAATGCTCTCCGCAAGCTGCTTTCGAAGAAGTCCGAGAAGCTGGAGGAATCGGATATCGCGGCAATCCGCTCCGCCAAAGAGCAGCTCGAGCAATCGAGTGCGCATGTGAGGTCTCTGGGAGAATAGGGCTTGTGGGCGGTTTCAAATCGGAGAACGCGAAAAAGTGGTCACGAATCGGCGATGTGCGACATCGCAGCCGCCCGAAGCAGCCTGAGGCTCCATTTCGGATATGCGTTAATCAACAAAAAGCATGAAAATGTAGAGCAACGCCCCTTCGAACACGATATGCAAGCTCGAGGGGGCGTTGCTGTATGCGCATAACGCGGATTTGCGACCACTTTTCGCGCCTCGAGCATTTGAAATGCCTTTTGAACGACTTTCGAGAGTCCGATTCGCGCTGCAGGCTCACATCTCCGCACTGCGCGGGGTTTGCGCGGGTTGCTTGGCGGCACTTGGAACGCGTGAGCCTGCGCGCGGGTTGCTCGAGTCAAGCGTTTGCTTGCAGATTTACCGAGTGGGCATCTTTCGGCGGCCTTGCGCGACGAGTTTGTGCATGTCGGTGTTGGCCATGCCCTGCGTGGGGTCGTTCATGCGCTTGTTGAACAGCGGGTCGCTCTCGTCGTTCCAAATGCGGTCGGCGACGGGCGTCCATTCTGCGATGGAGTCGTGGCATTTCGCGCAGAGGCTCTCCGCGCTTTCCTTCTCTTGAAGGTCGGTGGAATGCGCGTCGGCGCGCTTCACCATGTCGGCGAGCAGTCCCTCGTTTTCCAGAATCGGGCAGGGCTTGAGCAGGTTGTCGTTGAAGGGCTGGCCCTCGTAATACTGCATGAACAGAGGGGATCGCAGCGCGTCGAGAAGGCTCGTCTCCCGGATATTGACGTTCGCGTAATGCGCGAATACGCACGGCTCCACGTCACCTGCAGCGTTGATGTGCAGGTAGCGGCGCCCGCCGGCGATGCAGCCGCCAACGAACTCGCCGTCATTCTGGAAGTCAAGCGTGAACAGGGGCTTCTTCTCGCGCATCTCGCGGACGAAGTGATAGAGGTGCTCGCGCTGGTCGGCGTGCACCATAAGCGAGGTGGGTGAGCCGACGCCGACGGGCATGTAGGTGAAGATCCACGCGAAAAGCGCCCCCTTCTCGATGAGCCAGTCGAAGAACTCCTCGCTGGCGATGGAGCTTGCGTTGGCGCTGGTGTAGCAGCACGATACGCCGAAGGGCAGGCCGTTTTCGCGCAAAAGCTCCATGGCGTGGGACACCTTGGCATACGTTCCCTCGCCGCGGCGGGCATCCGTTGCCTCCTCGAAGCCTTCCACGCTGATGGCGGGCACGAAGTTTGCGACGCGGATCATGTCTTCCACGAACTCCTCGTCGATGAGCGTCGCATTGGTGAACGACAGGAACGCGCAATCGGGATGCGCTTCGCACAGGTTGATGAGGTCGTGCTTGCGGACGAGCGGCTCGCCGCCGGTGTAGATGTAGACGTGGGTTCCCAGCTTGACGCCCTGGTTGATGATGGAGTCGATTTCCTCGTAGGTGAGGTTTTGCTTGTGGCCGTATTCCGCTGCCCAGCATCCGGTGCAGCGCAGGTTGCAGGCGCTCGTCGGGTCGAGCAGGATGGCCCAGGGGATGTTGCAGTGGTACTTGTCGCGCATCGCTTCCTGCTTCGGCCAGGCGAGCATGTTCGCGTCAACGACGAACGTCTTGATGAGGCGATCCCTGACCCGGGGATTCGTGTCGTTCAGAATCTTCATGATAAGTTGGTACCAATTCGATTCGTCATCGATTGCCTGGTGAAAGGCCGCACGCTGGGTTGGGAACACGTCGTCGGGTGCGACTTTGTCAATCATGTCCATGATCTTCGCGACGTTTCGCTTGGGATCTTCAAGCAGGTAGTCGATAATTTTGTTGAGGGCGGCCCGCTTGATCTGGTCGGTTGCTTTCATGGTGGTGTACCTCCCCTGTAATTATTCAACAAATGTGGAATAACTCTCTTTGGGTGATTGTAGGGCGGTGAAATTGAAATACAAGTGACAAATAAGCAACGTTTGTGGTAAAACGTGCAAAAGCAAAATGTTTGACCAGTTTCGCGAGGGGGAGCTCGCCATGGGCGACACGGAGAAGAAGAATTCGCACGACAGCTGCTCGGATACGGGGGACGCTTGCCGTGAATCGGGCGCGGGCGATGCTCGGACGATTCCCGATCGCCGCGTCGTGCGCACGCGAAGGGCGATTCGCAAGGCGTTTCTGCGCCTCATGCAGGACACGGAGTATCAGAAAATCACCATCACCGCGATCGCGCGCGAGGCCGACATCGATCGCAAGACGTTCTACCTGCATTATCAATCGATTGATGAGCTGACGGACGAAATCGTGCAGGAGGAAGCGGACCGCATTGTCTCGACCTGTTTGGACTCGCTTAAGAACAGCGGCGACGGCAACAACGTCGTCACCTTGTTCGAGAAGCTCTCGTTGGGGCTCGCGCCCGATTTGAAAAGCGTGAAGCGCATTGCGTCGCATGTGCCCTACGAGCTCGTGCTGAAGAAACTGGAATCGTCGCTTACTGCATCGCTTATCGAGCAGGACACGCTTGGCCTGAAGAAGCTGGGGCCGTATCTCGATTTCTGCGTCGCGTACTTCAGCGCGGGGCTTGTGGCGGTCATCCGCCGCTGGATCATGGAGGACTCCGAGATTCCTCTCGAGGACATCGCCCAGATGACGCACGCAATCGTGCACAGCGGTCTTGACGGCATCGTGAAAGACGTGGCGTCAGACGACTTGCTCTAGGGCGACGGCCTCGCTTGTGAAAGTGGGGAAGGCGAAGCGCTTGCTGAGAGCAACGTGCCCGCCTGAGCCCGCCATCTGTGCAGTGGGCGTGGAAATTCTCCATCGGAGGGCGGTAAGTGCGGTAGGCGGTGTGTTCATTTGGTTACGGAAGTGTAAAGCGGGCTTCTCTCACGTATACTTCAATGCGTTCTACCACGAGCATTTTGGATAGGGCGGGGCGGCGACATGTTCCGAACCTGGTCAGGTCCGGGAGGAAGCAGCCATAAGGGGCCTCTGACGAGCGCCCTGTCCTATCCAGGATGCTCATAATCTACGGGCGGCCATGTGCCGCTCGTTTGCTGTATCGACTTCTTTTATTTAGGGTGCTATGGATATCATCAACTTCTTCGTGAGCCTCCTCTCCGACCCTCGCGGGGCGATCGCGGGTTGGATCGTGACGCTCGGCGCGGCATGGGTCTACACCCCGCTGTTCCTGATCGTCTTCATCGAGACGGGGCTCGTGTTCTTCCCGTTTCTGCCGGGCGACTCGCTCCTGTTCGCGGCGGGCGTGTTCTCGGCCGACGGGGGCGGGCTGCACTTGTGGGCGACACTGCTCGTGTTCTACGCTGCCGCCATCTTGGGAAACACTTCGAACTACTGGATCGCGCGCTTCTTCGGCAAGCGCATCATCGACTCGGGCAAGATCAAGGCGCTCACGCCCGAGCGCATGGCGAAGCTCGATCACTTCTTCGAGAAATACGGCGGGCTGACCATCGTAATCACGCGTTTCATGCCGTTTTTCCGCACGTTTGCGCCGTTCATCGCCGGCACCGGCCACATGAACTTCGGCAAGTTCACCTTGTTCAATGCGATTGGCGGCATTTCTTGGGTGAGCTTGTTCGTTTTGGTGGGATACTTCTTCGGGGGAATTCCCTTTGTGCAGGACCACTTCGAGGTGATTGTTCTGGGCATCGTCGCCGTGTCGGTGGCGCCGGCGATCATCGGGGCGGTCAAGGCGGCGCTCTCTTCGCGCAAGAAGGGCGCGCACGAGGCGTAAGAGTTGGGCGACAGATAAGCGAGGGCGTATGGCAGAGGCACTCTATACCAAGTACCGTCCGCAAATTTTCGAGGACGTGGTGGGCCAAGAGCACATCGAGCGCACTATCAAAAACGCCATCGAGCAGGACAAAGTCAGCCATGCGTACCTGTTTTGCGGCCCGCGCGGCACGGGTAAGACCACAACGGCCCGCCTGCTCGCGAAGGCGCTTTTATGCGAGCGCGGCCCGACGGCCGAGCCCGACGGTACGTGCGAGGACTGCCGGTTGATCGCTGCGGGAGAGCATCCCGACGTCTACGAGCTCGACGCGGCAAGCCGCACGGGCGTCGACAACGTGCGCGAGGAGATCATCAACCGCGTGCAGTTCGCGCCGACGCGCGGACGCTACAAGGTTTACATCATCGACGAGGTTCACATGCTCTCGACGGCGGCGTTCAACGCTCTGTTGAAAACGCTTGAGGAGCCGCCGAGCCACGTCGTGTTCATCCTGGCGACGACCGACCCGCAGAAGGTTCCCGAGACCATTCATTCCCGCTGCCAGCGCTTTGACTTCCGCCGCATCTCCGCCGAGGCCATGGTCGCGCGCCTTGGTGCCGTGTGCGTGTCGGAGGGGGTCGAATTCGATGGCGAGGCGCTCGATCTGATCGCGCATCGCGCGGAGGGCGGCCTGCGAAACGCGCTCACCTCGCTCGAGCAGATCATCGCGTTCGGCGAGGGGAAGGTGACGCTTGCGAGCGCCGAGGCGATGCTCGGATCGCTCGATTCGAGCGAGATGTCCGAGATCATGGACGCGGTCGGCACGCGCGATGCCGCTGCGTGCTTCCGCTGGACGGCGCAGTATGTTGAAACAGGTGCTGACCTGGCACGATTTGTCCGCGATATGGCTTGGCGCGTACGGAATCTGTACGTGATGTCGCTCGCCGGCGCCGATGTGGCGCTCGAGGTTTCCGAATCCGAGCGCCGCGAGTTGGCGGCGGAGCTTCCGCTGTTCGGCACCGACCGCCTGGCGCGCCTGCTCGGGGTTTTGGGCGATTTGTCCGCCGAGCTGAAGACGTCGACCAACCCGCGCCTTTCGTTCGAGATCGCGCTCACTCGTATGGTGCGCCCCGACAGCGATTTGACGCTCGAGGCGCTCACCGAGCGCGTCGAGGCGCTTGAATCGGGGTATTCTGCCTGTTCGCAAGTGCTTTCCGTTCCCGCTGCGGCGGGGGCAGACTCGGCGTATGCGGGCTCGGCGACTCAGGTCGCGGCGCCGAGTACGGGTGAATCTGCGCGACGCGAGCCTTCTTTCGTGGAGCCTGCAAAAGCGCGGGCTCCGCGCGCGTCCGAATCTGCGACAGGCGAGGCTGCCGACCAGGGTGCGGGGCTCAACATGGCGGCTTCGGTGCGCGAGGGTGCGTCTTCGCGCGGCGCCGAGGTGCGCGAGGGTGCGGCGACGGGGGCACCCGCGGCGCGAAGGGCGTCTGCGAACATCGCCCAGAGGCAGGGGAGCGCAGCCCCTTCGGCGGCGGTCGCTTCTTCGGGCGCGACGAGCGTTTCCGCAGGTGAGGCGAGCGGTGCGATCTCTGCGGACCTTGCCGCCTCGCTTCGCAACGAGGCGGCGCTGCAGCGCATCTGGAGCTCTGCGGTCGCGGCGCTCAAGAAGAGCAAGGCGGCCTACGGCGTGCTCTTCCTGAACACGAAGGCTGCCTTCGACGAGGCGCGCGGCATGCTCATTGTCGAGTTCCCCGTCGAGAACGAGTTCGCGTTCAATGCCGTGCAGAAGCCCGACGTGCAGGACGCCGTGTCCGTCGCGCTTGCGAGTTCGTGCGGGTCGGCGATTCCCTTCGCGTTCTCGAAGGGTCCTTCGCAGGGCGCGAACGTCGTGGCGACCTCGACGTCTTCTCAGATGGGGGGCTCATCATCCCAGGTAATGCGACAGGATGGGGCGCAGGGGGCCCCTCGGGGCCGAAGTGCCGCTCGCGAGGCGGCCACCGCGGCGATGCGCGCGGCGCGCGAGCGCGATGTCGCCGCGCAGTCCGCGCAACCTGCGGCGAGGCGCGCGGTCGAGCAGCGCGTGATCGAGCGTTCGGAGGAGGCGGTTCGCACGCCTGTGCGTCAGGCGCGCCAGGGCGCGAGCGCGTTCGTGCCCGACCCCGACCCCGACCCCGACCCCGACCCCGACCCTGTTCCGCTCGATGCGTACGGGGACGCGCCCTACGACGAGCCCGTTCCCTATGGCGACGAGGACGCCTTCGTAGGCGATGTCGGCGAGCAGGCAGCTCCTTCCCGCGCCGCTCGTCGAGAGCCTACGCCGTCGCGCGACTCCCGTAAGCCGGCACGCGAACCTCGTGAGGCGGCGGCACGTTCGCCCCGAACGGCCTCTTCGACGCCCGACTTCGACCGCATGGCGCGCGAGGCGGCGGCGCGAACGTCGAGGACGTCGGGGCTTCCCCCCGAGCCTGCGGACGCGAGCACGTCGGCGTCCATCGACGCGACCGGACCGAACGGCGAGCCCGCCAACGGCGGCTTCGACTCGCCCGATGACCTGGCGGCTGTGCTCGCAGCGGGAGGTTTTGCGGGCGCTCGCGTCGAAGAAATGAGAGAATAGCCCGACGCGCAAGGCATGTCCTTGTTCGTGTGAGAACCCTTTTCGCGCGGGCTTGTCAATACAGCGAAAACACGATTGTAGGAGGAAAAATGGCGAAACGAGGCGGATTCCCCGGCGGCGGCATGGGCAATATGGGCGCCATGATGAAGCAAGCGCAGAAGATGCAGGCCGAGCTTGCGAAGGCGCAGGAGGAAGTGCAGACGATGTCGTTCGAGGCCACGGCCGGCGGCGGCATGGTGAAGGTCACGGCGCTCGGCGACAACACGATCCAGTCCATCGCGATCGACCCTGAGGCGGTCGACCCTGAGGACGTCGAGATGCTCGAGGACATGGTGCTCGCTGCGGTCAACGAGGCGCTTCGCGGCGTTTCCGACATGGCGGCTGCCCGCATGAGCGCGGCGACCGGCGGCATGAGCATTCCCGGCTTGATGTAGGCGCCAACGGTGAATTCCGCACCCGCGATTCAAAAGCTGCTCGACGAGCTTGAGCGCCTTCCCGGCGTCGGGCCGAAATCGGCGCAGCGCATGGCGTACTGGATCTTGAACACCGACCGCGCGACGGCGCTGCGCTTGGCGGAGTCGATCGTCGAGGTGAAGGACACCGTGCGCTTCTGCTCGCGGTGCTTCAACTACGCGGAGGGCGACCTGTGCGACATCTGCGCGTCGACCAAGCGCGACGCCGGCATCATCTGCGTGGTCAGCGAGCCGCGCGACATCCCGCCCATCGAGCGCACGGGCGTTTTCGGCGGCGTGTACCACGTGCTCGGTGGTGCGCTATCGCCCCTTGAGGGCATAGGCCCCGACGACTTGCACGTGGCGGAGCTCATGGCGCGCCTGGGCAGCGAAGACGTGCGGGAAGTGGTGCTCGCGACCAACCCCAACGTTGAGGGGGAGACGACGGCGTCGTATCTCGCGCGGCTGATCAAGCCTTTGGGCGTGAAGGTGACGAGGCTCGCGAGCGGCTTGCCCGTCGGAGGCGATCTGGAATTCGCCGACGAGGTGACGCTCGGCCGCGCGCTCGAGGCGAGGCGCGAGCTGTAGGGGCGCTTGCGGACCCCAAAGCCCTTCCCAGCAAGTGAGGAAAAAATAAAGGCCCGCGAAATGCGAGCCTTTATTTGCTTCGTCCAACAATGAGGAACCTGTCCCCTCCAAAAACAGGATTCTCGCTGTTGCCGAAGTCTGAAATGCGTAGTAGATCGCTACGTAGTATAGCATCAAACCCGCCTGCGCGCGCAAATCTTTTCACCCTTGCCTCCCCCTTGTCGCGTTCTCGCTTTTCATGCCTGCAAAATCATCGCGGAAGCGCTTCGCGGGACTACCCGTATGAGGTGAAAATGGAACGCAGGGGTTGAGCCTTGTCTTATAAGGTCATCCTACGGCGCGCCCGAGCTTTATTGCTACCTTCCCAGTGCTATACTTTCGCCTTACGTAACAAGACGGGAGATTTTTGCAATGGTCAACGTGCCGAGTCCGGCGGTCGCAATTGTCGGACGACATAATTCGGGGAAAACGACCCTCATCGTGAAGCTTATCGAGGAGCTCGTCGCTCGCGGGCACGACGTGGGGAGCGTGAAACACCACGGCCACAAGGGCTTCGAGATTGATTATCCCGGGAAAGACTCCTATCGCCATCGCGAGGCGGGCGCTTCCGAGACCGTGATCTCAGCCCCGGGGCAGCTTGCCCGCATGAAGACGATCGAGGGCGAGGCCGAGTGCGCGGACATCGTGCGCAGCATGCCGGGCCACGACATCGTCATTGTCGAGGGCTACCGCAAAAGCGGGCTGCCCACCATCGAACTCATGCGCTCGGGAAACGAGGCCGACTGCCGCGTCGCCGAGGCGTTCGCGCTCGGCGCCGAGCGCGGTTGGGCGCTTGGAACCGATTTCACGCAGATTGCGAAGAGCCTCTACACCCCCAAGGGCGAGCGTATCGAGGGCGCGGAGGCCGCGCTCGACGCGCGCCTTCGCGACGACGTGCCCGATGCGGCCAAAGCGGGCGGCGAGGGTGGCGTGCATCCCGATCTCGCGCGCAAGATGCCGAGCGCGGGCACGGTCGCGGTCGTGACCGACATCCCCTGCGCCATCGAGGCGGCGGCGCGCTACGGCATCCCCGCCATCGACGTCAACGACACCGCCGCGCTCGCCGACTTCGTGGAAGAACACTTCGTGCGCCCGCGTGTGACGGTTGTCATCCAGGCGGGCGGCGAGAGCCGACGCATGGGCCGCAGCAAAGCGACTGTCCCGTTTTTGGGACGTCCGCTCATCTGTCGGCTGGTCGAGCGTTTAAGCCCCGTGGCGGACGATTTGGTCATCACGACCAACGAGCCCGACAATCTGGCGTTTCTCCATCGCGAGTTTCCGCAGCTCAACATCCAGTTCGCGTGCGACATGTTCTCAAGCCGCGGTGCGCTGCCGGGACTCTACACCGCGCTTCAGGCCGCGCGCAACCCCTACGTTGCCGTGGTCGCCTGCGACATGGTGTTCGCGTCGAGTTCGCTTGTCGCCGCCGAGGCGCTCTGCATGAACGAGACGGGCGCCGACGTGGTGGTTCCCGTGAACAAGCACGGATTCGAGCCCTTCCACGCGATGTATCGCCGTATGAACTGCCTGCCCGCCGTGCGCCGCGCGCTCGATCGCGGCGAGAAGCGCGCGCAGTCGTTCTTCGACGACGAGGCCGTGTACGTGCACGAGTTCCCGCAGAGCAAGGTGCTCGAGGCGGAGCCGATGGGCGGCTGCTTCATCAACGCGAACACGCCCGACGAGCTGCATGCGCTCGAGGATATGGTGCTAGGGGAATAGCGTCTCCTTAACGGGAGCGGCGTCTCCCGTCAGGGGGGCTTTTCGCTCCTCGCGGTGAGAAGCGGGAAAGGCGGTTGATCTTCAGATGCCTAATCTTTCGGATATTGCCGATGTGGCCGAGGCACTCGGGGGCAAGTCGGTTTTCGCGGTGGAAAAGCGCTGCGTGGCCGTGCGAAACCGCCACTCGACGTGCCGCAAGTGCATCGACGCCTGCATAGCGGACGCGATCGTCGTGGCTGACAACAGCGTGAAGATCAACGCCGAGGCTTGCATTTCCTGCGGGGCATGCACGGTCGTCTGCCCCACCGAAGCGCTCGTTCCCGTCGAGCCCGCCGATGGAGAGCTCGCAAGCGCCGCAGCATCAGCGGTGCGCGCGCTCGGCGGCGATACGGCCGTGTTCGCGTGCGCCCGCATGGCGGCGCGCCGCGAGGGCGACCCCGACAAGTACGTTTCCGTCCCCTGCCTGGCGCGCATGGAGGAAAGCCTTCTTCTGCAGCTTGCCGCGCACGGCGTGGGTGACGTGGTGCTCGTCGACGGCACGTGCGAAACATGCAAGTTCGGTCGTGTGACCGAGGGCATTACGTCGACGGTGGAGTCGGCGACCTCCCTGCTCGCGGCGCAAGGATCGCCCGTGCGCGTGCGCCGCTCCTCGCAGTTTCCGCCCGAGGCGATTGAGACGAGCGGGCGCAAGTCGTTTGCTGCGGCGCGCCGCGGGTTTTTCTCCCAGGCGGGCGACATGGCCAAAGACGCCGTGAAGGTTGCGACGGAAAAGGCGCTCGACGAGACGCTCGGCAAGCAGCAAAAGCGGGAACTCAACCTGCGCGAGCTTTTGCACCCCACCGAAGAGGGCACCTTGCCGCAGTTTGAGCAGTCGCGCCGCATGAACATGCTCGACGCGATGGACGCGATTGGGCATTCCGTCGTGCCCGAAATCACCACGCGCCTTTTCGGCAGCGTGTCGATCGACGAGTCGAAGTGCCGCGCGTGCGGCATGTGCACCGTGTTCTGCCCGACGGGCGCGCTTTCGAAAAGCGAGGAGAAGCCGGCGTCGGGTGTGGGCAGCTACTTCGAGTTTCAGCTGATGGACTGCGTGCAGTGCAACCTGTGCGCGGACACGTGTCTGCAGAAGTGCATCACGGTGTCGGACGTCGTGTCCACCTCCGAGCTTTTCGATTTCGAGCCGCGGCTCATCCACATTCCCGATCCGCCCGCGCGTGGAAGCCTGCTCTCGCGCTTGAAGTCGACCAATCGGTAACGTCTATCGGCGAGGACGCTCCTGCGCGCCCGTAATTGCGTTTTTCCAACCGCTTGCGTAAAGCGCCTTCGGCTGTGCTATACTGACGACGCTTTAGCGCAGTATAGTGCAAAAGCACAGACAGGGAGTAGACTTCGCGCGTGCGGGACGAGTAGGTGCGAAGGGAAGAGGAAGGGATCCCCATGAAGAAACTGAAGGTGATGATCGCGGCGGCGTGCGCACTCGCGCTGTCGGCGTGCCTGCTCGCGGGCTGTTCGTCGAATGCCGCCTCGAACGATAAGAAGGACGCATCGTCCGACAAGGGCAAGACGACGCTCGTCGTCGGCTTCGACCAGGCATATCCGCCCTACGGTTTCGTCGGCGACGACGGCAACTTCACCGGCTTCGACCTCGACCTCGCCGCCGAGGTTGCCAGCCGCAATGGCTGGGACATCAAGCTCGAGCCCATCGACTGGGATGCGAAGGACACGCTTTTGAACTCCGGCGCCATCACCTGCATCTGGAACGGCTTCACCATGGAAGGCCGCGAGAATGACTACACCTTCTCCGATCCCTACATGCTGAACGCCCAGGTCATCGTCGTGAAGAAGGGCAGCGGCATCGAGAGCCTCGCCGATCTTGCCGGCAAGAACGTCATCACCCAGACCGACTCGGCCGCCTACGACGTGCTCGCGGGCGACGAGGCGACCAAGGCCGACCTTAAGGCAACCTTCGCCTCGCTTGAGACCATCGGCGAGTACAACACCGCCTTCATGCAGCTTGAGTCCGGCGCCGTCGACGCTGTGGCCTGCGACCTCTCCATCGCGCAGTACCAGATGAGCGCCAAGCCCGATGCGTACGTCCAGCTTCCCGAGGACCTCTCCACCGAGCACTACGCGGTCGGCGTGAAGAAGGGCGACACCGAGCTCGCTGACACGATCACCAAGACGCTCAAGGAGATGAATGCGGACGGCGCGGTCAAGAAGCTGTGCGAGAAGTATTCGGAGTACGGCCTGTCCTACACGAACTGGATTCTCAAGTAGGCGGGAAATAAGATAGTTCGCCTGCGGGTTTTCCCGTAGGAAGGTGAAATCGCGGGCAGGGCAACCTGTCCGCGATTCGCGTTGCAACAAGAAAGAGGCTGCCGTGGAAATTGGAACCATGCTTTCCATGCTCGGGCAAGGGTTCATCGTCACCTTGCAGATTTTCTTCCTGACGCTTTTGGGGTCACTGCCGCTTGGCGTGGTGGTGGCGCTCGCGCGCATGAGCCGCGTGAAGCCGATCGCCTGGATCATGAAGTTCTACATTTCCGTCATGCGCGGAACGCCGCTTATGCTGCAGATGTTCTTCATTTACTTCGCTCCCTACTATATCTTCGGGATTCCCCTGTCCATGGAGTCGAAGTTCTCGGCGACGATCATCGCGTTCATCGTCAACTACGCGGCCTACTTCGCCGAAATCTACCGCAGCGGCATCCAATCCATCCCGCGCGGGCAGTACGAGGCTGCCGAGGTGTTAGGCTACTCGCGCTTCCAAACGTTCATGAAGATCGTGCTACCCCAGGTCATCAAGAGGATTCTCCCGGCAATGGGCAACGAGGTCATCACGCTGGTGAAAGACACCTCGCTCGCGTTCGCCATCGGCGTGGCGGAGATGTTCTCTACGGCGAAGGCGCTCGTCGCCTCGCAGGTGAGCATGCTGCCCTTCGTGTTCGCGGCAGTGTTCTATTGGGTCTTCAACTTCGTCGTGGAAGTGGTCATCGGCCGCATCGAGAAGAAGCTCGGATACTACCACGACTAGCCGTGGGGAAGGTGAGGTTTGGCAATGCCTGAAGATACGGTGCTCGTGAAGCTCGAGCACGGCAAGAAAAGTTTCGGTGACACGCCGGTGCTCAAGGACATTTCGCTTGAAGTCCGCGAAGGCGAGGTCGTGGCGATTATCGGCCCGTCGGGAGGCGGCAAGTCGACGCTTCTGCGCTGCATGACGCTGCTCGAGACGCTCGACGGGGGGTCGCTTGCCTATGGGAATCTGCCCGTGGCGACGGATAACGGGGCGGGGCGCGCGGTCTACGGCGGAAAAGATGTGCTCGCGAAGGCGAAATCGCGCTTTGGCCTGGTGTTTCAGAATTTCAACCTGTTCCCGCACTACTCGGTGATCAAAAACGTCACGGACGCGCCCATAAGCGTGCAGAAGCGCCCGCGCGCCGAGGCGCTCGAGCGCGGGCGCGAGCTGCTTGCGAAGATGGGGCTCGCGGGCAAGGAGGACATGGTCCCCTGCGAGCTTTCCGGCGGCCAGCAGCAGCGCGTCGCCATCGCCCGTGCGCTCGCGCTGAACCCCGAGGTGCTCTTTTTCGACGAGCCGACGAGCGCGCTCGACCCCGAGCTCACGCGCGACGTGCTGAAAGTCATCCGCGACTTGGCCGCCGAGCACATGACGATGGTCATCGTGACGCACGAGATGACCTTCGCTCGCGACGTGGCCGACCGCATCGTGTTCATGGACGAGGGGCGCGTCGTCGAGGAAGGCCGTGCGATGGACGTGATCAACAATCCGCAGCAGGAGCGCACGCGCGCGTTTTTGAGCCAGTACCAGCAGGGCTAGACCAGGAGGCTGCAATGGAGCTGTCGAGCTTGTTCGACCAGGGCGTTTCCAAGGTGAAGAGCACCGTGTCGTCGGTGTCGGTTGAACAGCGCCCCTTCGTGAAGGCGTTCGTGCGCATGTGCGCCGATGGTTGGGAGCAAGGGTGGCACGAGCGCAACGGTGGCAACGCCTCGTATCGCTTGACGCCCGAGGAGGTGACCGCGTGCCGGCCGTACTTCTACGTCGATGAGCATCCCTGGGCGCCGATCGGCGTGCAGTCGGGCATGCTCGGCGGCGAGTTTTTCCTGGTCACGGGGACGGGGTCGTTCATGCGCAACATCCCGCTCGACCCGGTGGGCAACATCGGCATCGTGGAGATCGACCCCGCGGGCGCCTCGTATCGCGTCGTGTGGGGCCTGGGCGAGGCGGGGCGCCCCACAAGCGAGTTCGCCGCGCATTTCATGATGCACGCGGTGAAGAAAGCCCGCGGCAGCGCAGCACGCGTGCTCTACCATTGCCATCCTGCGAGCGTGATCGCGCTCGGCAACGCGGTGGCGCCGACGTCGCGCGAGACCACGCGCGCGCTATGGAAGACGATGACCGAGTGCATCATGGTGTTCCCCGAAGGCGTCGGCGCGGTCGGCGTGATGACGCCGGGAGGTCGCGAGCTCGCCTGCGCGACGGCGCATGAGATGGAGTCGCACGACGCGGTCGTCTGGGCACATCATGGGCTCATGGTCGCGGGCGCCGCGTTCGACGCGGCGTTCGGGCTTGCGCACGTCATTGTGAAGGCCGCGCAGATCTACCGCGATTCCTGCGCGATGTGCGTGGGCGGCGCCTTCCCCTTCGAGGTGACCGACGACGAGCTGCGCCGCATCGCGGGCGAGCTGGGAGTCTCGCCCAACCCCGAGTACTTGTAGCTGAAAGGTCGCGAGCCTCGGGCCGCATATCGCGCGTGCTTAGGGCGTATGTGCGGCATGTGGCGCATTGGTGACGATTAAGCCACAAAGTGGGTCGTTTCAGGTGGTCTTCAGGATGGCGTGATAAGGTCTGCTCGACAACCCTGCAAGGGCGAAGGAGCAGATGACATGAGCGATTTCAACGAAAACGAGCAAGGTGGCAATGGGCAGCAGCCGTACGGCAACGGCCAGCAGCCCTATGGGCAGGCTTCGGGTGCGTCCCCGACCCCGCCGAATTCCTACTACCACTACCAGGGCGCGGGTCCGGGCGGCCAAGCGCACGCGAACGCTACGGACCCTGCCGGCTTCGGCTCCCCGTATGCGCAGCCGACGGGCGGTAACGGCGCGCAGCCGCAGCCCGCGAAGCCCAAGAAGAGCCATTCGGGCGCGAAGACGTTCGGTATCGCGTTCGCGGGTGCGGCGCTTGCGTGCGTGCTCGTGATCGGCGGTGCGGGCGTCGTCAACACGGCGACGAGCGGTTCCCCCTCGGGTTCGACCACGGTGCTTGGCGGCACGTCTTCCACCTCGACCTCCGGTAGCGCCGACGAGAACGCGACGCTTGCCGAAAGCGTGTCCCAAAAATGTCTTCCCTCCGTGGTGGCGATTGACGTGTACACCAACCAGCAGAGCGGCTACTATGGCTACAGCACGGGCAATTCCCTGACCGAGACGTCCCTCGGCAGCGGTGTCGTGCTTTCCTCCGACGGCTACATCATAACGAACTACCACGTGATCGAAGGGTCCGACGCCCTGAAGGTGACCATTGAGGGTAACGAGTACGACGCCGACATCGTAGGATCCGACCCAAGCTCCGACATCGCGGTCATCAAGGCAAAGGATGCGTCGGGCTTGACGCCTATGGACCTCGGCGACTCGGATAACCTCACGGTGGGCGAGTGGGTCATGTCGATCGGCAGCCCCTTCGGCCTTGAGCAATCGGTTGCGACGGGCATCGTGTCGGCGACGAACCGCTCGCAGATCATGGACAATTCCTCGAGCTCCAACCAGTACAGCCAGCAGCAGTCGAACACGACCACGGTCTACACCAACATGATCCAGACCGATGCCGCCATCAACCCCGGCAACTCCGGCGGCGCGCTCGTCGACAAGGACGGCAAGCTCATTGGCATCAACACGCTGATCACGTCCTATTCGGGCAATTACTCGGGCGTCGGGTTCGCGATTCCCGTGAATTACGCCGTGAACCTCGCCCAGCAGATCATTGAGGGCAAGACTCCGACGCATGCGCAGATGGGCGTGTCGCTTTCCACGATCAACTCGCAGACGGCGAAGCGCTACGGCCTCTCAGTCGACGAGGGCGCCTACATCGCCGCGGTGAGCAGCGGTTCGGGCGCGGAGTCCGCGGGCATCAAGGTGGGCGACATCGTGACCGCGTTCGACGGCAAGAAGGTCACCTCCGCAAGCGACCTCATGCTCGACGTGCGCTCGAAGAACCCGGGCGATACGGTCACCGTCACGATCAATCGCGACGGCCAGAGCCAAGACGTGCAGGTGACGCTGGGGTCCGACGAAAACTCCCAGGCGAGCTCTAACTCGGGCACCTCGCAGGGCAACAGCTCGAACGGCGGGTCGCTTGAGGAATTGCTGCGCCAGTACGGATTCGGCGGCGGCTCCAACTCGAGCGGCACGAGCGCAAGCGCAGGCACCAGCGCCCAGGCGGCGTAGGGCTTCAAGCACCAACGCCTAAGGTAAGCCGAGGGCGACCATATCCGCGGTTTCAGGCCGTGCGGAATGCGCATCCCGCACGGCCTTTCGCGTCTTCGGAGACGAAAAAGGCGTGCAGTTACGGCTCCGAGGTTTTAGCGGGGCATCGATTCGGGTAATATTGTTCCAAATGGATAGGCCAACGCAGAAAAAAGGGGTATCGATGGCGAACGAATACCAGTACAAGCGCGTGCTTCTGAAGCTTTCCGGCGAGGCGCTCGCCGGCGATTTGGGTTACGGAATCGATCCGAAGGTGGTCGACGACCTGGCCGATGAGATCGCGGAAATCGTGCACGACGGCGTGCAGCTCGCCATCGTCGTGGGCGGCGGCAACATCTTCCGCGGCGTCTCGGGAGCGACGGAGGGCATGGACCGCGCGCAGGCCGACTATATCGGCATGCTCGCCACGGTCATGAACGCGCTTGCCCTGCAGGATTCCTTCGAGCGCCACGGCGTGTTTTCCCGCGTGCAGAGCGCCATCAACATGCAGGAGGTTTCCGAGCCCTACATCAGGCGCCGCGCCATCCGCCATATGGAGAAGGGCCGCGTCGTCATTCTGGCGGCGGGCACGGGCAATCCGTACTTCACGACCGACACCACCGCGGCGCTGCGCGCATGCGAGCTCGACGTCGACTGCCTCATGAAAGCCACGAAGGTCGACGGTGTCTACGACTCCGATCCCAAGGTCAACCCAGACGCGAAGCGCTTCGATACCATCAGCTACATGGAGGTGCTGAACAAGGGCCTCCACGTGATGGACTCCACGGCGACCTCGCTTTGCATGGACAATAAGGTTCCTATGATCGTGTTCGATCTGACAGTGAAGGGAAACATCTCGCGCGCGCTTAAGGGCGAAGCGGTGGGAACCACGGTGGAATAGTTTCGACACCGTGTGCGAGCGCAGGGGTTCGCACACGTTTGGCCAGCGAAAACGCTGTATAAAGGGGACGAAAGGAGCTCAAAGATGAGCATCAACGACATCAAGGCGTCTGCCGAAGATCGCATGGGCAAGGCGCTCAATGCACTGCACGAGAACTTCTCATCGGTGCGCACGGGCCGCGCGAACGCGATGTCGCTCGACCGCATCAAGGTCGACTACTACGGCGTGCCCACGCCTGTGAACCAGATGGCCGGTGTGAAAACGCCCGACGCCCACATGCTCGTCATCGAGCCGTGGGACAAGTCGACGCTGCGCGCCATCGAGAAGGCCATCCTCGAAAGCGATCTGGGCGTCACGCCCTCCAACGACGGCTCGGTCATTCGCCTGCCGTTCCCGGCGCTCACCGAGGAGCGCCGCCGCGAGCTCGTCAAGCAGTGCAAGGCCTACTCTGAGGAGGCGCGCGTCGCCATCCGCAACGTCCGCCGCGAGGCGAATACTGCGGTCGAGAAGTGCATCAAGGAAGACGGCCTGCCCGAAGACGAGCAGCGCCGCGCCGAGGCAGCCATCCAGAAGCTGACCGACAAGTTCATCGCCGAGGTCGACGAATCCTTCAAGAAGAAGGAAGCGGAGGTCATGGAAGTTTAGGGTTTCGGCGGTCTTTTCGACCGCCGAAGCCGCTCGACGCTGCGCGGCTTTGTGGCGGCGCAGCTGACGCTCTAGAGATTTCTCGCATATGTTTAAGTATGCGTCGAAATCTTTTCACGCCATCCGCACTCGCTGCAAAACCGCTCGTTGGCGTTGATGCGAGATGGCTTCGGCTTTTGCCTGCTGGCTTGATTTCCCCTTGGATTCGAGGTCTTTTTGAATAAACCGCTCGATTACATCTTCCCCAGTCCTCCTTCGGGGCTTGACCCCGAAGCGCTTGATGTCGCGCGCATTCCCGAGCACATCGCCGTCATCATGGACGGCAACGGGCGCTGGGCGAAAAAGCGCGCGCTCAATCGCCTGAAGGGTCACAAGGCGGGAATCGAGGCGGTGCGCGAAACCATTCGCTGCGCAAGCGATCTTGGCGTTCGCTACCTGACTATCTACTCGTTTTCCACCGAGAACTGGAAGCGGCCGCAAGAAGAGGTCGTCGGCCTTATGGACTTGTTCGCGAAGACCATGCTCGCGGAGGTGGACGGCCTTCACGAGGAACACGTTCGCGTGAAGACAATCGGGGATCTGTCCCTTCTGCCCGAGGAGACGCGCGAGGCGTTCGAGGAGGCATGGGAGAAGACTAAGGGCAACGCGGGCATGACGCTGGTCGTCGCAGTGAACTACGGTTCGCGCCAGGAAATCTTGCGTGCGGTTGACCGTTGCGTGCAGGAGGCGGCGGAGCGGGCCGGGGCAGGGCTTGCTCCGCAATCGGTTTCCGTTGAGGAATTCGAGAGGGGCCTGTACACCGCCGACATGCCCGATCCCGATTTGGTCATTCGCACAAGCGGCGAGGTTCGCCTGTCGAATTTCCTGTTGTGGCAGGTGGCCTATGCCGAGTTCGTCGTGACCGACGTGCTCTGGCCCGATTTCAACCGCTACGAGTTTTTGCGCTGTCTGCTCGAGTTTCAGGGTCGCGATCGCCGCTTCGGGGCGGTGAAATAGCGTGGCTCGCAGGGATTCCGGCACGCGCGACGCCGCAGAGGAGTGGAAGCGCTCCGCCGAGCGCAAGGCGAACCTGAAGGCGGCGAAGTCCACCGATGCGGAAAACGCCGGGCCGACCCGCAAGGCGCGCATCAAGGACTTCGCATATAAAAAGACGCCGCAGAAGTTGAAGAACGCAACTGACCTGCAGGTTCGCTTTCGCACGGGCGCGATTTACGTCACCTTGTGCGTCGTGTGCATCTTGGCGAGCGACATCTCGACGCTTGTGTTCCTCTGCGCGACGGCGGGAATCTGCGCCGGCGAGTTTTACTACATGCTGCGCGCAGATGCGAAGCTTCCTAACGAGATGCTCGGCGTCATCGCCGCGGTGTTCTATCCCATAAGCGTGTATTTCCTGGGCGTCGTCGGTGCGTTGTACGTGAGCATTGCGTTTCTGCTGTCGCTCATCGTGTGGTATGTGTTCTGGCTGCGCGCGCGCATCCCCGACGTGGGCGTGAGCTTTTTCGGCGCGGCCTACACGGGGCTTCTGCTTTCGGGCATCGTGGTGGTGCGCACGGCGCTGCCTCATCCGTGGGGCGGCGTGCTCGTCATCGGCATCTTCATGAGCATCTGGGCAAACGACTCGTTCGCCTACTTGGTGGGAAGCAAGATCGGCAAACACAAGATGGCGCCGCGCGTCAGCCCGAAGAAGAGCTGGGAGGGCTTTTTCGCAGGTATTTTGGGCTCGATGGTCATCTGGGGGCTGTTCACGCTTATCCCCGGCTTGGAGCTGAGCTTGCCCGAGGCATTCGGGTTCGGTCTTGTCTGCGGGCTTATGGGCGTTTTGGGCGATTTGGCCGAAAGCCGCATCAAGCGCAATTCGGGCTTCAAGGATTCCGGAACCATCATGCCTGGTCACGGCGGACTTCTCGATCGGTGTGACTCGCTGTTTCTGGTCGCCGCATCCTCGGCTATCCTCCTCGCGTTCTCTGGGGCAATTCCCTTTAACTTTTAGACGTCGCTTTTCAAGAAAGGTGCTTTCATGAGGCGTATCGTTGTTTTGGGGTCGACGGGTTCGATCGGCACGCAAACGCTGGACGTGGTGCGGCAGCATTCCGATAAGCTCGAAATCGTGGGCCTTGCCGTGAACACGCGGGCGCGTGAGATGCTTGCGCAGGCGAAGGAGCTCGGCGTCGGGCATCTTGCCGTGGGAAGCGATGCGGTCGCCGCAAGCGACATCGCCTCCGACCTGGCAGCCTTCACGCGGACGTTCGGAGAGGACGGGTCGCTCGGGTTCGGCATGGATGCCGTGGTCGAGCTGGTTCGCCTACCCGAGGCGGACGTGGTGGTGAACGCGCTTGTGGGTGCCGCGGGTCTGCGTGCCAGCTACGAGACGCTTCGGGCGGGCAAGGTATTGGCGCTCGCGAATAAGGAGAGTCTCGTCGTCGGCGGGGATCTGATCATGCCGCTTGCGGCGCAGGCCGATGCGGCGCGCAGAGCATCGGGCGCGGCCCCTGCAGTGGGGCCGGCGGGTGCGCTCATGCCGATCGACTCGGAGCACGGCGCGATTTACCAATGCCTGCTCGGCGAAAATGAACATGAGGTCTCAAAGCTGTGGGTCACCGCGTCGGGCGGGCCGTTCCGCGGGCGCACACGAGATGATTTACGCGACATAACGCCCGCTCAAGCGCTGAAGCATCCCACGTGGCATATGGGTGCCAAGATTTCGATTGATTCTTCCACGCTCATGAACAAGGGACTCGAGGTAATCGAGGCGCATCATTTGTTCAACATGCCCTATGGCAAGATTGAGGTGGTCGTGCAGCCGCAAAGCGCCATCCATTCCATGGTCGAGTATGCGGACGGAAGCGTGAAGGCGCATCTGGGCACCACCGATATGCGTATCCCCATCCAGTTCGCGCTTTCGTACCCCGATCGCTGGGAGGCTCCGGTGGAGCCGCTTGATTTCCGGACGCTCGGCTCGCTTGAGTTCGCCGCGCCTGACGAGGAGACGTTTCGCTGCCTGGCGCTCGCTCGACACGCGGGCTCGGTGGGCGGGACCCTTCCCTGTGTGATGAGCGCGGCGAACGAGGTCGCTGTGGCGGCCTTCCTCGCCGAGAGGGGCAGCTACCTGGGAATCGCCGAATGCGTCGAGGTCGTGATGGGCGAGCACGAGTCGCAGGGCGTGCAGAAGGTCGAGAGCCTAGAGCAGCTTCAGGCGATTGACGCCTGGGCTCGCGCGAGAGCCGAGGAATGCGTTCGCTAACGCTGTGGCTTTCCTGCCCGCGAAGCGGGCGGGTTGGCTTCGCGGGCGCGACTCTCTGACGCGCACTTAATAAGGAGGCTGACGTATTTTCGCCAGCCTCCTTTTGCACTAACGCTTCCTTGCTCTTCTTTCGCGCAACGCGAGAGCCCCGATGCCGAGCGCCGCCGTTGCGACTAGAAGGGCGGGGAGGGCCTTGAGTGCGAGGCCCATGAGCTCATCACCCGTCTTCCCGAGTTTCGCCTTTCCTCCCGTTTCCGCCCCCGTGTTTACGGGGTTGTTGCCGGGGTCGTCGTTTTCGGTGACGTTCACGATGGCGTGCGCGACGCGCGCGTCCTCAAGGCTCGGCGAGGTGAGCGTTGCCCTGTTCGAGAACTTTGTCCCCGCGAGCGCCTCGTCTTCGATGCGGGCGGCGAAGGTGATCGTCGCGGTGCTGCCCTTTTGCAGCATTCCGATGAACGCGGAGAAGGCGTTGCCGTCGCTGTCGAGGGCGGCTTCGATCGGCTTGCCGTCGACTGCGACTTGAATGCTGTCGAAGTCGATGGGCACGCCAGCTGGCATCTTTGAGTCGGTGACCAGCGCGTTTTCGACGGTGCCGCCGATTGCGGTCGCCTCAATGGTGAAGATGACCTGCTCGCCAACGGCCGCGGCTTCCTTATCGATGGTTTTCACGAGCTCGACATCGACTTTCGGCGCGGGACTGTCGATCGCGACGACGCGTGCCGTGTCGTGCGGCTTGTCGGGCAGCGTGGGCGATTCGATCGTCGCTGTGTTCTCGACGCTCGATCCCGCAAGAGCTTCGTTCTCAAGCGTCGCTTCGTAGTCGATCGACGCCTTTGCGCGCGCGCTCACCTTGCCGAGTTTCAAGACGAACGACTGCGCATCCTTGCTCGCGAAGGCGGATTCAATCCGCTTGCCGTCGATTGTCACGACGAGTGTGGCGTAGTCGATGGAGGCCCCTTCGGGCAGCCCTTCGTCCGCAATGCGAACATCCTCGAGGTCCATCTCGCCGATTTCGGCCGAAATGGAATACGAAACGGGCTCCCCGATGCGAGCGGATTCCGCCGATGCAGTCTTCTCGATGGCGGCAGATGCCTTTTGCTCTGTTTTGGGAGCGATGACGTCTACGATCGCCTGGGCCATGCGTTCGCCGTCGAGCGAGGGCGAGGCGAGCGTCGCGTTGTTGACGATTCTGCGGCCGGCGAGGCTCTCATCGACCACCTTCGCCGTGAAGGATGTCGCCGCGACATCGCCCTTCTCAAGCGTGCCGAGCGCGATCGAGAACGTGTTGCCCTTTTGGCGCACAAGGGGGCTTTCGAGGGCTTTCCCGTTCACACTCGCCGCGAGGCTATTGAAATCGATTTCTATTCCTTCGGGCAGACTGTTGTCGGAGATGACTGCGTCGCGGATGGCCCCATCTGTCGCATGCGCCGTCAGCGTATAGATGAACGCGTCCCCGACCTGGGCGGTCTTCGTGTTTGTCTCCTTGACGAGCGAGGCGTCCGCCTGCGGTTCGATGACTGCGACGTCGTTTGCGGCGGACGAGCCGGCGGCGTCTTTCGCTTTGGCCTGCACGCGATTCACGACGTGATCGGACGCGATGGGCAGCGTTGCCGAATACGTGACGGTGAGCGCTTCCTCATCGCGCAGGGCGACGTCCGTCTTAAGGGAAAAGCCGCAGACAGCGCCCTCGTCGTTCTTCTTCCAGACGATGTCGGGGTCGTCGATGACTTTGCCGTCCGGCCCTGTGACGACGACGGACGAGGTGTCGATTGCCGCGAGGGCGTCGTCTTCGAAGGCGTCCTCGACGGAGATGCCGTGCGCTATCGCGTCCTCGCGCGTTTGGGTGACGGCGATCGAGTAGCGGGCTTCGTTTTCCACCTCGTAACGGCTTGCGTCGGATTCTTTCGTAACCTGAAGCTTTGCCCCCTTAACTGCAACCGAATCATCGTCGGTCGTCTTCGTGTTGGGCTCGTCGGTCACGGCGAGCGCGGTGTTCTCGACGGTCGACCCCGCGAGTGCGGCATCGGCGATGGCTACGGTGTAGTCGACGAACACGGCGGTCTCGCCGTCCTCGCCGAGCGGGTTTTTTCCCTGCTCCGTTTGCTCCCCGAAGCGGTAGAACGTTCGCTCGGGCGCCTCGTTTACGATGTTGCGGTTCGTCTCGACGATGAACGTGGGTTTGTTGCGGTTGGTGTGGATGGTACAGCTATCGGTGATGTCGTTGCCCTCGGAATCCCAAACCTTGATGCTGTCTCGCTGCAATTCGACCCCTTTCGTTCGCAAAAGATCGGATATGACCAGGTTGCGCCCGAGCGTCCCCGGTGTGTTGCTCGTCACCTTCACGTGGTAGGTCACGAAATCGCCCACGGTGTAGGCATCGAGCGACGAGGTTTTCTCCACCTGTAAGACCGGCTGGTTCACCCAGATGAGCGCGCTGTCCCGCTCGGGCAGCGCATTGTCCGCGCGCACCGTGGCCGTGTTCTCAACTTCCCACCCCGCGATGGAGTCTTCGGGATAGCAGGTGTAGGTGATGGTCACGGGCGTGTGCGCGGGAAGGTGGTTGATAACGGTCGTGAAACCCGTGCCCGCGGGCTTCGTCGAGCAGGTGACGTCGCGGGAGTCAGTTTGCGCGTGGATGGAATCTTCGGCACCTACCGGATAGGCGACGCTTTCGGGGACGCCTTCGACATCGACCATCAGATCGCCCGCGTTTGTCCGCCCGACCTTGAGTCCCTCGGGCAGGCTCTCGTCGCTTATGACCAGGTTGTTCGCAATGGTGCCGTCCTTTGTGTTCTCTACGACGACCGTGTAGACGACCGCCCCCGCATCCTGGTCGGACGCCCCGATGTAGTGCTCGTAGTAGTCGGCGGTTTTTTCAACGGACAGTTTCGCTGTGTTCGTCCAGACCTCGGCGGGGTCATTCGCGTCCATGCAATTGTTTGCATGAGCTGCGGCGATGTTCACTTGCTCGACGCCGTTGCCCGATTGGGTCGCGATGGCGTCGAATGTCACGTCGAGCGTATCGCCGTAGCTGAACTTGTCGAGCGAATAGCTCCAGCGGTTGCCCTCGATGCTCGGGTCGGGAAGGTTCTTGATTCCCGTCGCCTGTACCGTTTCCGGGATAAGCTGCAAACTCTCGGGGAGATTGTCGGAGAAGACGGCCTCACGGCACTGGGCATTCTTCTCGGTCTGCGTGAACGATGAGGCGAAGTGGATGACGTCCCCCACCTCGTACTCGTAGGCGTCGGCGGTTTTCTCTACCTTGAGCTTCGGCGGCACAAGGGATGTCTCGACGCTGTTGCTTAAATAGGCACCTTTATTGTTTACATGGGCGTAGGCCCTGTTTGAGACCGCGAGCGCACCGTCGGCGGGGTACTCGGTGAGCGTCGCCTTGAACACGAAGCGGTACGTCTCGCCCTGCATGCGCATGCGGTTTGCCAGGAATTCCCGCGTGAACTCGAACTTCACGGTGTTCTCAATGTTGCCCGCGTCGCCGTGGCCCTCGTAGACCACCTCTCCTGCGCCTTCGATGAGTCCGCCTTCGCCGTCGGCGAGATACCCGCTGCCGTCGACGTAGCGCATCTCGGCAGGGAGGACGTCGACGATCTCGAAGTCGGTGTACGAATAGCCGTTTCTGCAGGTCACGCCACGTTTGTGCACCGGAGCGTCAACGGTGTAGGTAACCACATCCCCAACTGAGACGCCCTCGGTCTTGTCGGCGGTCTTTCGCACCTTGAGCTTGCCGTTCTCGGTGATGTCGTCGTTAGGGTTCGGTGCGGTGAGAAACTCGTTCGTCATGGCGAAAAACGACTGCGCGGTCGAGTCGGCCCCCGTCCACGACGATACGAAGGAAAGCTCGATGGGGAGCCCTTTGCGGGAGCTTGTCGTGTCGAAATAGGCTCCCACCAGGCCAAGCTTGTAGAGCGGATCGTTCGGATCGGCGCTTATGGCCCCATCGGAGTCCTCGACGCCGCCGCAGGGGTAGTTGCGCGATGCGACGAGGTTTTGCGACTCGTCGATGAACAGAAAGTCGTTTTCCGCGACGACCTGCGCTAAGGTGATGGCGCCCCCGAAGCCGAATTTCTGCCCGACGTCGAGGTCGATGCAGGTCATGTGCCCTTTGATTTCATAGGGGTCGTTCGTTCCCGCGTAGAAGAACTCTACGTTCACCTTAAGGTCGGTCAGCCCCACGGTGTAGAAGTTCAAATTCTCGATGAGCGAGCCCGTTCGCTGGTAGGCGTTGTTCACGAACACGCCGGGCTGGAAGGTGTCGTAGGCGTCGCGTTCCCAATATTCGTCCCACCCCGACGTCCCATCGGACATGACGGGCTCGACGTAGTTCCAGTCCGCGAGCGTGACCACGGCATCGACCCGGTCGTTTTTGTAAGTCGCGTCCGTGTAGCGAAGCGCGAAGCTTCCTTTTTGCGTCGTGCGGCCGATGCGCGCCGCGAACCCCGAGTCTCCCGTCTGGGCAAGCTCGTCGTAGTCCCGCGGATAGAACTGCTTGATATTCGCTTCCTTGGTGAACCCGCGCACCACATCGACTCCGGTGAAGCCGATGCCCCAGTTGAACCCTTCGGGCGTGAAGGAGTCCTCGGGGATGTATTGGATGGAGGTGCCGCCCTCGGCACGCGCGGTTTCGGGCGCGGCAAGGGCGGCCCCCGGAATGAGCCCGACGGCGAGGGCGAATGCCAGAAAGACACGCCATGCCCTGCGCCGTACGTCTGGGAAAGTGGGTTTGAGCGTGCTAGCCATGGGGGCCTCCTCGCACGCCTGTTTCGAAGAATAGCCTGTTCATGATGCTCCTTTCTCGCGGATTGCGCTTAATGCGCCCGGGGTTTTTTAAGGGTAGCGTCGCATTCTTGCGACAAGAACGCGCAGGGCTTGCCGTTTCCCCGCTTGCTATCTGCAGGACGCTCGCTCGGATTCCCCATGGAGGGAACCTCGCGCAGGCGAAAACTGCCCGAGCAGTCGCATTTTTCAGACATGAACTCGGTGGGAAATCGCGAAAACCTTGCAGGGTTCCGGCGAAAACCTTGCAGAAACTCGGCAATCGCGCCGGCGTCCTACCCACGACGCGCCGATGCGGATCGCGCGCCCACGTAGCACGCTCACGCTCGTGGGCCCTTCGCCTGGCATTCCCCCGGCAATCCCCGCCCGCGCGGGCAACGGTTCGGCAACAAGATGGCTCCCGCTTGTAGGTTTTTCGCGCTGAGGGCGTAAGGCGTGCGGGCTTTTCTATAATGGACGGGCAACGTTTGCTGCCGATGATTCGCCTCGCGTTCGCTTCGGACTCAAGGCGCGTTTTCTTTCGTCCCTACGCCTTCCAAGGAGTCGCCTGCATGGATGTCGTCCTCATGATTCTCTACGTGTCGATTTTGCTCGGCTTCCTCGTGCTCATCCACGAAGGAGGGCATTATCTGGCCTCTCGCGCTTTCGGCGTGCGCGTGACGGAGTTCATGATCGGGTTTCCAGGCCCCGGTATCGGCTTCACTAAGTGGGGCACGAAGTTTGGCGTGACCTGTGTCCCCTTAGGCGGTTACGCAAAAGTGTGCGGCATGGAGCCGGGCGAGATGAGCCCTCATCTCGAAGCGGTGCTTGCGGCAGCGTATCGACGTGGCACGGCAAACATGGAAGACATCGCGCAGGATTGCGACATTTCCGACGACGACGCCCTCGCTGCGCTCGATGAGCTGGTGGAGTGGGGAAGCCTTCAGGCACCTACGAAAAAGGACAAGTTCAACACCTACCGCGCGCCCGCGACGCACCCCACCAAAAAGCAGATCAAGCAGGCTGAAGAAGCGGGCGAGCCGGCGCCGCTCTCCTATGAGCTGGGGCAACCGCGCTTGATCGACGACGCGCATGCGCTGTTCGAAAGCGAATACAAACAGCAGTACCGAAGCCTTCCCTTCTGGAAGCGCACGGTGATCCTCCTTGCGGGAATCGCCGTGAACCTTCTGTTCGCCGTGCTCGTCTTCGTGGTGGTGTACTCCATCGTGGGCGTCGACGTGACGAACGGGCAAACGGGCGAGGTGTCGCATATCACCGTGTCGCCCCTGCGCTCGATCGAAATCGGGATTGGTTACATCGGCGCGGTGGTGCAGATGGTGGCGGGCCTGTTCAACCCGCAGACGGCGAGCACTGTCGTGTCGAACTCGACCTCGGTGGTCGGTATCGCCGTCATGTCGAAAACCTACGCCGATGCAGGTCTCCTCGAATTCGTGTTCTTCATGGCGATGCTGTCGGTGTCGCTCGGCATCATGAACCTGCTGCCGATTCCCCCGCTCGACGGTGGCCGTTTCGTCATCGAGATCTTCCAAAAGCTCACGCGCAAAAACATCTCGATGCGCGCGCTGAGCTACCTAAGCGCCGCGGGAATGATCCTTTTCCTCGGATTTTTCTGCATCATGGTCAACCAGGACGTGCAGCGCTTCATCTTCGGTAACTGGGGCTAGTCCGCGCGCCGCTCGCCAAAATGGTCGTGCTTGCGCCGCGGGGCACCTTGCTTTGTTGTTAGGCTTTCGCTCAGGAAAAGAAACGAGCGAAAGGACCGCGGAGTGCTCAACGAAGCCCCCATAGGCGTCATCTTCGATTGTGACGGCACGCTGCTCGACAGTATGGGCGTGTGGCGCGAGATGGAAAGCGAGTTCGCCCGCCGTGCGGGTGGAGAACTCTCGCCTGCCGATAAGGAGCTTCTGACCACGCTCACCACGCCCGAGGCGGGAAGGTTCTTCCACGAGAAGTTCGGGCTGGGCACATCGTCCCAGGACGTCGTGCGGATGGTGGGCGAGTACATGATGGAGTTCTACTCGACCCGCGCGAAGGCCCGCCCGGGCGCGCTTGCGTTCGTCCGCGCCCTGTTCGAGCGGGGGGTGCGGTTGTCCGTGGCGTCCTCATCGCCTATGCCCTATCTGCTCGCGGGGCTTTCTCACACGAATTTCCTGCCCTTGTTTGATGCGGTTGTTTCCGTCGATGACGTGGGGAAACCGAAGCGCGAGCCCGCGGTGTACGACCGCGCTCGCCACCTTATGGGCACCGATCTTTCCCTGACGTGGGGCGTGGAGGACGCGCTCTACGCGATCGGGACGCTCAAGCGCGCGGGGTACCATACACTGGCGGTCTATGACTGCGATATGTCAGGAACCTACGAGGCGCTCGCTTTTGCGGCGGAGCGCGTCGTGCGCGACTTCCGCGAGCTCGACCCCGACGGGTTCGTCGAAATCGCTCGAATGGTTGCCCGCTCATAGTCGAAGCGGCGCCATTGTCCCGTATAATAGATAACGCTATTGGCTGAATCGGACGGCATTTGAAAAAGGAGCATCATGGCGCACGGGGAAAAGAAGGCGGACGGCATCGCGCAGGCTAGCGCTGACGGCATCTCGTGTGCGGCGAAGCCGAAGATGCCCCTGCCGCTGAAAATCTTCGGCGTGCTGTGCATCGTGGGCGGCGTCGCCTCCGTCCCGAGCGGTGTGCTCGCGGTGCTCGTCATCGTGCAGTTTTTGCGCTCGGGCGGCCTTGCCGAGGAGGCGCTCACGCCCTTTGCCGTGACGGTGGTTCTCGTTCTTGTCCAAGCGGCGATGCTGGTGCTGTTCATCCTGCTGGGCGTGCGACTTCTCCGCAATAAGCGCCGCTATGCCGCACTCACTGCCGAGCTGCTCATGGCACTCGAAGCGGTTGCGTTCATCTGCAACATCATGCTCAACGGCACCGACGCCCACATCGTGCCGACGCTCGTGCTGCTCGTGTTTTTGTTCTTCGTGTCGGGCTACGTCGATCCTTCGCTTTCCGAGGAGCGCGAGTTACAGCGCAAGCTGCGCGACATGGAAACGCGCGACCAGGTCGAGAAGGGCACGCTCGGGCTCGATTCCACGGGGCGCGGCTATATCGCGCTGAACTTCTTCAACGTGTTCTGGATCTTCGTGGTATGCAGTGTGTTGGGCCTGATCATCGAGGTGGTGTACCACTTCGTCATCGTCGTGCCGGGCGAATACCAGGACCGCGCGGGCATGCTGTTCGGACCGTTCTCGCCGATCTACGGCGTCGGCGCGGTGCTCATGACCATCGCCCTCAACCGTTTCCACGACAAGCCCCTGCCCGTGATCTTTCTGGTGAGCGCCGTGATCGGCGGTGCGTTCGAGTTTTTCGTGAGCTGGTTCATGGAGACTGCTTTTGGTGCTGTGGCCTGGGATTACACGGGAACGTTCCTCTCGATTGACGGGCGCACGAACGGCATGTTCATGGCGATGTGGGGCATGCTCGGCGTGCTGTGGATCAAAGCGCTCCTGCCAAGGATGCTCGACATCGTGAATCTGATTCCCTGGAAGCTGCGCTACACCGTGACCGCGATCGCCGCGGCGTTCATGATCGTAAACGCCATCATGACGCTGCAGTCGCTCGACTGCTGGTACGAGCGGCTGTCGGGGCACGACCCCGAAACGCCCATCGAAGAGTTCTACGCCACCTACTTCGACAACGACTTCATGGCGAACCGCTTCGAGAGCATGACCATCAACCCCGACAGCGCCACGCGCGCCCAGGGTGGGCCGTCGGCGGAGGGCTCGCTCTAACCGAAGGGGCCGCTTGCGAAGCCCGCTCGCGTACCACCGCGCGTCAATGCGAAAAACGCCGCTTGGGCACTTGCGTGTCTCAGCGGCGTTTTAAGTTACATCCTAAGCTGTTGCGATAACCCGCACCCGGGATCGATCATGCCCAAGGGTCGCGCTCGAACAGGGGATTTGCCTCTCGACGGTCGGAATAGGGGTCGTAGCCGTCATCGTCTTCGTTCTCGGCGCGAATGCAGGGGTCGCGATGCGCGGGGGCGTGCTTGCGGGCCGCCTCGGCGAGAAGCTCCTCGGCGGTCTTGCGCGGCTTGCCCTGCTTGCTCCCAGGCGCGCTATTCTCCATCCGAGGCCTCCTCGTGCCCGATCGAGTCGATCGCGTACGGCGTCGTCTGGTACACGTAGTAGTTCAGCCAGTTGGTGTAGAGCAGCTGCGCATGCGCGCGCCAGGTCGATTCCGCGGGGCGCGAGGGGTCGTCGTCGGGGTAGTAGTGCTTCGGCAGCGGCGCGTTCGGGTGGGTCTTCGAATCTCGCTCGTATTCCGCGTTGAGCGTTTCGCGGTCGTACTCGGGGTGGCCGAACACGAAGAAATTGCGGCTGTCGGTGCTCTTCGCCATGTAGACGCCCGCCTCGTCGGAAATCGCGATGATTTCCAAGTCGGGGTTCGCCTCGATATCTTCGGCGCGCACGTTGGTGTAGCGCGAGTGCGGCGCGCGGAAGTGGTCGTCGAAGCCGCGCACCCAGGGGGAAGACGGCTTCACGACGCGATGGTTGAACACGCCGGTCGTTTTCTCGTCGAGCTCGTATTTCTCCACGCCGTAGCGGTAGTAGACGCCCGCCTGCGCGCCCCAACAGATGTGCAGGGTGGAATGCACGTTCGTCTTCGACCAGTCCATGATGCGCGTGAGCTCGTCCCAATAGTCCACGTCGTGGAAGTCGAGCAGTTCAACCGGCGCGCCCGTGATGATGAGCCCATCGAAATGCTCGTCTTTCACGTCGTCGAAGGAGACGTAGAAGGTTTCCAGGTGCTCCTCGGAGACGTTTTTCGCCACGTGGCTTTTCGTGCGGAGAAGCTCCACCTCGATCTGCAGCGGGGTGTTGGAAAGCTTGCGCAGGATCTGCGTTTCGGTGGTGATCTTGGTGGGCATGAGGTTTAAGAGCAGCACTCGCAGGGGGCGAATGTCCTGGTGCAGCGCGCGGTGCTCGGTCATGACGAAGATGTTCTCTTTTTCAAGCTGCGCGGTTGCCGGCAGAGAGTCGGGAATCTTGATTGGCATGGCGCATCCTTTCGCTTGGGTGATTCTGTCGTTATCCTAGCAAAGAACTCGTGCACCACGTTATATGAAGCATCGATAATGCATTATCTTCGAAACAGGGAAAGCGGGCGCGCCGCTTGCGGTGCGAGCGCAGCCGATTTCCGAAGACTTTCTGCAGATGGCCATGAATAAGACGATTCCGACTTGACTTCCCCTCGCCAAGCCAGGTAGACTGCAAAAGTTCGCTTTCAAAAGCCCCGTGAAAGCAGTAAAGGCAGAAGCGTCGTGCCAACGGAGTCCAGGCCTGAGGTATGCGCGTCGGCGTAGGAAACCGGCATCTGACTGACCTGCACTTTTGAAAACAAACACTGCTTGCGGTAACGCGCAAGTGCCCCTTGGAAGGGCCTTCGGGCTCGTCTAAGGAACAGAGTATCTATTGGAGGAAGCAAGTGAAGACGTATCATGCGAAGCCCGGCGAAGTCGAGCGCGAATGGCTTCTGATCGACGCAACCGATCAGGTTCTCGGCCGCGTGGCCACTAAGGCCGCACAGATTCTCAAGGGCAAGCACAAGCCGCAGTACACCCCGCATGTTGACACGGGTGACTTCGTGATTATCATCAACGCGGACAAGATTCGCGTTACCGGCACGAAGGCTGCAGCGAAAGAGTATTACCGCCACAGCGGTTTCCCCGGTGGTCTCAAGTCCGAAACCTTCACCGAAGCCATGGAGAAGCACCCCGAGCGCGTCATCGAGCATGCTGTCAAGGGCATGCTGCCGAAGAACACGCTGGGTCGCGCCCAGGGCATGAAGTTGAAGGTGTACGCTGGCCCTGAGCATCCTCATATGGCTCAGAAGCCCCGCGAGATCAAGATGGAGGGTTAATCATGGCAGGTGAAGCTCTGTATTACGGCACTGGCCGTCGTAAGAACGCCGTTGCTCGCGTGCGCCTCGTCCCGGGTACGGGCAAGGTGACCATCAACGGTCGCGAGGGTGCTGAGTACTTCGGTCGCGAAGCTCTTCTGAACTACGCGAAGACCCCGTTCAAGGTGACCGATACCATGGGTCACTTCGATGTGATTGCCCGCATCAACGGCGGTGGCATCTCGGGTCAGGCTGGCGCTCTGCGCCACGGCATCTCCCGCGCCCTGCTTGACGCCGGCGACTATCGCGCCGAGCTTAAGAAGGCCGGCTACCTCACCCGCGACTCCCGCGTGGTCGAGCGTAAGAAGTACGGCCTGAAGAAGGCTCGTAAGCGTCCGCAGTTCTCGAAGCGCTAGTTTCTTCTGGAACATATACGGTTGCAAACCCCGTTGTCTCTTCTGAGACGGCGGGGTTTCTTTTTTTGCTTGGGTTGGCGATGTCTGGGAGCATTCGGAATGAGACTGCGATAGTCTCAAATCATGAATAGTGTTACTTGTCAAGTGTCATTTTGCAAATAAGTTCGGGAGCGGCTAAAAAACTTAGACAAACGGTGAAAATCTAACTAAAAATAGTTGCATCATGCTAGTAGAGAAGGTATTCTGGACGTGCTTATTTAGGGGAAGGGATTGCGGCAAATAGGGGTGCTGCGATTCCTCGTGCGAAAGGGGAACAAGATGGATGCAGCGATTGACAAGATCATGGAAGCCCGCAACTACGATGGCGTTGCCGCTAAAGATGCCCAGGCAGTACAGCAGGCGACGATGCCGAAGAGCGCCGAGCACGAAAAGGCTCGCGCGGGTTTGTTCCCGGCGTTGGCCGGCGCTAGCAAGTAGCGTATTTGCACGAAACGAAAGGCCGGTTCGGCAGTGGGGACTGCCGAACCGGCCTTTTCAATTTGGCGGCGCTTTCGCTTGCACGGGAAACTCGGGTGCGTGCGAGTTCGCCCCCTTTCTATTCAGACCACTTGGAAAGCGGCCGCGCGGGCACTTCCCATTCTTGGCGAGTGAGTTCTTTTCGCAGCCGGGCGACATCGCGGCGAAGATAATCGGGATCGGTGGAGAGGTCGCGCCCGCGAGGGTTTGTGCCCGCATCGGCCCAGACGACGTTGCCGCAGCCGGTGCCGAAGGGGATGGATTCCCCCGCTGCAAGTCGCATGGTGCAGGCAAGATGCGCGGCCTGCCTGCGGGTATAGGGGACTTTCTGAGCCATTGCGGTTCCGGGCACGGCGGTGAGCGCACCCACGCCCGAACAGTAAGGTTTCTGAGAAATCACTTCCAGCATGCGATCGGCGATTTCTTCGTGAGGGACGCCGCGATACACCGGTTCGACTGCGGACATGAGCGCAAGCCCCGCCTCCCGCACGGCCGCGATGGTGGCGAGCCGCGTTTCGGGGGCGATGCCGGTGATTACCCCCTCGCCGAGCCGATGGGCGTGGTAGAAGGCCTGAACTCCGGAATCTTTCAGTTGCTTCGCCTGGTCAATCGTAATGTCGCCGATGTTTGCCATGAGCGGCATGTCGGCGCCGACGGCGTCGCGGACTGCCGCCACCACGCGTAGGAAATGTTCGAAGTCGTATGCGGCGGTCGCCATGAGCGAGATCATATGGACGCCCGCCTCGTCGAAGACGCGCGCGTAGCGGACGATTTCAGCATCGGGTACCTCGGCGCGTCCCGTTGCATTGGTGTTGCGTGCGGAGAGGGAACAGAAAGCGCAATTCTCGGGACACGGCGTGGCGTCGAGGCCGATTTGCGCGTAGATTTGCCCCTTGCCGCCCGACGCGCGGCGGCCGAGCACGTCGGCTCCCCAACGCACGTAAGCCGCCTCGGCACTTCCCGCATCGAGTTCCATGAGGAGGAGTATCTCTTCTCGAGACGGCGCGTGCCCGCAGACGGCCTGGTCGACGATTGCCTCGATTCGCGTATCGAGCATTATCGCTCCTGGTCGGGGACGTGCCCGCGGATGATGGCGCTCCCGCAGACCGAGTCGACCTCAAAGCGCAGCGCCGTTTCGAGCGCCTCGGTGCGCTCCTTGCGCTCGGCCTTCTCTCGCAGAACCTTCTCGGTGTAGACGGTTTTAGGCTCGATGTCGCATCGCGAGAACCCGCATGCCGCCATCATCTCGCGGTAGCGACCGCACGGCGTGATGCCTCGCCTGCAGCCGGTGATGTGCGCAAGGGCCTCTTCGGCGCCTTCGGGAATGTTGGAGAATGCGACGATGTCGGAGACGACGAGGCGTCCGCTGGGGGCGAGCACGCGCTTTGCCTCGGCAAACACGGCCTGTTTGTTCTCGCACAGGTTGATGACGCAGTTCGAGAGAACCACGTCGACTGCATTGTCGGGCAGGGGGATATCGTCGATCGAGCCTTCGATGAACTCGACGTTGCCGATGCCCGCCTCCTCTGCGTTCCTGCGTGCGAGCGCCACCATGTCGGGCGTCATGTCAAGCCCGAACACGTATCCTTCGGAACCTACGAGACGTGCGGCGATGAGCGCGTCGATGCCGCCGCCGCTTCCCAAATCGAGAACGCGCTCGCCGGGCTGCAGGTTCGCTTTCGCCACGGGGTCGCCGCATCCGCGGCTCGCGGCGAGCGCGCCTTCGGGAAGGCCCGCGAGCACTTCGCTTGCGTAGAGGGAAAACGCCTCGCCCGCACGCGCAGGGTCGGACTCACAGCATTCGCACGTTGCCGCCGACCCGCTTACCGCCTCGGATCCGCTTGCAGCTCCGGCCCTGCTCGCCATGCCAGCCCCGCTTGCGACCTTGGTTTTGCTCGCCGCCCCGGCTCTGCTTGCCGCCTGCGTGGCCTGGCGTGCGACTTCCCCGTAGTGCTCGGCAATCTCTGCAGTCTTCGCTTTCGCGGCGACATCGACGATATCGTTAAGTGACTTATTATCCCTCATCGGTGCATCCTTCTGCACATCTCCATCGCCACGGCGAGCGCTTCGATATCCTCGCAGGTGGTGTGCACGGCGAAGCTTACGCGGCCCGTGCCGCCGACGCCGATGCTCGCGGCGATGGGCAGGGCGCAGTGGCCGCCCGCGCGCACCGCCACGCCAAGCGCTCCGCATTCGGTGCCGATCTGCGCTGGCGTGACGTTGGGGAGCGAGAACGTGACGATTCCGCCCGCACCGTCGGCTTTGGTGTGGTCGCCCCAGATGGTGATGCCTTCGATGCCGCGAAGCGCGAAGACGGCGAAGTCGGTCATGGCCTCGGCGTGCGCGAGCACGTTGCCCATCCCGAGGCGATTAAGGTACTCGACGGCACCCGCCCATCCGATCGCCTGCGAGATGGGCGGCGTGCCCACCTCGTACTGCGCGGCGCCTTCGCGCAGGTAATACGAGTCGGTGGAGACGTGGGAGATGGCGCCGCCGCCGGATGCGACGGGGTCCATTTCCTTGAACGCGTCGGCGGAGATGTAGAGCCCGCCGATTCCTGAGGGTCCATACATCTTGTGGGCGGAGAACGCGGCGAAGTCGCATCCGATTTCCTTCACGTCGAAGGGGACATGCGGAAGCGACTGGGCGGCGTCGAGCATGAAGCGGGCGCCGACCGCATGTGCCTGTTTCGCCATTTCGCGAACGGGGTTCACGATGCCGAAGGTGTTGGAAACGTGCGCGACGCACACGAGCTTCGGCCGCTTCTCGAGCAGCTTCGCGTAGGCGTCAAGGTCGATCCTGCCGTCGGGCAGAAGCGGCACGTATTCCAGGTTCGCGCCGGTGCGGCGGGCGAGCATCAGCCAGGGCAGCTGGTTGGAGTGGTGCTCCGAGAGCGCCACGACGATCGTGTCGCCCTCGCTCACGTTGAACGTGCCCCACGATTGCACCACGAGGTTGCACGAGGCGGACGAGTTCATGGTGTAGACGGTTTGCCTGCGGTCGGCTCCGATGAAGTCTTCGAGCGCCTTGCGCGCCTCGTTGAAGTGCTTCGTTGCGTTTGCGGAAAGCTCGTAGCCGCCTCGGTAGATATTGGCGTTCTCGTGCTCGTTGAAGCTTGCTTCTGCCTGAAGCGCGCGGAAGCAGCGCTGCGTCGTGGCGGCGGAGTCCAAGTAGGCGAGTGTGTTCTTCTGCTTGCGGTCGTTGAGCAGCGGGAAGTCCTCACGGTTGCGCCATGCCCAGGAGTCTGCCCAGGTGAGCTTGGCTTGCTCGTCGCGGGAAAGCTGCGCGCGCCAGGCGTCCATGCGGGACGCGACGTCGCGCGCGATCTCGATGAGCTCCTCGTCGGCGGCGGAGCGCTTGGCGCCTCGTTTTCGGGATGTATCTGAGCTTTCGGGGGCCTTCACAAAGCGAGTTCCGCACGAGCTGAAAGTGCCAGTGGCACTTTCGTGCGAGCAGGACTGTTTGAGCGACTGAAGGTTCCCGAAAGCTCCCTTGGCCCGCAGGTCGATATCGCCCATCTCTTTTCGCGCAATCTGCACCGCCTCGCGCGCGGAAAGCGTGCGGCCCTTTTCGAACGCAGTCAGCTTTTCGGGCACGATGGCGTTTGGTGCGAGTTTTTCCTCCCCGAAGACGACGTCTTTGAGGTTGATGCGCGGCAACGGGCGATCGACGCCGTTCGGGCCGGGGTCGCACAGCCCGCTCGCATCGAGCCCCTCTAAGAAGCTGCGCGAAATGAGCATCGGCGTGAGGCGGTACCACTGAATCCATGATGCTACGACGTCGCGAGTGGGGTTATTGCGGAAAATGTTGCAGATTTCAAAGAGATGACCTGCAGTGATGCGAACTTGATCGCAGGAAAGCAGCATGACGGAGTCGGCGTTGGGGTTGTCCTCGAGCGCGCGCGCCGCGTAATCGAGCACGCCTTTGGGGACGTCGTACAAGGTGAACCCGCACGCATCGACGGTTGCCCGGTAGGCTTTATCGACGTCGAAGGGGATGAAGTCGATTTGCCCAACTTCCTGGCAGGCCTCATTGCCGCCGCCATCCGCGGCTGCGATGTCGTTCGAAACCGCAGCTTCAAGTGCTCCGCGCTCCTCGGGCGTTCCTCCCGCGAGCACATAAACGCGCGCGAACCTTGCCTCGAGCGCGCGCATCGCAGCGATTGACGTCGTCGTCGTGCCCTCGAATCGCTGCAAGGGGCGGGGCGTCTTCTCCTCGCCGTCTTTTGGATTCCCGCATACGACGGGTTTTTTGTCTTCGTTCTCGAAGGCGACTTTGAGGGGCGTTGTCCCGAAATCGGTTGCGAGCACGAGGGCGATGGTTTTCCCGCATGTGCGTGCGAGCTCGGCTTCGCTGGGGGTGGGATGGCTCACAGGCCCTCGCATGGGCTGGTGTTCGGATCGATTGTTCGCTCGTTTCATTGACTCGTCCTCCGATTAGGGTAACGATACATTGTGCTAAGTATAGGACATTGTCTAGTAATATGTGTCGCGCATGTACGTGTGATACGAGGGCGAATGGCGCGAGTGATACGAGTGCGAACGATGCAAGCGGTGCCTCGTGGACGCGCAAATTATTTTTGGTTGAAAGCGGCGCTCTGCGGGACAAGTCGGTTTTTGTGCCCTAGTTGATCGAAGTCGAAATCCTCCTTCTTCCTCCAGGTTCGCTGTCATATAGTGGTTCTAGTCTTATAATGGACGAATTGCAGTAGTGCTTCTATCGATCGGAGAGGGTCATGGATCAGAAAATCACCGGGATCATCGCTCGCGCCCAGGAGGGGAAGGCGCCGACGTACGAGGAAGTCATGGAGCTGCTCGCGCTCGACGAGGCCTCGCCTGAGGCGACGGCGGTGCGCGGGGCGGCCAACGACCTCGTGCGCGCGAAGACGGGCAACGCCTGCGCGATGTGGGGGCAAATCGGCATCGACGTGTACCCGTGCGAGGCGGACTGCCAATTCTGCTCGTTCGCCAAATCGACCACCTGCTTCACCGAGCATGTGACCATGTCCGTTGAGGAAGTCGTCAAGCGTGCGAAGGAATTTACCAAAGGCGGTGATCTGTACGGTCTGTGGCTCATGTGCATGAACAGCTACGATGAGGATTATTTCTTGGAGGTCGTGAAGGCCGTTCGCTCTGCCATCCCGCCCCAAACGATGTTGTTCTCCAATATCGGCGATACCGACGTCGAGTATTTCGAGAAGCTTAAAGCTGCTGGTCTCGACGGCGCGTACCACGTGAAGCGCATCGGCGAAGGAGAGCTCACTAAGATCGCCCCTGAACGCCGCGAGGCGACCATCGCCGCAGCTCATGAGGCTGGCTTGCAAGTTCAGGATTGCTGTGAGCCCATCGGTGCCGAGACGCCCAACGAGGCGATCGCCACGCGCCTGTTCGAAATCAAGCAGCGCGACGACGATTACGGCGTCTACAACGGTTCGGGCGTCATGAAACGCAACTCGGTGCCCGGCACGCGTTATGAGGGCCTGCAAAACGAGATTACCGATATGCGCCTTGCGCTCATCGGGGCGATCCAAGTGTTTGTGATGGTCGAGCAGTCGAAGATGCCCTGGTTTGCCATCCATGAGCCCAACTCCGTGAGCTTGCTTTCCGGCGGCAACAGCATTTGCGCGGAAACGGGCTTCAACCCGCGCGACACGGCCGAGGACACCGCCGGCAACCACGGGCTCGATGTACCCGCCGTGCGCCAGATGTTCTATCAGGCGGGATTCAAGACCCTCGTGTGCGGCGACGGAACCCGCATCGAGCTCACGCCCGAGTATATGGAAGCGAAACTCGCCGAGTAGAAGCGGAAAGCCTTTCCACATGAGGGCGCCGTCGAGGAATCGCCCTTGCGGGAGGGCTTGAAAGAGAGAGGACGGCAACGCAATGAAACGAGAGATCGCCGAGATCATCGCTCGCGCCCAGGAGGGGAAGGCGCCGACGTACGAGGAAGTCATGGAGCTGCTCGCGCTCGACGAGGCCTCGCCTGAGGCGACGGCGGTGCGCGGGGCGGCCAACGACCTCGTGCGCGCGAAGACGGGCAACGCCGCCGTGCTGCTCGGACAGATCGGCGTCGACGTGTACCCGTGCGAGGCGGACTGCCAATTCTGCAGCTTCGGCAAGAGCCACACCTGCTTCACCGAGCACGTGACCATGCCCATCGACGAGGTCGTCAAGCGCGCGAAGGAGTTCACCAAGGGCGGCGATCTGTACGCGCTCTATTTGATGACCATGCACTCGTTCGACAAGCAGTACTTCCTCGATTGCGTGCGCGCCGTGCGCGCTGCCATCCCCGCGAGCACGCGGCTGGTCTCCAACATCGGCGACACCGACAGGGAATACTTCGAGCAGTTGAAGGCGGCGGGCCTAAATGCCATCTACCATGTGAAGCGCTTAGGTGAAGGCGAGCTCACGAAAATTTCGCCCGACCGTCGCGAGGCAACCATTCGCGCAGCTCACGAAGCGGGTCTTTCCATCCAGGACTGCTGTGAGCCCATCGGCGCCGAAACGTCCAACGAGGCGATCGCCACGCGCCTGTTCGAAATCCAGGCTCGCGGGCGCGAGATGGGGCTGCACGATTGCGCGGGCGTCATGAAGCGCAACTCGGTGCCCGGCACGCGCTACGAGGGCCTCGCCAACGAGATCACCGACATGCGTCTCGCGCTCATCGGGGCGATCGAGACTTTTGTCATGGTCGATCAGGACGACTTCCCCTGGATGGCCGTGCACGAGCCCAACACGGTGAGCCTTATGAGCGGCGCGAACACCATCTGGGCGGAAACGGGCTTCAACCCGCGCGACACCGCCGAGGACACCTCCGCTGGGCGTGGGCTCGACGTGCCTGCCGTGCGTCAGATGTTCTACCAGGCGGGATTCCGCATGCTCGTGCGGGGGGACGGCTCGCGCGTTGATTTGACGCCTGAATACATGGAGGCGAAGCTTTCCAAGTAGGGAATGCGGGCACGGACGTGTGAAGCTCGTGCGAGGCCCGCGCAAAGACTGGCGTCTAGAAATATCGGGCGGGCGCGTGTCCGCCCGGCGGCTATTCACTGAGAGAGGGATGAATGGACAAAAAAATCGAAGAGATCATCTCCCGCGCGTGGGAAGGTAAGGCCCCTACCTACGAAGAGGTTGTGGAAATGCTGGAGTGCGACGAGGCGAGCCCGGAGGCAACGGCTATCCGCGGCGCGGCCGATGGCATCCAGCGCGAGAAGACGGGCAATGCGGCGACTATCTGGGGGCAGATCGGAATCGAAGTCTACCCGTGCGAGGCGGACTGCCAGTTCTGCAGCTTCGGCAAGAGCCACACCTGCTTTACCGACCACGTCGTTATGCCTGTTGACGAGGTTGTTCGCCGTGCGGTCGAGTTCGCGAAGGGGGGTGACTTGTACGGGCTTTACCTTATGACGATGAACACGTTCGACGAGGATCACTACCTCGAGTGCGTGAAGGCCGTGCGCGCAGCCATTCCCACTGACGTGCGCCTTATTTCCAATATCGGCGACACGACGGAAAAATTCTTTAGGAAGCTCAAGGATGCGGGCGTGTCCGCCGTCTATCACGTCAAGCGCCTGGGCGAGGGTTGCCTCACCAAGATCACGCCCGAACGCCGCGAGCAGACCATCCACGCTGCGCATGCTGCCGGCCTTAAGGTGGAGGAATGCTGCGAGCCGGTCGGTGCGGAGACGCCGGTCGAGGACATTGCGACGCGGTTGATGGAAATTCGCCAGCGCGATGAGGACTTCGGCGGACTCGACACCACGGGCGTCATGAAACGCACGAGCGTTCCCGGCACGCGCTACGAGGGGCTGGAAAACGAGATCACCAACCTGCGCATGGCTCAGATGAACGCAATCGAGACGCTGCTCATGTGCGATCGTCCGCATGCTATTCACATGGGCCATCACGAGGCCAACCTAATCAGCCTTGTCAGCGGGTCGAACTGCGTTACCGCAGAGACGGGTTTCAACCCGCGCGACACTGCCGAGGACACCTCCGCCGCCCGCGGCCTGGACGTTCCCGCGGTGCGCGAGCTTTACTACCAGGCGGGATTTCGTCGTCTGATGAAGGGCGACGGCAGCTATGTCGATTTGACTCCTGAATATATGGAAGCGAAGCTTTCCGAGTAAGAGGCGCGATGCGCGAGGGCGCAGGGTGCGACGCGCGGGGCGCGAAAGGGGAAGGTTGGCGGCGGGGGTCGTCCCAGATGGGAGGCCCCCGCCGTTTTTACGCTTCGAGTTGCGCCAGACGCTCGGCGAGGCGCTCGGCGCGCGCGTCGAGCATGAGCGTCTCGCTGCGGTCGTAGTAGGCGTCGCAGCCGTGCTTCGCGATGAAGGCGGAAAGCGTCTTGTTCATGGTCATCTCGTTGAGCGCCACCGTCATCTCGTTGCCTTCACCCCAGGCTGCGTCCATGAAGTCGAGGGCGGAGGCGAGCTCGGCCTCGATTATCACCCCTTGCCGCTTGTGCTCGCCGAGCCTCTCGTTGAAGCTCGCGGCGATGCCTTTCAAGTCCATTCCGCCGCCGAGCTGTGCCGCCCATGCGCGTAGGCTCTCGATCGCGCCGTGCTCGACGCTACGGGCAAGCGCATCGTTTCGGTAGCGCGCGGCGTCCGCCTCGAGCCGAGCTGCGCGCTCGCTGGCTTCCTGGGAAAGTGCGGTCGCGGCGTCGGATTCCCCTTTGGCGCGAACGAGTGCCGCTCGAAGCTCTGCAAGCTCGCGCTCCTGCTCGACGTCGCTTTCCGCATGGGCGGCGAGCGCGTCGATCAAAAGGCCGGCCAAGGCGGCTCGCTCGTCGAACCCGGCGTGCGCCGCCTTCTCGCGCAAAGGCTCGTCGGCGTTCCCGCTAAGGATGTCCTCGATGCGGTAGTCGGCGCTGTAACTGCTGAAAAGGCGCAGATAGACGCAGAAATCCGAAGCGATCGACGCCGTCTGCAAGTATTGGCCCACCAGCTCGTCGTCGATTTCCAGGCCGTTTTTCTCGTACAGGCGCATCATGTTCGAGAGGTCCATCCAGGCGCGCGCGGTGACGAACTCGCGGCTTCGCCCCTTGGCCTCCATGTGATAGAAACAGTCGGGGCGCATATCAAGGAAGCTAACGACTGCCGGATGAGCCCCGCACGCCACAGCGTACTCGCGCCATGCTGCAAGGTCGGGCTCCACCTCGATGCGCTTCACGCGGTCCATCGTCACGACGTCGAATTGGCGCGCGCTCTTGTTGTATTCGAGCGGGTTGCCGGCGCTGACGACCACCCAACCGTCGGGGACGCGGTGGTTGCCGAGCATCTTGCTCTGCAGGAACCGAAGCATCATAGGCATGAGCGTCTCGCTTACGCAGTTGATCTCGTCGAGGAACAGGATGCCCTCCCTGCGCCCCGTTTTCTCGATGCTCTCGTAGATGCTTGCGATGATCTCGCTCATCGTGTATTCCGAGATGTCGACGTCGCGCTCGCCGTAGCGGCGTTTCGTGATGAACGGCAGGCCCATGGCCGACTGGCGTGTGTGGTGCGTCATGGAGTAGTCCACAAGTCCCAAGTCGAGCTCCGCCGCCACCTGCGCCATGATCGCGGTCTTGCCGATGCCGGGCGCCCCCAGAAGGAAAATCGGGCGCTGCGTCTCGATAGGCATCACGTACTCGCCGAAGGCGTCTTTGGTGAGGTACGCGACGCAAGTTTTTTTGACCTGCTCTTTTGCCTGCTTGATGTTCATCTATCGCTCGCTTTCGCTCGTAAGCTCGTCGGAATAGGTTAGTACCCTTGTTGCCCATGCGGGGCATGAGCCCGCCTCGTCGACAAAGACGAAGGCTGTATCCCACGGCGGCGCCTGGTCGGGGAAGGTTCCCTGCCCGTCCGTGAAGTAGATGAGCGCTTCCCAGTTTGCCACCGTGCCGTCGTCGGTCATGCGATCCATCAGCTCGAACACGGGGCGGAAGTCCGTGCCCCCGAAGCCCTTGAGCTCGAGCGAGGAAAGCCAATCGACCATGTCGTCGCGCGTGCGCAAAAGGCGGGTGTCCTGCACCTGCGAATCGCATTGCACCATCCAGATGCGCGTCTCGTCGCCCACCGACGCGCTCTCCAAAAGCATTCCGCACGCCTTCGACGCGAAGGCCTCCACAAGCGGCCCGCTGCAGCTGCCGGATGTGTCGATGGCGATGCAGAAGTCCCTGATCTGGGGTGTCTCGCGGTATTCCAGGGGTTCTACCAGTGCGATCCCGTCCAGTTCGCGCAGACCGTAGCTGTAGTAGATGTAGTCGAACTCCTCGTCGTCGAGCGTCATGCTCTCGTGCGGCGCGGCGTAGATCTGCAGCAGCTCTTCTAAGCTCATCGTGCTTGCATGGACATTGCGAAGCTGGCTTGTGAGGGTGCTCGGCGCGGTGTCGTGCTCGCGCTGCATATCCATCTCCGTCGCAGTGGCGATTTCTTCCCATCGCTGCTCGAGCTCGTGCTGCGTGTCGCTTTCCGTTTGCGATCGGTCGGGTTCAAGGCCCTCGGGATCTTCGAACCACAGCTCATGGCTGTCCATGCCGATGGCGATTTCCAGCTTGGCAAGCTCTTCCTGGCTTAGGCCCTCGCGCACAAGCAGCGCGTAGAACGCCTGCGCCGTCGGTTGCTCGACGCGGTGCGCCCATTCGGCGATGCGGCAGTCGCGCTCGTCGTCTTTGTAGCTGATTGCGTCGCATTCCAGCTGGCCGAGAACGCAGCCGACCGACAGATCGCAGGCAACGCTCCAGGTGAGCGGGTCAATGTCGGCGCGTGGGAAGGGATGGCGCAACAGGCAGTGCACGATCATATGCAGGTAGGCGCGCGTGATGACCTGCCGCGCACCCTTGAAGTTGTTCAGGGCGAAGGCGGGGGAGAAGAGCGCCTCGCGCCCATCGGTCATGCATCCGCCGCGGTCCATCTGGATGCGGTGCGGCAGGCGCGCGAGCGGACGGTTCGTGAACTTGATGCTCGTGAGCAGGTCATCGCGGCACAGTGCGACCATGCTGTCGGCGAGCGACGCCGCCTCGTCGAGCAACTCGGAGGGATGCGCGTTTCGGGCCATGCTAGAACTCCAGAAGGTCGAGCTCGTCTGCGGCGGAAGAAACGTTTTGCGCCGCGCGCATGATGAGCGCGGCTCCCTGCGCGTTGTTCGCCCCCTGTGCGGCGGCGAGGGCGTCATCAAGCCAGGATTGTTTCAAGTTTTCCCAGGTGAGCACAGTGGAAAGACCGGGAAGGGCGCTCGTTCCGGCTGCGGCGAGCGTCGCAAGCAGGCTCGCTGTGCAGTCGCACGCCTCGGCGCAGCTGCGGCATGCGATCTCCGAGAGCTTGCGGGCGAACTCCGACTGGCGCCCATACGATCCCCACCAGCTGCGATGGATGGAACAGGGGTGCCCCTCTGTGCGCTCGAAGATGAGCGAGAGCGTTTCTAAGGTGCGCTGCGGCGTGGCGAGCCGCGCCCAGAGGTCCTTCTCGCTCGCGGCGAGATCGCTTCTGCTTTTCCGCAAATCTTTCGGGACGTCGTCGCGCATGCCGTCGGAGAGTCGCGCGCCCCCCGCGGCCAAGGCGCGCGCGAGCTTGGGCTTGTCGCTTCGCAGGGCGAGCGAGAGCAGCTCGGCCTTGTCGTTTGCGGAAAGCAACCCGTGCGCGAGCAGCTGCTCGATAGGCCCTCGTGACGCGTCGCTTTCCACGACGGGAAGATAGTAGCTTCGCTGGGCTTTGCAATAGCGATAGTCCTCCAGGAAACCAAGCAAGCCGCGCATGCTTTTCGCCTGTTCAATAGCTCGCTTTGCCGCCTTATCATCGGTGACGGCGAGATGGAAGCCGAGTCGCCCCATAAGAAGGGACGCATCCGCCATGCCCGAGGAGACAGCCGCGCCGAGGCAACGCCCGGTGAACTCGACGAGCGCCGCCCGGGGGCCTTCGAGCCAGTCGATCACGGCGCGCTCATCGCCCGCTTCCACGAGCGCGGAGAGCTCTTTTTCTGCTTCGATCGCCGTATCGTGCGGCACGGGCATCCTCCTTCAAGCGCCTTTCGCCAACATGATACCTCTGTTGTCTATAGGCTATTGTCTAATATGGGATTCCGTCTTAATATCAACCAAATACGGTTTGAATCAATCGAGGGGGTTTCCATGCCTTTGCCAAGCGTTGACGAAGAGGTCTTGCGCATCGCCGATTACTGTATGGACGGCAAAACGCTCACGCATAAGGACGCAGTTTACCTGTGCGATGTCGAGCCCTTCACGCCTGAGGGTCATATTTTGAACTACGTCGCGCGTGAGCGTCATTTCAAAACAGCGAACGGCATCGCCGAGGTGCACGGGCAGATAGGCATGGACGCGAATCCCTGCCCGGCCAACTGTGAGTTCTGCTCGTTCGCCGTTGGCAACGAGGCGCGTCCGAGTGGCCGTCATGAGATGCCTCTCGAGACGATGCTCCACTACGCGCACGACTATTACGACAACGGTGCGAACGTCCTCACGCTCATGATCACCGTCGACTACGACTTCGAGAAATTCCTGCGCTACATCGAAGCCGCGCACAAAGAGCTGCCCGACTTTCCTATCATGGCGAACATGGGCGATTTCGACCTCTCCATGGCGCGCGAGCTTAAGGCCGCAGGTGCGGGGAGCGTCTACCATGCCATCCGCATGGGGGAGGGCGAGATTAACAACTTGAGCGTTGATGCGCGCGTGAAGACGATCGAGGCGGCGCATGAAGCGGGCCTTAAGGTCTCCACGTGCACCGAGCTTATCCGTCCCGGGCTTCGGGCCGAGGACATCGTCGCCGCGCTTGAGCGCGAGGTGTCGCTCGAGCCCGAGTCGGGCTTCGCGGGCGGCTTCATCGCCGTTCCCGGCACGAAGATGTTCGATGCGCCGCGCTACAGCTGGTCGAAGATCGGTGTGTTCGGCAATATCCTCCGCCTTCTGACGCCCGAGGGAAAGATGCCCTTCGGCAGCGGCAACCACAGCTGGGCCGAAGTTGGGACAAACCCACGCGACGACAAAAACGAAACCGAGCGCGGTGGTCTTGGCCCCGACCTTTTGAAGAGCCGCATGGAATTCGAGAACAAGGAATGGACGGTCCCCTTCGGGCCTTCGAAATACTGGTAAGGAAACACAGAGATCGCCCTTTTGGGCGCCGCGGCCCTCTCGGGTCGCGCAAGAAGGAGAGGGACGAAAATGACTCAGGTATTCGACGAGGAAATCTACGACATTGTGGAGCGGGGCCTTTTGGGCAAGGGGCTCACCGAGGCGGAAACGCTCAAGCTCTACCAGGTGCAGGAAACTTCGAAGGAAGCGGCCTATATCCGCTGGGCTGGCCAGGAGCTTTCCCTTCGCGCTGCCGACGGCAAGGCCGAAATCCACGCGCAGATCGGGCTCAACTCCACCATCTGCCCGAAGAACTGCAAGTTCTGCTCGTTTGCGTCGTGCAATTCCTCGCGCAAGGGCAAGTTCGAGCTCGACAAAAAGGACGTGCTCGAGTATGCCAAAATCTATAAGGAGGACGGCGCGAACCTCATGCTCTTGCTCACCACGGCGAGCTACAGCTTCGAGAAACTCGTCGACATGGTGGGAAGCGTGCGCGAGGTAATCGGCGACGACATGCCGCTTCTGGTGAACACCGACGACATGACGCTCGAGCGCACGACGGCGCTCAAGGCGGCGGGCGCGAACGGTGCGTACCATGCCGTTCGCATGCGCGAGGGCATCGATACCGAAATCCCTGTTGAGACGCGCATGGAGACGTTCGCGAATCTGGCTGCGGCGGGCATGAGCCTCTCTACCTGCGTGGAACCCGTTGGCCCCGAGCACACGCCCGAGGAAATCACCGAGGCGACCTTCCGCTGCATCGGCACGCACCCCGTGTCGGCGGGCGTGGGCAAGCGCGTTGCCGTTCCCGGCACGCAGCTCTACGACCTGGGCATGCGCACGGACGTTTCGAACGCGAACATGGTGGCAATCTACCGTTTGGCAAGTGGAATCGAGCCGCGCCTCAACTGCTCGGCGAACACGGTGATGACGGCGGCGTCGGGTGCGAACCTCGCCTGGGCGGAAGTGGGGACGAACCCGCGTGACACCGTCGAGCGCACCGAGCACGGCGGGCGCGGTGCAAGCTTCGCACAGCAGCGCAAAATGTTTTTGGCGTCTGGTTGGGAAATCGTCGACGGTCCCTCGAAGGGCTGGATGCTCTAGGATTTCGAACTCGATGAACCCTTTTGCCGATATATTCGAACCCGCGGTGCCCGCACCCCTAGAAGATGAGGGGCGCTGCGGGTTTTCCCTCACGCTCGAACGCTACTATTCTCGCGATGCGGCGCACGTCGTCGTGCCCGATGGGACGACCCAGATTCTTCCCGAGGCATTTCGCGGCCATGGGGAAGTCGAGTCGATCGAGCTGCCGCGAACGCTCGAGTCGATCGGGAAGGCCGCCTTTCGGGACTGCACGGGGCTGCGCAAGATCGCTGTGCCCGAGTCCGTGTTCGAAATCGGCGAACGTGCCTTTTCGGGGTGCGCCTCCCTTCGCGAGGTAGCGCTTCCGCGCGCGCTCATGGCGGTTTCGCCCTCGACGTTTTCCCGATGCGCCTCCTTGGAAGTCGTGCACGGGGGTGATGAGGTCTACGAGGTGGGGGCGAGCGCGTTTTCCGGATGCGGCAGCTTGCGCGAGATGCCGGCGTTTTCCCGCTTGGAGTCGCTCGGCGCCGAGGCGTTCGCGGGATGCGGCTCGCTTTCCCGGGCGATGTTGCCGGCGACGGTCCGCGCGATCGGCGCCGAGGCGTTTCGCAATTGTCGTGCGCTCGCTGAGGCGCGCATCCCCGAGTCGGCGGAATCGTTGGGACACGACATTTTCTCGGGGTGCATGGGCATACGTTCGATTGAGGGTGCCGACGCGCTCGTTTCCCGCTTTCCCGACGCCTTCCCGCGCGGGGTTGCCGCCTCCCGCGGGTTTCTGCGCTCTCAGGATCGACCCGACCAGGTCAGGGCTTATCTCCATGCCCACGTGAACGAAATAGAGTCCCTTCAAGGCGATGTCGAGAAGTCGCAGGAGAAGGCAGGGCGAATCGCGCGCGAGATCGAAGGGACCGGCGTGCTGGAGCGCGCCCGTCGAAAGCAGCTCTCCGAATCGCTCTCCTCGGAGCGCCGCACCCTTCGCGATCTGAGAAAGAGGCTCGATAGCTTCGAGAATCCCTCCGACGAGGCGCTTCTCGACATGATTTCGCGCTCCTAGCAGCTGTGGTCGACCGTAGGAGCCGTCCGCCGCCGTTCGCCATCATCTCAAATATATTCCAATATCAACTATTGGACATTCTCAACTATGTGAGATAAACTACCGTAGTTATTTTGTGAACCAACATGACGAGGAAAGGAATCCATGGCGCGCGACGCGGCAAAAGAAAGCAACAGGAGCTTCTCCGAGTGGTTTTTCGGCAAGTTCTCGCTTGCGAAACCGAAAGAGATAGCGAAGCTCATCTGCCCTCTCATCGCGATGGTCCTCATGATGATCGTGAACGGCGCCGCACAGGACGTGTATCCCGCAGACGAGACGACCGTCTACTATCCCATCTTCATTCGCGCGTCGATCGTGGTGTACGCCGCGCTTATCGTCGCGAGCGTCTGGTTCGAATATGCGCGCCGCCATTTTCTGAAATGGTGGGGTCTTATCATCTTCGTCTACCTGGCGACGGGCATCTACAACCTGTGCACGTTGAAGTCGGGTGTCCTCGAGCTGCCGTATTTCCCGTCGTTCGAAAGCATGCTTGCGTACTGTTTCGAGCATTACGGCAGGATTGCGGGCGATCTGTACAACTCCGTGACGCTCTATCTCGAGGGCGTCTTCATGGGCGGCGTCCTGGGATTTCTTTGGGGCTCGGCTATGGGGTACAGCAAGCATGCTAACTACTGGCTCAATCCCATCATCAAGATTATCGGCCCTGTTCCGGGCGTTGCCTGGGTGACGATCTCCCTCGTTTTAGCGCCTTCCAACCACTTCGCGGCGCTCATCGTCATCGCATCGACCACATGGTTCCCGCTTTCGGTGAACCTGGCCGGCGGCATTCGCTCGGTCAGCCGCGCGAGCATCGAGCGCGCGCAGACGCTCGGGGCTTCGAACTGGTACATCATCCGCCATGTGGTCTATCCCGCCGCTGCGCCGAGCATCTTCACGGGCCTGTTCATGGCATTCTGTTTCTCGCTTACCTCGCTTGTTACCGCCGAGGTCATGGGCGTGAGCGGCGGCCTTGGCTGGCGCATCTCGTGGGCGCAGAGCTACATGGCCTACGACATCATCTACACCATCGCGATCATCTTCATCGCGATGGCCTTCGTCCTCATCACCATTCTGTTCGTTATCCAGCGTCACACCATGAGCTGGTCAAAGGAGGTTGTCCAGTGGTAGACGCTAAGGAATCGACCGCTGTTCGCGAGGCCGACAAGCGCCTCGTCGCGAAAGACGTGCTGCGCGTGTTCGACGACGCCGACAAGGGCGAGCTCACCGCCCTTCATGACTTCGACCTCGAGGCGGAGCACGGCGAGATCGTCGCGCTCATCGGGCCCTCCGGCTGCGGCAAGTCGACGTTTCTGCGCCTTGTCGCCGGCCTGGACAAAGCGCAGGGCGGTACCATCGAGTACGGCGGCGAGCCCATCAAGGGGCCCTCGTACAACCGCGGCTTCGTGTTCCAGGAGACGAACCTCTACCCCTGGCTTACCGTCGAGAAGAACATCGCCTTCGGCCTGAAGGCGCGCGGCGTCTACAAGCAGCAGAGGCATCGCGTTCAGGAAATGATCGACCTCATGGGCCTTTCGGGATTCGAGAAATCCTACCCGCACCAGATTTCGGGCGGCATGGCGGCGCGCGTCGCGATCGCTCAAACGCTCGTGCAGGACCCGGGCATCATCCTTCTCGATGAGCCGCTTTCCGCACTTGACGCGTTCACCCGCGCGGTCATCCAGGACGAGATCCTAAAGATGCGCGACCGTTTCAAGCCGATCATCCTCATGGTGACGCACGACATCGAGGAGGCCGTCTACATGGCCGACCGCATCGTGGTGCTCAGTCCGCGCCCGGGCACGAACATCGGCGAGATCGTGGTCGACATGCCCCACCCACGCGATCGCATCTCCCCGCAGTTCATCGAGTACCGCCATGCGGTCATGGACATGCTCCAGTTCGACTAGGTGCACCGTATGGCGAACGTTGATTTGAAAGAAGAGCAGCGCAAGGAAGAGGAACGGCTTTTCATCAAGAAGAAAAAGCCCCTCATCTGCCGCGCATCCTTAAAAGACGCGTTGACGATGCTTGTCCCGTTTTTGGGCATGGCGATTTCGGCGCTGGAGTTTTCCCTGCTCCCGCAGGTGCATCCGATGAAGGTGCAGTACCACGCGGAAACCTGGCTGCCGACGCTCGCCGTCTGCGCGATTGTCTATGCCGTGCTGTATCTGGTCTCGCTGTTCGTGCGGCCGGTGCGCGAGAAGGTGTCGCATGTCTCGTGGTTCGTCTGCGCCGTCTTCCTGCTCTTCACGCTGCAAGATTATCTGACGCTCCGCACGGGAATTTTGAAGCTGCCCTTCATCCCCTCGCCCGACAAGATCATGCACGAACTTATCGTGAACATCGACGTCATCATGGGCGATGCGGCGTCGTCGATGACCACGCTGTTCTCCGGCCTCGCCATCGGCATCACGCTCGGCTTTGTCTCGGGCGTCGCATGCGGCTGCGTGCGGCTGGTCGACTACTGGGTGAACCCGCTTTTGAAGGTCGTCGGCCCGGTTCCCGCGCTCATCTGGATGCCCATCTTCTTTGTGACGTTCCACTCGAGCAACATCGCCGCACTCGCTGCGGTCGTGCTCGCGTCGTGGTTCCCGCTCACGCTCATGATCTCGAGCGCCATCAAGACCATCGATCGCGGGCTTATCGAGCGAGCGGAAACGCTCGGCGCCTCGAAGATGTACGTGGTGATTCACGTCATGCTGCCGAATTCCATTCCTGCTATTGCAAACGCCCTGTTCATGGCGTTGTCGCATTCGTTCGGCGCCATGGCGGCAACCGAGCTGTGCGGTGTTAATTCCGGGTTGATGTTCCGAATCCAGTACACCCGCGTCATGGCCAACTACGGTGAGGTGTTCGCGATTATCGGCGTGATGATCGTCATCTTCTCGACGCTCACCGCGCTCATGTTCGCGTTTAGGAACTGGCTTTTGCGTTGGCAGAAGGGACTCGCGCGCTGGTAGAAGGCAGGTATCTACAGCCAATAACGGCTGTGGACATAAGGTTTTAATGATACAAGGAAGGGAAGGAATGCGAATGGAAAAACTGACAAGGCGTTCTTTCGTGAAGGGCGCGGCCGCTGCAAGCGCCGTCGTTGCCGCCGGTGCGGCGATGGCCGGCTGCGGCTCGAATGACACGAGCGCGAAGACCGACGACTCCAAGAAGGGCGATTCCTCGAGCGACAAGATCCCCATGACCATCGGTTACTGGGGCGGTAACTGCTGCGAGCTCGCCGTTTACGTCGCAATCGAGAACAACTGCTTCCAGGACAACGGCATCGAGCCGAATGTCGTCACCATCACGGCCGACACCTCCGAGCTTCTCGCCAACGACGAGATCGACTTCTTCCTGTGGACGCCGGGCTTCTTCCTGTCCTGGCTGCAGGGCGCGAACGCGAAGCTGATCGACACGATGCACACCGGCTGCTGGTCGGGCATCACGCTCGAGGGGAACGGCATCGATAGCGCCGCCGACCTGAAGGGCAAGAAGGTTGGCTGCACGGGCATGAGCGGCCCGTCCTACGTCGAGTCGAACGCGCTTTACTCACGCGCCACGGGCGGCAAGGGCTCCGAGGACATCAACTGGACGGTCTACGACGGCTCGCTTCTGCTCCAGGCGCTGAAGGACCACGAGGTCGACGCCATCATCGGCATCGATTCGACGCTCTACCCGCAGGTGAAGGACACTGAGGGCGCTAAGTTCTTCTTCATCTCCGCCCAGGAGCTCTCCGACTACTACTGCTGCTTCGTCTGCTGCAACAGCCATACGCTCGAGAAGCACCCCGAGGCGGGCGACCGTCTGGCCAAGGCGTTCGCCGACGCCGACGACATCCTGCGCAAGGACGTGAACGCGGCGGTCGAGATGGCCATCGAGAAGGGCTACACGGTTGGCAAGTACCCCAACATCGAGAAGGGCCTCGCGAACAACTATCTCTATGGCCATGGCAACGAGGAGGACTTCAAGGCTTCGATCTACGAGCGTTGGGACGAGCTTCGCGTTGCCGGCTTCCTGACCGATTGCCCCACCGACGAGGCGAAGGCCAAGGAGTACCTGCAGGAGCTTACCGACGGCATCGCCGAGTGGCATGGCGACGTCGGAAAGGCGACGGCGGCCAAGAAGCTGAGCGAGCAGGTGAAGACGCGCGGCGACGCGTTCGGCACCAACCCTGAGGACGTGAAGAACGCCTAGGGCTTCGCATAGCGAACGCGAGGAGGGTATCGGCATGAAGCCGGTACCCTCCTTTTATTTGGGGAAGCGGGTTTCTTGTGCGTGGGGCGTCTTGCGCATGGGGTGCAAGACGCGCGTGGGTGCGCTTTCGGCGGCGCGTAAGGTTAGAATCCTTATCGCTTCACCTTGAACGTCTTGCCCTGGAGCGTCATCGTCGTTTTTGCGCGAGCTGCCAAGCTGGGGATATGCGTGGCGTAGAGAAGCGCGTTGCCTTTTTCGGCATATTCGAACAGCGCGTTTTCCACCTCTTCGGCAGATTCGATATCGAGGTCGTTGGTGGGTTCGTCGGCGATGAGGACCTTGGGGCTCAAAAGCATCGCCCGTGCCACGGCGACGCGTCGCTTCTGCCCGACGCTCAACTGGTGCGGGTAGTGGTACATGCGGTCGGCCAGCCCGAAGCGCTCAAGCAGGTCGCACGCGCGTTTCTGCACGTCAAAGGGGAGTTTCTCCTTTGCGAAGCTCGCCGGCGCCGTGACGTTCTCGATGGCGCGCAGCGATCCCACAAGCTGCGTGCTCTGGAAGACGAACCCAATCAGGTTTTGCCGAAGCTTCGATGCTTCCTTGTCGGGAAGGCCGAGCGCGTCGGTGCCGTCTTCGGTGCAAATGGATCCCGAGTCGGGCTTGAGCAAAAGCCCAGCCATGGCGAGCATGGTCGATTTGCCCGAGCCGGAGGGGGAGGTGAGGGCGATGGTGTCGCCGGGATTCACGGTGATGGAGGTGTCCTCGATGATGGGGGTGCCGTCGAAGGACTTGGAAACCTGCGTGATTTCGAGAAGCGCCATTAGTCGATGTCTCCTTGCTGCATCGCTGCGGAGGGGTCGAGTCTTTCGATTTGACGCAGCGGAACGATGATGGAAAGCAGGCTCACAAGCTCGATCGCCACGACGATGATTGCGACGATGGCGATGCTCAAGCCCACGTTAAGCGGCATATAGGGGAACGCGAGGCCCTCCTGCATGACGCCGAGGAGCACGCTTTGCGCGGCGAAGCCGAGGATGACGCCGCACACGAGGCCCGCGCCCACGAGCACCTCGATTTCAAGGAGGATGAGCTTGCGCAGGTCGCTTTTGCTTGCGCCGACGGCGCGATAGAGCGCGAGTTCCTTCTTTCTGTCCCAAACGCTCGAGTAGAAGCGCGCGAACAGCTGGAGCAGGGTGATCACGACCATGATTGCCGCCGAGACGAGCAAGAGGAAGAACGCGGACTGCAGCTGCGCCGTCGACTTGTCGACGACCTCGGAGCGCACGAGCGGGGTTGCCTCGCCAGAAAGGCTGATGCGCGCCTTCACGGCGGTGAGCGTGGCGGGGTCGTCGTCGACGATGTCAATCATCACGCAGGAGATGAGCGTTGAGGGGTCGCCGTTCTTTTTCCAGTAGTGCTCGTATCCCTCGAGGCCGCGGCTGATGTTTCGGACGACGTCGATGTTGGCGACGATGGACGAGTCGAAGCCCGTTCCCGTTTCCGCCATCGTAGCGACGGCGTGATATTTCGTGCCGCGGATAGTGAGCGAGTCGTTTGTCACGCCGCCGACGGCGGAGCCGACGATGACGCTTTGCTCGTCGAGCGAGGAGATGGCGTCTTTGCTCGTGAGTGCGCTCACGATGAAGTCGGTGCTCGGGTCGATGCCGATCAGGCGCGTCTCGCCGGTTGTCGAGCAGCATCCGGAGTTGAGCGTCTGCCCGTAGAACTGCGGAGACACTTTGATGTCGCCTTCGACGGATTCGATCTTGTCGACGATGCCCTCGTCCATGTAGACGGGGGCGGGCGCGCCCGTGTAGAGCAGCTCCGTTTCGTCGATGTACTGCATCGCGTCGGTCGGCACGGCCATGACGTCGGCGCCGCCGCGTGCCTTCGAGGTCTCGATGCCCTGCTGCACGCCGCCGTACACGAGGCCGAACGTCGTCATCAGCATGACGGACAGCGCGATCGACACGATGATCGATGCCGTCTGAATCTTGTGCATCTTCAGGCTATGGGCTATTAGGTGGTTCATGCGATCTCCGTTGTTCGATTAGAGCTTCATTTTGGGGATGTTGACGGTGTTCGGGTCGGCTTTGACGAGCTGAACGATCGCGCAGATCGCCGCCGCAACCGAGGCGATGCGGACCCCGAGGGCCGTCTGATGGCAGTGCATGGCCGTGTTCCCGCAAAGCCCGATTCCCGCATCGAGCGTGGCGAAGATGGCGAGCACGGCGACGACGATGACCCCGATTGCAGCGAAGCGGCGCCCCTCGGCGGTCTTGCCGACAAGCGCAAGGACGGAGCTCGCGATGCC
>CAKUKU010000010.1 GCA_934663775.1 uncultured Ellagibacter sp. | reverse complement strand
GGCGTTTCGCTTTCATCGAACCCCTCCGCAGGTTCTAATGCTGTGTCCTCCTTACCCCGACAGGGCGACCGATAGCAATCGGGCAGGCTTCAGGAACCATATACTCACCCATGAGATACTCGGTATCCCCGTCCATCTTTTAGCGACTGATCGCAAGCGCCGACTGAACAACGCGAGCACGGTATCGCACCTCGTTACAAACGAACTGCCATTTGGGTGCATACAGAAAACTGACCTTGGTATTTCAACGGCAAGTCCTCTCTATTCACTATTTAATCTTGCCTCACACGTCGACGAAAACCACCTTGTTATGGCGATGTACGAATTCTGCGGCACGTTTTCGATATTTCGGCCGAGCCCAGTTGTTGAAGCGCTTCTCGACAGCATCGACTCTTCCGAGCTGCTTCCCCGATCGTTCGGATGGCGGCGAGTCAAAAGCTCTTCGGGGAGAAAGACCGACCTTTGGAGACGCGAACCCCTTATTGAGCTGGGCGAATTGGGGCAGTTCGCCGACGCCATGAAAAGCGAACGCGGTGGGCGGCGCTTCGCGCGCGCCGTGAAACGCGTGACCGGGGTTACCGCTTCGCCGTTTGAGGTCCAAGCTTCGATGCTCTTCTCGACGCGAAGATGCAAGGGCGGCGAGGGCTTTTCGGGCTTCGTCAACAACGAGCGAATTCCGCTTTCGGCAAGCGCAAGACGCATCTATGGGAAATCGACATGCTACGCCGACCTGCTGTTCGACGTTCCCAACGGCGCAAGCCCTCTTATCGTCGAATGCCAGGGAAAAGTGGTCCACGACGACTACGATTCGGCGATTTCGGATTCCGATAGGACGACTGCGCTTCAACAAATGGGTTTTACCGTCATGCCGCTTACTTATCGGCAGATATCCGATCGGGCAAACTTTGATACGGTGCGCAGGATGGTCGCAAGGCAAATCGGAATCGCATATCGAAGTAAAAGCTCCAAAGAGATTCGTTGCGAGAACGACCTGAGGCGCAACATCTTTATCGATTGGACAACTCTCGGGCGCTAAATTGCGTGCTTTTATTGCATCTGGGCGTTTCTATGCATAAATATGCACGAAGTGCGTACCTTGCTAGCGCGTAAGCTGGTTTACCGTTTCTAGCTACGCGAATAAGCCCAGTTCGTCAGAGTGAAGTCTCTTGGTTTAATGAGGGGGTGCTTCCAAGGGTACGCACTTCGTGCATTTTTACACACGCGCCCATGGCGGTGACGTCTTCAGGTTGCTTGTGGCTATGGTGGGAGAGGAGGGGCAACCTTGCAAGGTACTCGACGGTTCTTGTCCTTTTAAACTTATGCCACACTTGTGGAGTTGCATAGTTGCGAGCCCGCGTAGCTCCCTTGCCCGATACAATGCAGAAAACGCGGTCGACCGTCACAAGGGTTAATTGCGCGCCAATGCCGCCAATCAAACGCAATCTCAATCACAGAAGGAGGGGCGGGCTTGAAAAACGTGCTGCGCGTTCTCAAACGCGATTTCCTTCGCATTCTGAAAGCGCCGGCGTCAATCGTCGTCGCGCTCGCGCTCATCGTCCTGCCTTCTCTTTACACGTGGTTCAATGTTGTCGGTTTTTGGGATCCCTATGGCAACACCGGCAATCTGCGCGTCTGCGTGGTGAACGAGGATGTGGGGTCGTCGAGCGATCTTACGGGCGAGGTCAACCTCGGCGACATGGTTGTCGAGCAACTGCGCGACAACGACCAGCTCGGGTGGGACTTCGTCGATTACGGCACCGCCATGGAGGCCGTGAAATCGGGGCATGCCTATGCGGCGTTCGTTCTGCCGCGCGACTTCTCAGCCGACCTGCTCACGCTGCTTTCCGGCGACTTCCAACAGCCTCAGCTTGAATACTACGTGAACGAGAAGATGAACCCCGTGTCGCCGAAAATCACCGACACGGGCGCGAACACGCTCGACACCACGATTAACTCCACGTTCGTCGCCACCGTCGCGAAAACAGTCACCGACGCGCTCGGTGACGAGACGGCCCTCGCGCAGGGCAGGATCGACGATGCGCACACGAACGCTCTTGTGGGGGTATCGAAGGCGCAGCAATCCATTGCGGGTGCGCGCGAGTCCGTGCAGGGGCTTCGCGACGCGGCGGACCAATCGCAGGCGAAGGTGGCCGATGCGACCTCGCTGCTTTCCGATGCGAACGGCGTGCTCGAGGACTTAAATGGGCAGTTGCTTATCGTGCAGTCGCTCATGACCACCACGCAAAATGACGCATCGAAGCTCTCATCGGGTCTTATGGGCGCGATGGACTCGGGCTCGATTCTCCTTTCCCAGTCTGCCGCCAAGGTGAACACGGCCATCGGCGGCGCTGCGGGCTCCGTGACCGAGGCGCAGGGGCGCGTCGACGGTGCGATCGCCCAGGGCAATGCCATGGTGTCGGCGAGTCAGGCGGTCGTGGCCCAAATGGAGGCGCTCGTTGCCCAGATGGACGACGGCGATCCCAACAAGGCGAGCCTCGAGCAGGTGATCGAGCGCTTGAAGCAGGCGAACTCGAATGCCTCGCAGTCGCTTTCCGACCTTTCCGATATGAACGCCGATTTGGGTCGCGTGGCGGAGTCGGTTGCGTCGGCGTCCGACTCGGTGAATACCGCCGTGCAAACCACCATCTCGAACGCGGACGCCTATCGCTCGACGCTCTCGTCCGACACATTCCCCGCCATCAACGCGGGTGTGGGGAACTTGAACGTCGCGGTGGGGAACCTGGCTGCAGCCGCATCGGCACAGCGCGTGCTCGTCGACCAGGCGAAGGCGCTCACGGGTCAGCTTTCCGAGACGCTCACAACGGCGAGAAGCGCGCTCGACCAGACCGACGACGTGCTCGCCAACCTGCAGACGAGCATTGACACGGTGAAGACCGACCTCGTGGCGCTGAAGACCTCGACGGCGATTACCGACTTCTTCGGCGACGGGACGACGATCGATGCCGAGAAGGTGGCGAGCTTCATGCAATCGCCGACCGAGGTGAAGACCGAGTACCTCTTCCCCCTGAATGCGTACGGCTCGGGCATGGCGCCGCTGTTCATCAACATGTCGCTGTGGATCGGCGTGTTCATGCTCATGGTGATCATGCGCATCGAGGTGGACGACGAAGGCGTCAAAAACCTCACGGCCGCGCAACGCTATATCGCGCGCTACCTGTTCTTCGGGGGGATGGTGTCGCTGCAGGCGATCGTGTGCTGCGTCGGATGCCTCGTCATCGGCGTGCAGTGCGAATCGGTGGCTCTGTTCCTCTTGACGGCGGTGCTCGCGTCGCTTACGTACCTGGCTATCCAGCTTACCCTGTCGACCACCTTGCAGCATATCGGCAAGGGCATCTGCGTCATCTTGATCTTCGTGCAGATCCCGGGTGCGACGGGTTTGTACCCCATCGAGATGACCTCGCCATTCTTCCAGTTCATCTACCCGTTCTTCCCGTTCACCTACGGCATCAACGCCCTGCGCGAGACGATCGCCGGGTTCTACGGCCTCGAATGGGGGTCGTTCATTGCGCACTTGGGGATCTTCTTCGCGATCTTCCTGGTGATCGGGCTGGCGCTGAGGCCGTACTTCTCGAACCTCATCCGTATGTTCGCGCGCGAGATCGAGCGCTCCGATATCATCAACGGCGAAGAGGTGCACCTGCCCGAGCGCCGCTTCCGCGTTGCCCAGCTTGTGCGCGTGCTTTCTGATCGCGAGGATTTTCGCCACCATATCTCCGACCGTGCCGCGCGGTTCATTCGCTGGTATCCGCGCCTGAAGTGCGGTGCGCTCATCGTCGGCATCGCGGTGCCTGCGATCGTTGCCGTCGTGTTCGCGGTGACGGCGATGGAGAAGGTCGTCGTCTTGACGTTGTGGCTCGTGTGGCTTGTGCTGGTGCTTGCGTTTTTGGTGGTGGTCGAGTTCATCCGAGACAACATCGAGCGCCAGGCGTCGCTGAACGCTATGACCGACGACGAGGTCCGCACGCTGTTTGCGGCTCGTAAGGTGTTCATGCGGCCCGCCATGGCGGGCGCGTCCGCTGGTGGCGCGTCGTCGCGGAGCGCCTCGGGAGTGCCTTCGCGGACGAGCGCGCTCGACGAGAAGGACAGCGCCGAGCTCGATGCGCTCATGGCCGAGCTGCTCTCGCGCGGGAGCAAGGAAGTCGTCGGCCGGCACGCCCACGGCAAGACGGCTCAAGGGGAAGGTGCGGGCGCCGCGGGCACGAGTGCGGCGGGTGCTGGGAAACCTGCGGGCGCACCTGGTGCAGACGCCGCGAGCATGGCGGATGAGTTCCCGAAAGAGGAAGTAAATCACCAGGTGGTAGAGGGTCCTTCCTCTTCCAATAACGATAAGGGTCCTATTGGTGCGCACGCGATTCCCGGATCGGATAGCGCTCCTGCGGGTGCGCATGCCGCCCCGGATGCCGATAAAGCCTCCACGGGCGCTCATGCTGCTGTTCGCAAGGGAAAGGCAGAGTTGGGAGCCCATGTTGCACCAGATGACGCAGGCGACGGTTCTGCTGCAGGCGGCTCGGCGATTCGCAACGACACTGCTGCAGACGGTTTTGCATCTGCGCCCGAGCCCGCTTCGGAATCGGAAGAAAACGGGGAGGTGCGATAGATGAGGAATATCTGGCGCATCTTCAAGACCGACATGAAGCACCTGTTCAACAATTCGATCACGGTGATCATCGTGATAGGGCTCGTGTTCTTGCCCTCGATTTTCACGTGGTACAACGTCATTGCGTGCTGGGACGCGTTCGGCAACACCGGCAATCTCACCGTCGCCGTGGCGAACACCGACGAGGGCTACGAGAGCGACCTTGTTCCGCTCGAAATCAACGTCGGAGACAAGGTGGTGAGCGCACTTCGTGCGAACGACCAGCTCAACTGGACGTTCACGACCGAAGAAGACGCGATTGATGGCGCGGAATCCGGACGATACTACGCCGCCGTGGTGATTCCCCAAAGCTTCAGCCGCGACATGATGACGTTCTATTCCGACGAGGTCGAGCATGCGAACATCATCTACTACGCCAACGAGAAGAAGAACGCCATCGCGCCGAAGGTTACCGACCAGGGTGCTGATCAGGTGTCGAACCAGGTGAACGAGGTCTTTTTGGAAACGCTTTCCGATGTGGCGCTCTCCATCGTCTCGTCGCTTTCGAAGTATTCCCAAGATGCCGATTTGGGCGGCGCGGTGGGAACGCTTGCCGACCATGTGGACAACATGGCGGGGCAGATGACGGGTGCGGCGTCGGTTTTGGGCATGTATTCCCAGCTCGTCGACTCGTCGCAGTCGCTTATCTCGCAGTCGAGCGCGCTGCTCGGGCAAACGAAGGGCGAGGCTTCCAAGGTCGGCGACATCGCGAAGGTCGGCGGCGCGAGCGTCTCCGACATCGCAAGTGCGCTCTCGACGTCGGCCGATTCCCTTTCGCAGGCGATTTCCGCATCTTCCGAGAGCTACAAGGGAATCAGCGCCCAGATCAGCGACGTGTACGACAACGTGGGCGAGCTCACCGACGACACGGCGCAGCATCTTCGCAACCGTGCGGCGGTTGTGGAAACCGAGATCGGGGACTTGAACTCGATTATCGGTGCGCTTCAGGAGCTTCGGGGGAGCATCGATGCGCAATACGTCTCGCTCATCGACAGCGTGATTTCCCAGCTCAACCAGACGGTGTCGCTTCTGCAACAGCTATCGAGCTCGCTTTACAAAGCGGCCGACGGCATCCAGTCGGGCTACGACGACGCGGTGGCGCAGCGCACGGAAATCTTAGAGCTTGCCGACAAGGCCGCGAACAGCTTAAACGCTGTGCAGACGGAATACGACGACAACATCAAGCCCGGGCTTGACGAGCTTTCCGCGTCGGTGACGAGAATGGTTAGTACCCTGCAGGATGGCGCGGCGAAGATTGATGCTGCAAGTGGCGATCTCGGCGGAAACGCGGATTCGGTCGCCTCGAAGCTTTCGGACGCGAAGGTGAAGCTCGCTGCCGCGCAAGGCGAGCTCACCTCGACGGCGAGCGAGCTCACGACGCTGAGCGGTAACCTGCGCTCGGCGCTCTCGAGCGGCGACGTCGAGAAGTTGCGCGAGGCCATCGGATCGAATCCTGCGGTGCTCGCCTCCGCCATAACGACGCCTGTGGCACTCGACCGCCATGCAGTGTTCCCGGCCGATAACTTCGGCTCGCAGATGGCGCCGCTCTACACGACGCTTTCGCTGTGGATTGGCTCGCTGCTCACAATGGTGGCGATCAAGCCGACGGTCTCGAAGCGGGGGCTTGCCGAGCTCGACAACCCCAAGCCGCGCGAGCTCTACTTCGGACGCTACTGTGTGGTGGCGGTGCTGTCTCTTCTGCAGACCACGTGCGTGGGCCTCGGCAACATGCTGTTCTTGGGCGTGCAGGTGATCCATCCGCTGCTGTTCATGGTGTGCTTCTGGGTGTCGGGCCTGGTGTATTCCCTATTCATCTACACGTTGGTGCTTGCGTTTGCGAACTTGGGCAAGGCGATTGCCGTCCTGTTCCTCATTTTGCAGGTAACGGCGGGCGGCGGCGCATACCCGCTGCAGGTGCTGCCCGAGTTCTTCCAATTCGTAAGCCCGTTCATGCCGGCGACGCATACCATCAACGCCATGCGTGCGGCCATGATGGGCATCTACAACGGCGATTTCTACACGTCGATGGGCATGCTGCTCCTGTTCGTGCTGCCTTCGCTTCTGCTGGGTCTTGTGCTGCGCAAGCCGCTCGAGGGCTTCATGAACTGGTTCGTGGAGAAGGTCGAGGAGTCTAAGATGATGGCGTAGGCGCATGCGCTGCGGGCGCGGCCCAGCTTGCTCGCAGCCAATCGGGCCGCGAGCGCTCGCTAGCCGAGTTCTATGCTATCCGCACCGTCAATGCGCAGGTCAGCGGCGTAGAACGCCTGAAGTGCGCGGGTTGCGAGCGTCACGTCGCGAACGCCGATTGTCTCGAAGCTCGAGTGCATGGCGAGTTGCGGCAGGCCAACGTCGACCCCGTGCATGCTCACCTGGGTGTTCGACAGATTCCCCAACGTGGAGCCGCCGGGCGAGTCACTCCTGTTCGCGAATGCCTGGTAGGGGATTTCCGCGTCGTCGCAGATCGCGCAGAAGGCGGCGCGGCTGAAGGCGTCGGTGCAGTACTTCTGGTTCGCCGCCTCCTTCACCACGATGCCCCGGTTTAGGAACACGCGGTTGCCCTCGTCGAAGCGCTCGGGGTGGTTGGGGTTGACTGCGTGTGCATTGTCGCAGCTCACGAGCAGGGATTTTGCGATGGCGCAGCGGAAGTCCTCGTCTGAGAACCCGAGCGCCGCGTTCAGGCGCGAAAGCGTGTCGGCGAGAAGCGTCGACATGGCGCCCTGCTTGGTGTTCGAGCCGACCTCCTCGTTGTCGAAGCATGCGAAGACCGAGATGCTGCGATCGTTTTCGGCGGCGAGGAACGCTTTGAGCGCGGTGTATGTGCAGGCCAGGTCGTCGAATTTCGGGGAGGAGGCGAACTCGCCTGCAGCGCCCCAGATGCACGGCTGCTGGCGGTTGACGAGGAACAGGTCGCGCGCGACGACTGCCTTCTCGTCGATACCCATCTCGCGGGCGATGATGCCGTCGAGCGTTTCCGCGCCAGGCGCGCCCGCGGAGATGAGCGGACATAAATCGACTTGGCGGTTTGGCGAGAACTGCTGGTTGATGTCGCGCTGGATATGCGGCGGCATGCTTGGGATGATGGCGAGTGCCTTCGCGGACTCGTACAGGCGGCTTTCCACGCGATTGCCGTTTCGCACCATGATGCGGCCGGCGATGCCAAGGGGCCTATCGAACCACGTGTAATCGACGGAGCCCCCGTAGACCTCCACGTTGAGGCGCCGCGATTCGCCCGGTCCTGCGAGCTCGGCATTCGCCTTCACTTTGAAGGTGGGTGAGTCGCCGTGCGATGCGGTTGCTTGGAAGTGGTAGTTGTCGAGCGAGGCTGCCACCTTGAAGGCGATGATACTTGAATTGTTACGCGTCGTGAAGTACGCGCCGCTGCGCTCAACGTGCCAGGGCTCAGATTCGGGGAGGTAGGTGAACCCTGCCGCCATCAGGCGCTTTGCAATCGTCGAAGCGGTGTGGAACATGCTTGGGCATTCGCCGATGAAGTCGAGGAGCTCTTGTGCTGTGCGGGCGTCCTGCGGCGTTGGCTTGGTGCCGCCTGCGCGGGTGCTCTGCGGCGTTTGCTCGGTGCTGCTTTGGTTCTCTCGCGTCATTTCGACCGTCCCTTCGAATCGTCTGCCCCAGTCTAGCACGACCCGACCCGACTAGACTTTAGCCTCTGGATTCGACGCGTCGGCATTGCCGCCGGCAAGATTTCGCGGGAGCCCAGGTCACCTGCTTCTCTTTGCGGCGCCTTGCTCGGCGCGCTTTGCTGATGAGATGGCCGCCCCTGTAGCCCTCTTCACGCTTGCGAACAGGGGCTTTGCTTCGCGAGCAACGTTTTTTGCGGCACCGCTCGCGACATGAGTGGCTGCGGTAGCTCCTCGTGCGAAGCCTTTTGCGACCTCGGGAGCGCTCGTCGCTGCCATCTCGGCCGCTTCCCTCGCTATGGCTCTCGTTTTGAGGGCGGCGTCCTTCGCCTTTTCGCCTGCTTTGCCCGCTGTTCGCTTTGCGGTGTCTGCGGCGAGGTCTGCCGCCTTGGAGGCTGCCTCGTCGAGGCGCTCTTCCAAAGGGGTTGCTGTGCGGCCTGTGTAGTTTCTATTTCCCCTGCTCACAAGTGCTGCTCCGCCGACGATTGCCGCAACACCCGGCCCAGGGAGCACGAGCATGGGAATTCCCGCCGCCGTAAGCGCGCTTCCTGCCGCGACCTGCGCAATGCCCTTCGCCTTCTTCGCGAACGTTGCCTCGCCTTCCATGGGGAGGACTTCGGGAATCACGACCTGGCTTTCCGCGGTTGTTGCGTTTGCTGTTGCGCTCTCGGGCATTTCGGCTCCTTCGCTCGGCTTCTTGCTAAGAGGGTAGCGGCGTTGAAGGCGAAATCGTCCGTTTGAAACGAATCTGTTGCCAAGAGTCGCCAGGCAGTGCTGGTCGTTCTTGAGATTGTTGCGCGCGTGTCGTTGCGCGCGTACTGCTATTCGAGTTGCGACCGAGTGGCTTGCGATTTTGGAGCCTGCGAGATGAGCGAAGCGCTTTCTTTTATTGGCAAGGCGAGGAGCGCGTTGCCTTCTCGTTTCCCGCTTGTGATGATGGTTGCCGGATTGCGCGTTGTTGTGCATTGCGGGCGCCAACCTTTGCCCAGGTCGTATGCTTGTGTGAAATAGTCAGCCTGCGGTCTGCCTCTTCGTGTGCATGCGCTATACTGCTTGTCACTATGGACAGTTCGGAAACCTCCTGTCGGTAAACAAAACTAGGGAGCGCCTTTTCGCTCGCGCGTTGCGCGGGGCGGCAGGGCGCGTTATGCGGGTGCGGGGCGGTGGCGCTGCGAGCGCTGCGGCGCGCGTCAGGGCGCGGCGCGGCTCCATGGTGCGAATTGAGCGCATAATGTGAGGTGCCTTTGCATCTTAAGCCTGCGACCCTGTTTCCCATCGGCGGTTTCCTTGTATCATGAAAGGTACGCCGATGTACGGGCTTAAAACCGAGAGCAGCTTCGATGCCGCTCATTTCCTCACCGACTATCACGGCAAATGCGAGAATCTCCACGGCCACCGCTGGCGCGTAGTTGCCTATCTGGAGCAGGAGGAGCTCCAGACGCAGGGAGCTCACAAAGACATGGTGATCGACTTTGCCGACTTCAAGGGCGCTCTGCGCGACTTGACCGAAGCCTTCGACCACTCGTTCGTGGTGGAAGAGGGGTCGCTTGCCCCCGACACGCTCGCGTGCCTCGAGCGCGAGGGCTTCTCGCTTTCGGTCGTGCCCTTCCGCACGACGGCGGAAAACCTCGCCCGCTATTTTTACGGGAAACTGGCGGACGCGGGATTCCCCGTGTCGCAGGTCGACGTGTACGAGACCCCCAACAACTGCGCGATCTACCGTGGCTAGTAGTCGGGATAGCGCGGGCTCGCAGGCGCAGGCCGCGGGCGAGGTGAACGCGGGCTTGCGGGCGCAGGCCCCGGGCGAGTTGGTTGCAGGGCCGCAGGCGCAGGCCCCGGGCGAGGTGGACGTGGGCTCGCAGGCTGCGGGCGGGCCGGGGTGCGATGTCGCGCGCGGGTCGGCTGTGCCCGCATTCTCCGAACCGGCAGCGAGCCGCATGCTTCCCGTTGCCGAGCGCTTCGTTAGCGTGAACGGGGAAGGGCGCGCTGCGGGCAAGCTCGCTGCCTTCATCCGTTTCACGGGGTGCAACCTGGCGTGTTCGTACTGCGACACCATGTGGGCAAACGCGCCCGTTGCCGCGGATCGCGCCGAGCGCGTGTCAGTCGCGGACCTCGTCGCGTGGGCGTGCGAGACGCGAGTGGAATGCGTCACCCTCACGGGTGGCGAGCCCGCGTTGCAGCCCGAGCTCCCCAGCCTTGTGCGCGCCTTCCTTGCCGAGCCCGGCCCCCTCGAGCGCGGGCTTCGGGTGGAAATCGAGACGAACGGTGCCGCTGATCTGCGCGAACTCGCACAGCTGCGCGAGGCGTGCGCGTCGCTTCCCGGCAACCTCACGTTTACGGTCGATTGGAAGCTTCCCGCAAGCGGTATGGAGGGTCGCATGTTGCGCGAGAACTTCACGCTCCTCGACGCGCGCGACACCGTGAAGTTCGTCTGCGGCGGGGAGGGCGATCTTCGCCGCATGCTGGAAGTGTCGCGCAATCTGGGGCTTCCCAATCGCGTGCCGGTGTATTTGAGCCCCGTGTTCGGGCGCCTTTCCCCCGCGCGCATCGTGGATTTCATGCAAGAGAACAACCTCACCTGGGCTACTGCGCAGCTGCAGCTGCACAAGATCATCTGGCCGGGTGTCGAGAAGGGAGTATAGCCTCGTGGTCGACATCGAAGAGAAAGCGCTCGTTTTGTGCTCGGGCGGCGTGGATTCCACCACGTTGCTCGCCATGGCGGTTTCGCGCTACGGCGCCAAGAATGTGTACGCGCTTTCCATTTCCTATGGTCAGCGCCATAACAAGGAAATCGAGAGCGCGAAGGCCGTCGCTGCACATTACGGCGTGGAGCAGCGCTTCCTCGATTTGGGGGCCATCTTCGCCGACAGCGATTGCAGCCTGCTCTCGCATTCCTCGCAAGATATCCCCGAGGAAAGCTACGCCGACCAGCTCGCCGAAAGCGATGGCAAGCCGGTGAGCACCTACGTCCCCTTCCGCAACGGGCTCTTCCTTTCGGCGGCGGCTTCGATGGCGCTCTCGCTCGGATGCAGCGCGATTTACTACGGCGCGCACCACGACGACTGGGCGGGCAACGCCTATCCCGACTGCTCTCGCGAGTTCGTCGACGCGATGAACCGCGCAATTGAGGAAGGAACGGGCGGCGAGCTGCATCTTTGCGCGCCGTTCGTGGAAATGTCGAAGGCTGATATCGTCGCGCGCGGCATTGAGCTGGGCGTTCCCTACGAGCTCACCTGGAGCTGCTACGAGGGCGGCGACTATCCGTGCGACGCGTGCGGGACGTGCATCGATCGCAACTGCGCGTTCGAGGCGAACGGGATGCGCGATCCGCTGCTCGACAGGCTCGACGCCGAGCGGGCGGCAGCAAACGCGGAAGGGGAGGAATAGCATGACGAACAGGGAGAACGCGGAGAAAGTGGCGAACATGACGAGCGCAGCGGACGCGACGGACATGACGAGCGCCGCGGGCATGGAAAACATGGCGAACGAGAAACCGCAGCGCGGGGGGACCGACGACCTGTCGCTTTTAGGCAACCAGGGGGTGCGCTACCCGCAGACCTACGACCCGAGCGTTCTCGAGACGTTCGAGAACAAGCACCCGGGCAACGACTACTTCGTGAAGTTCAACTGCCCCGAGTTCACCAGCCTGTGCCCAATCACCGGGCAGCCCGACTTCGCCACAATCTACATCGCCTACGTGCCGGGCGAGCGTATGGTCGAGAGCAAAAGCCTGAAGCTGTACTTGTTCAGCTTCCGCAACCACGGGGATTTCCACGAGGACTGCGTGAACATCATCATGAAAGATCTCGTCAAGCTGATGGATCCGAAGTATATCGAGGTCTGGGGCAAGTTCTTGCCGCGCGGAGGCATCTCGATCGACCCGTATTGCAACTACGGGAAGCCGGGCACGCGCTGGGAAGACGTGGCTTGGGAGCGCTTGTCTCGCCACGATCTTTATCCCGAGAAGGTGGACAACCGCTAAAGGGGCGCGCGGGTAGGGGGCGCGCGAGAGGGCGCGACCCGAGGCGTGCGCGCGGAGAACACGAGGGGCCGCTCGCAAATCGCGGGCGGCCCCTCGTTCATTAGGGTCCAAACTGACGTGCGACTACTTCACCGCGTCAAACCCCTGCTCGAGGTCGGCCAAGATGTCTTTGATGTTCTCGGTGCCGATGGACAGGCGAATTGTCGTGGGGGAGATGCCCGCGGCCTCAAGCTCCTTCTCGGTCAGCTGCGAGTGCGTGGTCGACGCCGGGTGGATGACGAGGCTCTTCACGTCCGCCACGTTCGCGAGCAGGCTGAACAGTTTCAGGCTCTCGGTGAACTTGCAGGCGGTCTCGGCCGTGCCCTTGATTTCGAACGTGAAAATCGAGGCGGCGCCGTTGGGGTAGTACTCGTCGTAGAGCTCCTTCGCGCGGCCGGTCGAAAGCGACGGATGGTTCACGCGCTCGACCTGCGGGTGGCTGTTCAGGAAGTCGACGACCTTGAGCGCGTTCTCGACGTGGCGCTCGACGCGCAGCGAGAGCGTCTCCAAGCCCTGGAGCAGGATAAACGCGTTGAAGGGGGACAGCGTTGCACCCTGATCGCGCAGGAGCGTGGCGCGCGCTTTGGTGATGTAGGCGGCCTCACCTGCGGCTTCAGTGAACACGACGCCGTGGTAGCTCGGGTTCGGCTTCGCGACGCCGGGGAACTTATCGGCGTTGCCCGCCCAATCGAACTTGCCCGCATCGACGATCATGCCGCCCATCGCCGTGCCGTGTCCGCCGATGAACTTCGTGGCGGAGGCGACCACTACGTCGGCGCCGTGCTCGATCGGGCGCAGCAGGTAAGGCGTCGAGAAGGTGTCGTCCACGACGAGCGGAAGGTTGTGCTTGTGCGCGATGGCGGCCCAGCCCTCGATGTCGAGTACGTCGGAATTCGGGTTGCCGAGCGTCTCCGCGTAGAGGAGCTTGGTGTTGTCCTGGATGGCGGCTTCGACAGCGTCGAGGTCGGCAGGGTTCACGAACGTGGTGGAAAGTCCCTGTTCGGAAAGGGTGTGCTCGAACAGATTGAGCGTGCCTCCGTAAAGGTTGGTGGAGGAGACGATATGGTCACCAACCGTGGCGATGTTCTGCACGGCGATGGTGATTGCGGCCGAGCCGGTGGCGACGCCAAGCGCTCCGACGCCGCCCTCGAGTGCGGCGATGCGCTCCTCGAAAATGGAAACGGTGGGGTTGGTCAGGCGGGAATAGATGTTGCCCGGCTCGGTGAGTCCGAAGCGCCCGGCTGCGGTCGCGGCGTCTTTGAACACGAAGGAGGACGTCAGGTAGATCGGCACGGCGCGTGCATCGGTCGCAGGGTCGGGGTTTTCCTGTCCGGCGTGAATCTGCAGGGTCTCGAACGAATAGGTGTTCTCTTTTTCAGACATTTGGCTATCTCCTTAATCGATTACGATATAGTTCTGAAATTCATATAGCGCTGGTATTTATACGGTGCAAGGCCCACTGAGTCAATAGGCTTTCGGGGAAAATCGAATTATTTTCTGCTGACCTGCCAAAACGCCGATAACCGCTTATCGATTGCACCGATAGAGACCCACAAGAGGCAGGGCGCATCTCGGGCTCGAATCTGTTGCGCTGTGCATTCTCGCGATTGATACGAAGCTGTCACTTAAGTCTTTTACCTGCGTAAACTTCTGGTTTCGAACGCTTTTCGCCGATTTGTGTAGCTTGCGTGAAGCCGCGGATGGCGTTACTATGGACACCGTTTGAACCGAACTTGGCCGAAAGGCGCATCTGCGCCGTGTTTTGAAAGAGGGGTCGCCATGGATTTGAGCTTCATTCCCGACAACCCGGGGGTTATCGCCGCAATCGTCGCGGTCATCGTCATCATCATCGTCGCGTGCATCGCGAAGGGCTTCATCGACGAGCTGAAGAAGAAATAGCGCGACGGCGGCGCTGTGGCGCGCGCGGACGGGTCGGCCGAAGGGCTCGGGAATCCGCGCGAATCCTGCTGCCGACCGATGAAATTTGCGTATGAGAGCAAGCGTGGCGCCCCCGCGAGGGGGCGTTGCTTATTATAGTGTGGTTTCAGCGAAAACTCGGGGCCGCGCGCGATAGGGCGGCGGGGCCTCGAAGATCCACGGAAAGGCGAACATGACCGCGAAGCGTCGAGGGCAGGGGGCAGCGCAGCCCGATCGGGGTTTCCCGAGGCGCACTGCGGCAAGCGGTGCTGCCCGCGCGTCCTATCGCCGGTGGACGGTGATCCTCGTTAGCGCCCTTGTCGTTTTTCTCCTCGCGCTGTTCGCCCTCGCGAGCATCTTCTTTGCCTACCATGAGGGCCGGAAAACCTACGACGACGTGGCCGAAGAGGCGTTTCTGCCCGATTCCTCGCTCTCCGACGTGCCCGGCGCAACGCTTGCCGACCTTTCGGTCGACTGGGACGCGCTTTTGGCGGTCAACCCCGACACGGTGGGCTGGATTTGCATTCCCGGTACCAACGTGAACTATCCCATCGTCCGCGCGCCCGAGTCGGATTCCGACAAGTATCTCACGGTGGATTTCCAGGGCAATTCCGGTGGTTGGTGGCAGCCCACTTACGGCACGCCCTACCTGCTGGCGCAAAACGCCGCCGATTTCTCGGATAGGAACAACATCGTGCAGGGCCATCATCTGCAAAACGGGGAAATGTTTGCCGCAATCGCCGATTTCGCCGATGCCGAGCAGTTCAACGCCCATCGCACGGTGTACCTGCTCACGCCCGCGGGCAACTGGCGCCTGCAGTCGGTGTCTCTCGTTCATTGCAGCGGGTCGGAGTCCATCGTGCAGACGAAGTTCGAAAGCGACGCCACCTTCACGTCCTACGTCGCCGACAAGATCAGTCGCAGCATCGTCGAGTGCGATCCGGCGGCTCCCGACGCGTCGGCCGTTTCCCGCTTCTTCATGTTTTCTACCTGCGATAGCAACACGGACGCGCGGTATGTCCTGTGCTGCGTGCCGGTTGAATACGCTGCCGTAAACTCCTCGGGCGAGGTGCTCGAAAGTTCGGCTGCGAACGATGCGAACAACGCAAACCGCGGAGGCGGCGGGATCAGCATGGTCGAGCCCGACGCCGCCGCGACAATAGACGATGCAGCAAAGGAGATCGTTTCATGAGCACTTCGATACTGCCGGGCGAACGCCCCGACCGCCTCGAAGAGGAATGCGCCGTGTTCGGCGTTTTCGCGCCCGGCGAGGACGTCGCGCGCATGACGTGCTTCGGCCTGCAGGCGCTTCAGCACCGCGGTCAGGAAAGCGCGGGAATCGCCGTGGGGGACGGCGAGACTGTTATGGTCTCGAAGGACTTGGGCCTGGTTACGCAGGTGTTCGACGAGGCAAGCCTCGCCGCGCTCACCGGGTTCGTGGCGGTCGGCCACGCGCGCTACTCCACTTCCGGCGCCGCGGCGTCGTGGGAAGCGGCCCAGCCGCATATCTCCGCCATCGACGAGACGCTCATCGCGCTCGCGCATAACGGTACGCTCGTGAACACGAACAGCCTGCGTGCGCGCCTGATTGACGAGGACATCCAGCTGCGCGCCGGCACCGATTCGGAGGTGGCGGCGAAGGCCATCGGCAACATCACGCAGAAGACGCACCATCTGCGCGAGGGCATCCGCTACGCCATGGAGCATTTGGAAGGTGCCTATGCGATGGTTCTCGCGAGCCCCGACTGCCTCTACGCTTTCCGCGATCCGAACGGCATTCGTCCGCTGTGCATCGGCGAGTTGCCCGAAGGCCGCGGCTGGGTTGTGTCGTCGGAGACCTGCGGGCTCGACATCGTGGGCGCGCGCTACGTGCGCGATGTGAATCCAGGCGAGATCGTTCGCTTCAGCAAAGACGGCGTCATCGCCGAGCAGGGCGTGCCCGCCGGCCGCCGCGCGAGCTGCATCTTCGAGTACGTCTACTTCGCCCGCCCCGATTCGGTGATGGACGGGCAGTCGGTCTACCAGGCAAGACGCAACATGGGCCGCATCCTGGCACGCGAGGCGCCGGCGGACGCCGACCTGGTGCTCGGCGTGCCCGACTCGGGAATCCCCTCGGCCATGGGCTTCGCCTTCGAAAGCGGCATCCCCTACGCCGACGGCATCGTGAAGAACCGCTACGTGGGCCGCACGTTCATCCAGCCGACGCAAGCCATGCGCCAGCTGGGCATTCGTCTGAAGCTGAACCCGCTGCCGAGCGTTATCTCGGGCAAGCGCCTCGTCGTGATCGACGACTCCATCGTGCGCGGCAACACCTCCAAAAAGCTCATCGAGATGCTGCGCCAGGCGGGCGCCACCGAGGTCCACATGCGCATCGTGAGCCCTGAGGTGCTCTGGCCGTGCTTCTACGGCATCGACACCGACACGCGCGACCAGCTCATCGCCGCGAACATGACCAACGCGGAGATGTGCGAGTGGATGGGCGCCGACTCGCTCGCGTTCATCAGCCTGTCGGGGCTTCGCGAGTCGCTTCCCGACGTGCGCGAGCCCGGCTTCTGCGAGGCGTGCTTCTCGGGCGACTACCCCGTGGAGATTCCGTCCTCCACGGCCAAGAAGAGCTTCATGACGAAGGCAGATTTCGCCGCAGAATACGCGCGCGAGAATGAGAAAGCGGAAACGTCCCAGGTCAGCATGTAGCTGCCCGGGCGCGACATTTACGAAAAGGAGCGAAAAGTGAGCGAGGAAATCACCTACGCGGCGGCGGGCGTTGACACTGCCGAGGGCGCGCGAGCGGTCGACGCGATCAAGGAGACCGTGCATTCAACCTACCGCCCCGAGGTCGTGGGCGACATCGGCGGCTTCGGCGGCCTGTTCTCCATCGCGGCGGCGAAGGGGATGGAAGACCCGCTGCTCGTGTCGGGCACCGATGGCGTGGGCACCAAGCTCAAGGTGGCCCAGCTTGTCGGCAAGCATGGCACGGTGGGCATCGACCTTGTCGCCATGTGCGTGAACGACATCCTCGCCTGCGGCGCCGAGCCGCTGTTCTTCCTGGATTACATCGCGATCGGCAAGCTGCGCCGCGAGCATGTGGCGGAAGTCGTGGCGGGCATCGGGGAAGGTTGCCGCCAGGCGGGCTGCGCGCTCATCGGCGGCGAGATGGCTGAGCACCCCGGTGTTATGGACCCTGATGATTACGATTTGTCCGGCTTCACGGTGGGCGTGGTCGACCGCCCGAAGATGCTCGACCCCGAAAGCGTGCGCGAGGGCGATGTGCTCATCGGACTTGCGTCGTCGGGCTTGCACTCCAACGGCTACTCGCTCGCGCGCAAGGTGTGCGTGGAAGGGAAGAGCACCGAGGAGCTTCTGGCGCCCGTGGATGCGCTCGGTGGCCAGTCGGTGGGCGAGGCGCTGCTCACCCCGACGCGCATCTACGTGAAGCAGGTGCTCTCCGTGCTTGCCGAGTGCCCGCAGGCCGTGCGTGCGCTTGCGCACATCACGGGCGGTGGCATTACTGAGAACCTCAACCGCGCGCTGAATTCGCAGGTGAACGCTCAGGTCGATCTGGGTACGTGGCCCGTTCCCGCAATCGCGAAGTACGTGTGCGAGGCGGCCGACCTCTCCGAGGGCCAGGCGCTCAAAACCTTCAACATGGGTGTCGGCATGGTTCTGATCGTCGATCCCGACCGTGCGGACGAGGTGGAGGCCGCGCTCGCGAAGGCGGGCGAGACCACCTATCGCGTGGGTCGCATCGTTTCCGGTGAAGGCGAAGTGGAGTACGCGGGCAAAGGAAACCTGTACGGCTACGTCGGATAGAGACAATCCTTAAAATGGGTGGCTTCGCGGCATGCTGCGGGCTGCTCACCTGGGATTGAATGTGCATTGCGGAGAAGGCCTCGATATGGGGCCTTCTTTTCGTCTTGGGTGCTATGCTTGAGACTTTTCTTTTAAAAGCATACAATGGAAGTCAATGAATGCTCATAGCTTAAAAAAAGCTTGAATAAGAGAAGAGAGTAGACGATGGCTTCTGCAACTATCAGTGCACCGCTTTCTACGAAAGTAACCGATGCGGAGAAAAGGCGCTTTGTGGAAATATGCGATGCCATCGGAACATCGCCGAGCAACGCGTTGCGAATGTTCGTCTCTGCTTTCAACAGACGAGGAGGCTTCCCCTTCGATCTCTCGAACCCCAACGGGTATTCCCCAGAAACCCTTGCAGCGATGGACGATGCGACAAATGGTCGCGTTTCGGGGCCTTATAAAACTAACAAGGAAATGTGGGCGGCGGTTTTCGACGACTCTGGTGAGTAGCTTATGCTTGATGTCGCTTTCACCTCGCAGTTCAAGAAAGACATGAAGCACAGGAGAAAGCAGGGGGCCGATCTTGCCAAGACAGATGAGATCATCACGATGTTGCGCCGCGGTGAGTCTTTACCAGAGCGTAATCGTGATCACGCTTTATCGGGAACATATCATGGCCACAGGGAGTGTCGTATTGAACCAGATTGGCTGTTGATATATCGCATTGATTCAGATCTTCTCGTGCTCACGGCGGTAAGGACTGGATCTCACAGCGAATTGCTGGGAATCTAGTAAGTTTGTTCCAGCAAACTTTGAAACGACTCGCCTAACATCGCCCTTGCGAAAGGTGGTTCTCCTCGGCATCGGTGGTAGTTCGCTAGTCCTAATGTGCGGATACGGTTTCACTTCGCCACAGTTGACGTGGTAGTTGCTGCGATCGTCGTTGTCGCGGTCGGCCCGAGACGCGCGCAAAGCGCTTGGGCTAGACGCCCTCCCTGCGCTACAATAGGCGGCTGGCGCGCATGGGGCGCGTGTTTCGCTGAGGCGCGGGATTCGTTTCTCGTGGTTCCTGCGGCGAACGCCGCGTCGAGTGAATCTCCTCGAGCGCATTATTATCCCGATTTCGGCTTGTCATAGATGAGGCCCGCCGAATAGACGGTGGCCCGATTTCGGCTTGCTTGCTGGATGAGGCCCGCCGAATGCGTTCTTTTCTGATTTCTGCCTTTCGTGGACAAAAAATGGCGATATGCGAGTCCTCGAGCCCAAATGAGCCCTCCCGCTCGCGCTTCCGTCGACATTTGCCCAGGTCAGTTTTTTCAAATGAAAGTTAGCCATTAGATACTCCTCACATGTCGACCTTTTTTGTCCACGACACCCCGTTTTTCGAGAAGAAGACCCCGCGACGGCGCTCGGTGCCAGCAGCGCGATGGCGAATGAGAGGCTCGACTTCAGGGGTTGATCACCCCAATTCCCCGTGAGGGGACGTTATCGGTGCTAATCGGTTGACGCTTGTGCTTCTGCGGCGGAATCGGCGCGCCTTTTGCGTATACTGTTTGTTGCTGTGTCGCCGGCCCATTCCTTCGATGGTTCGGCTCATCTTGCGGAAAGGGCGGTTACGTGACCGACAGACTTAAGATTGGCGTGCTGCTTTCGGGCAGCGGAACGAACTTGCAGGCGATCATCGACTCGATTGCCGAGGGCCTGCCCACCGACATCGTGCTCGTCGTGTCGTCGCGCCCCGACGCGTACGGCATCGAGCGCGCGCGTGCGGCGGGAATTCCCACGCTCGTGATGAATCGCGAGAAATACGCCGACGTGCTCGCAGCCGACGCGCAGGTCGTCGAGGCGCTTCGGGAAGCGGGTGCGGAATACGTGGTCATGGCGGGCTACATGCGCAAGGTGACTTCTGTCATGCTCGACGCGTTCCCCAACCGCGTGCTCAACCTGCATCCGGCGCTTCTGCCGTCGTTCAAGGGCGCGCATGCCATCGCCGACGCGTTTAACGCGGGCGTGAAGGTGACGGGCGTCACGGTGCACTTCGCGAACGCCGACTACGATAAGGGTCCTATCGTTGCGCAGCGCGCGATTACAGTGGCCGAAAGCGATACGCTTGACACGCTCGAGGCGAAGATCCACGATGTGGAACACGTGCTCTATCCCGAGGTCATCGGGCTGATCGCCGAAGGGCGCGTCGCCGTCGACCCCTCCACGAACAAGGTTCACATCAGCTGATGGCTACTACGATGCCGGCTCTCTGCGCCGGCGTTGTCAAGTGCGGCGCCGCCCCACGGCGACGTCGGGAACACGACGCCGGCCCCAACACCGGCGTCGATGGTGCGACGCTTAAGGCCCCTTAGCGCTGGCGTCGGGAAACGGTTTGAAGAAAGGACAGCTCCATGAACAAGGCCGTGCTGCAATCCATCATCGACGACTTGAAGGCGGGCCGGACCCCGCAGCTCTCGTCGGAGGATTTCCCCTGCTTTTCCGCTGAAGCGCTCGCGGGGAACAACCACGTTGCCCCCGACTACCTCGACGTCATCGCGAAGAGCCTGACCGAGGCCGACATCCCCACGTTCGAGCGCGCCATCCGCGCCGTCGACGAGCACGACCTGGCATGGCTCGGCTTCAAGGTGATCTACGACGCCGCCAAGGCGCAGGAAAACACCGACAATGAGGTCACCAAGAAGTACGGCGACCAGGGTTCCGCCGACGGCGAGCCGCTCGTCTTCTTCTGCAACGACGCCAAAGAAATCGTGTCCTCGCGCACGCCGAGTCCGCGCGATATATTCCAGATGAAGGACGTCACGCGCGGCCCCTCGATGCACAACGAGCAGTTCGAGGGCCTGACCTGGCGCTCCGTCGCACTGTTCGACCAGGTGCACGTGTGGCTTCTAGGCGCCTCCGACGTCGCGAGCGAGCTTTCCGCGCTTGCAACCCACGTCGGCTTCAAGGTGACGGTCGTCGATTACGACCCCGCCTACATCTCCGAGGAGCGCTTCCCCGACGCCGCGCGCATCGAGCTTCCGGGTGACAACTTCGACGGCCTCGACGAGTACCACGCCGCGCCCGCCGACTACGTCTGCGTGCTCACGCGCGGGCACATGTTCGACCCCGAATCGTGCGTGTGGGCGGTTCGCCACAACGTGCACTACGTGGGCATGATGGGCTGCAAGGGGAAGAACACCACGGTGCACGACCTCGTGACCTCGCGCGGCGTCACCGAGGAGCAGTGGAATTCCATCAAGCGCCCCATCGGTTTGAAGTTCGGCGCGAAGACGCCCGCCGAATTGGCGATCGCTATCGTCGCAGAGCTCATCGACGTGCGCTACAAGGAGCGCTACAGTGATGAGGCCCGCGAAAGGCACGATCAGTCGCTTGGACGATAGCGACCGCTTTCCTGGCTTGCGCGAGGTGCGCGGCGAGCACAGGGCCGCGCACCCTTAAAGAAGTTCCAACCCTTGAGAGGAGAACATACATGGCTGATCCCAAGATCAAACGCGTCCTCATGTCGGTGACCGACAAGACGGGCGTCGTCGATTTCGCGCGTGCGCTGCACGACGAGTTCGGCGCGGAAATCATCTCGACGGGCGGTACCGCGAAGGTCATCGCCGAGGCGGGCGTTCCGGTGACCCCCATCGACGAGGTGACGCATTTCCCAGAGATGATGGACGGCCGTGTGAAGACGCTGCACCCGATGGTGCACGGCGGGCTTTTGGCGAAGCGCGACAACCCCCAGCACATGGCCGAAGCCGCCGAGCACGGCATCGAGATGATCGACATGGTCGTCGTGAACCTGTACGCCTTCGAAAAGACGGTGGAATCCGGCGCTGATTTCGGCACCTGCATCGAGAACATCGACATCGGCGGCCCGTCGATGCTGCGCAGCGCCGCGAAGAACTTCGAGAGCGTGGCCGTGGTCACCGACCCTGAAAGCTACGACGACATCCTGGCCGAGATGTGCGAAAACGACGGCGCCACGAAGCGTGCGACCCGCGCCCGTCTGGCCCTGAACGTCTTCGAGACCACGAGCTCCTACGACGGGGCCATCGCCGACTGGATGTTCGAGCAGCTCGCCGAGGAGGACGACTCCCTTGAGGCCGAGGGTGAAGGCGAGTTCCCCGATTACTACGACCTGTACATGGTCAAGCAGCAGGGGTTGCGCTACGGCGAGAACCCGCATCAGGAAGCCGCCTTCTACCGCCTGCCCGACTTCGAGAGCGAGCACAGCCTCGTGAACGCCGAGCAGCTCAATGGCAAGGAGCTTTCCTACAACAACATCCTCGACACTGACGCCTGCTGGTCGCTCGTGCGCGAGTTCGACGAGCCCGCCGTGGTCATCTTGAAGCACCAAAACCCGTGCGGATCGGCCACTGCCGAGAGCGTGGTTGCGGCCTTCGACAAGGCCTTCGCATGTGACCCGAAGAGCGCTTACGGTGGAATCATCGCGGCAAACCGCGAGGTCACGAAGGATATGGTCGATCACATCAACGAGAACCATCTCTTCGTTGAAGTACTCATCGCGCCCTCGTTCGCGCCTGACGCGCTCGAGCTTCTGCAGCAGAAGAAGAACCTGCGCGTGCTTGCCACCGGCGGCGTCGACGCGCCTTCCGCGCTCGAGTTCCGCTCGGTCGACGGCGGCATCCTCGTGCAGGACGTCGACCGCGTCGCCGAGGACCCCGCCACCTTCACGGTGCCCACCGACCGCAAGCCGACCGACGAGGAGATGCACGAGCTGCTCTTCGCGTGGCGCGTGTGCAAGGGCGTGAAGAGCAACGCCATCCTCGTGTCGCGCGACCATGCGGGCATCGGCATGGGCCCCGGCCAGCCGAACCGCGTCGACTCCGCACTCATCGCGTGCAAGCGCGCCCACGAGGCGTGCGATCGCATGGGCGTGCCCGCGGAGGGGCTCGTGTGCGCGTCCGACGCGTTCTTCCCCTTCCGCGACAATGTGGACACGCTGTCCGAGTGGGGCGTGACCGCCATCATCCAGCCGGGCGGCTCCATCCGCGACGAGGAGTGCATCCAGGCCGCCAACGAGCATGGCATCGCCATGGTCTTCACCGGGCATCGCCACTTCCGCCACTAGGGACAGGGACGAACCTCAACCGTGAAGTTCAGCATCAGAAATCTGCTGGTCGGCCTCGTGCTCATCATCGTTTTGGCGGTGGTGTTCTTGCGGGGCGACCAGCTGGCCGAACTCGCCGAGACCATGCAGCGCGGCTCCACGATCCCGCTCGTCGCGGCCATCCTCACCCAGCTGTGCAAGTACGTCTCGCAGAGCTTCGCGTACTCGTCGTGCTTCCGCGCGGTGGGGGAGCATATGGCCCCGCGCACCACGTTGCCGCTCGTGTTCGGCACCTTCTTCATGAACACGATCGCGCCGTCGCTCAACTTGGCGGGCACAACACTTGTGGTCGACGACGCGCGTCGTCGCGGAATCTCGCCCGGCAAGGCAACATCTGCCGCGCTGCTCATGCAGATTACGATTGACGGCGCCTTCTGCACCATCATGATCTTGGCGTTCCTTATCCTGCTGGTCACGGTGGGCCTTTCGCCTGTGTGGTTCCTCTTGGGCATGGTGGTGATGCTGCTTGTGGGCTGCATGATCGGCGTGCTCGTCTTGGGTCGCAAGCGCCCGGCGCTCATGCTGAAGATCCTGCGCCCCATCGAGCGGCTGGTGAACCGTATCCGCAGACTGTTCAAGAAGCCGCCCCTAAAACCCTGGGTCGAGAACATCGCGGCCACGTTTTCCGAGGCGGCGGGCCTGATCGGCCACAGCCCGAAGCCGACGCTCAAGGCCTACGGCTGCTCTCTTATCGCGTCGACGTGCGAGCTGAGCTGCTTCGCGCTCGTGGGCGTGGCGTTCGGCGTGACGAACCCTGAGGTTCTCATCTGCGGTTACGTGGTCGCGACACTGTTCGCCATGATCTCGATCACGCCGCAGGGCGTCGGCGTCGTGGAGGCCGCGGTGGTCGTGGCGTTTACGATGTTCGGCGAGACGGCCGCAGCGGGCACGGCTATTGGCCTGGTGTATCGCGGCATCGTGTTCTGGATGCCGTTCTTGATCGGCGCCATCCTCATCCAGCGTACGAAAACCTTCCAGGGCGAGGGCAAGAAGGCCATGGAAGGCACCGAGAAGAACCGTCTGGAAGGCGCCGACAAGATGGCGAAGGAAATCGACGCGATGGTGCAGGCGGGCACGGGAGCCATTCCCCCTGTTCCCGAGCGTGAGGAGCCTCGCAAGCGCCGCAGCGGCACCGACCGCCCCTCGCGAGGGAGATAGCCGCCTCGCCCACATGCAACTCAAGGAGAGCCATCTGTGAGCTTCAACGAACTGCTGGGAATCACCTTCCCCGAGGCGAGCGGCACGTACGTGCGGGCCGAGCTTCCCATCACCGATGCCATTCGCCAGCCGTTCGGCTTTGTGCACGGGGGCGCGACGATTGCGCTGCTCGAATCGGTGGCGAGCCTGGGCACGGAGCTCAACGCCGACCACGCGCGCGAGCTGTCCTTTGGGGTGAACGTGAACGTCACGCATCGCAAGAGCGGCGTCGACGGTACGCTTCATGGCGAGGCGGTGCTCGACCGTGAGGAGAAAAGCTCGAAGGGATATCGCAAGCTTTTCTGGAACGTGTGCGCGCGCGATGATGCGGGCGACGTCATTTCGGAGGGCAGCGTCTTGTGCCTGATCGTGCCGAAAAGCGCTGCAACACCGAATCCTCACGTGAGGTAGCCAGCGATTGTCGGCGCGGGTCTTCCTCATGTACCCAATCGTCGCGGTGCGGGACGGCGCCGCGGGTTTTCGTTTTTCTCAACCTCGCTTTCAAAATTGAGTCTTGCCAAGCGGAATCGTTATGGTAATATACCGTTTGCTGTCGCAAACAGCACTTCGGGATGTGGCTCAGCTTGGTAGAGCGCTGCGTTCGGGACGCAGAGGCCGCAGGTTCAAATCCTGTCATCCCGACCATCGAATGCGAAACGGTGGTCTCTTCGGAGGCTGCCGTTTTTCTTTTGCGCAGGTCGTTTCCCATATGTTAATTCTGTCCATCTGCGCCGATTTTCCCCAGTTGTGGTACCCTTTCTGCTCAGCGCGAACACTGCATTCATGCGCGACTTCGTCGCATACAGGAACGTATTTGGAGGAATGTATGAAGATCTTTGGTATGGGCACTCCGGAATTGCTCATCATCCTTGCGGTCATCCTGCTTATCTTCGGGCCGAAGAATCTCCCGAAGCTCGGCAGCGCTCTCGGCAAGACCGTGAAGAACCTGCGCGACGGCATGGGCGCCGGCAAGAAGGATAAGAAGGAAATCGAAGAGGCTGAAGACGAAGAAGAAGTCGAGGAAGTCGAAGAGGAAGAGGCGCCCGCAAAGAAGACCGTGAAGAAGACGGTCAAGAAGAAGAGCGAGTAACGGCTCATCCACATCGATGGATTTGCGGCGCGCGCGGCGGTGGAAGCGTGCGCCGCATTCGTATGTTTATTCCTAAGAAATAGGGATTGAACGGGGAAAACGGTGCATCGAACGATGCGCCGCTTCGTGTTTTTGAAGGGACTGACCATGGCAGACAGCAACTACATCCTGACGCCGGAGGGCCGCCAGAAGCTTGAAGAGGAGCTTCACTACCTCGAGACCGAGAAGCGCGCCGAAGTGGGCGAGCGCATCAAGGTTGCCCGCGAGTTCGGCGACATCTCCGAGAACTCCGAGTACGACGACGCGAAAAACGAGCAGGGCATGATGGAAGCCCGCATCGCTGAAATCGGCCGCATCCTCTCCGAGGCGACCGTCGTCGAGGCGCCGAAGCGCTCCTCGAAGGTGACCATCGGCTCCACCGTCACCGTTGATATGGGCGGACGCGAGCGCGTCTTCACCATCGTGGGCGGCGCCGAGGCCGACGTGGCCGCCGGCAAGATCTCCAACGAGTCCCCCGTGGGTGCGGCGCTTCTCGGCAACAAGAAGGGCGACGAGATCGAGACCACTGGCCCCACCGGCCGCGTCATCAAGATGACGATTTTGAAGATCGAACACTAGGATAGGTATGGCTGACGAAACTACCAAGCAAGTAATCGAAGACGACCCGATCGAGGTTCGCAAGGCGAAGCGCGCGGCGCTTATCGAGGCGGGGGAGAACCCCTACGGCCACGCGTTCCACTACACGCATCACCTGACCGACCTCGACGAGAAGTACGCCTCGCTCGAAGACGGCGCCTCCACCGAGGACGAAGTCGACGTGGCGGGCCGCATCATGGCCAAGCGCGTTCAGGGCAAGATCGCGTTCTTCGAGCTGCGCGACGCGACGGGCGACATCCAGCTGTTTTGCCGCATCAACGCACTCGGCGAGGAAGTCTTCGCCGCGATGAAAGACCTCGACGTGGGCGACTGGATCGGCGTGCACGGCACCATGATGCGCACGAAGCGCGGCCAGCTCTCCGTCGCCGTCACGGGCTACGAGCTTCTGTCCAAGTCGCTGCGCCCGCTGCCGGAGAAGTTCCACGGCCTGGCCGACAAGGAGACGCGCTATCGCCAGCGCTACGTCGACCTCGTCATGAACCCCGAGGTCAAGAGCACGTTCGAGAAGCGTTTCAAGATCGTGGCAGCCATCCGCCGCTACATGGAGCAGCAGGGCTTCTACGAGGTCGAAACGCCGTTTCTGCATCCTATCTTGGGCGGCGCGAACGCAAAGCCGTTCGTCACGCACTTCAACGCGCTCGACCGCGACTACTTCCTGCGCATCGCGACCGAGCTTCCCCTGAAGCGCCTGCTCGTGGGCGGTTTCGAGAAGGTCTTCGAAATCGGCCGCCAGTTCCGCAACGAGGGCATGGACCCGTACCACAACCCCGAGTTCACCACGATGGAGGCCTACCAGGCGTTCTCCGACCTCGACGGCATGATGGACCTCACGCAGGGCTTCATCCAGGCCGCCGCTATGGAGGCGTGCGGCACGCTGCAAGTCACCTACCAGGGCACCGAGATCGACCTGTCGGGCGAATGGCGCCGCGCGACCATGATGGAGCTTGCAAGCGAGCATTCGGGCGAGGAAGTGTCCTTCGACCGCACGCGCGAAGAGCTCGTCACCATCCTGGAGAAAAACGGCGGGCATGCGGAAGACGCGTGGGGCAAGGGCAAGCTCATCAGCGAGATCTTCGAGGCTGTGGCCGAGGAGAAGCTCGTGCAGCCCACCTTCGTGTGCGATCATCCGCTCGAGATTTCCCCGCTCGCCAAGAAGAAGGCGGACAACCCCGAGCTCACCGAGCGCTTCGAGCTGTTCATCTGCGGACACGAGTACGCGAACGCCTTCAACGAGCTGAACGACCCGGTCGATCAGGCCGAGCGCTTCCGCGCGCAGGTCGAGGCGAAGGATATGGGCGACGACGAGGCCATGGGCTACGACGCCGACTACATCCGCGCGCTCGAGTACGGCATGCCGCCGGCGGGCGGCGTGGGCGTGGGCATCGATCGCTTGACGATGCTGCTCACCGACTCCGCCACCATCCGCGACGTGCTGCTTTTCCCGCATATGAAGGATGAGACACCTGCCGCTGGAAAAACTATCTCGACCTGCGCCGTTTCTGCCGGGAAAAGCAGCACGGCGCGCGCTGCGAAGGCGGAGGCTGCCGAGGCGGCATCCGAACTCAAGCCGATCGACTTCTCGAAGGTGGTCATCGAGCCGCTGTTCGAGGAGCAGGTCGATTTCGACACCTTCAGCAAGTCCGACTTCCGCGCCGTGAAGGTGAAGGAATGCGTGGCCGTGCCCAAGTCCAAGAAGCTGCTGCAGTTCACGCTCGATGACGGCACGGGCAACGACCGCGTCATTCTGTCCGGCATCCATGCGTACTACGAGCCCGAGGAGCTCGTCGGCAAGACGCTCATCGCCATCGTGAACCTGCCGCCGCGCAAGATGATGGGTATCGACTCGTGCGGCATGCTCCTTTCCGCCGTGCACGAGGAGAAGGTCGAAGGCGACGCCACCGAGGAGCGCCTGAACCTGCTCATGGTGAGCGACCGCATCCCCGCAGGTGCGAAGCTGTACTAAGCGTTTATCGAATCGCATAGTCTTGAAGGGCCGTCTGGGCAAATGTCCGGGCGGCCTTCTTCGTATCATGGGCAGCCCGTCATGCGTCCTTGATGAATCCGAACCACCTCCGATTTGTTTGGGTCTTGTTGATTTGCTTCGGGCTGCTTTCTGTATTATGTATACGGACTTTCTCTGCATTAGCACTCACTTGACAAGAGTGCTAGTATGAATCGCAATCAAACGACCTTGTGAGAAACGAGGATACATGTCATTCGACAAGTTCACCGACAAGGCGCGCAAGGTGCTCGTGCTGGCGCAGGACGAGGCCCGCAGCCTTCACCAGCCCTATGTGGGCACCGAGCACATCCTGCTCGGGCTGATTCAGGAAAAGGAAGGCCTCGCCGCTCAGGCGCTCGAGCGTTTGAATGTCAAGTACGACGCAGTGGTGCAGGCGATTCGCCAGGTCGTCACCATCGACGAGAGTGCGGATGTGTCCGGTCACCTTTCCTTCACTCCGCGCGTGAAGCGCGTGCTCGAGAACTCCCTGCGCGAGGCCATGCAGATGGGGCAGTCCTACATCTCGACCGAGCATCTGCTTTTGGGCATCGTGCGCGAGGGCGAGGGCACGGCGCTCGACGTGCTCGGCCGCTTGGGCGTGAAGGGCGACGACATCCGCGGCGCCTTGAACGACCTGGTGGGGCAAAGCCCCGTCTATGCCGGGCGCAGCGCATTCGACGCGATGGGGTCGTCCCCTGACAGCATGCTCAAGGAGTTCGGCACCGACCTTACCAAGAAGGCATCCGACGGCAAGCTCGACCCGGTCATCGGCCGTGCGGGCGAGATTGAGCGCGTCATGCAGGTGCTCTCGCGCCGTCAGAAGAACAACCCGCTGCTCATCGGCGAGCCGGGTGTGGGCAAGACCGCCGTCGTGGAAGGGCTCGCGCAGCTCATCGTTGCGAACCAGGTGCCCGATCTGCTCCGCAACAAGCGCCTGTTCACGCTTGACGTGTCCGCGCTCGTGGCGGGCAGCAAGTACCGCGGCGAGTTCGAGGATCGCCTGAAGAAATGCATCAAAGAGGTGCAGGACGCGGGCGACATCATTCTTTTCATCGACGAGATGCACACGCTCATCGGCGCGGGCTCGGCAGAAGGCTCCATCGACGCTGCGGCCATCTTGAAGCCGCCGCTGTCGCGCGGCGAGATCCAGGTCATCGGCGCCACGACCATCGACGAGTACCGCAAGCACCTCGAGAAGGACTCCGCGCTCGAGCGTCGCTTCCAGCCCATCACCGTCGGCGAGCCCAATGAGGAGCAGGCCATCCGCATCCTGGGCGGCTTGCGCGATCGCTACGAGGCGCACCATCAGGTGCACTTCACCGACGAGGCACTCCAGGCCGCCGTGGAGATGTCCGACCGCTACATCCAGGACCGCTTCCTGCCCGACAAGGCGATCGACGTGATCGACGAGGCCGGCGCGCGCATGCGTATCCGCAACATGACGCTGCCCAAGGAGCTGCGCGATTTGGACGACCAGCTGCGCGAGGTTCGCTCCAAGAAGGACAAGGCCATTGGCGCGCAGGATTTCGAGACCGCAGCCGAGTTGCGCGACAAGGAGAGCAAGCTTAAAGCCGAGCGCGAGCAGGCCGAGAAGAAGTGGGAGGAAGATACTTCCAAGCAGGTTTCCCAGGTCACGGTGAAGGATATCGCCGACGTGGTTTCCATGACCACAGGCGTGCCGGTGTCCAACTTGACCGAGGCCGAAACCGAGAAGCTTCTGCGCATGGAGGGTGTGCTGCATGAGCGCGTCATCGGCCAGGACGAGGCCGTGACGGCGCTTTCGAAGGCCATTCGCCGCAGCCGCGCGGGCTTGAAGGACCCGAAGCGCCCGGCAGGCAGCTTCATCTTCTTGGGCCCCTCGGGCGTGGGCAAGACCGAGCTTTCCAAGGCGCTCGCCGAGTTCCTGTTCAACTCCGAGGATGCGCTGTTGAGCTTCGACATGTCCGAGTACATGGAGAAGCACAGCGTGAGCCGTCTGGTGGGCTCGCCCCCGGGCTACGTCGGCTTCGACGAGGGCGGCCAGCTCACGAAGGCGGTGCGCCAGAAGCCGTACTCGGTCGTGCTCTTCGACGAGATAGAGAAGGCGCATCCCGACGTCTTCAACATCCTGCTGCAAATTCTCGAGGAAGGGCGCCTGACCGACGCGCAGGGCCGCACAGTCGATTTCCGCAACACGGTCATCATCATGACGTCGAACGTCGGCGCACGCGAGATCGCGCAGACGACGCCGCTTGGCTTCTCCGGCAGCGATCAAGCGGGGCTTTCCGACAAGGAGATCAAGAGCCGCGTGATGGCCGAGATGAAGAAGCTGTTCAGGCCCGAGTTCTTGAACCGCATCGACGAGATCATCGTGTTCAAGTCGCTCACCGACGAGCAGATTGCCCAAATCGTCGAGCTTATGGTGGCCGATTTGCGTGAGCGCATGATTGCGCAGAACATGTCGATCAACCTGACGCCTGCGGCGACGAAGCTCATCGCGAAGGAGGGTACCGACACCACGTTTGGCGCCCGTCCGCTGCGCCGCGCGATCCAGCGCTTGCTGGAGGATCCGCTTTCCGAGCAGATTCTGGAAGGCAAGTGGCAGAGCGGCTCCATCGTGGACGTGGATGTAGACGAATCCGGCGAGAACCTCGAGTTCGAGCAGGGCTCGGGCGTTGTCCCCGCGCCGCGCAAGCGCGACAGCATCGCGCGCGATGCCGAGCTTCTGCTCACGAACTACGACTTGGGCCACGCGGGTTTGCCGAGCGCGGGCTCAGGCGGCGGCACGGCATCGGGCGGCGCCGCAGACTAGCGGGTAGGTGGCGCTGGCTCAGCGGGCGCGGGCGCTCTTCCTGCGAAGGACTGCAGGGAACAGATCCCCAAGTTGGTGGTCAATTGAGCGAGTTGTGCGCTGTCGAAGGCGGGGGAGACGAAAGGGCGAAAGTTGCCGACTTGGGCAAACGTCGACGACGGCGGACTCGACTCGGGTTGAGGCGGCAATTTTGGGCTTCGCAACGTCGCATAACTCGCTCAATTGACCACGAAGTGGGTGTACTGCTCCATCTGAGCGGGGCCATCCGCCCGCGCGCGGCGCGCACCTCGACAGCTCACGTGAAGAAGCGGGCCTTGATAGGGCGGGGTCACCCACCCGCGCGCCGTCACTCCCCGTCAGCTCGTCCCCACGTCCAGCGCCAGCCTGCCCCTCGTGTCTCACCAACTCGCCTCTCGCGCGCGTGGCCCGGCGCCCGCCCGGGTCGCGCCCCGCCCCTCGTCCGTCTGCCCAACCCGTAAGCGCCCCCGCAGCCTCTTTCAACTTGTTATGCGGAATACCTCCGCTTGCTCGCTGCTTGCCGTAAAATAGCATGCAAACGATGCGTCGAGCCTCGGGTGCGCCCGCGCTCTCTGCGACCGACGAACAAGGGAAGGACTCTCATGCCGAATACGATCGATCCGATTTACTCGCCTTCAGTGCTCGACATGCCTGATGCGGAGTTCGATGACCTCGACTTCGACACGCTTTCGGAGACGGTGTGCGGGCTTAAGGGCGTTGTCGACCCCAAACCGAAGACGGCGGCTATCATCTTGGCGGGCGGCTCGGGCGAGCGCTTTGGCCACGAGGGCGGCAAGCAGCTCGTTGAAATCGCTGGAAAGCCTATTCTCACCTGGTCGGCTGAGGCGTTCGATGCCGTGGGCGACGTGGGACTCATCGTCATCGTGTGCCCTGAGGACCGCCAGGAGGAATACCTCAACCGCGCAATCAACCCGTTCCCGTTCGTGACGCCCATCGTCGTGGCGCCCTCGGGCCCTTCGCGCCAGGAGTCGGCGTTCTCCGGACTTGAATTCGTCACCGATGAGTACGACTACGTCGTGCTGCATGACGGCGCGCGCCCGCTTGTGTCTCCCGACCTCATCCTGCACACCATCAACACCTGCAAGGGCAACATCGATTGCGACGGCGTCATCGTGGGGCACCCCGCGGTCGATACGTTGAAGATTGTGGAAAACGGCGTCATAATGGGCACGCCCGATCGCCGCGTGTTCTGGGATGCGCAAACGCCGCAGGTCTTCCGCACGGGAATCTACCGCCGCGCGCACGCGAGCGCGCTTTCCGACGGCTTCGTGGGAACCGACGACTCGTCGCTTATCGAACGGTTGGGCGGCAAGGTGCTCGTGGTCGAGGGCAAGCGCAACAACATCAAGCTCACGGTGCCCGAAGACTACATGATGCTCGCTGCGGCCGTGCGCGCGCTCTACCTGAAGCAGCCGGAGGAGTAACCGATGGACCCCAGGAACCTCAGGATCGGCCAGGGATACGACGTCCATCAGCTCGTGGAGGGGCGCAAGCTCATCATAGGTGGCGTCGAGATTCCCCACACGCGAGGCCTGCTCGGACACTCCGACGCTGACGTCCTTGCGCATGCGGTGGCCGACGCGCTTTTGGGCGGCATTCGCGGGGGGGATATCGGCAAGCTGTTCCCCGACACCGACCCCGCCTACGAGGACGCCGATTCCATGAAGCTGCTCGCCGCGGTGGCGAACCTTGTGCGCGAGCGCGGATACGAGATCATCGACGTCGACAGCGTCATCGCGGCCCAGGCGCCGAAGCTGTCTCCCTATCGCGATCAGATGCGCGAGAACCTGGCGCAGGCGATGGACATTTCGCCCGAAAACGTGGGCGTGAAGGCAACAACGACTGAGCATTTGGGCTTCGAAGGCCGCGAAGAGGGCATTTCGGCCACAGCAGTGGCCCTTCTCGTTCGATGTTCGGATTGAGTTTGATACAATCCAATTCGAACAAGAGGGGCGACCATGAACATATTCAAGACGATTGCTGAAGACGTCCGCGCCGTGAAGGAACGCGACCCGGCGGCGCAGAGCTCGTTCATCATCTGGCTTACCTATCCGGGTTTGCACGCGCGCTGGTCACATGTGGTGGAACACTGGCTGTGGAACCATGGCTTAAAAAGTCTTGCGCGCATATCGTCGCAGTTCACGCGCTTCATGACGGGTGTGGAGATCCATCCGGGCGCCCAGATTGGCCGGCGCTTCTTCATCGACCATGCCATGGGCGTCATCATCGGCGAGACCACCATCATCGGCGACGACTGCACGCTCTACCAGGGCGTTACGCTCGGCGGCACCGGCAACGAAACGGGCAAACGCCATCCCACTTTGGGAAACAACGTCATCGTGGGCGTGGGAGCGGCTGTGCTTGGCAACATCACCGTTGGCGACAACTCCAAGATCGGCGGAGGTGCGGTGGCCGTGAAGGACGTGCCGCCCAACTGCACGGTCGTCGGCATTCCTGGGCGCATCGTCAAGCGCGACGGCAAGCGCGTCGTGAGCGAGAAGAGCGATGCGGCCAAGCGCCTGGAGTGCCTGCCCGACATCGTGGAAGAGCAGCATCGCTCCAATTGCGCGCGCATCAACTGCCTGGAGGCGCAAATCGCTGCGTTGCGCGATCAGGTGTGCCCCGAATTCAAGAGGGCGATCGCCGACGTGGAACCTGCACACCCCGAGGATTTGGAAGAGAACTAGGCGCCTTGGGGCATGCTCCCCCTCGGCGGCTTTGCGGAAGTTCAACAAGGAAGCATTAGGAACCTCATGATTAAAATCTACGACACCAAGCTGCGCCAAAAAGTCGAGCTCCAGCCGAAGGAACCCGGCAAGATCAGCATGTACGTGTGCGGCCCGACCGTGTACAACCGTATTCATATCGGCAACGCGCGCACGTTCGTGAGCTTCGACGTGATTCGCCGCTACCTCATGTGGCGCGGCTTCGATGTGACGTTCGTGCAAAACGTCACCGATGTCGACGACAAGATCATCAAACGTGCAGGTGAAGAGGGTAGAAGTGCGGCAGAAGTGGCCGCCGAGTACACCCAGGCGTTCATCGACGACATGCATGCCGCTGGCGTGCTCGACCCCGACGTGCGGCCGCGCGCCACGGGCGAGATCCCCGACATGATCGCGCTTGTGCAGGAGCTCGTCGATGGTGGGCATGCCTACGAGGTCGAGGGCGACGTGTACTTCAGCGTGCGCTCGTACCCCGCCTACGGCGAACTTTCCGGTCGCAATATCGACGAGATGGAATCGGGCCATCGCGAGCTTCGCGCCGATGGCCAGGGTCTTGAGGCTCGCAAGCGCGACCCGCTCGATTTCGCCCTGTGGAAGGCGGCCAAGCCTGGCGAGCCTTCGTGGGATTCCCCCTGGGGCAAGGGACGCCCGGGCTGGCACATCGAGTGCTCGGCCATGTCGCGCAAGTACCTGGGGCTTCCTTTCGACATCCACGGCGGCGGCGCTGACCTGGTGTTCCCGCACCACGAGAACGAGCGCGCGCAAAGCGAGGCCGCATGCGGCTGCACGTTCGCGCGCCACTGGATGCACTCCGGCATGCTGCAAATCGCCAACGAGAATACCGGCGAGATCGAGAAGATGTCGAAGTCGCTCAACAACTTCCTGCTTCTGCACGAGGCGCTCGACATCGTGCGTCCCGAGACGCTGCGCATGCTCATGCTGCAGACGCACTACCGCAGCCCGCTCGTGTTCGGGGATGCCCGCCTGGCCGAGGCTGACGCGGCGCTCACGCGCATCGAGAATACGGTGAAGAACCTCGAGTGGCTGCTTGCGTCCGCGACGGCCGAGGGCGCGTGCGCGCTCGACGCTGCGGCGATCGAGGGGGCCGTGCAGGCGGCGCGCGCGGCCTTTGTCGACGCGATGGACGACGACTTCAACGCCCCTGCCGCACTGGGCGCGGTGTTTACCCTGGTTGGCGACGTGAACAGCGCGATCGCAGGCAAGGAGCCCACCGCGGCCGATGTGCCGGCGCTCATTGCTGCGCGCGACTCGATCGCCGAGCTCATGGGCGTGTTCGGCATCGACGTCGCGGCGGCCACCGCCGAGGGCGACGCCTATCCTGTCGAGGTCGTCAATCTTGCCGCCGAGCTCGCCGGATACGCGGACGGTAACGCGACCGAGGCCGTCGAGGCGCTCGTTGCCCTTCGTGCTGAGGCGCGCGCTTCGAAGGATTGGGCCCGCGCCGACGCCGTGCGCGATGGCATGGCAGCGCTCGGCCTCACGATCAAGGACACGCCGCAAGGCCCTCAGGTGGAAATGGCGTAGCGCGCGGGCGTGCTTGAGACGAGCGGAAGAGTGATCATCTGAATACCCAACGCAACATGGAGCTCCTTGCGCCTGCAGGGGGTATCGAACAGCTGCGCGCTGCCGTGCGTTTCGGTGCGGACGCGGTGTACCTGGCCTCCGATCGCTTCGGCATGCGCGCCCGCGCGGCGAACTTCGCGCTTGAGGACATCCCCGCCGCAGTGGAAATCGCCCACGCTGCGGGTGTGAAGGTGCACGTCACCACGAACATCCTCATGGAGCAAGGCGACCTGGCCGCGCTGCCCGACTATTTCTGTGCGCTCGATGCGGCGGGGGTCGACGCCTTTATCATTGGCGATTTGGGGGCGGCCGCCATCGCCCGTCGCGTGGCCCCGCGCGTGGCGCTCCACGTGTCCACCCAGGCCTCCGTCGCTAACTCCGAGGCGGCGCGCGTGTGGCATAGCCTGGGCGCGAGCCGCGTGGTGTGCGCGCGGGAGATGTCGCTTGACGATATCGCCCGCATGCGCGAGGAGATGCCGGCCGACATGGAAATCGAGGCCTTCGCGCACGGCGCCATGTGCATGGCGGTCTCGGGGCGCTGTCTCATCAGCTCCTATCTCACCGGCCGCTCGGGCAACCGCGGGCACTGCACGCAGCCCTGCCGCTGGAGCTACACGCTCGAGGAGGAGAAGCGTCCGGGCGAGCATTTTCCCATCGAGGAAGACGACCGCGGCACGTTCATCATGAACGCGAAGGACATGAACATGCTCGCGCACCTTGACGCGCTGCGGGCGGCGGGCGTGGACTCCATCAAGATCGAAGGGCGCAACAAGAAGGCGTTTTACGTGGCCAGCGTCGTGAACGCATATCGTCAGGTGCTTGACGGTGCGCCGGTCGCCGATTTCGCCCCTGAGCTGGAGGCGGTGTCGCATCGCCCGTATGGGACGGGGTTCTTCTTTGGCGAGGCTGAGCAGGCTCCTAACTACGATGGCTATGAACAGCAGGCGATGCACGTAGCCGACGTCGTCGCTACCGACCCCGAGGACCGCACCATCGTTGCGCGCTGCCGCAATCGCTTTGCGGAAGGCGACGAGCTCGAGATCCTCAGCCCGCGGGTGCCGATTACCCGCGTTGTCGTGCGCAATCTCACATGGCTGCCCGATCCAACGGAAAGCGACCCCGACCCTGCGCCGGTGCCTGTGCCCGTGGCGAACCGCTCGTGCGGCATCTATCGCTTCACAGTCGGGGCAAGGGTTGGGGAAGGTGCAGTTGTCGCCGCCGCAGGCGACTTCCTGCGAGTGCGCCGCTTCCGTCGTTCGGCGCGCTCGGGCGCGTAAGACAGCGTGACGCCCGCGATCGGCGTCTTCGCAGGCCTCGCGTTCCCATTTTGGGACACACGAGCCGATCCCCGAGGCGATCCCCGTCGCGCTACCCCGTCCGCTTCCAACTTGTTTCCCTCTTCCGAATAGCTACGCCCGGGGGCGTGAAAACGCGCTCTTCACGTGGGATTTCGAAAAAGCGCCCGGTGCTCGCTAATTCTTCGGCCAACCCTTAAAACTCCGCGCGCTTCTTGCTATCATGTGCCCAAGGTAAACCCGATGAAAGGGGTCGCTTATGGGAATCAAGGCGGTTGATGCTCTCGAGATATCCTTCGAGGATATGCCCATGTACCTGCGCGCGAAGCATTCGGTGTACATGGACGTTGACGGGGCGAGCTATTACCTCACGGACGTGAACGATCGTTACTGGCGGGCGCAGGACACGGCGCAGAAGAATGAGAAGGGCCACTACGTCGACTGCAGCGAGCTCGTTCCGACGATCGGCGAGTTTCTCGACGTTCCCTTCGTCGACGGTAAAAGCGTGAAAGACGTGTTCGACGACGCCACATTCTACGCATCGGAAAAGCCGGAAGACGCCTAGCGGCGAAGGCCTGCTTACAATCGAATAACAAAACTTCAAGGCGGCTTCGGTCGCCTTTTTAATTGTTACCGTTGTGCTATCATGCGACACGTAACGATGGCCGCAGCAGGGGGCGCGGCCGTAAAACGTGAACGACGAGAAAGTGAGACGCCTTATGGCAGAAGAACAAGAGTGCTCGCATTCGTGCGGTAGCTGCGGCGTTGAAGGCTGCGGCGAGCGCACGGCACCTTCCAAGTACGCGACCAATGCGGCGAGCAACGTGAAGCACGTGATCGGCGTTGTGTCCGGCAAGGGCGGCGTCGGCAAGTCCCTCGTGACGAGTCTGCTCGCAAGCGAGCTGCGCAAGAAGGGTTTCAACGTCGGCATCCTGGACGCGGACGTCACCGGCCCCTCCATCCCGAAGACGTTCGGCGTGACCGACAAGCTGCATGCCGACGAGACGGGCATCTACCCGGCGCTCACCGATAGCGGCATCAAGGTCATGTCCGTGAACCTCATGCTTCCGAAGGGCGATATGCCCGTCGCATGGCGCGGCCCGGTCGTCTCCGGCATCATCAAGCAGTTCTGGGACGAGACCAACTGGGGCGACGTCGATTACATGCTGATCGACATGCCTCCGGGAACGTCGGATGTGTTCCTCACGGTGTTCCAGATGCTGCCCGTTGATGGCATCGTCACGGTTTCCGCGCCTCAGGAGCTTGTTGCCATGATCGTCGGCAAGGCGGTCAACCTGGCGCACGACCTGGATGTCCCCGTTGTGGGTCTGGTCGAGAACATGGCGTACTTCAAGTGCGACGAGTGCGGCAAGGAGCATCACATCTTCGGCGAGCCCCAGGGTGCCGCCGTTGCCGAGAAGTACGGCATCCCCGCGGTGGCAACGCTGCCGATTGACCCGAAGTTCGCGGCACTTTGCGACGAGGGCAAGGTCGAGGAATACGACGTTGCCGGTGCGCTCGACGACATCATCGCCCATGTGGAGGCCGCAAAGCGCGAAGAGGCCGAGGAGAAGGCCGAATAGCGCTCGCGAGAAGGCTTGACCCCAGGGGCAGGCTTCTCAAGCGTGTGATTCACCAAGTGCCGCCTCGCGCAATGAGGCGGCGCTTTTGTTTTTGGGGTAGGGCACGGGGCCCTGTACAAAAACGACGATATGTTATGCAGAAACTATGTAGGATTCCTCAAACGAAGCGAATTTGGGGAGTAATTCGACTCGATCTCGCTTCGAATGCGACATTTTCGGTACATGCAAAGGCGAAATAGAGGCCACATCACTATTTCTTCACAACTTATCGTCAATCTTGTACACGGGCGGTCGAGGAGACCTGCCAGGGTGCCAAGTTCGTACCGTGCGGCGTTTCCCGTCGCGACGCGCATCGTGCCGCCCGCCGTGTCGTGTCGTGCATCGTGCTGCATTGGTGCAGTTTCGCAGTGTGGTCAGCGCTTTCTCGGGTTGGCGTCCGGTTGGCGAACCGCTCGATGAGGTTGCGTCGAGATCTCTCATAGCTTTTTGCGGAAGAATGGGATGATGGCATGCGCACGTTCTCGTTTGGGGCTTGTTGGAGTGCGGGTGACATTTTGCGTTCGTCGTCGGCGTCGTGCGTCGGCGGCATGCGTCGCGCATCTGGCGGTGCTGTGCGTCGTATGCATGCGCTGCGTGCGGCTTTTGCAAGCCCGCTGAAAACTTTTTCAAAAAAGTGCTTGACCGAAATCGTCGTTCTGTTAATATAGTCGATGCACCTTTTACGGGGAATTAGCTCAGCTGGGAGAGCGCATGGCTGGCAGCCATGAGGTCAGGGGTTCGAACCCCCTATTCTCCACCATGAATTCAATCGCTGGTCGAACAATCGGCCAGCGATTTTTTTATGTTCAGATTGAGGGGCCTGAATCCCGCTCGAGGGCCTTCCTCTCGGGATACCTCGGTTTTCGTGCCACGTTCGCAAAACGGGGGTAGCGGGTCGTGTCCAGGATGCACATTGCGAGGGCAACCTGGTTTTGCCCCATTGCTTTCCTGCTTGTTTGTTCCTGTCGCGTTGCCATCTCGCTTTCCTGCTCGGCGCAATTACGCGTCTTGCGGGATGTGTCGTTTGATCGCTTCTCGGTAGGCTTTCCCGTAGCGCGTTGGCGTGGTGTTTCTGCGGGTGATAATCCCGATGGTCATGGTCTCGTCCACGTCCAGCGGAACCGAGATGATGTTCTCGCCGTTGAGCTCGTGCGATATGACCCCGCTGCACACAGTGTACCCATTCAGTCCCACTGCCAGGTTGAACAGCGTCGCGCGGTCGCGCACGCGGATGTTCTTGCGGCGGTCGAGCGTGCTGAGCAGCTCCTCGCTGAAATAGAACGAGTTGAAATCCCCCTGCTCATAGGAAAGGTAGGGGAAGTCGTCGAGGTCCTCAAGCGTTACCGACTTGCGCCCCGCAAGCGGATGCGCGCTTGAGATGAACACGTGAGGCTCGGCGGTGAACAGGGGCTCGAACACAAGATCCTGGCTGCGCAGCATTTTCCCGATGACCTCCCGGTTTCGCTGGCTCAGGTAGATGATCCCCAGCTCGCTTTTCATGCGGGACACGTCCTCGATGATCTCGTGCGTTTGCTCCTCGCGCAGGGTGAAGTCGTAGCGGAAGGCGTTGAACTCGCGTATGACATCGACAAACGCATTGACGGCGAACGAATAATGCTGGCAGGAGACGGCGAAGTGGGGGACCTGCTGCGCCTCGCCCTTGTATTTCTCCTCCAGAAGGTCGGCCTGCTCGAGCACTTGCCGGGCATATCCCAGAAACGTCTCACCCTCCGACGTCACCACGACGCCCTTGTTCGTGCGTTCGAAGATGACGACGCCCATCTCGTGCTCCAGGTCGCGGATTGCGGCGGTGATGGAAGGCTGCGACACGAACAGGCGCCTCGACGCCTCGGTGATGTTGCCCATCTCGGCGACTTTCACGACGTATTTCAGCTGCTGCAGTTTCATGGGCGCTCCTCGCCTGCGGGTCATCGGGGTTCAAGGATAGGGGAAAATGACGCTCTTGCAGGCGTTTCGCGCAAAGAATGCAAAAGGGGAGAGCTTGTTGCCCTCCCCCTCAGGGTCGCGTGCGGCGTGTGGCGGCGCGCTTGCGACTAGTCGCCCCACACTTCTTCGGCGATCTCGCGCACGAGCGCCACCTTCGCCCACTGCTGCTCCTCGGTGAGCTTGTTGCCGATCTCGCAGCTCGCGAAGCCGCACTGCGGCGACAGGCAGAGGTTCTCCAGCGGCACGAACTTCGCCGCCTCGTGGATGCGCGCGATGATGGCCTGCTTGTCCTCGAGCTCGGAGCGCTTCGTGGTGATAAGCCCAAGCACGACTTTCTTTCCCTCGGGCACGTTCGCAAGCGGCGTGAAGCTGCCGGAACGCTCGTCGTCGAATTCGAGGAAGAAGGCGTTCACGTGCTCGTTTGCGAGCAGCGCATCGGCGACGCCGTCGTAGCCGCCTTCGCATGCCCAGGTGCTGTGGAAGTTGCCGCGGCAAACGTGGGTGTTGATGCACAGGTCGGCGGGCGCGGCGTCGAGCACGCGGTTGTTCACGCGCAGCAGCGTTTCCTTGATGCGCGCGAGCCCCGCTTGATCGGTGCCGAAGAAAAGCTCCGCCTTCGGGTCGACGAGGCATCCCCATGAGCAGTCGTCGAACTGCAGGTTGCGGCAGCCCGCGGCATAAACCTGTTCGATGAACGCCAGGTAGGCGGCGACGATGTCGTCTTCTAAAAGCGTGTCGCTTTCGTAGGCAGCTGCCGTGGCCTCGCGGTTCATCGGCATGATGAACTGCTCGATGAACTGCGCAGGCGCGGGGATCGTCAGCTTCGCTGTGGTGCTCTCGTCCTCGAAGGATTGGACGAAGCGGAAGTGCTCGACGAACGGGTGCTCGCCTGCGAGCGAGACCTTCCCCGTCAGGTAGGTGTCGTCGATCTTGGCAGCCTCGTCGTGAAACGGCAGGCCGTCCTCGGTCGCGGAGTGGCCGATGCCATCGAATGCCCACATGAAGTCAAGATGCCAGGTCGCGCGGCGGAACTCGCCGTCGGTGATGAAGCGCAGGCCGGCCTTCTTCTCCTTCGCAATGAGGTCGGTGATGCACTCGTCCTCGATGGCCTTCAGGGCTGCGGCGTCGATTGCGCCCGCGTTAAAGTCTTCGCGTGCTTGCTTCAGCTTTGCGGGGCGAAGGAAGCTGCCGACGACGTCGTATCGATTCGGTCCGTAGTTCACTGTCATTGTTTGCCTTTCGGTTGGATGCTTGCTCGGGCTCGTCTCGATGCCTCTTTCATTCGGCACCTGACGTTTGGGCTATTGCCGCGTTTATGTTGTTGTGAAGTATAGTCACACTCTCGGAAATCGGGAAATACACGAATCAATACATTTGCTATAGGGAAAACCTATCGATAGATGCGGACATTGAGGAAATATGCGACGGAAACTGGGACTTGGCCTGGCGCGGGATAAGCCGGTTGGCAAGGCAGGGCGGGGTCGCGTTCGCTCGTTTGTCCTCGTCTTAGTGCTGGACTTTCCTTTCGGGCATCTTCGCGCGGCGCCTTATCGTCCGTTCGGTCTTCCCTTTGGGACGAAACGAAGTGAAACGGGACGACGGCTGTGGAGGGCGCCCGGTGGCGCACCCGTCAGCGTCCATTCATGCGATTATGCAGGTGCCGCCGAACGAGAGGCGGTACCACCACAGTAACGCGGAGCCACATGGTAGGCTCCTCACCAAATGAAAGGATCGCATCATGAAGATCAGCGCTCGCAACCAGATCAAGGGCACCGTCAAGACCGTCAAGGAAGGCGCCGTCAACGCCGTCGTCACCATCTGCCGTGGCAGCCACAACCCGATCAAGGCTGACATCACCATGGAAGCAGTGAAGCAGCTCGGCCTCGAAGAGGGCAAGGAGTGCTACGCGGTGGTCAAGGCCACCAACGTCATGTTCGCAACCTCCAAGATCGAGGGCATCTCCGCCCGCAACCAGATCGAGGGCACGGTCGTGAAGGTCCAGGAAGGTGCCGTGAACGGCCATGTGACCATCGAGGACGAAGAGGGCGTGCGCATCTCCGGCTCCATCACCAACGAGTCCATCGAGTCCCTCGGCCTGAAGGAAGGCGGCAAGGCCGTCGCCATCATCAAGGCGACCGACGTCATGGTCGCCGTTGACTAGCGATTCTTCCGCCCGCGCGCATTGCGTGAGGTGACTCGAGAGCCTCAAGCCCTGGTGGGTTGGGGCTCTTTTGCTGTTAGGGCTTTTTCGCCTGCTCAGCTGGGGCTCTCGCGGCTTATGGGCGCCGTGCCCCGCGACTTGCGTGTTTCCCTCTCGCGTCCCGCCGCCTGCAGGCGCTGCGACCCGCGACCCTCGTGCCCCCTCCCGCGTCCCGCGTCCTGAAACCTGCGTCGCGCGTCTAGCTCTCGTAGACGATGGCCCCCGTGTTCGCCGCCTCGTAGCCCTCGATTGCGTCAATCGCGCCGCGGAAGGACTCGCTTTCCGCAATCTTGCAAATCTCCCGCACAAGCGGCGCGGTGCGCTGGCTCTTCTCGACGGCGATGTCGAGCCATTCGGTTTGCAGGGGAACGAAGGCGAGGCCAGGCAGCTCCTTCGCCAAACGCTCGACGCCGATCGCCACGTCGGCGCATCCCTTCGAGACGAGCGTGGCCGCTTCGAGCCCGGTTGCGCATTCCGAGTCGTAGCCCTCGACCATCTCGGGGCGCGCCTCGAGGGAGAGCAGCTTCTCGTCGAGCAGCACTCGCGTGCCGCATCCGCGCTCTCGATTGACGAGCCGCACGCCTTCGCGCAGGAGGCCTCCCCAGGTGGTGAGCTTTTTGGGGTTGCCCGCCTGGACGATGAACCCCTGCTTGCGCTTGAGAAGGCGAATCACCACGACGGGCATTCCCGGCGCGATGCGCTGCACGGAAGGCACGTTGTAGGCGTTGGTTCGCCGGTCGAAAAGGTGGACGAGCGCCGCGTTCGCTTGCTTTGCGTACAGGTTGACGAGCGCGGTGTAGCTGCCCACGTAGGCACGCGAGACCGGCAGCCCGGCGGCGGCGAGGGCGTGGGCGATAATGTCGCCCGAAAGATCGTTGCCGGCGATGACGAACGGCGTGCGCTCGTCGAGGGGGAAGGGCAGTGCGCCTTCAAGTGCGTTTGCGGGCGGCGTCTGCACCGCCGTCGCCGCGCATGCGCTGGCTTCGACGGCTTGGCCGCCGTCATCGCCGCGCGTGCGCTTCTGAATGTATTCTTCCACATCGCGCAAGGTGAAGCGCAGTTTTCTCCCCACGCGATACGACGCGAGTTCACCCGATTGCGCCATTCGGTACACCGAGTTCTTCGAAATGCGGAGCATCCCCGCAACTTCTTCTGCCGTCATCGCGTCGCTGTCGAACATGATTCTCCTTGAAATCGATTAGCCGTGTTTCAGTATAGGACAGAATAATCGAAACCAGAAAGTCTCTTTTCGTGCAGTCTAGTAGATGCAGTCCTATAATGGATACCATTGAAAGCGAACAGAGAGGAGCATCCCCTTGCTTTTCACCGACATCGATATCCTCGACGAGAATCTCGACTACCAGGCCCATCAGTGGGTGGGCGTCAAAGACGGCACGATCGACTACATCGGCGACGCCGCCCCCGAGAACGCCGCCGACTACGGCGAGACCTACGACGGCCGCGGCCGCCTGCTCATGCCGGCGCTCTACAACGCGCACACGCACCTTCCGATGACGCTTCTGCGCGGCTATGCGGAAAACGTGCCCCTGCAGGAGTGGCTCAACAACCTCGTGTGGCCCTTCGAGGGTAAGATGACCCCCGAGGACAACTACTGGGCGACCAAGCTCGCCCTCGCCGAGATGGCGCGCTACGGCTCGGTCAGCGCGTCGGACATGTACTACGCCACCGACGAGCGCGTGCAGGCGGTGGGCGAGGCCCATATGAAGATGAACGTCTGCGAGAGCGTGCTTTACTTCGAGCCGAAGCCGTTTGCGGAATACCCCATGTGCGAGAAGATGGAGCGCATCGTAAAGCAGTACCACGGCGCGCAGGACGGGCGCATCCGCGTGGACTACAACATCCATGCCGAATACACGTCCAACCCCATCACCTGCACCGATATCGGGAAAGTGGCGAAGGAGGCGGGCCTTCCCATCCATATCCACATCTCCGAGACGAAAAGCGAGCACGAGGAATGCAAGGGCCGCCACGACGGCCTCACGCCTGTGCAGTACTTCGAGAGCATCGGCGTGTTCGACGTGCCGGTGATCGCGGCGCACTGCGTGTGGGTCGACGACAAGGACATCGAGATCCTCGCCAAGCGCGGCGCGACCGTCGTTTTGAACCCTGCCTCCAACATGAAGCTCGCAAGCGGGTTCGCGCCTGTTCAGAAGCTTCTCGACGCGGGCGTGAACGTGGCGCTCGGCACCGATGGCATGGCGTCGAACAACAACCACGACCTGTTCCAGGACATGTACCTTATGGGCACGATCTACAAGGGGTACGAGCTTAACCCTGCAATCATCTCGCCCAAGCAGGTCATCGCCGCCGCCACGCGCGGGGGAGCGCTCGCGCAGGGGCGCGAGGATTGCGGGCTTGTGAAGGTGGGCATGAAGGCCGACCTCACGGTGCTCGACACGACGGGAGCGTCGTGGTGCCCCATGACGAACCCCGAGGTCAACGTCGTGTTCTCGGGCCATGGCTCCGATGTCGTGCTCACCATGTGCGACGGCGAGGTGGTCTATCGCGACGGCGAGTGCCCGGGTGTCGACCTCGAGCAGGTGAAGGCCGAGGTGACCGCGCGCACGAAGCGCATCATCTCAGAGCTGTAAGGCAGACGGCTCGCAAGGCAGGAGCGCCCCTCTCATCGCGAGAAGGGCGCTCCTGTTGTTTTTGCATGCGGGCTGCTGGGGAAGGGTGCGGTGGGACAGAGGCCAGGCGATGCCCGCAAGACACAATTTTAGTCTTATTTTGGGAAATGGCGACGTTTGCAAGCAAGGTCGTGCGAGTTTTTAAGATTATGGTGCTTTCAGGATAATTCCCATCGAAATACTAGGTTGAAGGCGCGTGCGCCGAAGCCTAGGCTTGGAGTCGAACCAAAGGCGCGGGACATCGGGTGATTCGTCCTGCTTTTTCTGTCTCGCTTCGATTAGCGGGACAGCCGAATCAATGGGTTGCGGCCAGCGCGCCGCAACGGCAAATGGAAAGGATCCTCATGAACGTGTTTATTCCCGATGGCCGCATCGACCAGTTCATTCTAGAGGACATGCCCTATATCGACCTTACGACCGAGGTGCTCGGAGTCGGCGATGAGCTGGGGGAAATCGAGTACTTCACGCGCGAAGACTGTGTGCTTGCCGGCGTGGAGGAGGCCGCCCGCGTGCTCGGGAAGACGGGCGCGCACGTTACCTGGTCGCGCCGTTCGGGTGAGCACCTCGCCGCAGGGGAGCCTTTCCTTCGCGCGGAGGGCCCGGCGGCGGCGCTGCATATGGCGTGGAAGGTGTCGCTCAACCTGTGCGATCATCTGTCGGGCGTGGCGACCAAGACGCGTGCGATCGTGGACGCGGCGCATAGCGCGAATCCCGCATGCGAGGTGCTCACCACGCGCAAGAGCATGCCGGGGGTGAAAGACCTGCTCACGAAGGCGGCTACCTGCGGCGGCGCTTTCCCGCATCGTTTGGGCGCGTCCGAGACTGTGCTCGTGTTCGCCCACCACATCACCTTCATGGGCGGCTTTGAGGCGTTTTTGGAGGCGCTTCCCTCCCTCCGTGGCCGCTGCGTGGAGAAGAAACTCTTCGTGGAGGCGGGTCCTGACGAGGTGCGTCGTCTCGCGGAAGCGGGCGTTGACGGCCTCCAGCTCGACAAGCTGCCCGCGAGCGATTTGGCCGCGCTTGTGCCCGAGCTGCGTGCGATCGACCCGCATCTCACGCTCATCGCGGCGGGAGGTATCAACCTGCAGAACGCCGCGGCCTACGCCGCGACGGGCGTCGACGGCCTGGCCACGACAGCGCCCTTCACCGCCAAGCCCATCGACATGAGCGTCCGCATGAAGCGCGCATAGCGTATAACGCGACGCGCGGGCCGAGCAGTGGCCATTCCCACCTGCCGCTGCTCGCTCAGAAGCGCTATGGCTATCTAGCGGAGAAGACCTCCTCAGCGTTTACCTCCGTCGAGCGGTTTGAGCGCGATGGTCCAATACCAGATGCAGTACTTCAGCCCCGGCGCCTGCATGTAGCTTGCGCCCAGCGTGCGCACGGAATCGCGGCTGTCGGCGAACCAGGTGATGTACTTGTTCGACGCTCTTGGTCGCGCGTGCGTGATCGAGGATCTTGCGGTTTGGAATCCCCGCCATCGCTTCTAGGCGGCTGTGGGGACAAGTCAGACGCGGCATTTTGCCGATTCTTCAATCACGGCTGCGATGCAAGCCGCGCCGCTCGGGGATGTCACCGATAGCGAATTCGAACTTGTCGTCCCAATTCCGTCTCAGGCAAACCTCGGCGGTGAGGTCGGTGTTGTTGAACACGACCGACCATTGCGTGTTGCTCGTGATGTCCTCGGGGTTGGGCTCTTGCGCGGCCGCGCGAAGTGCTTGCCAGGCAACGTCGCAGGTCATGGAGCCTTCATTCGCATCGAGCACGGCGGCGATGGCGCAGGCTCGCTCTTTGCCGTGCCCCAGCTCGCCGTTCTTCCGGTTGGGCGAAACCTCGTCGGCGTAAAGCGCATAGTAATTGGTGACCTCGCGCACGGGCGTGACGACAAGACGGCGGTCATCGATCTTAGGGTCGTATTCCACCACGCGAGAATCGCCTGTGGCGTCGCTTACGAAGAAGTGATAGTCGCGCCCGGCCATGGCATGCATATCGTAGCGTTTAAGCAGGTCGACGGCTTCTTGCGTGGTGGCCGCGCGGTCGAGTACGAGACGGATGGCGAGCGAGGTGTTCACGGCGGGCTTGCCCGTTCGCTGGTCGGTTGCGGGGGAGTCGAGCGTGAGCACTGCGATCGACACGCCTCTCTCGTTCACACCGTCGAGCGGGGCGAAGGGCCCGAGCAGCGCGGCGAGGCGGCTCTTCAAGCTGCCGTCGGCGTCGTTGGCCTTCAAGTTGCTCAACGCCGAAAAACCGATGGATGCGTAGCCGTTTTTCGGGTTGTTGCGCACGAGCAGGGCGGATGTGTCGATTTTGAAATCATAGTTGCGCCCCATAACGACTTCACCGTTTGTAAGCTGCGCGCGGAAAGCGCTGCAGGCGAACTCCGGTGCCTTCACCTTCAGGGGCACTCCGGGCAAAACCTGCGCGAGCACGGCGTCGACATAGGCCTGGTCGTCGTGGAGGTTGGCTTCGAGGATCTTATCCAAATCGTAGTCGTAGCCGACCGTCATCTCGTAGAGGTTGTAGCTGCCCCTGTAAGACGACACGCGCGAAACCGACGCGGCGGTGGAAATCTGCGGGCCGTATGCGATGCCGGCGGCGACCGTTCCTGCAGCGGCAAGGGCTGCGACGCCCCCTGCGATGTAACGCGCTTTTCCCATGGCTTCTCACTTTCGTTTTCTCATTGCCATTTGCAATTTTATCAAAACGAAATGCGCGAGGTGCCACCTGATTGACGTGCAGGCGGTCGCCGCCCAGCTTCCCGTGGCAACGCGCGGGGGCGTGTAGCGCGCATTCACGCATAAAATGCAAGCGAGCGTCACGCGGCGGTGCAAATCTTGGGGCGAGCGGTCGAAAGTACGCTAAACTTAGGGGCAACGCAAGCCGAAGTCGGCTTGACCAAGCGGTTCTTTGTGTGTGCAAGACTAAAAGTGGTTGTGCCTCAAAGATGCTCTTTCGGGCGCGGCCACGCAACGAAAGGTTGGTGGTCAAAATGGCAGCTCCTGCCACTGAGCACGTGCGCAATGTCGTCCTGGTGGGTCAAGACGGCGCGGGGAAGACTTCGCTCGCTGAGGCGATGCTCTACGTCTCCGGCAAGACCCCGCGCATGGGTACGACGCACGACGGCAAGTCCTATCTCGACTACGACGCCGAGGAAATCAAGCGCAAGTTCACGATCGGCACCTCGATCGCCCCCATCCCGTACAAAGATTACAAGATCAACGTGCTCGACACTTCGGGCCATCCCGACTTCATCTGCGACACGCTGTCCACCATGCAGGCTGCTGAAATGGCGCTGTTCGTGGTCGACGCCGTTGCGGGCCCACAGGTCATGACCACCAAGCTGTGGCGCGAGGCCGAGGGAATGCGCCTTTCACGAGCCGTGTTCATCAACCACATCGACCGCGAGCACGCCGACTTCGACGTGGCCATGGCCACGCTCCACGCGCGTTTCGGCTCGCGTCTGGGCCCGGTCACCATCCCCATCGGGCAAGACGCTGACTTCAAGGGCGTCATCGACATCATCCGCATGGAAGCCCGCTACTTCGGCGAGGGCGACGACTCCGAGCGCGTCGAGCCCATTCCCGCCGAGTTCGCCGACGCCGCGCAGGCGGCCCGCGACAAGCTGTGCGACCTTGTGGCCGAGGCTGACGACGAGCTCATGATGAAGTATCTCGAAGGCGAGGAGCAGCTCACGCAGGACGAGCTCGAGTCGCTGCTCGACAAGGCCATCGCACAGGAGCTGTTCATCCCCGTGTTCGTGGGCTCCACCATCATCAAACAGGGTATTCAGGGGCTTATGGAAGACATCTGCACCTACTTCCCGCACCCGAGAAGCCACGGTCGCTTCCAGATGGCAGACGGCACCTCCATCCCCATCGACGAGACGAACCGCCCCGCGGCCTTCGCCTTCAAGACGCTCTCCGACCCGTTCGTGGGTCGCTTGAGCTTCCTCAAGGTGCTCTCCGGCGTGCTCGAGCCCGGCATGGAGCTCATCAACGCGCGCACGGGCAAGAAAGAGCGCCTGGGCCATCTCTACGTCATGATGGGCAAGGAAGCCACCGACGTGAAGAGCGCGAAGGCGGGCGACATCATCGTTGTGCCGAAGCTCGCCGAGACGCGCACGGGCGACACGATTTCCCTTACCGGCGAGATTGCCGTCGATCCGCTGCCGCTGCCGGTGCCGCAGTACCCGGTCGCGATCGAGGCCGTCAACAAGAAGGAAGAGGACAAGCTCGGGACGTTTCTTGCCCGCGCGGCGGAAAACGACCCGTCGATCCATATCCAACGCAACGAGGAAACGCACCAGACCGTGCTTACTGCGATGGGCGACACGCAGGTCGACATGCTCGTTTCCCGCTGCAAGGAGCAGACGGGCGTCGATGTTCGCCTCGTGCCGGTGCGCATCCCGTATCGCGAGACCATCCGCAAGACCGCCGAGGCGGAGGGCCGTCACAAGAAGCAGACGGGTGGCGCTGGGCAGTTCGGCGACTGCTGGCTGCGCATCTCCCCGAACCCGGGGGCGGGCTACGAGTTCGTCGACGAGATCAAGGGCGGCGCTATCCCCGGCGGCCTTATTCCCGCGGTCGACAAGGGCGTGCAGGAGACCATGAAGGAAGGCGTGCTCGCCGGTTACCCGATGGTCGATATCAAGGTCGCCGTGTTCGACGGCAGCTACCATTCCGTCGACTCCAACGAGATGGCGTTCAAGACCGCCGCGCGCATTGGTTTCCGCGCCGCGTGTGACCAGGCCGATCCCGTGCTGCTCGAGCCGATGGCAGACATGGAAATCACGGTGGGCGAGGACTATGCGGGTCCGGTCATGGGCGACATCTCCACGCGCCGCGGCCGCATCGTCGGCACCGACTCCAACGACGAGGGCGAGACCGTGATCATCGTGCGCGTGCCCTACGCCGAGGTTGTGAAGTACACGAAGGACTTGCGCTCGATCACGCGCGGCTCGGGCTCGTACAGCATTCAGCTCAACGGCTACGAGCAGGCGCCTGCCGACGTGACCAAGAAACTGGTGGAAGCCTACAAGGAAGCAAGGGCCGCCGGGAATTAGTTGGCAAGGAAGTCAAGTGACGCGACGGGGGCGGCAAACGATGCCGCCCCCGTTCTTTTTTCGATTGATGCGCGTTAGGCGCGCGTCGCACACGCTTCTCCCTGAAAAGAGCTTTCTGGAAGGCGGTGCGCCGAAGGTTGGCGCCGTGCGCCGCCTTGAGTGAAAACGGGATCATCGCAGGTGTTGCTTTCCATGGACGTCTGTCGTAGCGCAAAAACCGAGTTGTCCCCGAAACGACAAACCGCCCCATTGCGGTTTGATAGCGATGGGGCGGTTCTCGGTCGAAGCTCTGTTGATCAACGCTGCAATACGCGTTGCCCATGATCTGGGTAGGCGTAGTGCGTGCTGCTCATGAGCTCGTCAATCGTGTCGTATAAGTCGCTGACCGGGTAAAACGAGTCGAGGCCAGCCTAAATCTGCCGGCCTCGCCCAAGGCGTCGAGGTTAGTCGACGGCGACCATGACGTCGGTCGCCTTGATGATGGCGACAGCCTTGCCGCCTTCCTTCAGGCCGAGGGACTCGATGGACTCGTTGGTGATGGAGCCGGAGATGCGCGCGCCCTCCTCGTCCTCGATGGTCACATGGCCGTTCACGGCGCCTTCCTGGACCTTCACGACCGTGCCCTCGATCTGGTTGCGGGCGGAGATGCCCTCGATCTTGGAGGTTGCGAACATGACGTTGGTGGCCTTGACCACCGCGTAGCACTCCTTGCCCTCTTCGAGGCCGAGCTGCTTCACTGCTTCCATGGTGATGTCGGCCTTGATCGGGTTGTGGTTGCCGCGGCAGATGGTGACGACGGCGTTGACGGCGCCCTCCTTGACGGTCTTGACGGTGCCCTTGATCTGGTTGCGAGCGCTGATCTTCATGATGCGATCCTTTCATTTGGCGAGGAGCCTACCCTGCGGCTCCGCGTTGCTGTGGTGGTGCCGCCTCTCGTTCGGCGGCACCTGCATAATCGCATGAATGGACGCTGACGGGTGCGCCGCCGGGCGACCTCCACAGCCGTCGTCCCGTTTCGCTTCGTTTCGTCTCAAAGGGCGCGAGGCGGCCGGGCGGCGCGCTTCGGATGAGCTCGACTCCCGCCTTTTGGGAAGATGGACGATTGCGGGCGCAAGCGTTGCTGGCGGGCCGCTACCGGAAGCCCCTGGCGTCTCTTTTGCGCTCCGATTGGCGAATTCGGTCTGATTCCACCCGATTGTACCTGCCGCACGCCAAGTCAACCCGTCGATTCGACCCTGCGGGTTGAGGTCGATTGCGCGCTTTCGGGTAGATTATCCTGCGCACGTTCACGCTTTTGAGGGAAAGCGTGTCTGTTTTTGCGCATTCGCGCGATGTGGAGTCAATAGAATAGTTGAAGGGGATGGTCATGAAACCATACAAGACAGTTATCTACAGCTTCCTGGTGGGCGGCACCTTCGCGCTCATCGCCCAGGCGATTCTCACGTTCTGGCAGACCGTGCTCGTGGGCACGCCGATGGCGTTCTTCATGGGCGGCGCCACGCTCATCAGCATGGGCGTGATCGGCTGCATCCTGGGCGGCCTTGCGTGCTATCAGTACGTTGAGGAATGGGCGACGTTCGGCGCGCTGCTTCCGTTCTCCGGCTTCGCGATGGCAGTCGGCATGAAGGCTGTGGGTCCCTGGACGAAGAACAACGAGAAGATGGGCAAATGCATCTGGAACTGCGTGTGGTTCGTCGTGTGGTTCAACGTGCTGTTCGCCGCTATCTGCATCGCGATCGGCTGGATCTGCGGCACGGTCGGGTTCAACAACAACCTCGGCGTCGCCAAGACCGAAGGCGGCATGCTGTTCGTGTACGCGTTCCTCGTCGGCGGCCTGCTCGCCGCGCTCTTCCAGATCCTGTTCGTGTGCCTGAAGAAGGTCACTAAGAAGGTCACTCCGCTCCACATCCTGATCACGGCATGGATGTTGGGCGCAATCTTCGCGCCCTTCGGAATCTCCGGCGCGCTCGCCAACTTCTCCGGCGAGGGCTTCTCCGTCATGATCACGGTCGGCGGTTACAACATGTACAACGTGGGCATCGAGCTTGCGGCGGGCAACCTCGCGGGCGCCGGTGTGCATCTGGGCTCGTTCCTGCTCGCCGTTGCCGGCCTCGCCATCACCGCGCTGTTCACGTTCTTCATCTACAACTGGACGTTCGGCCGTAAGCCGATCGAGCAGGTTCATGCCGAGAAGGCGCTGAACTCGCTCAAGGAGCTCGGCTACGACGCCTCCATGGTGAAGAAGGTCGACAAGGAAGAGCTCGAAGGCTACGACGCCGCCAAGGATAGCGGTGTTCCCGCGGGCACGGCTGAGTCGGTCACCGCGTAGACGGGCGCTCGGCGCCGCTTTCTGGTCGAGCAAGCAACCTCTGCGATTCTGACGAGCCTCCCTCAAGCAGGGAGGCTCGTTGTTGTTTGGGGCGCTTGGCAGCGCGTGATGCTTTCGGTGGGGGCAGCGAAGGGGGCGGGGCGCAGACGGCGAAGATGGCGTACGGGAGTCCTGCGGCGCACGGGAGCGCCCGTGCCGAGCTGCGCGTCGTCTTGCAAACGACATTTCTCATCGCGGGATGAATGGGGTGGCGTGCGGGAGATTGGCGGTCGCATGCCTTATACTGAGCTGAGTTGGTTTTTCGAATTGCATCCGCGCCGCCCCCGGCGCTGTAAGGAGTGGGAAATGGCGAAGAAGATGAGCCGCAAGGAACGCAAGGCCCGCGAGGAAATCGCCGAGCTTGAGCAGAAGAAGACGCGCGGTTTCATGCAGGCCGCGGGCGGCATCATCGTGTTCGTGCTGTTTTTGATCATCCGCCAGGTTCTGGTGGCGAACGGCATCATTGATCCCGAGGTGGCGGCGGTAAGCTTCGTAACCTACGCAATTGCCGTCGTGGCCGCCGGCTTCGTCGGCATTGGCGCGCTGCACTATTCCAAGGCGAAGACGAAAATCGGCGAACTGGAGTCGCGCATCAAATAGCTTTACTGTCACGGGATTCTCGTAGTTCGGTTCTACTGTCCCGCCTTGCTTGCGTTTTGGTTTTCTTAGTTTGGGTTAGCCGGCTTGCCGATGCCATTGCGCGTTGCGCCTTCGTCGTCAGATGGTGTTGTACGAAATCGCCACTTTTTCATGGAGAAACTGAGGATAACACCACATATCTAATGAAAATAAGGAATAACGAGAAAAGAAATTGACTCACATGTACTATTTTTGGGACAGATAAGTCAAATATTTACCGCTCTTCGCAATTCCTTCATAACATATTGTCGATTTCGTACGGTTAGGATACGAAGAACCATCGAAGGGTGAGGATAACAGAGGGAAGCGAAGGCGAAAAGGGAAGCGCTAATAAGAGAGCGAAGCGCAAGAAGGCCGAGAGGCCTCATGTCCTGAAATCAAAAAGCCCCGCATCGTGGCGCGTCCAGCTGAACTGCGCGGGTGCAGGGCTTGTGTAAGGCGGGCGACTCGGCCTTGCGGCGGCGGCCGAAAAGCTAGTCCTCAACCTCCACCAGGGTGATTTCAAAGGTGAGCGCTTTGCCGGCGAGCTCATGGTTCATGTCGAAGCTCACGGTGTCGTCGGTCACTTCCAAAACGCGAACGGGGAAAGGCGACCCGTCGGGCGCGCGCATGTACACGGTCTCGCCCACGGGCAGCTTCTCGGCGTCGGGCACGTTCTTACGCGGAACCTTCTGCACGAGCGCCGGATTGTACTCGCCGTATGCGTCGGCGGGCGCGAGGCGCACGGTCTTGGTCTCGCCGACTTCCATATCGCGCACGGCCTGGTCGAAGCCGGGAATCATCTGGCCCGCCATGCAGGTGAACGCGAGCGGCTCGTTGCGGTCGTAGGACGAATCGAATTTCGTGCCGTCGTCCAGCGTTCCCGTGTAGTGGGTCTTTACCTTCTTGCCTTCATTGCTCATGAAGCGCATCTCCTCTCGGTCTGAAAAGCATTAGCTGTCAGTCTATCTGAAGTGAGCGTCCAAGGCCACCATCGCACGGGATGCGTCCGCGCGGCGAAACTACCCCAAATCGGCGAGCGTCGTTCGTGCGGCGACGAGCTTCTCCAGCGGTTTAAGAAAGCTTCGCTCGCCATCGGTAAGCCCACTTCGCGCGGCCGCTATAACCTCGTCGGCGAACTCGGCGGCCGGCCTGCCGTACACCTCGCCCGCATAGCCCAGCTCCTGCAGCGAGTTCTTCGCCCGCTCAACATCGCTCGTCGCGATGCCGTCGATGAGCCGCTCCACGCGGGCCAGGCTCTCCTCGCAGTAGAAAATTCCCTTCACGAGCGCGGCGTACGCGACAACGTAGGGCACGGGCATCGCGTCGGCGGGGCGAATCTCCAGGTAGGTCTTCAGTCGCACGTCGGGAAACACCATCGACAGTGCGTGCTCGATGTCGGCGCGGTCCATGGGGCGCGCGGCGTAAATCTCGCTGAAGCGGCGGGAATCCTCGCGCCAGCCGCCCTGCCCGTCGGGCACAAGGATCGCCGGCGTGTCGTAGACCCAGCGCGCGTAATCGCGCAGCGAGAAACCGCCCTCGACAGCGCCCGGCACGATGCCGCAGCGCTCGGGGTCGCAGTGTTGCCATATTTCGGTGCGCACCATGCGGTGGGTGCGCGGCGCCCCTTCAAAGATGGGGGAATTGTCGCAGATGAGCGAGAGAATCGGCGTAAGCGCGCTCGCGACGCGGTATTTGCGCACGCAATCGTCGGCGCTCGTGTAGTCGATGCTCACTTGTGTCGACGCGCTGCCCCTCATCATGCAGGGACCGAAGGGGCTCACGGCGCTAAGGTAGCGATTCATGAACTCGTAGCGCTGCTTGGGGATAAGCTCCAGGCTCATCGCGCGCGCCGTGGGGTGATAGCCCGCCTTCACGAGCTTCGCGTGCACGCCCGAAAGCACGCCTTCAAGCTTGTCCTCGAACCGCTCGAAGCACGTCTGCGCATCTACCAGACTACGGAAAGGGCCAGCGGAAAGTTCCACCTGAGCGGCGGGTTCGATGGTCACCGCCTCGCCGGGGCGCGCCACGCCTAGAAGGTCGCCCTCGGCGTCGTAGGTTGCTTGCGGGTAATCGCCGCGCAGTACCTCAAGCACGCTCTGGATGCCGTCTTCGCCCGAGTAATTCACCGGCGAGCCGTCCTCGCGAACGATGATATGCTCGAGCTCGATGCCGAGCGCGCCTTCGCCGGCTATGCACCCGCTTTCGATGAATGCCGCGATCGCGTCGACATTGCGATCGTACATCTCAATGCCGCTCGCGGGGGAATTTTGCGCGTCTGCTGCCTGGTCACTGGCCTGTTCGTTCATTGTTTGGCTCCTTGGCCTATAAAAGTGGTGCAAACCCCAGCGGGTTTGTATAAAATAATTTCGCCGCACATCGTAGCACGTTGCGGTGACAGAATTGGGCATGTATCGAAAACGAGGACGAATCGTGAACTTGGGCATTCTGAATAGCAAGGCGCTCGCCGCTTCTTTTGCTGTCATGTCCCGACGACGTCCTTTGCGCGACGGCAAAGCCTCGCGCCGTGCCGCTTCGCGCGTTTCTTCTCTGTAACTTTTTCGCGTCCTCTTTGGGCGGGAATCCCTTTTTATTACTATTGTCCGTGCGCTTCGCCCTATGCGTATCGCGTGCATCGCCGCAGCTAACATCGCTGGCGGCCAGGCTCGCTGTTCGCATATCCGCAGGCGCGGGAACCAATTCGATAAGGAATCGACATTATGAAGATTAAAGCCGGTATCGTTGGGGCCGCTGGCTTCGCGGGTGCGGAACTCACGCGCCTTTTGTTGGGGCACCCGAGCTTCGAGCTGTGTGCGATCACCTCCGATGCGCTCGCCGGGCGCGCACTCGCCGAGGTGTACCCCGCGTTCGCGGGTGCGAGCGACCTCGTCTTCTCCAAGCACGATAAGAACGCGCTTGCCGACCTCGACGTGGCCTTTCTCGCCGTTCCGCACACGGCGTCCCTCGCGATGACGCCCGATCTCATCGCCGCGGGCACCACGGTCATCGACCTGTCCGCCGACTACCGTCTGAAAGATCCTGCAACTTACGAGAAGTGGTACAAGGTGGCGCACACCTCCACCGACCTTCTCGCGAAGGCCGCCTTCGGCCTGCCCGAGCTCACAGGCGACGAGCTCGCCTCCGCCGCAGCGCGCCGAGCGGCAGGGGGAGCTGTGCTCGTGGCCTGCGCGGGCTGTTATCCTACGGCGACCTCGCTTGCCGCTGCGCCGTTTTTGCGCTCAGGCCTTGTCGAAGAGGGCGCCACTGTCATCGTCGACGCGCTCTCGGGCATCACCGGCGCGGGCAAGAAGGCCACAGAGCGCACGCACTTCTGTTTCGCGAACGAAAGCGTCGAAGCCTACGGGGTGGGAACGCATCGTCACACACCGGAAATCTTGCAAATCCTGGGGCTCGCTCCCGGCAAGCTCGTGTTCACGCCGCATCTCGTTCCCATGAACCGCGGCCTGCTCTCCACGGTGAAGCTGCCGCTCGCGAAGGGCGCCGCCGCCCCCGACCCCGAAGAGCTCGCCGCCATCCAGCAGCGCTTCTACGCGGAATCCCCGCTCGTCGAGGCGCTTTCCGCAGGTAAGCTCCCCAAAACTGCATCGGTCGCCGGAACGGCGCGCGCGCAGGTGGGCGTCGCCTATCACGCGGAAGCTCGCATGATCATCGCGATTGGCGCGATCGACAATTTGGGGAAGGGCGCTGCCGGCCAGGCCGTCCAGTGCGCGAACATCATTTTCGGCCTCGATCAGACCGAAGGCCTCACCTCACTTGCCGTGGGGGTGTAAAACCCGATGGAAGGAACCGACATGACAGCATTCACCCAGATCGAGGGCGGGGGCGTCACGAGCGCTCTCGGCTTCAAGGCCGCCGGCATCCATGCGGGTTTCCGTAAGGAACCTGAGCGCCGCGACCTCGCGCTCGTCGTCGCGGACGAGCCTTGCGCGGCGGCGGGCACGTTCACGAAGAACATCTTCTGCTCCGCGCCCGTCATCATCTCGAAAGAGCACCTCTCCGACGGCGGTGCGGGCGCCCCGAGCTACGGCACTGCGCGCGCCGTGGTGGTGAACTCCGGCATCGCGAACGCCGCGACGGGCGTTCCCGGGCTTGAGCATGCCCGCGAGATGGCGCGCATCACCGCCGACGCCGTGGGCTGCACCGAAGAGGAGGTGCTCGTCGCGTCGACCGGCGTCATCGGGCAGCATCTTCCCCTCGATCCCTTCAAGACGGGCGTTCCCCAGGCGCTCGCCGAGGCAAGTCGCGAAGGCGGCGCCTCCGCGGCGCGCGCCATCATGACCACCGACACGCACCCGAAGGAGTACGCGGTCGGCTTTTCAGGCGATGACCTGGGCTTTGATGACGTCACCTTCACCGTTGGCGGCATGTCGAAGGGCTCGGGCATGATCATGCCGAACATGGCCACCATGATCGCCATCGTCACGACCGATGCCCCCATCGCCGCGGCGCATCTCTCGCAGATCCTGCGCGACGCCGTGGGCGTGAGCTTCAACAAGATCACCGTCGACTCGGACACCTCGACCAACGACACCTGCGTCACGCTCGCGAGCGGGGCTGCGGCTCCGGGTGCGGCGCCCATCGAGCCGGGGACCCCCGCCTACGACGCGCTCGCCGCCGCCTATAAGGAAGTGTGCACGCACCTTGCGCGCATGATGGCCGCCGACGGCGAAGGTGCCACGAGGCTTGTGACCGTGCACGTTGCGGGCGCCGCTACCGACGCCGACGCCGACGCGGCAGCGCGCACCATCGCGAACTCGCCGCTCGTGAAGACGGCCATCTATGGCCACGACGCGAACTGGGGACGCATCGCCGCAGCTGCGGGGCGCTCGGGCGCCGCATTTCGCCAGGAGGACGTGTCCATCGACATCATGGGCATGCCCGTCTGCCGAGGTGGGCTCACCGTCGCCTTCGACGAGGACGAGGCACTGCGACGTTTCGAGGCGCCGGAGATCGCGATCGACGTGAACCTCGGCGCCGGCACGTGCGAAACCACCATGTGGACGTGCGACTTCTCGCATGATTATGTAACCATCAACGGAGATTACAGGACCTAATTGCCATGAACTACGATAAGGACAGCAGACCGAACGGGGTCGACACCATCACAGGCGAAGTGCTCGCCGAGGCGATGCCGTGGATCAAGAACATCACCGGCAAGACCATCGTCATCAAGTACGGCGGATCTGCCATGGTCGACGAGCAGCTGCGCGCCGAGGTTATGGCCGACATCGTGCTCCTGAAGATCATCGGCGTGAATCCGGTGATCGTGCACGGCGGCGGGCTTGCCATCTCCGAGGCCATGAAGCGCTTCGGCATGCCCGTGAAGTTCATCGACGGCCAGCGCGTGACCACCGACGAGGCCATGAAAGTGGTGCGCTCGGTGCTTGCCGGCCAGGTGAATCAGGAGCTCGTCGAGGCGATGAACGAGCACGGCCGGGTCGCGGTGGGCCTGTCGGGCGCCGACGGGGCCACGATTATCGCCGAGCAGGCGAGCGAGCAGCTCGGGCGCGTCGGGCGCGTCGTGCGCATCAACTCGCAGCTTCTCGAAGACCTCGTGTCGGCGAACTACATTCCCGTTCTCGCGTCGGTCGGCATCGGGGAAGAGCCGGGCAGCGGCTTCTTCAACGTGAACGCTGACGTGGTGGCGGGCCATGTGGCGGCGGCTATCGGCGCGCACAAGGTGTTCTTCTTGACTGACGTCGACGGCCTCTACCGCGATTTCGACGACAAGTCGTCGCTCATCTCGCGCATCTCGCTGGCCGAAGTCAGCGAGATGGTGGACAAGAAGCAGGTCTCGACGGGTATGATCCCGAAGCTGCGATCCTGCATCCGCGCGCTCGACGCGGGCGTGCACCGCGCGCATATCTTGAACGGCACCACGCCGCATGCGCTTCTGCTCGAGATGCTCACCGACAAGGGCGTCGGCACCATGATCGTCCCGCCCGACGGGGACGCGGCGTTCGATTCCACGCGCGAGGGCAGCTTCGCGAGCAAACTGGTGTAACGTGGGCGGTCACCTCACCGCCTTTGTGAGAAGGAGAAACAATGAGTCTTGCTGAACAGCAGCAGCTGGAGGAAACTTACGTCATGCACACGTTCGGCCGCAAACCGGTCGAGCTCGTGGAAGGCGAGGGCATGGTCGTTCGCGACGATGCCGGCAAGGAATACCTCGACTTCATCGCGGGAATCGGCGCGGTGAGCCTGGGGCATTGCCACCCTGCCGTCGTGCGCGCGATCACCGAGCAGGCCTCCACGCTCATCCACGTGAGCAACTACTACTACATCGAGCATCGCGGGCAGGTGGGCAAGCTGCTCTCCGATGCGCTGAACAAGGAAGTGCCCGCCGCCGACCAGGCGCCTTGGCAGACGTTTTTCGCGAACTCCGGCGCCGAGGCGAACGAGTGCGCCATCAAGCTCGCCCGCGCCTATGCACGCCGCCGCGTCGAGACAGAAGGCGGCGACGGGGAAGCGGCTCCGCGCGTGATCGTCACGGTAAAGAAGAGCTTCCACGGCCGCACGCTCGCCACGCTTGCCGCGACCGCGCAGCCGGCCAAGCAGGAGCTCTTCCAGCCGCTGCCCGACGGCTTCACGCCCACGCCGCAAAACGACGTCGCGGCGCTTGAGGCGCTGTTCGAGGCGCAGGGCGACTCCATCTGTGCCGTCATGCTCGAGCCCATTCAGGGCGAGTCCGGCGTGCATCCCTGCAGCCCCGAGTTCATGGAGGCGGTGCGTCGTCTCACGGCCGAGCGCCACGCGCTCATGATCTGCGACGAGGTGCAGTGCGGCATTTACCGCACCGGCAAGCCCTTCGGCTTCCAGAACTACGATGTCGTGCCCGATATCGTCTCCATCGCGAAGGGCGTGGCGTCGGGTTTCCCCTGCGGCATGTGCGCCGCGCGCGGGGAAGTGGCGGCGGCCTTCAAGCCGGGCGACCACGGCTCCACTTTCGGTGGGTCCAACCTCGCGGTTGCCGCGGCTGAGGCGACGCTGAGCGAGATCCAGAAGGAGGACCTCGCGGCGAACGCGATCGAGGTGGGCGCGTACCTGCGCGAGCAGCTTTCCGCGCTTCCCCAGGTCACCGAGGTGCGCGGCATGGGCCTCATGCTGGCGGCCGATCTCGCGGAGGACGGCAAGGGTGCTCCCGACGTCGTGTATGATGGGCTTTCCGCAGGCCTTCTGCTCAACGCGACGGGCGCGCACACGCTGCGCTTCCTGCCGCCGCTCGTGTGCAGCAAGGCCGACGTCGATGCGTTAATCGAGAAACTTGGTGGGATTTTATAGTTCGCCAAATGCTCAGGGTGCATTTGGTTTACCGTGGTTAAAACAGTTTTGAGCTGGGAAAGGATACAAAAATGAGCGAACAGAGGGACAGGGTTGTCTTGGCCTACTCCGGTGGCCTTGATACGTCGGTGTGCATCAAGTGGATGCAGGAGGAGCGCGGGCTCGACGTCATCGCCGTCGTTGGCGATGTTGGACAGGAGCACGACGGTCTCGAGAAGATTCACGACAAGGCCCTGCGCACCGGCGCCATCGAGTGCCGCGTGGTCGACATGCGCGAGGAATTCGCCAAGGAATACCTTACCCCCGCGCTTGCCGCGAACGCGCTCTACGAGAACAAGTACCCGCTCGTGTCCGCTCTCTCGCGCCCGCTGATCGCGAAGCATCTTGTCGAGATCGCGCACGAGTTCGGCGCGAAGTACGTGGCGCACGGCTGCACCGGCAAGGGCAACGACCAGGTGCGCTTCGAGGCATCCATCATGATGCTCGACCCGTCGCTGGAAATCATCGCCCCTGTTCGCGAATGGGATCTGAAGACCCGTCCGCAGGAGATGGACTGGGCGGCGGCGCACGGGGTGGAAGTTCCCACCACCAAGAAGTCGCCCTATTCGATTGACGACAACCTGTGGGGCCGCGCCATCGAGTGCGGTGTTCTGGAAGACCCCTGGAACGAGCCGCCGGCGGACATCTACACGATGACCACCGATCCCGAGAAGGCTCCCGACACCCCGACCGTCGTGGAGATCTCGTTCAAGGACGGCATTCCCTGCGCGCTCGACGGCAAGGAGATGAGCTACCTCGACGTCATCCTCGAGATGAACAAGATCTCCGGCGCGAACGGCTTCGGCCGCCTCGACATGGTGGAGAACCGCCTCGTCGGCGTGAAGAGCCGCGAGTGCTATGAGGCTCCGGGTGCGCTTGCCATCATCAAAGCGCACAAGGCGCTTGAGGACATCTGCCTCGAGCGCGATGTGCTCCACTACAAGCTCCATGTGGAACACGAGTGGGCCGACCAGGTCTACAACGGCAAGTGGTATGCCCCGCTGAAGGCCGGTCTGGACGCGTTCCTCGCAACCACGCAGGTCAACGTCACGGGCACTGTGCGCCTGTCCTTCTACAAGGGCACCTGCACGGTCACGGGCTCCAAGAGCGATTACTCCCTCTACACCAAGGAGCTCGCCACCTACGACGAGGGCGACACCTTCGACCACAAATCCGCGAAGGGCTTCATTAACATCTACAGCCTCTTCGGAAAGGTTTGGGCTGAGAAGCATCGCCAGTAAAGGGGGTCTCGCTGGTCTGCCGACCGGCGAAACGAGCTGACGCTGCGCGGTGTTCTGACGGCACAGCTGGCGCTCCAAGGTTTCGTCGCGTACCTCAACTACGCTTCCTCAGCCTTTCGCGCCATCTGCACTCGCCAGAACACCGCTCGCTGACCCTTGATTGACCTGCGACTTTCCAAACCTCACAGGTCGAATTTGCCGAAGCGAGCGTTGTCTTCAGAAGCGAACGACCCAAGGGCGCTCACAAAAGGGCGCCCTTCTCGTAATGATTAACGCAAGTCGAGGCGCTGCGGGCGTGCTTAAATCTCGAAACGTAGAGCTTGGCGCCCGACGGCCTTCACAAAGCGAGTTCCGCAGCAAAGCGAGGACTGTTTGAGCGACTGAAGGCTGGCGGGCGCCAAGCTCGGACAGCGCGAGATTGAGTTCCCAAACAGTATTATGGCAATCCCGAAAAGAAGGGCACACACCATGGCACTTTGGTCAGGCAGATTCGAAGAGGGCGTGAGCGAGTTCACGCAGCGCTTCGGCGCATCTCTTCCCGTCGACAAGCAGCTCTACGCGCAGGACATCGCAGGCTCGCGTGCGCATGCCGCGATGCTCGCGCACCAAGGCGTCATCTCGCAGGAGGATGCTGACAAGATCGATGCGGGCCTTCTGCGCATCAAGGGCGAGATCGAGGCGGGCAACTTCCCGTTCGACATCAACAACGAGGACATCCACATGTCCATCGAGAGCGTGCTCACCTCAGAAATCGGCGACGCGGGCGCGCGCCTTCACACGGGCCGCAGCCGCAACGATCAGGTCTGCACCGACACGCGCCTGTTCGCCAAGAAGCGTGCGCGCGACCTGATGGCTGCCAACGTGGAGCTTCGTCATGCGCTCGTGTCTCAGGCGGAGAAGCACTTCGACGTCATTTTGCCTGGCTATACGCACATGCAGCACGCGCAGCCGGTGCTCTTCTCCCACCATATGCTCGCGTACGTGTGGATGCTCGACCGCGACTTTGACCGCCTGCGCGCGGCATACGACGCCGCGGATGCGAACCCGCTCGGGTCCGCAGCGCTCGCCGGCACCACCTACCCGCTTGACCGCTTCATGACGGCCGAGACGCTCGGCTTCTCGCGCGTGATCCCCAACTCGCTCGATGCCGTCTCCGACCGCGATTTCCTACTCGATCTCCTGTACGCCTGCAGCGTGTCGTGCATGCACCTGTCGCGTCTGTGCGAGGAAATCATCCTCTGGTCGACAGCGGAGTTCGGCTTCGTCACCCTGTCCGATTCCTTCTCGACGGGCTCCTCGATCATGCCGCAGAAGAAAAACCCCGATTTCGCCGAGCTCATCCGCGGCAAGTCCGGGCGCGTGATCGGCGACTTGGTCGCGTTGCTCGTCACGATGAAGTCGCTTCCCCTTGCGTACAACAAGGACCTGCAGGAGGACAAGGAAGGTGCCATCGACGCTGCGAAGACGCTTGAGGATTGCTATCGGTGCGCCACGGGCACGATCGACACCATGGAAATTCACCCCGACGCCATGCTTGAGCAGGCGAAGAAGGGCTATCTCGCCGCGACAGACGTGGCTGATTACCTGGCGAAGAAGGGTCTTCCGTTCCGCCGTGCACACGAGATCGTGGGCCATCTCGTGCTTTTGTGCGACAAGCGTGGCTGCGGCCTGGAGGACCTCTCGCTCGAGGACTTCAAGGCGGAAAGCGATCTGTTCGAGGAGGACATCACGAAGTGCCTCGACCTTGCGAGCATCGTCGCCGCGCGCACCACGTTCGGCGGCACGGGCAATTCCGCAGTGAAAGAGCAACTCGGCCAGGCGAAAGAGGCGCTCGCCGCCGACGAGGCCGACGCGGCATCGCTCGCGTAGCATCCTGACGGGGCTCCGTCGCTCTAATCGGCGACGTTATCACGAAGGCAGGGGTTCGAGAAATCGGCCCCTGCCTTTCTGTATTACGGGGAGGCGCAGGTCATGGGCCAAACGACACCTCTTGTGCCCATTTGCTGACAAAACGGGGGAGCTTTCGAGGGGAAAGCGAGCCGATGCTACAATAACCTGGACTAACGAGGAGGTGCCCGTGGCGTCACGTGCGATTAAAAGCAGGGCCAACATCAAGAAGAAGCATCCGTCGACGGTGGTGATCGCCGTCGTGGCGGTTATCTTCGTGTTCATCGTCTCGCTTTGCTGGGGCGTCTGGTCTGTCGGCTCGTCGTGGCTGACCGATCTCCCTGATTACGAGAGCGCCGACGCGTACAACACCGCGCAGCCGACGGTCGTGTACGCGAGCGATGGCCAGACGGTGCTCGCCGAATTCCAGCTGGAGAACCGCGATCCGGTCGAGATCAACGAGATCAGCGACTACGTGCTCAAGGGCACGGTTGCTACGGAGGACGAGCGCTTCTACTCCCATGGTGCGATCGACCCGTGGGGCATCGGCCGCGCCTTGGTGAACAACCTCATGGGTGGCGACCTGGAAGGCGCATCCACCATCACGCAGCAGTTCGTGCGCAACACGATTCTCTCTTCGGAGATGGACGACATCTCGATCAAGCGCAAGGTTCGCGAGGCCTATATCTCGATCAAGCTTGAGGAGCAGTATTCCAAAGACAATATCCTGCTCATGTACTTGAACACGATCAACTACGGCTCGGGCGCTTACGGCATCGAGGCCGCATCGGAGCGCTACTTCTCGAAGCACGCAAGCGAGCTCACCATTGCGGAGGCGGCGACGCTTGTGGGCATTCCCCAGTCACCAACGTACAATAACCCAATCAATTACCCCGAGAACTGCACGAAGCGCCGCAACGTGGTGCTCGATCGCATGCTTTCGAACGGCGTCATCACTCAGGAAGAGCACGACGCCGCTCAGGCCGAGCCCCTCGTGCTCAATCCGACCGAGCCGTCGACCACGGGAATCGAGGCGTATCCGTACTTCACGAGCTACGTGCGCGACCAGCTGACCAACGCCAACGGCAAGTACGCGTACTCCAAAGACGAGCTTTTCAAGGGCGGGCTGAAGGTCTACACCACGCTTGACGTCTCCATGCAGGAGGCCGCCGAGGCGGCTGCGCGCAAGAAGGAGCAGGCGGCGGGTAGCAACTACGAGGTCGCCATGGTGGCGATCGACCCCGACAACGGCTATATCAAGGCGCTCGTCGGAGGCAAGGACTACGACGCCTCGCAGGTCAACATGGCCACCGGCACGGGCGGGTCGGGCAGGCAGGCAGGTTCTTCGTTCAAGACGTTCACCCTGGTGGCAGCTATCGAGCAGGGTATCGATCCCAACACGATGATCGATGCCTCGGCAACTGCGAAGCTCCCCGGATGGGAAGTTGCCAACATCAACCACACCAACTACGGGACGAAGAGCATTTCAGACGCCTTCGCGGTCTCGTCGAACACGGCGTTCGCTCGCCTCATCCTCTCGATCGGCCCGGACAAGGTCGTCGATGTCGCCAAGCGCATGGGAATTACTTCGCCGCTCACCGCGACAGGGTCGCTCACGCTCGGTTCCGAATCGGTGACGCCGCTTGAGATGGCGAACGCATACGCGACCATCGCGAACGGAGGCACACACTATGATCCCGAGTGCGTCGAACGCATCGTCGACCGCAACGGCTCCATCGTGGTGGACAACTCGTCACCGAAGGGCACACGTGCCATCTCCGCCGAGGTCGCCCACGCGGCCACTGAGGTCATGAAGGGTGTTATCACGAAGGGAACCGGCCAGGCTGCGGCGCTTTCGAACGGGCAGGTCTCGGCGGGTAAGACGGGCACGTCCGAGAACTACATGGACAGCTGGTTCTGCGGTATCACCCCGCAGCTTTCCGTCGCCATCTGGTTCGGCGACCGCAGCGATTACAGCCACGCCCAGCGCGTGCCGAGCGGCATGTCGGCGGCGAGCACGTTCCCCGACTTCATGAACGTTGTTCTCAAGGGCAAGCCGACCGAGGATTTCCCGAAGGCGGGCGATCCTCAGTACAAGACCAACTTTGAGGACACCACGTACCACATCGGCGGCTACTACAGCTCGGAAGACGATGAGGGCAAGGACAAGGATAAGAAGACCGACGGGGATTCAACGAGCGGAAACGGGACCGGCACGGGGAACCATCAAGGCACCACAGGTGACGGCGGTAACGGCACGACCGGTGGCACTGGGGGCATCGGCGGAGATTCCGGCGGAGGCACGACTGGCGGCACAGGTGGTGGCGATTCCGGAGGTGGCACGACCGGCGGCGATTCCGGAGGTGGCTCCGGCGGGGGTTCCGGTGGAACCACTGAGCCGGTTCCGATAGAGTAGAGTTTTGCACGATTCGTACAATCGCGCGGCGGGTCCCCCCGTCGCGCATCGATGGGAGAACACATGACCCGATCTTCATTCATCCGCGCGCTTGCCGCCGTTTGCGTGAGCGCAATGCTCGCTGTTGCGCTTTCTGGCTGCATGCAGCAGGCGGCCAATCAGGCAAACGACCAGCAATCGGAAAATCGCGAGTACATGACGCAGGTCAACCAGAAGATGGACGACCTCGATTCCCGCCTCTCTGATTTCGTCGATGCCGTTTCACGCGGCGACGTGGTTACCATGCGTACCCAGGCGGACAACGCGTTCAAGGTGCTCGACGACCTGTCTTCCCTTGAAGCGCCCGAGCCGCTGAAGGACGTCGCGACCGGCTATGTCGACGGCGCGAACAGCCTGAAGGACGCGCTCAACTCCTATATCCAGCTCTACACCGACATCGACAGCGCCACGGCGGCGCAGCCGTTCGATTGGTCCACGTACGATTCTCGTCTGCAGGAAATTCAGGACGCTTACAATGCGGGTATCGACAAGCTGAAGGCGGCCGACGAAGCGGCGGCTGGCAAGAACTAACGGTGTGAACGGCTTTGCTGACGCTCGGCTCGCACAATCCCGGCAGCGCAACGCCCTACCTTCGGTGACAGCGCCGGCGGGGTGGGGGCTTGAAAGATCATCGGAAGGCGGCGGCCTGCATCATGCAGTGCCGCCGCCTTCGGTGTTTTGGGGAGCTGTGCCACCGCCGTCGGCTTCGGGGTGCGACGGAATGCCGTTCGTTTCGCCGCCCTCGGCATCGCCCGCCGTGCCCCCGCGATGAGCGCCCGCATTCGGGTCGGGGCCCTTCGACACGTAGGCGATGTACTTCCCGCTCGCGTACTCGATTCTCGTCACCGACCCTGCGGGAACGTCGGCGCTAAACGTCTCAATCACGGAAAGATCGTTTCCCAGCGCCGCTTGCACATCCGCCAGGCTCGCGCCCGAAAGCTGCGCGATGACGTCCTTCGCGGCGTCTTCGCCAAACGACGCCTGCTTCTCGTTGAAGGGATTGTCGTATTTCGGCTCGGCGGCGGTGGGGAAGTCGGCCTTCTCGCGCCCTTCGAGCGCGCGTTCCATGAACAGCCTCCAAGCGTCCTTGCACCAAGGCGCTTCCCACATTTCCCGTTCCTGCGCGGCGCCCGCCCATACCGCGCAGGAAAGCTGCGGGGTGTATCCACAGAACCACAGGTCGCGATGTTCCTGCGACGTGCCTGTTTTTCCTGCGCTCACCTGGCCTGATGGCAGCGCCGACTCACGCCCCGTCCCCTGCGTGACCACGCCGCGCAGCACGTTTGTCACCTCTGCCGCCACCTCGGGGGAGAGCACCTGCTCGCCCGGGACGCTCGCGTTGTCGATGATCGTCGAGCCGTCGCGCGCCACCACTTGCGTGATGCATGTGTCGGCGTGGCGGATGCCCCCTGCCGCGAAGGCGCCGTATGCGCTTGCCATGCGCAGCGTGTTCGTTTGCGCGGCGCCGAGCGTGAGCGCGGGGTAGGCGCCGTATCCGTATTGCGCATCGCCCGAAACGCCGAGACGTGCCGCCATATCGAGAAGGCTCTGGGGCGTCACGCCGTCGGGGTCGGTGACGAGCCGCGCGAAGCCGGTGTTGGCGGAAACCCAGGTCATGCGCTCAATGGAGAGATACCCGTAGTTCGCGCCGCCATAGTTGGTGACGGGTTCGCTCCACGCGGCGTTTTCAAAGCCCGTTGAGCAGTCGATGGCCGTGTGCGGGCTTATGCCCTGCTCGATGGCGGCCGCCAGCGTGAACGCCTTGAACGACGACCCCGCCTGACGCCCTGACGCGCTCGTCGCCAGGTTGAACTGGCTTTGCGACCAATCCCTGCCGCCGATCATCGCGAGTACGTAGCCGGTGTTCGGGTCGATGCACGTCATCGAAAGGCTCACGTCCCCATCGCCCGTTTTCGCCATCTCGTCATACACCGCGCTCGCCGCATCCTCGGCATAGCCCTGCAGCGTCGGGTCGATCGTGGTGTATACCGTAAGTCCCCCGTCGAAGACCTCTTCGTACGACAGTTCACTCAAAAGAAGTTGCCTCACGTAGCTTGTGAAGTACGGGAAGGCGTAGATGCCGTCTTCGGCCACGCTCTCCACGTCAAGTGCGAGCTCCTCGTGCGAGGCGGCGTCGTGCTCTTCGGCCGTGATCACGCCGCCTGTGAGCATGCGGTCGAGCACGACGTTGCGGCGCTTCGTGCAGTTCTCGGGATATATCTCGGGGTTGTTGTACGTCGGCGACTGCGGGATGCCCACGAGCGTCGCCGCCTGCGCGACGGTAAGCTCGTTCGCGTGCTTGGAATAGTAGTGCCGCGCCGCCGCCTCGATTCCGTAGCATCCAGACCCGTAGTTGATTGTGTTCAAATACATCATCAGAATGTCGTCTTTGGAGTACGCCTGCTCCATTTCGATGGCGAGCTCGGCTTCACGCACCTTGCGCCGAAACGAGATGTCGTTGGCCTCCGAAGAAAGAAGCGTGTTGCGCGCGAGCTGCTGGGTGATGGTCGACGCGCCCTCGAGGCTGCCGCCGCGCAAGTTGTTCACGAGCGCACGGGCGATCCCGTAGTAATCGACGCCTCCGTGTTCGAAGAATCGCGTGTCCTCCGTCGCGACGGTTCCGCGCAAAACATAGTCGCTCACCTGGGACTTCTCGACGGGCTCTTGGTCTTGCAGAAAGAATTCCGCCAAAAGGGTAGTTCGGTCGTTGGCGTAGATGCGCGTCTTGTCGCTGTAGGTAAAGGCGTTCGGGTCGTGCACGTCGGGCAGATCGCCCATCCACGAATCCATCGCGCGCCCCACGCCGAGCGCCCCGAGGCCCACGACGATCGCGAGCGAGAAGGCCGCAACGAGAAGACCCCACGCCGGAGCATGGGTGCGCATTTCACGGTGTTTTCTCCGCACTCTCATGATTCGTCTATACTACCATGAACCAACCATCAGGTCTTTCAGACGAGGAGACACCTACCTTATGGGGAAAATGGAGCTTTTGGCGCCCGCCGGAAACGCGAGCGCGCTACATGCTGCCGTGCGCGCGGGTGCGGATGCCGTCTATCTCGGCCTCGAGGCGTTCAACGCGCGCCGCGGTGCCGACAATTTCACCATCGCCACGCTCAAGGAGGCATGCGACTACGCGCATCTACGCGGCGTGAAGGTCTACGTCACGTTGAACATCGTCGTGCTGCCGGGTGAGGTGGGGCAAGCCCTTGAGTGCGCCCGCCAGGCGTGGCGCGCGGGCGCCGATGCACTCATCATCCAAGACATCGGTCTTGCGAGTGAGATCGCCCGCGCACTTCCCGACATCCGCATCCACATCTCCACGCAGATGAACACGTGCAATGCTGCCGGCATCCGCGCCGCCGCCCGCATGGGCGCCAAACGCGTCACGCTCGCGCGCGAACTGTCCGTGGAGGAAATCGCGCATCTTGCCCAGGTGGGCGCGGAAGAAGGCGTCGAGGTCGAGGCGTTCGGCCATGGTGCGCTGTGCATCTGCTACTCCGGCCAGTGCCTCATGTCCTCCATGATCGGCGGCCGCTCCGCCAACCGCGGCCTGTGCGCGCAGGCGTGCCGTCTGCCCTACGAGCTGCACAATGCCGCGCAGCGCAATCCGCTGTCGGCGCCGGGTGAGCATCTGCTTTCTCCGAAGGACCTCTGCTCGGCCGATCTGCTTTCCGACTTGGCGCGCGCCGGCGTGGCGTCGCTTAAGATCGAGGGTCGCATGAAGTCCGCCGACTACGTGTCGTCGGTCGTGTCGGTGTATCGCCGCGTGCTCGACCGCGTGTACGCCGAGGATGGCGTCATCCTATCTGCGCGCCCGACTGCCGACGAGCGCCGCGCGCTCGAGGAGGCGTTCTCGCGCGGCTTCACCACAGCCTACCTCGAAGGCCAGCGAGGCAACGACATTATGAGCTATCAGCGTCCGAACAATCGCGGCGCCTTTATCGGCCGCGTGGCCGAGGTGCGCGGCGGCGTCGCTGTCGTATCCGCCGAGCGGGATCTCTATCCAGGCGACGTCCTCGAGTTCTGGACGGGGAAGGGCCATGCCGCGCAGACGGTGGGCGATCTCGACTTCGACAAGAAGGGGCGCGCGAAGGTTGCGCTCGACGCGCGGGTGCGGGGCGTGCGCGCGGGCGACCGCGTCTTCCGCGTCCGCAGCGCGCAGGACGCCTTCGCCGACGAGCCGCTCGAGCCGCGCGTGGAGGTGACGGGCTCTGTCCGCATGCGCATTGGCGAGCCGCTCGAGGTCTTCTTCTCGTTCGCCGACTCGTCTCGTGGCGATTTTTCCCAGGTCAGCGGTACGGCATGTGGGCCTGAGGTCGAACCTGCGCGCACGAAGGCGGTCACCGAGCAGGACGTCCGCGCGCATATCGACCGCTTGGGCTCGACTCCGTATGTGCTCGCGCATCTCGACGTCGAGCTCGACGAGGGTGCAGGCATCGGCTTCTCGCAGCTGCATCACGTTCGCGCAGAGGCGCTCGACAATCTGACGGAAAACGCGCTCGCCGCCTATCATGCCCGCCGCCTTCCCCGCACCGAGGAGCGCGAGGAGCTTCCCGCCGCGCGTCCGAGCGGCGCGCGCATCGGAGCATGGGCGACAAACCCCGTGTGTGCGCGGGCGGCCAAGCGCACGGGTGCACATCTCATCTACGTGCCGGCATTGAACTACGGGCGCGGCGAAGCCGCCGTCGCGGGTCAGCTCAGTGCCACGGTCGAGCAGGCGGGCTATCCCAAGCAGTGCATGCTCGCCATGCCCACAGTCGATCACGACGAAGTCGGCCTCTCGCGCGAGGCGAAGCTCGACTTCGATCCGTGGCAATACGTGAAGTCGGGCCGTCCGGTCTTCGTGGAAAGCCTCGGTGCCATGCAGATGGCAGCCGACATGGGCGTTCCCTTTGAAGTCGGCCCGCACCTGCCCGTCACCAACAGGCTTGCGCTCGACGAGGTCGTTCGCAAAGGCGCCACTCGCGTGTGGCTCTCGCCCGAGCTCTCGCTCGACCAGATTCGCAGTCTTTCTCGCGACACACCCGTTGAACTGGGCATTTTCATCTCTGGTGCGCAGGAGCTCATGATCACAGAGCATTGCCTGCTCATGAGTCAGGGCCCCTGCAACGAGGATTGCGCGAACTGTCGCCGCCGTCGCAGCCCGCACTATCTGAAGGACCGCAAGGGCTACGAGTTCCCCGTCGTCACCGACGCGCTCGGCCGCAGTCATCTTTACAACAGCGTGGACCTCGACCTTGCGCCCTCGCTGCCCGATCTTATGGCCGCGGGCGTCACGTCGTTTATGGTCGACACAACGCTCATGAACGGCGAGCAGGCGGCGCAGGCCGTGGGGCGCGCGATTCGGGCGCTGCGCAACGCGCAGTCGGACGGCAACCCCCTTGCCAAAATCGCGAGCGCGACCACCGGCCATTTGTTCCGCGGCGTTCAGTAGGATTCAAGGCGTATGCGGTCCGTGTGGTAAAATCGCATGCGCAACACTCGTTGGTTAAGAAGGACATCTCGATGCTCACACCTGAAGAACAACTTCACATCATCTCCTCCGGCGCGGCTCAAATCGTGCCGGAAAGCGCGCTGCTCGAAAAGCTCAAGCGCGGCAAGCCGCTCAACATCAAGCTCGGCGTCGACCCGACGGCCCCCGACATCCACATCGGCCATGCCGTTCCGCTGCGCAAGCTGCGCCAGTTCCAGGACCTTGGTCACGAGGTCACGCTCATCATCGGCGACGGCACGGCGCTCATCGGCGATCCGTCCGGCCGCAACACCACGCGCCCGCAGCTCACGCGCGAGCAGATCAAGGTGAACGCGGAGACCTACGTCAACCAGGCGTTCAAAATCCTCGACCCGGAAAAGACGACGCTTCGCTACAACTCCGAGTGGATCTTGTCGCTCAACATGGAAGAGCTCTTGAAGCTCATGGCGCAGTTCACGGTTGCCCGCATTCTCGAGCGCGATGACTTCCATAATCGTTATACCTCGAACCTGCCTATCAGCCTCCACGAGTTCATGTACCCGGTCATGCAGGCGTACGACTCGGTCGTCATCAAGGCCGACGTCGAGCTTGGCGGCACCGACCAGCTCTTTAATCTGCTTGCTGGCCGCGAGCTTATGGAGAAGCTCGGTATGGAGCCGCAGGTATGCCTGACGCTTCCGCTGCTCGAGGGCACCGACGGCGTGAAGAAGATGTCGAAGAGCTACGGCAACTACATCGGCCTCACCGACGAGCCGGCAGACATGTTCGGCAAGGTCATGTCCATCCCCGATGAACTCATGGTGAAGTACTATCGCCTGGCATCGACGGAATCCGTCGCGGAAATCGACGCAATCGAGAAGGGCTTGGCTAACGACGAGCTCCATCCTAATAAGGTAAAGCGCGCTCTTGCCCGCAACATCGTCGCCGCTTACTACGACGAGGAGCAGGCCCATGCTGCCGAGGAACAGTTCGACCTCGTGTTCAAGAAGCATGACGTCCCCGACGACATCGCCGAGTTCTCGCCCGATCTCACGCCTAACGACGAGGGGCTCGTATATCTCGCGAAGATTATCCACGATGCCGGCCTGGCGCAGAGCGTCGGGGAAGCGCGTCGTCTCATCGATGGCGGTGGTGTGAAACTCAACGGTGACGCGGTTGAACCTAAGGCATACAACGTTGAGCCCGAGAAGTTGAAGGATTGCGTGCTCCAAGTGGGCAAACGTAAATTCATCAAGCTCGTGTAAAAAAGTCTTGCGTCCGTAAAACCAAATAGCTATACTAAGAAACCCGCGTTCGAGGAGAGCGTGGGCTTCTTCTATCAAAGATTTCAATCCTTGGCAGAAGAAAGCGTGTTCCGCACAAGTTCAAAACTTTTTGAAAAAAGTTCTTGACACCGAATGCGGGGACGCGTAATATATCTCCTTGCGCCGCGGACGGAAGGAAGCGGCCGACGGGAGCCGAAAGGCCCCCGGGAACCTTGAAAACCGGATACTGAGGAAACGGATAGGAACGCGTGCGGGGCCCCCGCCGGCATGGCG